>QQVM01000021.1 GCA_003389385.1 Bacteroidota bacterium
CGGATGCGATCATACCCAACCGCTGATACTGACAATTAATAGCAGCACATCAGGCACCACTACCGTGACCGCCTGTGACAGCTACATCTGGAGCGGTCCGCTTGGAAACGGACAGACTTATACAGCCAGCGGCACCTTCACTCATGTGACTCAGAATGCTGCCGGTTGCGATCATACGCAGACCCTTGTGCTGACGATCAACAGCAGCACCTCCGGTACAAGCACTGTCACTGCCTGTGACAGTTACACCTGGAGCGGACCTTTGGGCAATGGACAGACCTATACCCAGAGCGGCACCTTCACGCACGTAACTCAGAATGCTGCCGGTTGCGATCATACCCAGACACTGGTACTGACCATCAACAGCAGCACATCAGGCACCACCACCGTGACCGCCTGTGACAGTTATGTATGGGCAGAAAACGGACAAACATATTCTCAAAGCGGAACTTTCACTCATGTAAGTACAAATGCTGCCGGATGTCCGCACACAGAAACACTTATTCTGACTATTAACAACAGTACTAGTTCTTTTCAGAATGAATCAGCATGTGATGCTTACACCTGGTCTGTAAACGGGCAGACATATACTGCTTCAGGTATTTATACTCATCAGGGACTGAACGTGAATGGGTGTACCCATACATTTACCCTGGATCTGACTATCAATTTGAGTACATCTTCAACTTCCAGTATTTCTTCGTGCGATTCCTATACTTGGGATAAAACAGGACTTACATATACACAAAGCGGAACATATACTTCCCATGATGTAAATGCAAGTGGCTGTATACATACATATTTCCTTATTCTTGAAATAAGAGCCAGTACAAGCTCTAATCAGACTGTAACTGAATGTGATAGTTATACATGGTCATTGAATAATCAGACATATTTTCAATCAGGTACGTACATGCATACTAGTATAAATGCATCCGGCTGTACTCACACATTTGTTTTGAATTTGACGATAAATTCAAGCAGTAGTTCTTCCATGAATGTCACAGCCTGCAATTCTTATACCTGGTCTCTCAACAATCAAACCTATACTCAGAGCGGGACTTATACTCACCTTGGTACTAATTCATTTGGATGTCCGCACTTGACAACTTTACACTTGACCATTAATCCAAATACATCTTCATCTGAAACTGTTGTTGCATGCAGGGATTATACATGGCCAGTAAATAATATCAAATATTTTAATTCGGGTGTATATACTCATGTTGGAACAAATCAATTTGGATGTTCTCATACATATACACTGAACCTGACCATTCACCCTAATACACAATCCAGCCAGACAATTGTTGCTTGTGACAGCTATACCTGGCCGGTCAACGGGGTTACCTACACCACAAACGGTACAAGGACGCACCAGGGTACAAATGCGAACGGATGTGTACACATCTACATATTGAATCTGACAATCAAAGCAAGTTCTTCCTCATCTCAGACAGTAACTGCCTGTGATTCTTATGTATGGTCTTTGAATGGTCAAACATACACACAGAGCGGAGTATATACTCATATGACTACAAACGCAAATGGATGTCCACATACGAATACGTTGAACCTGACAATTAATTACAGCAGCAGTTCTTCAATGTCTGCAACAGTATGTGATAATTATTTATGGGCAGTAAATGATCAGACTTATAATCAGAGCGGAACATACATTCACATGAGTACAAACGCATCTGGTTGTTCGCACACTTCAACGTTGATACTGATTGTCAATAGCAGTTCAAACTCGTCGATATCAGCGACGGCATGTGACAGCTATGTTTGGTCGGAAAACGGACAGACATACACTCAGAGCGGTACTTATACACATGTAAGCACCAATGCTGCTGGATGCCCTCATACCGCTACCCTAATCCTGACTATCAATAACAGTACAAGTTCGTCTGTATCAGCCACGGCATGCGACAGCTATGTTTGGTCAGAGAATGGACAGACTTACACTCAGAGCGGCACTTACACTCATGTAAGCACTAATGCTTCTGGATGTCCTCATACAGCTACCCTGATCCTGACTATCAATAATAGCTCAAGTTCGTCTGTATCAGCCACGGCATGCGACAGTTATATTTGGTTAGAAAACGGCCAGACTTACACTCAGAGCGGTACTTACACATTTGTAAGCACCAATGCTTCTGGATGTCCTCATACAGCTACCCTGATACTGACTATCAATAACAGTTCAAGCTCGTCTGTATCAGCGACTACATGTGACAGTTATGTTTGGTCAGAAAATGGTCAGACTTACACTCAGAGCGGTACTTACACTTATGTAAGCACCAATGCTTCGGGATGCCCTCATACTGCCACTCTGATCCTGACTATCAATAATAGCACAAGTTCTTCTGTATCAGCGACGGCATGCGACAGTTATGTTTGGTCAGAAAACGGTCAGACTTACACGCAGAGTGGCACTTACACTCAAGTAAGCACCGATGCTTCGGGATGCCCTCATACAGCCACTCTGATCCTGACTATCACTAATAGTTCAAGCTCGTCTGTATCAGCGACTACATGCGACAGTTATATTTGGTCAGAGAACGGACAGACTTACACTCAAAGTGGCACTTACACTCATGTAAGCACCAATGCTTCTGGATGCCCTCATACCGCTACCCTAATCCTGATTATCAATAACAGTTCAAGTTCGTCTGTATCAGCCACGGCATGCGACAGCTATGTTTGGTCAGAAAACGGACAGACTTACACTCAGAGCGGCACTTACACTCATGTAAGCACCAATGCTTCTGGATGTCCTCATACAGCTACTATCAGCCTTACGATTAATAATAACACTTCATCAAGCAGCACAATAAGTGCATGCAATTTCTATACCTGGCCTGAAAATGGCCAGACGTATACTCAGAGCGGAGTGTTCACGCATAGCAAGACGAATGCATCAGGATGTACGCATCTAAGCACTTTAAATCTGACTATCAATCAAAACACTGCATCAAGTGAATCTGTGATTGCATGCAATAGCTATTTTTGGCCTGTTAATAATACAACATATACTCAGAGCGGAACCTACTTTCATGTAGGCACTAATGCAGCCGGATGTCAGCATACCTATATGTTACAGCTGACAATCCATCAGGGTACATCTTCATCTGAATCCGCGACTGCCTGCAACTCTTTTATGTGGAATGTGAATGGTAATACGTATACGAGCAGCGGAACATATACTCATTCTGGTCTGAACCAAAATGGTTGTCCGCACACTTATACTCTGATTTTGACTATTAATAGCAGCAGCCAGTCTTCCACGAATGTTGTTGCATGCGGAAGCTACACCTGGTCTGTGAACAATGTGACTTACCTCAATAGTGGAACATATACTCATGTTTCTACCAATGCATCGGGATGTCCGCATACATCAATTCTGAATATTACCATTTCAAGTGGACTTGCAGTGAATTGCTCAGTCGTTAGCCATGTTTCATGTTTTGGTGGCTCCGACGGAAGTGTATCTCTGAATATCACAGGTGGTATTCCTCCATACATTATTACTGGATCAACTTCAGGTCTCAGTGCTGATACATATTCGTATATTGTAAGTGATGCCGCAGGATGTACTGCTGTTTGTTCAGCTACGATCACAGAGCCGGGTAAAATTTCCGGTAATATGAGTGTCACAGCGGCCAATTGCGGAATATCAAATGGTACCGCCACAGCCAATGTTTCTGGCGGAACCCCTCCTTACACATATTTGTGGTCTGATAATCAAACTACCAATCCTGCAACAGGACTTGCTGCTGGAAGTTATTCAGTTACTGTTACTGATCAGAATGGATGTACCGCCAGACTCACTGGTAATGTTCCGGGAGTCGGTGTATTGCCGGATCCTGCAGGTACCATTTCCGGACCAAATGGTGTATGCAGAAATAACTCTGGAATAATTTATTCTATTGCCCCGGTTTCAGGAGCAAGTTCATATGATTGGTTGCTGCCTTCCGGTATCACCGGCAGTTCAAATACAAATTCCATTACCGTCAGCATAAGTTCTAATTATTCAGGAGGATTTATCTGTGTTGTACCTGTAAATAGTTGCGGAAGCGGAATGCAAGCATGCATGAATATCCCTGTGTTTACCGCAAAGCCGGCTCAACCAGGAAATATTGTAGGTCCAGTTAACCCTTGTGGGCCAATTGTAGTTACTTATTCTGTGCCTGCAGTTCCGAACACTTCCACCTATATGTGGACAGTTTCAGGAACAGGGTTGTCAATCCTGAGCGGAAACGGAACTAATTCTATACAGGTTAGTATTCCTTCAGGCTTTGGACAAGGTACGGTGTCGGTCACAGCTCAGAACTGTATTGGTATATCATCGCCAAGATCAGTACTGATTACTGGAATTCCTGTGCATTCCAACTCCTTGAACGGGCCTGCCTTTGCCTGCGCTAACACCAGCAATGTCAATTATAGCATCAATCCTGTGATTGGAGCAGGTAACTCTTATGTATGGTCAACAATTGGCGATATGACAGTGGTTTCTTCAAACCTTAATTCATGCGTAGTAAACTTTGGCCCGAATTTCACCACTGGTTCTCTTAATGTAACTACCTCAAGTGCTTGCGGACCGTTTACAAAGAGTTATACAATTCGATCAACACCGCTTCAGCCAGGTTCTATTTCCGGTCCAGGTACGAACCTGTGTAATCTTTCCGGTGTTACCTACAGCATAGCGGCTGTGGCTAATGCAACCAGCTATGCGTGGACTGTACCTGCGGGAGTTAATATCACTGCCAACACAGGCTTGTCAATCACGGTGAATTTCACACCTGCCTTTACCGGCACAGGAAACATATGTGTTGCTGCCGTTAATTCGTGCGGACCTGGTGTTGAAAGGTGTTATTCAGTCACTGCTCGTCCAGGCGTTCCTTCTGATCCGAACGGACCATTGTCTGTTTGCAAATCCAATTCAGCAGTGAATTACACAATTCTACCTGTTTCAGGTGCTGTGTCTTATACTTGGTCTATTACAGGAGGTGCTACCATTAGTCCAACTGGCACATCAGCAACAGTGAACTATAATTCTGCAACTTCGAATCAGGCAATCATCACGGTTAATGCTGTGAACAGTTGTGGTGCAAGTCAGCCAGGACGATCTACAGTTATGGTCAATCTTGGTTGCCGTACCACCAACCATGACATGGCAATTGAGGATCTGAAAGCATTTCCAAATCCGACATCGGGCCGTGTCACCTTCAGTATGAACTCAACTTCTGACTCAGAATACTTTGTTATTCTAAGGGATATTCTTGGCAAAGAAATCCAGACTGAGAAAATACAGGTCAAATCAGGAGCCAATATCCTTGAGATGGATTTAGGTAAATATCCAAAAGGTATTTACATGGTTTCATTTGATAGAATAGGGGAGAAGTCAAATGTGATAAGGATTTTGGTTCAGTAATCTTTTTTAAAGCTTTTATTTTGACGCCGGAATATGAAGTGTAACAATCTTCATGTTCCGGTTTTTATTTTCTTCCGATTTGTTTTCTGATTAGTTAATTACAAGAAAAAATAGTCTTCTTTTTCAGTAGGATAGGAAAGCTTTGTTTACGGTTAGAAATTTGCTGCTATGTGAACTGAACGTTTTTATTCACACCTCACAAATGAATGATGAAGTAATTGAGTGCAAGAATTGTTGTTTTCTTTGCATTTTTTGTGACATTATCTGAGATCCCTTATGGATGTTTGAGTTAATTGTTAGAATTATAATAGTTTTGTCGAACCATTAATCATTTATGAAAAAAATTCGCATCGCGATTAACGGTTTCGGCCGTATTGGAAGAATGACTACACGCGTTATTCTAAGTAAAACGAATCTTGAACTGGTAGCTATTAATGATCTTACCGACAATAAAACTCTTGCGCATCTTTTCAAATACGATTCAATACACGGCCGGTTCAATGGCAAGGTTGATTCTACAGATCACCATATTGTGATCAACGGAAAAAGCATTGAATGTCTAAGTGAGAAAGATCCTGCCAACCTGCCATGGAAAAAGCTGGGAGTCGACGTAGTACTAGAATGTACAGGCAAGTTTACCGATAAACAGGGAGCAGAGCTTCATTTAAAAGCAGGCTCGAAAAAAGTAGTACTTTCTGCGCCCTCCAAAGGAAAAGATAAAATTAAAACTATTGTCCTGGGTGTAAATGATCATGAACTCCTTGCTGAAGACCTGATTGTTAGCAATGCCTCTTGTACAACCAATAATGCTGCACCCCTGATAAAAATTCTTGATGATAATTGGGGTATCGAAAGTGCTTTTGTCACAACTATTCACAGTTACACCGGTGATCAGAATATTCACGATGCTCCGCATAAGGATTTGAGACGAGCACGAGCTGCTGCAGTTTCAATAATACCTACAACAACAGGAGCTGCAAAGGCCTTGGGTGAAGTGCTTCCTCACTTGGACGGAAAGCTCGGTGGAGCAGGAGTAAGGGTGCCTACAGCTGATGGTTCACTGACTGATATTACTTGCGTGTTGAAAAAAGAAGTTAGTGAAGGACAAATTAATGAGAAATTCAAAGATTGTGCTGCCGGTCAATACAAAGGCATATTGGATTATACTGAAGATCCAATTGTTTCTATCGATATAGTTGGAAATCCTGCATCCTGCATTTTTGACGCGCAATTGACCACAGTTCTGGGAAATATGGTGAAAGTTGTAGGCTGGTATGACAATGAAATTGGCTATAGTAACCGCCTGGTGGACCTTCTCGAGAAGATTTCATCATTTTAGTTACCCTATTCAATTGTTTTTTATTAAAATTATATCTTTGATTATTAAAGATTTATAATTATTTTCAGTCATTAACAAAGCTTAACGAATTAAATCCGATTAGAATCGTTTCTTTGGTTGCTAAATGATATTGGATTTTTGATTAGAATAATGTACAATTCATTAAAATATTGATTATCCTGAATTGTATTAATTACCGATGATTTGATCCGATAAACATTTTACTGACACGCTTGTTGTCTTACCACATTTCGATTATTATTAATTTTTATGAAAAGACGCCCAAAAAAGAAGGCAAAGCCAATTAAACAGGTTGAACAGGATGCCACGACAAGGATTAAAGTTCAACTTGACCACAAAACATTGATGGTAGTGCACAGCATGTCCGCTTTCAAGATGTGGAAAAAACGTTACCCACTGGCTAAAGTCATCTCCTAATTCAAGCCTAAGCTAAACTATGTGCTTTTTTGATGGAAAAACGAGTTTAGCCCTTTATTATTTACTTAACTCCCTAATAATAAGCTGAAAAATCTTTTTAAAATTATTTTTCAGGAAAATTGGCAATTCAAAAGTCCTTTTCTAAATTTGCACTCCCTTTTTTAAGGGTAGTGCGTTCGTTGAAAATCGAACAAATTCGCCGATGTAGCTCAGTTGGCCAGAGCTACTGATTTGTAATCAGTGGGTCGGGGGTTCGAATCCCTCCATCGGCTCTTGTTCTTTAAAATTTATGCAGTTATTCAATTAACCGAGAAGGGGAGATACCAGAGTGGCCAAATGGGACGGACTGTAAATCCGTTGCGCAAGCTTCGAAGGTTCGAATCCTTCTCTCCCCACTCATTCTTTGATGGGATGCGTTTCCATTTACCTGCAATGCACATTCAAACTTTGCAGGAAAATGAAACCGGAATGACAACAAGCGGAAGTAGCTCATTTGGTAGAGCATCAGCCTTCCAAGCTGAGGGTGGCGGGTTCGAGCCCCGTCTTCCGCTCCAGTAATTTCCGGCCAATGTAGCTCAGTTGGTAGAGCACATCCATGGTAAGGATGAGGTCACCAGTTCGATCCTGGTCATTGGCTCTATTATTATTACTGCTGAATAGTACAGATGCGCTTCCAGCTACCACTATTCGGTTCTTGATCATAAACAATTTCAGTTAAACTCTAATCACTTAAATATCCATTGCCATGGCAAAAGAAAAATTCGACCGTTCCAAACCACACGTAAATATCGGAACAATCGGTCACGTAGATCACGGTAAAACCACTCTTACTGCTGCAATCACCACGGTGCTTGCGGAAAAAGGTTTTGCTGAATTGCGTTCATTTGATTCTATCGACAACGCTCCAGAAGAAAAAGAGCGTGGTATTACCATTAACACTGCTCACGTAGAATATCAGACTGATAACCGTCACTACGCTCACGTTGACTGTCCTGGTCACGCTGACTACGTAAAAAACATGGTTACTGGTGCCGCTCAAATGGACGGTGCTATCCTGGTTGTTGCTGCTACTGACGGTCCAATGCCTCAGACTCGTGAGCACATCCTCCTTGCTCGTCAGGTAGGTGTTCCGAAAATCGTTGTGTTCATGAACAAAGTGGACATGGTTGACGATCCTGAACTCCTTGACCTTGTTGAAATGGAAATCCGTGAGCTTCTCAGCTTCTACGAATTTGACGGCGACAATACTCCTATCATACGTGGTTCTGCTCTTGGTGGTCTGAATAAGGATGCTAAATGGGTTGAAACAATCATGCAGCTAATGAATGCTGTAGATACTTACATTCCAATTCCTCCTCGTGAAGTTGACAAGCCATTCCTTATGCCGGTTGAAGATGTATTCTCAATCACAGGTCGTGGTACAGTTGCTACAGGGCGTATCGAGCGCGGTGTAATCAACTCCGGAGAAGAAGTCGAAATCATCGGAATGCAAGAGAAATCACTGAAGTCTACTGTTACCGGTGTGGAAATGTTCCGTAAAATCCTTGACAGAGGTGAGGCTGGTGATAACGTTGGTCTGCTCCTCCGTGGTATCGAGAAAACCGATATCCGCCGCGGAATGGTTGTGGCTAAGCCTGGTTCAATCACTCCTCACACTGAGTTCAAAGCTGAAATCTATGTACTGAAGAAAGAAGAAGGCGGTCGCCACACTCCTTTCCACAATAAATATCGTCCGCAGTTCTACCTGCGTACTACCGACGTTACCGGTGAGATTACACTTCCAGAAGGACGTGAAATGGTAATGCCTGGTGATAACGTAACTATCACTGTTACCCTCATCCAGCCTGTTGCAATGGATAAAGGTCTCCGCTTCGCTATCCGTGAAGGTGGTCGTACAGTGGGTGCGGGCCAGGTTACTGATATCATCAAGTAATCAGGTATAAAATTCAGGTGACAGCAGGCGGTGGAAACACAGTCTGCTGTTTCCTGTCATTATCCGGCGGATTTCTTAATGTCTTCCACGGACCTGAGTACACGGGTGTAGCTCAATTGGTAGAGTAGCGGTCTCCAAAACCGTTGGCTGGGAGTTCGAGTCTCTCCACCCGTGCTGATCAAACCGAGGGGAAGAAATTTGAACTGAACCAGGTGATTAATTAAAAAAATCAGATATGAGCAAAATAGCTGCATACTTTAAGGAAAGTTACAACGAACTTGTACATAAGGTATCCTGGCCTTCATGGGAGGAGCTCCAAAGTAGCGTGGTTGTGGTCATGGTGGCTACACTCATTATCACTCTCATTATTTTCGCGATGGACTTCTCATTCCAGTCTTTCATGAACCTGTTCTATAAAATGATTGGATAATCGGAGGGAAAGATGACTGAAGCAACAAATCCTAAGGAGCTGGTGAAAAAATGGTATGTAGTGCGTGCAATCAGCGGTAAGGAGAAAAAAGTGAAACAATACATTGAGCATGAGATCAATCGTCTCAAACTGAATGATTACGTTTCTCAGATTTTAATTCCGACTGAAAAGTTTTACCAGATCCGTAACGGGAAAAAGGTAAGCAAGGAAAGAAACATCCTTCCAGGTTATGTGCTTATCGAAGCAACTCTGACCGGTGAAATTCCTCACATCATTGAGAATGTTACCGGAGTGATTTCTTTCCTGGGAGCCAAAGGTGAACCCCCTGCTCCATTACGCCCTGCTGAGGTCAGCCGAATTCTTGGAAAAATGGATGAACTGGCAGACAGTGAAACCGTGATGAGTGTGCCTTATGTGGTGGGAGAAACCGTGAAGGTGATAGATGGTCCGTTCAACAGTTTCAGCGGCGTGATTGAAGAGATTAATGAAGAGAAGAAAAAACTCAAGGTAATGGTGAAAATCTTCGGAAGGAAGACACCGCTTGAGCTAAATTATATGCAAGTCGAAAAAGAATAATCAATATAGAGACACGCATTCACGGATGCAGAGACGATACAGGCTTCCACTGTTTTCACCTCAAATTCACGCTGATACGCTCAAGTCTCAATAATTTTACAAGCCATGGCAAAAGAAATAAGTACATACATAAAACTTCAGGTAAAGGGCGGAGCCGCTAACCCTGCGCCTCCAATTGGTCCTGCATTGGGTGCAAAGGGAGTTAACATCATGGAGTTCTGCAAACAGTTCAATGCAAGAACCCAGGATCAGGCTGGCAAAGTTTTGCCGGTAATTATCACGGTTTATACTGATAAGTCTTTCGACTTCATCATTAAGACTCCTCCTGCCGCAGTTCAGTTGCTTGAACTCGCGAAAATCAAGAGTGGATCTAAAGAACCAAACCGAAACAAAGTTGGATCAGTAAGCTGGGATCAGGTGCGTCAGATTGCAGAAATCAAAATGCCTGACCTGAACTGCTTCACCATCGAATCAGCAATGAGTATGGTTGCTGGTACTGCCCGCAGTATGGGTATTAATGTAGAAGGAGAGAAACCTTTCTAATCGAATTCGCTTCCCTTTCACAGGGCACTTGAATTCTGAACAACATATTTATTCACAGGAGGAGGGGGAGATCCCATCAAACCCGTTTGAACTTCAAAACTTAATTGCAATGCCAAAAATCAGTAAAAAGAGAAAACAAGCTCTGGCAAAAGTTGATCAGAGTAAGTCTTACAACCTGGCTGACGCTGCTAAAATCGTTAAGGACATTACCACTGCAAAGTTCGATGCTTCAGTTGATCTGAGTATCCGCCTTGGTGTAGATCCCCGTAAAGCTAATCAGATGGTTCGTGGTGTGGTGACTCTGCCGCACGGTACAGGTAAGACTAAGAAAGTACTTGTACTCTGTACTCCAGACAAAGAAGCTGAAGCGAAAGAAGCAGGAGCGGATTTTGTCGGATTGGATGATTATATCCAGAAGATCGAGCAGGGATGGACAGACATTGATGTAGTTATCACCATGCCAAGCGTAATGGGTAAAGTTGGTAAACTCGGTAAGGTTCTCGGACCTCGTAACCTGATGCCTAATCCAAAGACTGGTACGGTGACCACAGACATTGCGAAAGCTGTAACAGAAGTAAAGGCAGGTAAAATCGATTTCAAAGTCGATAAGCAGGGCAGTATTCATGCATCTGTAGGCAAGGTTTCTTTTGACTCCAAGCAAATCGCTGAGAACGCAAATGAACTTCTTCACACAATCATCAAGCTGAAGCCATCGGCAGCAAAAGGCACTTACATGAAGAGTGTGTACATGAGTAGCACCATGAGCCCTTCAGTGCAGATTGATACAAAATCATTGTCATAAACCGGGATCTCGTCCGGACAAACTATAAAACGTAACCTGATATGAAAAAAGAAGAAAAGGACGTGATCATTGGCGAGATCACTGAACTATTGGAAAAATATCCTACAGTATATATCACAGACACTTCAGCGCTTACCGTGGAGAAAACAAACAAACTCCGCAGCCTGTGCTTCAAGAAGGGTGTGAAAATGCTTGTTGCCAAAAACACACTCATTCGCAAGGCAATGGAGAAGCAGAGCGATGAGTCTTACAAAGAGCTTTTCTCCACACTCAAAGGTACAAGTGCCTTGATGTTCTCAGAAACAGGGAATGTTCCTGCAAGGCTTATCAAGGAATTCCGCAAAGGTGGTAGTGAAAAACCTCTACTGAAGAGTGCCTGGGTTGAAACCGCTGTATTTCTCGGAGAAAACCAGCTTGATATGCTCACCGCTCTGAAGTCTAAGAACGAACTCATCGGCGACATCATCGGATTGCTCCAGTCTCCTGCTAAGAATGTTGTTTCTGCTCTCCAGAGCAGCGGTGGCAAACTCGCGGGTATCGTGAAGACTCTCTCCGAGCGTCCAGCGTAGTTCAGTAAAAAAAGAATGCTTCCAACCAATTATATTAATTCAAACTGAAATCATTAACAATTAAAACCAAATAAAAATGGCAGATCTCAAGACATTTGCCGAGCAGCTTGTAAACCTCTCGGTAAAAGAAGTAAATGAACTCGCGAAAATCCTGAAAGATGACTATGGCATCGAGCCAGCTGCTGCAGCTGTTGCAGTTGCTGCTCCAGCTGGTGGTAGTGGCGATGGCGCTGCTGCTGCTGAGAAGACATCTTTCGATGTTATCCTGAAGTCGCCAGGTGGCGCGAAACTGAATATCGTGAAACTGGTGAAGGAAATGACCGGTCTTGGTCTTAAAGAAGCAAAAGACCTGGTAGACGGTGCTCCAAAGCCAGTGAAAGAAGGAGTTTCCAAAGAGGAAGCTAACTCTATCAAAACACAACTGGAAGAAGCGGGCGCAGAAGTTGAAGTTAAGTAAGCTACTGGCTTCTGTTTGCGCTCCTTTATAGACCTTTCCGGGCCTACGGTCCGGGAGGGTCTATATCCTTTTTTAACTCTGAAATGTACCCCTGCATTAAAAGTTAAAAAATATCAATTCAATAACTAAACCCCAGCAACGTGTCAATAGCCATAAACCCCAGCAAGAGAATTAACTTCTCAACAAGTAAACATACAATTGAATATCCTGACTTCCTGGATATCCAGCTTAAGTCATTCAAAGACTTTTTCCAGCTTGAAACAACTTCAGACAATCGTCAACAGGAAGGCCTGTTCAAAGTTTTCAGTGAAAATTTTCCGATTTCTGATTCAAGGAACAATTTCGTTCTGGAATTCCTTGACTATTTTATTGATCCTCCTCGCTACTCAATCGAAGAGTGCATAGAGAGAGGTCTGACTTACAGCGTTCCGCTGAAAGCCAAACTAAAACTGTATTGTACCGATCCTGAACACGAAGATTTCGAAACAATTGTGCAGGATGTGTACCTGGGTACGATCCCTTATATGACTCCTAAAGGCACATTTGTCATAAACGGTGCTGAAAGAGTGGTTGTGTCCCAGCTTCACCGTTCACCGGGCGTGTTCTTCGGACAAAGCCGTCACGCGAACGGAACTAAACTTTATTCAGCCAGGGTAATTCCTTTTAAAGGATCCTGGATTGAATTCGCAACTGACATCAACAGTGTCATGTATGCTTACATCGACAGGAAGAAAAAATTCCCTGTAACTACATTGTTGCGTGCAATAGGTTATCAGACAGATAAGGAAATCCTTGAAATCTTCGGACTTGCTGACGAATTCAAAGTGACTAAGTCTGGAATCAAAAATATCCTCGGAAGAAAACTTGCAGCTCGTGTGCTTAAGTCATGGGTAGAGGATTTCGTGGATGAGGACACAGGTGAAGTTGTTTCCATCGAGCGTAATGAAGTAATTATAGAAAGGGAAACCATCGTAGAAGAAGATCACCTCGATCTTATCATCGAATCAGGCGTGAAATCTATCATCCTGCACAAGGAAGATATGAACACCAATGATTACGCAATCATTTACAATACTCTTCAAAAAGATACATCCAACTCCGAAAAGGAAGCGGTAGAACATATTTACAGGCAGCTCAGAAATGCCGAGCCACCGGATGAGGAAACAGCAAGGGGAATCATTGACAAGTTGTTCTTCTCTGATAAGCGTTATGACCTTGGGGATGTCGGACGCTATAGAATCAATAAAAAACTCGGCCTCGAGATTGAAGATGATATCCGTGTACTAACTAAGCAGGATATTATCGAAATCATTCGCCAGCTCATTCAGCTGGTGAATTCAAAAGCTGAAGTGGATGATATCGATCACCTTTCTAACAGACGTGTCCGTACCGTAGGTGAACAGCTGTATTCTCAGTTCGGAGTTGGACTTGCACGTATGGCAAGAACCATCAGAGAAAGAATGAACGTGAGGGATAATGAAGTGTTCACTCCGACTGATCTGATCAACGCGAAGACTCTGTCTTCAGTGATCAACTCTTTCTTCGGAACAAACCAGCTTTCTCAGTTCATGGATCAGACAAATCCTCTTGCTGAGATTACTCACAAGCGCCGTCTGTCTGCACTCGGACCAGGAGGTCTTTCACGTGAAAGAGCAGGATTCGAAGTTCGTGACGTACATTATACTCACTACGGACGACTTTGCACAATTGAAACTCCTGAAGGCCCGAACATCGGTCTGATTTCTTCGCTTTGTGTATATGCGAAAATTAATAACCTTGGTTTCATAGAAACTCCATACCGCACTGTTACAAACGGAATGGTAGATGTGAATGAGCAGGTGATTTACCTGACTGCTGAAGAAGAAGACAACAGGGTTATCGCTCAGGCGAATGCGAACGTAAATGAAAAAGGAGAGTTTCTTGATAACAGGGTGAAAGCTCGCTATGAAGGAGACTTCCCGGTAGTTGAACCTGAGAAAATCAATCTGATTGATGTTGGTCCTAACCAGATCGCTTCAATTGCGGCATCTCTCATTCCATTCCTTGAGCACGATGACGCGAACCGTGCTCTCATGGGATCAAACATGCAGCGCCAGGCCGTGCCTCTGCTCAGGCCTGAAGCTCCTATCGTAGGGACAGGTCTTGAAGGACTTGTTGCACGTGACTCACGCGTGTTGATCAATGCGGAAGGTGATGGCGTAGTCGAATATGTAGACTCGAAAGAAATCGTGATCCGCTATAACCGCAAGGAGAATGAAAAGCTCGTAAGTTTCGAGGACGATGTTAAATCGTACTCTCTGACAAAATTCCAGAAGACTAACCAAAGCACTTGCATCAACCTGAAACCAATTGTGGTGAAAGGTCAGAAAGTAAAAAAAGGTCAGGTGCTTTCTGAAGGATATGCTACGCAAAACGGAGAACTTGCTCTTGGAAGAAACCTGAAAGTGGCATTCATGCCATGGAAAGGTTACAACTTCGAGGATGCTATTGTAATTTCTGAAAGAGTTATCCGCGAAGATATCTTCACATCTATTCACGTGGATGAGTACAGCCTCGAAGTAAGGGATACCAAGAGAGGTATGGAAGAACTTACCGCTGATATTCCTAATGTAAGTGAAGAAGCTACCCGCGAACTCGATGAGAACGGAATTATCCGCATCGGAGCAGAAGTGGTGGAAGGTGATATCCTCATCGGAAAAATCACTCCTAAAGGTGAGACAGATCCTTCGCCTGAAGAAAAACTTCTTCGTGCAATCTTCGGTGACAAAGCGGGAGATGTAAAGGATGCATCATTGAAAGTTCCACCTTCTGTAAAAGGTGTTGTAATCGACAAGAGACTTTTCAGCCGTGTAATCAATAAGGACAAGACTCAGAAGAACGATGAAAAAGTTCAGCTTGAGAAACTCGACAAAGAATACAACCAGGCTGTTCCTGAATTGAAACAGAAACTCATCGACAAACTTTTTGTATTGGTGAGCGGCAAGACTTCTCAGGGCGTGACTGACATCTTCAAGGAAGTAATCATTCCTAAAGGTGCAAAATTCACTCAGAAGATGCTTTCTGAAATCAACTATGAAACTGTTAATCCTGAAAAGTGGACAACAGACAAAGAGAAGAATGATCAGATTAAGCAGTTGCTTCACAACTACAACATCAAATTCAATGATGTTACAGGTCTGTATAAGCGTAAAAAGTTTGCTCTCCAGGTCGGAGACGAACTTCCTGCTGGTATCGTTCAACTTGCCAAAGTATATATCGCCAAGAAGCGTAAGCTTAAAGTGGGTGATAAGATGGCAGGACGCCACGGTAACAAGGGTATCGTAGCCAAGATTGTTCGTGATGAAGACATGCCATTCCTGGAAGACGGAACGCCGGTTGACATCGTACTCAATCCACTTGGCGTACCTTCCCGAATGAACCTTGGTCAGATTTATGAAACGATTCTTGCATGGGCGGGTGAAAAGCTTGGAATGAAATTCTCAACTCCTATTTTCGACGGCGCTACTCTTGAACAGATCGATGAGTATGTCTCTAAAGCCGGACTGCCTAAGTTCGGATCCAGTTATCTCTATGACGGAGGAACAGGTCAGCGTTTTGACCAGCCGGCTACTGTGGGTATCATCTACATGATGAAACTCGGTCACATGGTGGATGACAAGATGCACGCAAGGTCTATCGGACCATATTCACTCATCACTCAGCAACCACTCGGCGGTAAGGCCCAGTTCGGTGGACAAAGGTTCGGAGAAATGGAAGTTTGGGCTCTCGAAGCATTCGGAGCCGCCAATATTCTGCAGGAAATTCTGACTGTGAAATCTGACGATGTAATCGGAAGAGCTAAGACTTATGAGGCAATTGTAAAGGGTGATAACCTGCCTACACCGGGAATTCCGGAGTCTTTCAATGTATTGTTGCATGAACTCAGAGGCCTTGGTCTCAAGGTTACTCTCGACTAATCATCTTTCAGTGCATTGATTCATTAATTCAGAATTCCCAAACAAAAAACTAAAGAAGATGGCAACCAGAAAAGAAATAAAAATCAAATCAAACTTCAGCAAGATCATCATCAGTCTTGCCTCCCCGGAACACATCCTGGAGCAGTCAAGCGGAGAGGTGCTGAAGCCTGAAACTATAAACTACCGAACTTACAAACCGGAGCGCGATGGTTTGTTCTGTGAACGAATCTTCGGACCGGTGAAAGACTGGGAATGCCACTGTGGCAAATACAAAAGGATACGCTACAAGGGTATCGTTTGTGACCGCTGCGGTGTTGAGGTGACAGAAAAGAAAGTACGTCGTGAACGCATGGGACACATTTCATTAACTGTTCCGGTAGCTCACATCTGGTATTTCCGTTCACTTCCTAATAAGATTGGATATCTTCTCGGACTTCCTACGAAGAAGCTCGACATGATTATCTACTACGAAAGATATGTAGTTATCCAGGCAGGTATAAAGGAAGCTGACGGAGTCGGATACCTTGACTTCCTCACGGAAGAAGAGTATCTCCAAATCCTCGAAACTCTTCCGAAAGATAACCAGCATCTGGACGATACTGATCCTAACAAATTCATTGCAAGGATGGGTGCTGAGGCTCTTTATGATCTTCTTGCACGCCTGAACCTCGATGAGTTGTCCTACAACCTTCGTCACCAGGCAAGCAACGAAACTTCTCAGCAGAGAAAGAATGAGGCTCTCAAGAGACTGAATGTAGTGGAAGCATTCCGCAGCGCAAACGAACATATCGAAAATCGTCCTGAATGGATGATTGTAAAAGTTGTTCCTGTAATTCCACCGGAGCTCAGACCACTCGTTCCTTTGGATGGCGGACGATTCGCAACATCTGACCTTAACGACCTTTACAGAAGGGTTATTATCCGTAATAACCGATTGAAGAGACTCCTCGAAATCAAAGCGCCGGATGTCATCCTGCGCAATGAAAAGAGGATGCTTCAGGAAGCTGTAGACTCTCTCTTCGACAATTCAAGAAAAGTGAATGCGGTGAAAACTGAGTCCAACAGGGCTCTTAAGTCGCTTTCTGATTCATTGAAAGGAAAACAGGGAAGGTTCCGTCAGAATCTCCTTGGAAAGAGGGTTGACTATTCCGCTCGTTCTGTGATTGTGGTAGGTCCGGATTTGAAACTGCACGAATGTGGTCTTCCAAAAGACATGGCCGCTGAACTATTCAAGCCATTTATCATCCGTAAGATGATCGAAAGGGGAGTGGTTAAAACTGTGAAGTCTGCAAAGAAAATTGTAGACAGAAAAGATCCACTGGTTTGGGATATATTGGAAAATGTACTTAAAGGACATCCTGTTCTTCTTAACAGGGCCCCAACCCTCCACAGATTGGGTATTCAGGCTTTCCAGCCTAAACTTATCGAAGGCAAAGCTATCCAGCTCCATCCGCTTGTGTGTACAGCATTCAACGCCGACTTCGACGGTGACCAGATGGCCGTACACGTGCCACTGGGTAATGCTGCGATACTTGAAGCACAAATGCTCATGCTTGCTTCTCATAACATCCTGAATCCTGCGAACGGAGCGCCAATTACGGTTCCTTCTCAGGACATGGTACTCGGTCTGTATTACATCACAAAAGAAAGAAAGTCCGATAGCACCAGGCAGGTGAAGGGTGAAGGCATGAAGTTCTATTCACCTGAAGAGGTAATAATCTCACACAACGAAGGCAGAGTAGACCTGCACGCTTCCATTTCTGTTCGTATTCCTGTATTCAACGGAGAAGAAAAAAGCTACCAGCTTATCAATACAACAGTCGGTAGAGTGTTGTTCAATCAGGTTGTTCCTCAGGAAGCCGGATATATCAACCAACTTCTTACAAAGAAAGCTCTGAGGGATATCATCGGCGAAATTCTCAAGAAGTGCGGTATCGCCAAGACTGCAAAATTCCTTGACGATATCAAGGATCTTGGTTTCGGTATGGCATTCAAAGGCGGACTGTCCTTCAATCTGGAAGATGTAAAGATTCCGGAAGTGAAAAAGGATCTGATCTCTAAAGCGAATACAGAAGTTGATGAGGTGATGAACAATTACAACATGGGATTCATCACATTCAACGAACGATACAACCAGATCATCGATATCTGGACACGAACAGTGTCAAGAATCACTGAAACTCTGATGAAGCAGCTCTCAAGCGACAGACAGGGATTCAATTCGATCTATATGATGCTTGACTCCGGAGCAAGGGGTTCAAAAGAACAGATCAGGCAGCTCGGCGGACTCAGAGGTCTGATGGCTAAGCCGCAAAAGAGCGGTTCAACCGGCGGAGAGATCATCGAGAATCCTATCCTTTCCAACTTTAAGGAAGGTCTTTCAATCCTTGAATACTTCATCTCCACTCACGGTGCACGTAAAGGTCTTGCGGATACAGCCCTTAAAACAGCTGACGCAGGTTATCTCACAAGACGTCTCGTGGATGTGGCACAGGATGTGATCATCACTGATGAAGATTGCGGTACTCTAAGAGGGCTCGCTGAAACTGCACTAAAGAATAATGAGGAAGTTGTTGAGTCACTATACGACAGAATTCTCGGACGTGTGTCACTGCACGATATATATCATCCGCTCACAGGCGAACTGATGATCAATTCCGGTCAGGAAATCATTGAAAAAGTTGCAGCCGCGATTGAAGAGTCTCCGATTGAAACAGTCGAGATCCGTTCAGTGCTAACCTGCGAAAGCGAAAGAGGTGTTTGTGCCAAGTGTTACGGAAGAAATCTGGCCACTGGACGTATGGTTCAGAAGGGCGAAGCAGTCGGAGTTATTGCTGCACAGTCAATCGGTGAACCAGGTACTCAGCTTACACTTCGTACATTCCACACCGGAGGTGCGGCTCAGAAAGGTGCAACAGAAAGCGAACTCAAGGCTAAGCACAGCGGAAGACTTGAATTCGAAGAAGTCAAAACTGTTACCCGAAAAGATGCAGCAAAGACTCAGGAAGTTGTAATTGGACGTTCCGGCGAATTCAGAATCGTGGATGTAAACACTGGAACTATATTAACTACCTCAAATATCCCATATGGAGCAAAGCTTTCAGCTAAGCATGGTGATATGGTGGAGAAAGGAGCAGTGATTTGCGAATGGGATCCATTCAACGCAGTTATTATCTCCGAAGTAACCGGAAAAATTGAATTCGATCACATTGAGGAAGGAATCACTTTCCGCGAGGAATCGGATGAGCAAACCGGATACAAAGAGAAAGTAATTATCGATACCAGAGATAAGACTAAGAATCCTGCAATTAAAATCATTGACGAGAAGAAAGAGGTTGTAAAAGGCTACAACATTCCGGTTGGTGCTCATATCATGGTAAACAAGGGACAAAAGATTGTCGCAGGTGAAGTGCTTGTTAAGATTCCTCGCTCTACAGGAAAATCAGGTGACATCACGGGTGGTCTCCCAAGAGTTACCGAATTGTTTGAAGCAAGAAATCCTTCAAACCCGGCTGTTGTTTCTGAAATCGACGGTATCGTTTCTTACGGTGGCATCAAGCGTGGTAACCGCGAGGTTATTATCACAAGCAGAGACGGTGAAGTGAAAAAATATCTTGTTTCACTTTCCAAGCACATTCTGGTTCAGGATAATGATTTCGTGAAGGCAGGTCATCCGCTTTCTGACGGAGCCATCACCCCAAGTGACATCCTCGCGATCAAAGGTCCTTCTATGGTACAGGAATATCTCGTGAATGAAATTCAGGAGGTGTACCGTTTGCAGGGTGTTAAGATCAATGACAAGCATTTTGAAGTGATTGTTCGCCAAATGATGCGCAAGGTTGTGATCGATGATCCAGGTGATACAAAATTCCTCGAAAGGGAGTTTGTTGACAGGGTAGACTTCATGAAGGAAAATGACGCAATCATGGATAAAGTAGTGGTACTCGATCCTGGAGATTGTGCGGAATTAAAGTCAGGACAGATCATCACTCTGAGAAGACTACGTGAAGAAAATTCTTTGCTCAAGCGTAAGGATATGAAAGCTATTGAAGCACGTGATGCGATTGCAGCCACTTCTTCCCCTGTTCTTCAGGGTATCACTCAGGCTTCTCTCCATACTAAGAGCTGGATTTCTGCTGCTTCCTTCCAGGAAACAACAAAAGTCCTCAACGAAGCTGCAGTCAACGGAAAAATCGATGACCTGCTAGGATTGAAAGAAAATGTAATCGTTGGTCACCTGATTCCTGCCGGAACCGGCCTCAGAGAATATGAAAAACTGATCGTGGGTTCACGTGAGGAATATGATCTTTTGATGGCTTCTAAACAGGAAGAAGAGCTGAGTGCCAGATAATAAACCACAATAAATCATGAAAAGCCGGTGTTTCAAAATACCGGCTTTTTTTTCCCTTAATTTTATACGACCTTTGTATAAACAAAACTGAAAACAAACAATCATGGATCAGAATCAAAACAACCAGCTTAATATAGAACTGACAGAAGAAGTTGCTGACGGAATTTATTCCAACCTGGCAATCATCACGCATAGTAACTCTGAATTCGTAATTGACTTTGTAAAAGTGATGCCCGGAGTTCCCAAGGCCAAAGTTAAAGCCAGAATCCTTCTGACCCCTCAACATGCTAAAAGACTTCTTGGAGCCCTGTCTGATAACATTGCCAAATACGAAAGTGTGCATGGAACTATCAAACAGACAGAAGGTGTAGGCATGCCCATGAATTTTGGAGGCCCTGCAGCGCAGGCATAATTAATGCCAACATTATAATACAGAGCCGGGAATTCTCCGGCTTTTTTTTTAATCGAGTGCGCTTTTATTGAATATGAAATATCCAAAATGGAAAAGTACTGAAAAAGGATTTGGCCTGTCATCATAGTAATTCACGGAAAAGCTGACCGGTCCTAATGGACTGTGAAATACTGCATTCGCTGTTGCAATGTAATATCTGCGGCTTAAGACACTCCCGTATTCAGTTTTACCATCGTCTGTTCTGAGGAGTTCCTGGTATGGCATGAAGACAAAACCTTCTATTCTAAGGTCCAGATTGGATCGGAGCATGAGTACATTCTTCAAGCCAAACCCGGCAAACTGATGTGCCCTGAAGTTTTCCAAGAAGAGAGTCTGGCTTTCGGTCAATGGTTCAAATGCAGGAGCGTTCAAAGTACTGGAAATATAGTTGACAAAGAAAGGCATATTGGATGTCGTGGCTTCTAAATAAAATCCCAACTTCAGCTTACCTCTCCGTTTGTAATAATTATCATAGAGCATTCTGGCTACATACCAGGTATGCTTATCATTTATTATACTGCGGTCTATCGAAGTTGAACCTGGAATGCTTCGCTCCCTTGCGTCCGCCAGTCGGATACTCATTTGAAAGCGAGTGCCCTGATTGGCATATTGTTTCCTGTTCAAGGTGTTTCGTTCAAAATTTAATTCACCCGTGACGCCTTTGAATACACTTTTATCTGCTGTGTCTTTTTGTAAAAAGTTTGAAGTTTGATAGTAATTATCAGTAATCTGAAAATAAGATGCAGAACTGATAAATCGGCCTTTGTTCCTGACAGGTATCCCAGCGTTAAATCCGTAATTGTAATCTGACTTGACTATGAATGCCGGTTTTTGATCCGAGAAGAAGGCATTGCTGCTCTTGAAAAAATCGTACTGATTGAGAGTTACATCTGATTCAATGTAGTAAGGGATCCTGGCAGGTGTATGCATCCTGAGTCTGACCTGTCCTGAAGTGTACAGTTTGCCGAAATAGAAATTGCTGTAAAGTGAATAAGCTCTTTTTCTCCAAATGTTGTACTGTAAACCTATGAATGCTTCACTAACCGGACGTGAAGACAGGTTTCCTCCAAACTGCACGATAAGATCCTTTACTCTTTCAATATTAAGTGTGAGATCAAAATATCCACTTGAATCATTGAACTCAAGAACAGGGTAAATTGCCTTTACATTGGGATCTGCTACAAGTTGGAAGTAGGAAGATTTGAGCCTTGAAAGCGGCACTGGATTCTTGGATGGCTTAACCACATTCCTTACATACCCTGCTTGCCTTTCATTGATTCCCCGAATATGCAGACGGTCGATTTTCACATCTTCCCTCATTGCTCTGAACTTTTCCCTCCGTTCAGCAAGTAATTCAGGATCTGCTTTTCGATGAACATAGAATTTTAACCTGTCCATTTCAGACATTGCTGCATCATAACCGCTTTGAATGATTTCTTTGAGTTTGCTGAAGTCGAATACCCCGAATTGATCAGTGTTAATGTCAATCAGAACACTCGTCTCACAGATTACAGAAAAAGTGGTAGGAGTGGTCATCAATGCTCTGAGATGTGAAAAAATGTTGTCTTCCGAAACTTCAGGTATTGTCCCGGCCGCATTTACTCCGATAATCATGTCCGGCTGGAACTCACTTAGTGCAATGTCAGCAGGAAAGTTATTGTACATACCTCCGTCATAAAGCAATTTTCCGTCTACCAATAATGGTTTGAAATAAAAAGGATAAGCAGAGGAAGCTCTCACTGCCTCAGCCAAATTTCCTCTTTTAAAAATTACACTTGACTTTTCCTCTACATTGGAAGCTACACAGCGAAAAGGCACAAACAATGAATCAAATTCATATCCGGTTTTTGCATTTACTGCAGCCGATAGTTCCATCAAAGCAAAGTCGAATGGAACTGAATTCACAAGATGGGTAGGGAGCCTGGTTTGAATAAGAGAATCAAGAGAAAACTTCAGATTTATCCAGGAGGAATTGTCTTCATATTTTCTGAAATAGTAAGTGAAATTCTCATCAATCACACCGGTAGCCCAGTTGCTGAAATCCTCTGTTTGGGAGATGCTGTCAATATCCTCTGCCGAAAATCCCAGGCTGTATAAAAAACCGACAATTGCGCCGGCAGATGTTCCTGTAATGTAATCAATAGGGATTTTTTCTTCTTCAAGTGCCTTTATCACCCCAATATGAGCCATGCCACGGGCACCACCTCCGCTAAGCACCAGGCCTATTTTCTGCGACTGTGCAAATTCAGATTGCATCAGAAGCATAATAAAAAGCATTATTTTGATGAATGGCCTCACAATAAATATTCAATTGCTCTTTGGCGTAAATTTAAGAAGCTCGTTTGATTCACTGATGATATTCTGAAAATACTTACAGGAAACTTTCATCCTTGAACCATACCATGAAAACATCTCTCCATCCGCGAGAATTGTTGCTTTAGTCGGAAATCGCTTACGGAATTCAGTCAGGTGTTTTTCTCCGAACGGAAACGGTTCGCTTGAAAGAATAATCAGGTCTGCATTTATATCGTTTAAATATTTTTCACTCAGTTCCGGATAACGGTCTGGCAAATCAATAGCATTCTCCCATCCGCATCTGTTTATCATGTCGCTGATGAATGTATCACGTCCTGCTGCCATGAGAGGTTTGTTCCAAATCAGATAGCATATCCTGAGTTTAGGGTAATTCCTTTGATGAATGAAATTAAAGAGTTCATTGAAACCTGTTCTGATATCTTCAATTATCTTCTCACTTTCATTGTGACGACCGGTCATTTGTCCAAGGGCTGCAATCATTTTTAATGATTCATCAAAAGTTTTTACATCACTGATCCAGGTAGGATAATCCACCATGAGATTTCGGATGTCTGATTCACTGTTTTCTTCTTTGTTGGCTATGATCAAATCCGGTTTGATGTTTCTGATAATCTCAGGATTGATTTTTTTCGTTCCCCCCACAATGGTTTTAGTTTTTAGCCACTCTTCCGGATGCACACAAAATTTTGTTATTCCCTTAACTTCTGAATCAAGTCCTAGGGAATATAAGAGTTCCGTCTGTGAAGGTACAAGCGACACAATTCTTGATGCAGAATCCCGCAAATGAATTTCTCTTCCTGTTTGATCTTTGATCAGCATATTGAAAAATAAAAGCCTTCTATCGAAATAAAAGGCCTTTTAAATTAATTTTCTGATTTGATTTTCATTTTACATGTAACCCATTTTTTTCATCCATTCATCGTTGAAAATCTTCGCAAGATAGCGTGAGCCGTGATCATGGAAAATCACCACCACCAGATCACTCTCGCTCAACTGGTCTTTCATTTGAAGTAAACCTGCTATGGCCGAGCCGGCGGAATTTCCAACCCAGATTCCCTCTTTGGATACAATTTCCCTTGTCATCACTGCTCCGTCTTTATCGCTCACTTTTTCAAAATGATCAATCAGGTCAAAGTCGTAATTTTTGGGAATAAAATCTTCTCCAATTCCTTCAGTCACGTATGAGTAAATCTCTTCCTGGTCGAGTTCTCCGGTTTCATGATATTTTTTCAGAGCAGAACCGTAGGTATCTATTCCCCAAACTTTAATATCAGGATTTTTCTCCTTGAGAAATTTTGCCACGCCGCATATGGTGCCTCCTGTTCCAGCGCCTACCACTAAATGCGTGATTTTTCCTTCAGTCTGATCCCAAATTTCCGGAGCAGTGGATTCATAATGTGCTTGACGATTGCTCAGATTATCGTATTGATTGGGATAAAAACTGTTTGCAATTTCCTTGTTAAGTCTTGCTGCAACTGAATAGTAAGATTTCGGATCCTCTGGTGCCACATTGGTCGGACAAACTATCACATCGGCTCCAAATGCTTTCAAAGCATCAACCTTTTCCTTGCTTTGCTTGTCAGTTGTAGTAAATATGCATTTGTATCCTTTCACAATTGCTGCGATTGCCAGCCCCATTCCCGTATTTCCGGAAGTACCTTCAATGATAGTTCCTCCAGGTTTGAGCTTGCCTGCTCTCTCAGCATCTTCAATCATCTTAACAGCCATCCTGTCTTTGATTGAATTGCCAGGATTGAAAGTTTCCACCTTAGCATATACTTTGGCTTTTACTCCTTCCACAACCTTGTTGAGACGTATAAGCGGCGTATTTCCAATCGACTCCAATACGTTTTCACATACATTCTTCTTGTTTGCCATTTGATTTTATTTTTGTAACATGCTGATAATTAGTGGAATAGCTGGAGAGCGTGCAATGGTTTTCGTGGGCGCAATTTAAACATTTCAAACAATAAGTTGCCTTGAATTTATGAAAAACGAATCGCTTTCAAAGGACTGATTCTGGTGATAATGGCAGTCGGAAGAATCATCATTAATCCGCATATGAAAATTGTGCCTGCATTCAGCAATAGAATGTCTGTGATTTGAATATTCACCGGAACATAAGAAATGTAATATGATTGCTGATCGAGTGTGATGATATTGAAATGTTTTTGAATCAGTGTTAATCCGATTCCAAGAATGTTTCCCCATAATAATCCCTTGCCAGTCAATACCAAAGCAATGCTCAGGAAAACTCTCCTAACTCCTGAGTTGTTTGCTCCTAAAGCTTTTAATGTTCCGATCATGGAAACTCTTTCAAGAATAATAATGAGCAATGCTGATATCATGTTAATGCCGGCAACTAATAGCATCAGTGTGATTATAATGACCGCATTGATATTCTGAAGATTCAACCAGTCGAATATTTGAGGGTAAATTTCGCGTATGGATTTTGTGTTCAGGCTTGCGTCTGAACGAGTGTAAATTTCATTGCTGATTTTATCGAGCTCATCAAGATCACGAATTAATATTTCTATACCTCCGATTTCATCGTCTTCCCAGTCATTCAGTTTTCTGATATGGTTGATGTCGCTGATGAGAAACAGGTTGTCAAATTCTTCCAGTCCCGTTTCGTATATTCCGTCTACTTTAAACTTCCGAACTCTTGGAGGTTGCTGAATAAAATACATTAAGACGGAGTCGCCGGAACTGATACGGAGTTTTTTTGCAAGTCTGGATGAAATCACAATTTCGTTGCTTCTCACAGAATCATTGTACTGAGGTGTTTTGCCAGATATTAATTTTGATTGAAAAAATTTCCAGTTAAAATCAGTGCCAACACCTTTAGCTACCACACCGCTTATTTCCTCCTCCTTTTTTAGAATGCCGGCCTTGGTAGCAAATACCTGAACATGTTCAACCCCTGGATGGCTCCTTAATTCGTTAATAAATTTTTCATCCCTGGCAAAAGGCAGTGTTTCAAAAGAATTATTTTCGATGTAATTACTTATCTGAATATGTGCGCCAAATCCGACAATCTTGTCCCTGATTTCCTGCTTGAAGCCTGTAACGATTGTAACTGCAAGGATCATCACGGCAAAGCCAAGGGATACGCCGGCAATGGCAAGGCGTACAATTGGCTTGGTAGCGACTGATCTGTTTTCAACAGATGATACTATTCGCCTTGCTATGAACCACTCGTATCTCAATTCAAATTAGATTAAAAATATGACCCTAAAGATATTCCTTTCGGCATTAATACCGAAAGCAGGCCAGGAAAAGCTTTCAGTCCTGCTTGTGCTTATTTCATCAGTGATCACTCTCTCCTGTCACAGTCAGCAAAATGAAAACCTGCGGCTGCAAATTAAAACTCAATTGGAAATTCGCACAGGAGCAGAAAGGACAGACAAATATCTCCCTCTTTTGAAAGGGAAGAATGTTGCTATAGTGGCTAACCAAACCAGTGTAATAGGAGAGAAGCATCTTGTAGATACCTTGCAATTGCTGGGTGTTAAAATCACCTGTGTCTTTGCGCCGGAACACGGATTTCGAGGCGAGAAAGGAGCTGGAGAGAAAATAAAAAGTGGAATTGACGAAAAGACAGGATTGAAAATTGTTTCACTTTACGGAAAAAATCTTATGCCATCGGAAAAGGATTTGGAAGACACAGATATTGTGATTTTTGATATTCAGGATGTCGGTGCAAGATTTTACACCTACATATCCACTTTGGAGTACGTAATGGAAGCATGTGCATCTTTTAATAAAGACCTGATTATCCTGGACAGGCCTAATCCGAACGGACATTATGTGGATGGACCTGTGCTTGAGAAGCCATTCAAATCCTTTGTGGGGATGAATTATATTCCGGTTGTACACGGTATGACTGTGGGAGAATATGCGCTTATGTTGAATGGAGAAAAAATGTTGAAAGATTCACTTTTCTGCCGATTGAAAATTATCGAAGTTGAAAATTATTCTCATTCCGATTTGTATCAGTTGCCAATACCTCCCTCTCCGAATCTTCCGAACATGAATGCTGTGTATCTCTATCCGACTCTGTGTTTCTTCGAGGGAACAAAAGTCAGTCTGGGTAGGGGAACGCCTCATCCTTTTCAAGTAATAGGCTGGCCGGGAATGCCAGATGGCAGCATTTCTATGACTCCGGTTAATATTCCGGGAGTGGTGACATCGCCACCTTACAAAGATACTTTGTGTGAATTCATTGATATGCGAAAGAAAATCAGCAGTGTAGATTCTCTTCCGCGAGCACTGAAATTGGAGTGGATCAAAGACCGTTATCGGCTATATCCGGAAAAAGAAAAATTCTTTAATAATTTCTTTAATAAACTCGCAGGCAATTCTTCACTTCAAAAGCAAATCAGGGAAAATGTTCCAGACAATGTAATCAGGAAGTCATGGGAACCTGATCTGGGAAATTTCAAAATGATAAGAAAGAAGTATCTGCTTTATCCCGATTTTGAATAAAAGCAGAATACATTAACTCAACTTTGTTTTTCAGATCTTATAGCGGATGTTTCCATTGCTGATTCTTTCTTCCCGGGGTATTGCAGTAAGGCAAGTTCAAGACATTGCATCGCTTTACTGAGGGAATCCATATTCAATACGTAAGCAATGCGAACTTCATCAAGTCCGAGTTCGGGCTTGGAGTAAAATCCTGTTGCGGGAGCAAGCATGACAGTTTCATTTTCATGACTGAAGGATTCCAGCAGCCATTGGCAAAATTTGTCTGAATTGTCAATTGGCAGTCTGGCAATGCAATAGAATGCACCGCTTGGCTTTGGGCAGAATACGCCGTCCATCTTGTTCAAAGATTCGACAACAAAATTCCTTCGCCTGACATATTCTTCTTTTACGTTTACAAAATACTCGTCAGGAGTATCAATGCCTGCTTCACCGGCAACCTGGCCAAAGGTGGGCGGCGAAAGCCTGGCTTGAGCAAACTTCAGGGCTACCGCCATGAGATCTTTATTGCGTGAAATGATGGCACCGATTCTTGCTCCGCATGCACTGTAACGTTTACTGATGGAATCTAGCATAACCACATTTTGCTCTATTCCTTCAAGATGCATCACAGAATGATACTCCTTGTTATCATAGCAGAATTCCCTGTACACTTCATCAGAAAAAAGCCATAAGTCATGCTTTAAAACCAATTTTCTCAGTTGCTCTAATTCATCTCGTGTATAGAGGTATCCGGTAGGATTACTGGGATTGCAAATCATGATTGCTTTAGTCGCCGGAGTGATCAGTTTCTCGAATTCGTTTACAGGCGGTAAGGCAAAACCTTCTTCTATTGTTGAGCGTATAGGAACGACCTTTACATTAGCCTGGGTAGAAAAGCCATTGTAATTAGCATAGAATGGTTCAGGAATAATGATTTCATCTCCCGGATCAAGGCAGCTCATCATGGCAATTTCAATTGCTTCTGATCCGCCGGTTGTGACAATTATTTCTGAAAAGTCCAAACTGATCTTATACTTATTATAATATTTCGTCAGCTTCTTTCTGTATGTTTCAATTCCGGCGGAATGGCTGTATTCAACAACTTTATCAGGATAGTTGTGAATCGCATCAAGCATCACCTGAGGAGTTTCAATATCTGGTTGTCCTATGTTCAGATGATAAATGTGAACACCTCTCTTTTTGGCGCTTTCCGCAAAAGGAACGAGTTTCCTGATCGGTGATGGCGGCATTTGCTTTCCTTTGACTGATGTTTTGGGCATATTGAGGTTTTTTCAGTAATAGGGATAAAAAAAAGCTCCCCTTGACGAGAGCTTAAAAATACAAAATAAACCTTAAAACCTTTACTGTCTTTGATTGTCCTGAGATGTAGTCGTTTCTATGTTTCCTTTCAGTCTCAATACTTTCGGACCACTTTTTGCGTTTGATATAATTGTAACTGTTTTATCCTGCATACCCAATTTTCCGGTTGAATTGAATTCAACATTCACGCTTCCCTTGCCTCCCTTAGGAATGGGCTCTTTTGACCAGCTGGGCACAGTGCAACCACATGTTCCTTTTGCGTCTGAAATTATAAGCGGTTCTTTCCCTGAATTGACGAATGTGAATGAGTATTCAATTTTTTCTCCCTGCTTTATGGTTCCGAAATTGAACTCTTCAATGTCAAAACGAATATCAGCAGAATTCTTGTTATCCTGCGCATTGACAATTACAGAAAACAAAATGAAAAAAATATAGGTGATAGCCTGTTTCACTTTATCTGAACCAATCAGTTATTTCAATTGAGTTTTACTGCTTTCAGACGGATCAGACGGCTTGTTGATTGTGCCTTTCATATGAAGCACCATCGGGTTCTGCTTCGCGTTTGAAGTGATGGTTACAGTCTTGTCTTGCAAACCCATTTTACCCGATGAGTTGAAAGTCACTTTAATCACTCCTGTTTGGCCTTTCATAATCGGTTCTTTCGGAAACAAAGGAACCGTGCATCCGCAAGTGCCTTCTGCTTTCGTTATGATCAATGGCTCATTACCGGTATTAGTGAATTTAAACTCATGAGTAGTTGATTCACCCTGAATGATGGTGCCGAAATTGTGTTCTTCATTGTCGAATTTAAATTCGGCCTGATTTTTATTTTCATTGATTACTTCGCCAAGCACTTTTCTTTCCTGAGCCTTGACTACTGTGGCGCTGATTAACAGAAAGGCGAAGAGCAGTTTAAATAGTTTCATATTTCTTAGGTGAATTTGATTACTTTGAATTTTCCAGAGGAGAGCCAGAGCTGTTTTTCAAAGGCATAGCCTGCTCGGTTTTTTCTTCTGTCGCTTCCACAGTTCCTTTAATGGTCAGGATTTTTGTTTCTGTTTTAGCATTGGAATTGATGGTGATGGTTTTTGTAAAAGCACCAACTCTCTTGGTGTCATAATGAACCTTTATTATACCTGTCTGGTTTTTCATGATTGGCTCTTTTGGATAATCAGGAACCGTGCATCCGCAACTTGCCTTTGCAGCAGAAATAATCAGAGGCTCATTCCCGGTATTCTTGAATTTAAAAACAGAATTACCATCTGCGCCCTGTTTAATTGTGCCATAATCATACACATCACTTTCAAAGGTGATTTCAGGTGCATTCGGATTGTCGGCAACTGGTTTGCTGTCCTGGGCTAGAAGACTGCTCAGCCCTGTAAAGGCAACAATCAGTGTCAGTGTTAGGATTTTGGAGATTTTCATATTATTTTATTGGTTTTTGGGTCAATTTAATGTTTTTTAGGATTTATTGAAATTTGTACTACAAAAGTAATAAAAAGCTATGAAGTCATTATGAATATGACTTTCATGCTTTTATTAAATGCAAAGTATGGACATTGCAGGTGAAGATTCAATTAATTGTTGTAAGTGTACAGGGAAACATACATAAAATGCAAACCGGATAACGAAAAGAATTCCGTCTGCAGTTTTCTTAATAGTTCTATACACTCATAAAGTTTACACTAACTCAGGATCTGCTGCTCATCACAGCAAACGGGATGAGCATTTCTTCCAAAGAAATACCTCCATGCTGGAAAGTGTTTTTGTAGTACGTCACGTAATAATTGTAATTGTTCGGATATGCGAAGAACTTATCCTGTTTTGCAAATACAAAAGTCTGACTCAGGTTTTGCCGGGGAAGGAAAGCATCGACAGGATTTTTTATTTCAAAAACTTCCCTCTTGTCATAATTCATGTTTTTGCCCTGCTTATAACGCAAATTCGTATTAAGCGTGCGGTCTCCAACTATTTTACTCGGCTCCTTCACCCTGATGGTACCATGGTCTGTAGTGATGATAATACGGCAATTTTTCTCGGCCATTCTTCGAATTGCCTCAAGAAGAGGAGAATGTTCAAACCATGATAATGTGATTGAACGATAGGCTGCTTCATCTTCGGCTAGTTCCCGTATCATTTCCATTTCTGTGCGAGCATGAGATAGCATGTCAACAAAATTATAGACAATCACATTGAACTTGTTTTGCATGAGACGTGGAACATTTTCTACAAGCTCTTTTCCGTCGTTGTGATTAGTGATCTTTGTATAAGAAAACTTGTAATCCTTCCTGTGTCTTTGCAATGTGTCAGCCAGAAATGTTTCTTCATGCTGATTTTTTCCTCCCTCTTCTTCGTCATTCATCCAAAGTTTCGGAAATCTTGATTCTATTTCTGATGGCAAGAGCCCGGCGAAAATAGCATTGCGCGCATACTGAGTGGCAGTTGGCAGGATGCTCAGATAAAGATCCTCCTCATTCAGTCTGAAAAGCTCGTTAAGAACAGGTTCTATTATCTTCCACTGATCATATCTCAGGTTGTCAATGAGAATCATAAAAACCGGATCAGAAGCTGAATCCACAGCAGGCAGGATTTTTCGCTTCATGAGTTGATTCGAAAGTACAGGCGTATCTGCTTTGTCAGAATCTTTAAGCCATTTCAGGTAGTTGTTCTCAATGAATTTTGAAAAGAGAAGATTGGCCTCGCTCTTCTGACTTGTCAGAATTTCATACATGCTTTCATCTTCTGACTTTTCCAATTCCAGTTCCCAGAAAACAAGACGCTTGTACACATTACGCCATTCCTCCCAGCTTAGCTTGTCGCTTAATGTCATACCCAGGTTCCTAAACTCCTGTTGGTATGCCGAAGTGGTCTTTTCACTTATAAGCCTTTTGTTTTCAAGATTCTTCTTTAAGGATAATAGGATCTGATTTGGGTTTACGGGCTTGATTAGGTAATCGGCAATCTTGTTGCCTATCGCATCTTCCATTATGGACTCTTCCTCGCTCTTAGTAATCATGATTACAGGTATGGAAGGTTTCAGGTTCTTTAGCCTGCTCAACGTTTCCAGACCTGAAAGTCCCGGCATGTTCTCATCAAGAAAGACAATGTCAAAATCCTGCTCTTTTATCTTATCCAGAACATCATTGCCATTCGTGACAGTAGTCACAGAATATCCTTTTTCCTGCAGGAAAAGCAAATGTGGTTTGAGCAAGTCAATTTCATCATCGGCCCAAAGTATGTTGGCATTATCCATAAGGTCTGTGTCCTGTGTTTTTTTTGTATTTCCTTCAAAGGTAGCAAAGTTGTTTCGAATCATTTTAGAATAATTTTCTGTTTGAATACCTCAACGAGATCATATCTTAAATATTTAATGATTGCTCTCAGATTTCATTCAATCAAACTAATGCAGATATTTGCCGGAGAAATAAACTATATAATGTTGATGCGTCAGAAAATAGTTAATGATCCAATTTACGGATTCATAACAATTCCATACGAGCTGGTCTTTCAGTTGATTGAGCATCCTTACTTTCAGCGGCTGAGAAGAATCAGACAGCTTGGCATGACTCACCTGGTTTATCCCGGTGCGCATCATACTCGCTTTCATCATGCATTGGGAGCGATGCACCTGATGGGGGAAGCGATTAAAACCCTTCGTTCCAAGGGACACCAAGTGAGCGACGAAGAAGCTGAAGCTGTGACGGTGGCAATTCTTTTGCATGATATCGGACATGGTCCCTTTTCTCATGCTCTGGAAGACAGCATAGTTCAGGGTATCAGACATGAGGATGTAGGTTTACTCTTTATGGAAAAGCTCAACAAAGAAATGAATGGGCGTCTCAATCTGGCTATCATGATTTTTCAGAATCGTTACCACAAAAAATTTCTGCATCAGCTGGTGAGTAGTCAGTTAGACATGGACAGAATGGACTATCTCAGCAGAGACAGTTTCTTCACGGGAGTGTCTGAAGGAGTGATAAGTCATGACAGGATTATCAAGATGCTTGAAGTTCACGATGATCAACTGGCGGTGGAAGAGAAAGGGATTTATTCTATTGAAAAATTCATCGTTGCCCGCCGACTGATGTACTGGCAGGTTTATCTGCACAAAACTGTAGTCAGCGCCGAATGTCTGCTTATTAATATTCTTAAGAGGGCGAAAGAAGTGATAAAGAGTGATTCAGCGCTGTTCGCGACACCTGCACTGAACTTCTTTCTAAACAGGCGTGTGGACATTAACGAATTAAGATGTGATCCGAGTTTATTGGATCGTTTTGCCGAGCTCGACGATAGTGACATCACAACATCGGTGAAGATCTGGGCTGCTGGAAAGGATGAAGTTCTCTCTGATTTATGCAGACGTATGATTAACCGCAGGCTTTTCAGAATCATCTTACAAAATACTCCTTTCATGGAAGAACAGATAGAAGCTTACCGGAATGAATTAAAACGAAAATTCGGATATGACGAAGCGCAATTGGACTACTTTTTCCTGAAAGGTAAAATCGTCAACAATGCATACAATACCGGTTCAGATAAAATTAGCATTCTGCTTAAAAGCGGTAAAGTATGCGACATCACTGAAGCGGCAGACACACTTAACATCAAATCGCTAAGCGTTCCGGTTGAGAAGTATTATCTTGCTTTTCCGAAATGAATTGAACCTGATTCGGGTCGGCATCTCTTCATCTTTTCCTCAGAATATTAAAACCATATAATCATTTCACTTATAGTTGAAATTTTTATCTGCGATTTCAGTCAATATTCCTGAATTCTATGCGTTTGTGTGTCTCAAACCTTGACTGGAGTGGATAAAAAAGGTTAAATTCGTGCCACATTTTGAACAGATGGAATTTACAGCAAAGCAAATCGGAGATCTCCTTGAAGGGACTGTGGAAGGAGACCCATCCGTAAAGGTCAATAGGCTAAGTAAAATCGAAGAAGGACGACTGGGTGACCTGACTTTCCTTGCTAATCCTAAGTATGAATCTTTTATTTACAGCACCAAAGCTTCTCTGGTGATAGTTGGCAAAGATTTCGTGCCTGAGAAGCCCGTAGAACCTACGATGATTCGGGTGAGCAATGCTTATGAGTCATTTGTCAGACTACTCGAAATTTATAATACTATTCAAAAGGATAAAAAGGGCATAGAACAGCCTAGCTATATTGCACCTGATTCTAAATTGGGAAATGACTGCTATGTGGGGGCATTTGCTTACATAGGCCAGAATGCTAAGATTGGGAACAATGTAAAAATCTATCCGCAGGTTTATATCGGTGACAATGTTGTGGTAGGAAATAATACCACACTTTATGCTGGTGCACGAATTTACAGTGACTGCATGATCGGATCAGACTGTACAATTCACACAGGTGTCGTAATTGGTGCAGATGGATTTGGTTTTACTCCTAACAGGGAGAATGAATACCAAAAGGTAGCACAAATAGGAAATGTAATAGTGGAAGATCATGTGGAAATAGGCGCTAACAGTACGATAGACAGGGCCACATTAGGGTCGACCATCATTCGTAAAGGAGTAAAGCTTGATAATCTTATTCAAATAGCCCATAATGTTGAAATCGGTGAAAATACGGTGATTGCCGCTCAGACTGGAATAGCAGGATCCACCAAAATCGGTAGAGACTGCATGATAGGCGGACAAGTTGGCATAGTAGGTCACATCACTATAGCAGATAAGGTTAAAATTGCTGCCCAGTCAGGAATCGGATCAAGCATCATACAAGAAGGCGAAATTGTTCAGGGATCACCTGCATTCAATATCGGAGATTATAAACGGACATATGTGGTGTTCAGAAAACTTCCACAGCTCGAAAAGAGAATTAAAGAACTCGAGCAGTTGATCGCAGAACTGAAGCAAATTACCCCCTGATTCACTTTATCGATTACCCACGCCTCAGGCTTTTCTTTTTCCCAATATTTTCTACTTTTGGGAATCCGGAACTGAATAAGTCTTTCGGTTGAAAATTGTTTTAAATGCCTGAAAATCAGACTTCTGAAATCGCTTCGGCAGCGAAATCACAATCCCCGGCTGCTGTTTCTGAATCCTCACCTGCTAACGGAATGGTTAGACAAACTACGGTGAAGCATGAAATCACCATATCCGGGGTAGGCCTGCATACTGGTGTGTCAGTAAATCTCACCTTTAAACCGGCTCCAGAAAATACAGGCTACAGGTTTCGAAGAATTGATATGCCTGGCCAGCCAATTGTAGAGGCAGATGTGGACAATGTAAGCGACACAGACAGAGGCACTACAATTTCGAAAAACGGAGCGAAGGTGTCTACCATTGAACATGTGCTGGCTGCACTCGCAGGAATGGAGATTGACAATGTGCTGATGGATATTGATGGTCCGGAAGTTCCGATTATGGATGGAAGTTCTAGGCCTTTCATTGAAGTGCTGGAAAAAGCCGGCATACAGGAACAGGATGAGGAAAGACATTATTATTATCTGAGCGAGAATATTACGTACGAAGATCCATCCAGAAAAACTGAAATGCTTGCAGTTCCAAGTGACGATTTCAGAATTACTGTGATGGTGGACTACAATTCGGATTTACTCGGAACCCAGCATGCGACTTTGTATAACATAGGGGAGTTCAAAAATGAAATCAGTGACTGCCGCACTTTTTGCTTTTTACATGAACTTGAAATGCTGCTTCAGCATAATCTTATCAAAGGGGGAGATGTGAACAATGCGATAGTTGTGGTTGATAAGCCAGTGCCGCCGGAAAAGCTCGATTATCTGGCAAAAATTTTCCGCAAGGATAAAATTATTGCAGAACGCGGTTTTCTTAACAATGTGAAACTAAGGTTTCAGAACGAACCCGCACGACATAAACTTCTGGACATTGTTGGCGACCTTGCTCTGGTAGGTGCTCCGTTAAAAGGACACATCCTTGCTGCAAGACCTGGCCATGTGGCTAACGTGGAATTTGCCAGGAAGATTAAAGAGCTTATGAAGCGGGATAAGTTCAGGGAAAAAGTTCCTTCCTATGATCCGAATCAAAAGCCTCTGATGGATGTCAACGGCATCATGAAATACTTACCGCACCGCTCTCCGTTTTTGTTTGTAGACAAAATTGTTGAGTTAAGTGATAGGCATGTAGTCGGAGTGAAATCGGTAACGATGAATGAGTGGTATTTTCCAGGACATTTTCCTGGTGCACCCGTGATGCCCGGAGTAATTCAGATAGAAGCCATGGCACAGGTTGGAGGAATTTTAGTTCTGAATACTGTACCTGATCCGGAAAACTACCTGACATACTTTATGAAGATTGATAACACAAAATTCAGGGACATGGTGGTGCCAGGAGACACTATCATTTTTACTCTTGAACTGATCAGCCCGATAAGGAGAGGAATCTGCCACATGCGAGGCAAAGCATTTGTTGGAGACAAGGTTGTCATGGAGTCTGAAATGATGGCTCAGATTGTAAAGAAGGATAAGAAAAAATAAATTCCAGAGTCACTTATGTACTCAAACCTTATCAGTATTCATCCTGATGCCCAAATAGGTAAAAATGTTACCATTGAACCTTTCAGCACCATACATCATGATGTGGTGATTGGAGAGGGTTCATGGATAGGGAGCAACGTCACAATATTTCCAGGAGCGAGAATAGGAAACAACTGCAAAATTTTTCCCGGTGCTGTCATTTCTGCCATTCCTCAGGATCTCAAGTTTGCTGGTGAAGTGACAACCGCAGAGGTTGGTAATAATACAACCATCCGAGAGTGCGTAACCATCAATCGTGGCACATCTGCTTTAGGAAAGACAGTAGTAGGTGAGAACAACCTTCTAATGGCATATGTGCACATAGCTCACGACTGCATAGTAGGAAATAACTGTATACTTGCTAATGGAGCCACTCTTGCCGGTCATATCATCATAAATGATTTTGCAATTATCGGTGGCTTGTCTGCCATTCATCAGTTTGTTCACATTGGTGCACATGTTATGATTTCCGGCGGATCGCTGGTTCGCAAAGATGTGCCACCCTTTGTCAAAGCCGCACACGAACCATTGTCGTACGTAGGAATTAATACTGTAGGCCTGCGACGCCGCGGTTTTTCAAATGAAAAAATAGCTGAGATTCAGGAGATATACAGAACCATTTTTGTGAAGGGCTACAATAACAGCCATGCAATTGAAATTGTGGAAAAAGAAATTTCTCAAAGCAATGAAAGGGATGAAATCCTGTCGTTTATAAAAAATTCTTCCCGGGGCATCATGAAAGGATTCGCTGCCTCAGAAGATTAATTTCAGTTTCTTGGAAATCTCAATTCACAATGCCGCTAAAAGATATCTGCATGACTGGATTTTCAGGAATCTCAGTCTGCACGTTGGGCATGGCGAACGCATTGTGGTTTTGGGTCCGAACGGATCCGGAAAATCAACATTGCTGCAGGTTATTTCAGGACAGTTGACTCTTACCGAAGGAGAAATTCAGTATACATGCAGCAGTGGTAAGATTGCTGTTGATTCGGTTTTCAGAAAGCTGTCTTATTCAGCTCCTTATCTGGAACTGATTGAGGAATTCAGTCTGATTGAATGCATTGAATTTCATTGCAAGTTTAAAGTCATGGTGAACGGGTTCAGTCCGGAAGATGTATTAAAGATTTCCGGATTGGAAAAGAGCCGTGATAAGGTTCTCAGAAATTTCTCATCCGGAATGAAGCAGCGCCTCAAACTCACGCTCGCAATACTCTCAGATGTGGAACTTTTGCTTCTGGATGAGCCTTGCTCAAATCTTGACAGCGATGCCATAGCATGGTACCATGGCATGATAAATAAGTTTGCCTCGAACAGGAATATTGTAGTATGCAGCAATAATCTGGAGTATGAATACAGTTATTGTTCAAGGAGTCTAAACATCCTACAATGGAAATGATATTAGATGCAGAAATTACGAATATGCTTACACAAGAAACACAGGCAGCTAAGCCTGAAGACATGCATTCAGTCGCAGATCAGCTTTTGGAATTTGCCGGTCAATTAAAAATTTTTGCTTTCAAGGGAGAGATGGGGGCAGGCAAGACCACTCTGATTAAAGCGATTTGCAGTAAACTGGGAGTAAGTCAGGGTATGAGCAGTCCAACTTTTTCAATTGTAAACGAATATCATTCAAACAAGGGGGAGAGTTTGTTTCATTTTGACTTTTATCGCCTGAAAACTGAGCAGGAAGCGGTTGACATTGGTGTTGAAGAATATTTTGCAAGTGGCAGCTACTGCTTCATTGAATGGCCGGAAAATATATTAAATTTATTGCCAGATAACAGGGTTGATATCATCATCAGTATATCTGAAGATAAACGATTGATTACTTTTTCACATGACTGAACAAATGCACAAAGGCATTTCGGCATTGGCAGCATCTGCAGTTTTGCAGCCTATGGAAGCAATGCTTGAAGTCAAAAAGCAAAAAAGACAGCTAGTAATTGGCATCCCCAAGGAAACTTCTTTTCAGGAGAACAGAATTCCACTTATCCCAGAATCAATTGCTTTGTTGGCTGCCAATGGGCATGAAATCATTGTAGAGGCTGGCGCTGGAGCAGCTTCTAATTTTCAGGATTCAGATTACAGTGAGGCTGGAGGAAGGATTGTTTACAGTCCTGAAGAGGTTTATAAATCAGAAATTGTAATCAAAGTCGCACCTCCCTCAATTGCAGAGCTGGATCTGATCCAACCAAAGCAGAATCTCATGTCCATATTGCAAATGAACATGCAGAATCCAGAATACATTCGGATGCTTTCAAAAAAGAAAGTGACCGCCATTGGCTATGAATTTATTCATGAACGTACCGGAGTGTATCCGATCATTCAGGCCATGAGCGAAATAGTGGGCAGCACATGCATTTTAATTGCCGCAGAATACCTCAGCAATGCATTCAACGGAAAGGGTGAATTGCTTGGAGGTGTGTCCGGAATACCTCCGACCGAGGTGGTGATTATCGGTGCTGGTACCGTTGGCGAATACGCTACTCGTGTGGCAATTGGTCTTGGAGCGAATGTCAAAGTGTTTGATAATTCTATTTACCGCTTGAGACGTCTTCAGAACAGATTAGGCAGAAGAATTTATACCTCCACAATTGTTCCGAGCATACTTCTGAAAGAACTGAAGAATGCTGACGTGGCAATAGGTGCCCTTAGAAGCGACGAAGGCAGAACTCCGGTTGTTGTAACGGAGGAAATGGTCAGCGAAATGAGAGTGGGGTCCGTGATTGTTGACGTGAGCATAGATCAGGGTGGTTGCTTTGAAACTTCCGAAATCACCAACCATTCTCAACCTGTATTTCGAAAGTACGGAGTGGTTCACTATTGTGTTCCGAATATCGCATCCAGAGTGAGCAGAACAGCCAGCACAGCTTTGAGCAATATATTCACGCCCATTCTGCTTGAAGCAGGTGAAGCGGGAGGATTCGATGAAATGCTTTGGAAAAACAAAGCAGTTTGCAACGGAGTTTATATGTTTCGCGGAGCAATAACAAACCGTTATATAGCTGATTTTTGCAAACTTCCATTTAAGGATTTGGAACTGCTTATAGCGGCCACAAAAATCTGAATCAGTTTTTTTAAAATAATTCAGGTATTGCTTCTTTCAGCTTGCCTTCTATTTATTTCTTGTGTTATCAGTGTAAGTTCCCTGCTGGTTTGGCCGGAGATCGAAGTGTTTTCCTGCGCACGCCTTATCAAATAGGGAAGTACTGAAGCAACAGGACCATAAGGAACATACTTACTTACATTATATCCCGCTGCAGCCAGATTAAAACTTATATGATCACTCATGCCCAGCAGTTGTGAGAACCAGATATTCGGATGATTATTAGGTAAGTCCTGTTCCTTCATTTGCTCTGTGAGCCTGAGGCAACTCGCCTCATTGTGAGTTCCTGCACAAATAGAAATTATATCAAGGTTTTGCATGCAAAGTTCAAGAGCTGAATTATAGTCACGGTCGGTGGAAGGCTTATCCTTTTGAATCGGAGAGGGGTAGCCCATTTTTAATGCTCTCTCACGTTCTTTTTCCATATAAGCACCTCTGACCAGTTTGAATCCTGCTTTGTATGATTTGTTTCTGGCATGAGCTATTGCAGATTTCAGATATGCAAGCCTGTCATGACGGTATAGCTGAATGGTATTGTAAATGATAACTTTTTCCCTGTTATACTTTGCCATCATTTCGACAGCCAGTTCATCAATAATGTCCTGAATCCAGGAATCCTCTGCATCAATGAAAATTGGTACATTGTTCTTGTATCCGGCTTCACATATGCGTTTCACTCGTTCACTGAAACGGTTAAATTCGCCTTGTTCATCTTCAGTCAGTCTTTGCTTGCTGTTACTTTTTTCAAGAATATACATTCTTCCGAAACCGCTCGGCTTAAAAACTGAAAAGGGAATTGATGAGTCACCTTTGGCGCGCTCCACAGTTGCAAGAGTTTGTGCAAGCGCATTATCAAAGTCCTTTTCTGATTCTCTGCCTTCTACAGAATAGTCCAGAATAGTTCCTATGCCAAAGGAACTTAGCGTTTGAATTGTATTCTGGCAATCATCAATTGATTCTCCTCCGCAAAAATGTCGGAATACTGTTTGCCTTATCAGGCCTTTTATAGGCAGTCTTAACTTCAGTGCAAGATTGACAATGGGCGGACTGATTTTTACAAGCCAGTTGTATGAGATCATTCTGAAAAGCCAATAAGCTCTTTTGAGATCAGAATCTGACTTGGATGAAAAGGCAGTTTTTGTATCGTCGAATGAGAGAAAAGAATTCTTCATATTCCGGCATACAAACCTAAAGCATTCCTGCGAACCTTCAAAAATCATTTGTCAGTATCAAGAATGAATAAACTTAATTCCTCTGCAATTGTATAGGATACAAATCGATACTTCTTTGTAAATTTACCTCCATAGGCCTATGCAAAAGAAAGTTTTAGGATATGAATTGTTGAAGGATTGGGGTTTCGGAAAATCTCACCCGTTTATAATTGCAGGTCCGTGCGGAGTGGAAAGCGAGGAGCAAATCCATGCTGTAGCCAAGTCTTTGAACAACAGCGTGGTGCATCTTTTCAGGGCTGGAATCTGGAAACCCAGAACACGGCCTGACTCTTTTCAAGGTATCGGAACTGTGGGTCTTCAATGGCTCAAAGATGCAGGGAATGAAAATAATTTGCCTGTGGCTGTCGAAGTTGCAGGCAGTAAACATGTTGAGGAGGCATTAAAGACAGGAATAGATGTGCTTTGGATTGGTGCCAGAACCACTGTAAATCCCTTTCTGGTACAGGAAATTGCAGATTCTTTACGTAACGTGGACATACCAGTATTTGTAAAGAATCCTGTTTCGCCGGATTTAGAACTTTGGATTGGCGCACTTGAGAGACTCGATCGCGCAGGTCTGCATAGAATAGGTGCTTTGCACAGAGGCTTTTCGACATATGATTCTTCCCCGTATCGAAATATCCCGAATTGGCAGATCCCAATTGAGCTGAAAAGAAGATTTCCTGGATTGCCTCTTCTATCAGACCCAAGTCATATTTGTGGCAACAGAAAACTCATTCCTTCGGTCTCACAAACAGCTCTAGATTTGGATTTTGACGGGCTTATGATCGAAGTTCACCATGATCCGGATAATGCCTTGAGCGACAAGGAACAGCAATTGAACCCGGAATTGTTCATGGAAATTCTTTCCGGACTTGTGATCAGGAAACCATCGGCAGAGGATGTGATTTTTCTGAATCTTCTGGAAGAACTCAGAGACAGGATTGACAGAATCGACGAGAAAATTCTGATGATGATCGCAGACAGGATGAAAGTAGCGAGAGAAATAGGGATGTACAAGAAGGAGAATAACATGACGATCCTGCAGGTTGAAAGATGGAACGAAATTCTAAGAACCAGACTCAGAAGTGGTTTGAGAAAGGATCTGACACGGGAATTCGTCACCAAAATGTATGAGCTTATTCATGAAGAGTCAATATTGCATCAGACAAACGTCATGAATACAGGTAATATGTATGAGACAAAATCAAGTAAGGATTCTTAATGTCAGAGATATCAAAATTAGACGCATATAATATTTATACCGGAGACGATTCGTTAAAGCATCTGGATCGTCTGGTTGAGGAGAAGTATAAAAATTCAAAACTATTCATACTTGTTGATGAAAATACACGTGTATTTTGCCTGTCTGAACTCATTCGCTTATCTGAAAATCTGAATGACTCAGTGATTCTTGAATTTAGCCCGGGTGACAGCAATAAATCCCTCAGATCATGCAGCGATTTATGGAAACGTCTCAGTGATAACCATGCAGACAGAAACAGTCTTCTGATAAATCTCGGTGGAGGAGTGGTAACTGATTTGGGTGGATTTGTCGCTTCTGTTTTCATGAGGGGAATCGATTACCTGAATATACCAACTTCTCTACTCGGAATGGTGGATTCTGCACTCGGAGGAAAAACCGGGATCAACTATTACGGTTATAAGAATATGATTGGAACTTTTTCCAATCCCGTTGCTGTGTTCATCAATCCTGTTTTTCTTAAGACACTTCCTGAAAGGGAGCTTAAGTCAGGTTTTGCGGAAATTATCAAACACGCACTTATCCAGAATAAAAGTTTTTGGTCCGATCTCCATGAGGTAAAGGACCTGTCTCAGACTGATTTCAATAAATTGATCAGTAAGTCAGTAAAAATAAAATCACATTTTGTTGAAGAGGATTTTCTGGACAGAGGTAGCCGGAGAGCTTTGAACTTCGGTCATACTGTCGGTCATGCTCTGGAATCTTATTCGATTCTCAACCACGAAGAGCCTGTCAGGCATGGTGAAGCCGTGGCCATCGGAATGCTTGCAGAATCATATATTTCCACTTTTCATTCGGGCCTCCCTTCTGAGCAATTTTCAGAAATACAGAAGATGATCATAAGTCATTTTAAATACCTGCAATTAGAAGCAAGTGTGGATAAAGTGATGTCAATCATCAGCGCAGATAAGAAAAATGAAAACTCGTCTCACAATTTTTCACTGCTCACCGAAATTGGTGCAGTCGTCATCAATCAGCAGCCTCCTGAGAACCTGATTTTGGAATCTGTCGACTTTGCGCTTAGCTTATTCCGTCAGGCTCATTCGATAAAATGAAAGTTAGAATCATTCCGCCAGTCAGAACATGCTCTGCAAAGTTGAAGCTAGCCTCATCAAAAAGCATTTCGAACAGAATTTTGATAATGCATGCCTTAGCGAATAGCTCTTCATCTATAATCAATCTCTCAAATTCCTCTGATACTTTCATATTGCAAGAAAATTTGCGGATTAATACAAATAGGGTGATTGACTGCCAGGATGCCGGAACAGTTTTCAGATTTCTCACAGCATATTATTCGGTTCATGAAGGTGAATACATTTTAAAGGGAACTGAAAGGATGAACCAAAGACCAATTGGTCCACTGGTAGAAGCGCTTCGCTCAATGGGCGCTGCGATTGAGTATATACAGACTGAAGGTTTTCCTCCCATCAGGATAAAAGGAGGTTCACTCAGTTGTAAAGAGGTTTCGGTGGATGCTTCTGTGAGTTCACAATTCGTTTCAGCTTTGATGATGATCGGCCCAATGTTTCCAGAGGGTTTGATAATAAACTTGAAGAGTGATCAGGCATCTGCATCGTATGTCCAAATGACGTCAGCTTTGATGCAAAGAAATGGTGCAACTGTGAAAATTGAGGGGTCTAAAATATTTATCAATAAGGGCAGCTACAAAATGAAAAATCTGACGGTGGAGCAGGACTGGAGTTCTGCATCTTTTGTTTATGAACTAGTTGCCTTATCACCAGGTTCAGAACTAATTATTAAAGGACTTTCTGAAGATAGCATTCAGGGTGATGCTGTTTTAAAAAATTGGATGAAGTCATTTGGGGTGAGTACAGGTTTTACTGATCACCATGCAAGTATTCGTAGCTCCTCTTTAGTAGAATTGACAGAAACTCTGAGATTCGATTGCAAATCAAATCCAGATCTGGTGCCTGCGCTTGTATGCACAGCTGCCGGAATGAAATTGAAAATTGAATTGTCCGGAGTTAGAAATTTGCGAATCAAGGAAAGTGACCGCATTCAGGCATTGAAGACTGAATTGATGAAATTCAGTGTGAAAGTAGAATATAATGAAGATGAGGATGTGCTGTTTGTGGATGGTAAAGGATTAAAGCCTCCTGTATCAGAGCTAGATTCATGGAATGACCATAGGATTGCGATGGCGCTTGCTCCGCTTTCAATTGTATGCGGAAGCATTTCCATTAATAATCCTTTAGTTACTGCGAAGTCTTATCCAGAATTCTGGTCTGATATGGAAAGCTGCGGATTCAATCTGGAGTTTAAAAATTAGAATTGTAACCTGAGCTGGAATTTAATTTCTTTTTTATTGATGATATTGGGTTCTATCTGGTATCCATTAGTGTCAATCATTTTGTTGTTAACGGAATACTTAGTCCAGAAATCAAGTGATCTGTTGATTTTATATCTGAACAGAATATAAATTTTACTGCCAAATCCATAATGTGCCGGAATGCTGTAATTATACAACACATCATTCTCGTAGGTGTAAATTCTGCTGTCATAATCGTCGGTGCCGTAAATCAGATATCGAATTGCAGCTGAAGTTTTGGAATTCATAGGATGATAAAAAAGATCGATAAAGGATAACATCCCTGATGATTTATCTGATGGTTGCACTGTTCGCTCTTTCCATTCTGTACGAAAGCCCATTTCCCAGGTTTTATTCAACTCATATCTGATATTCCATCTTATCGAATTTTCTTTTGTTGCCAGCAGATAAGGCATATTAGGATCAAATGAATTCATATCCGATTCTCGAATTCTTTTTTTAAATCGCAGATAGGATTCAAAATGTCTTCGGGGTTTCCAAGTTATCTGAAAAAGCAGGTCATTTCCTCCGGAAGGCCTGCTGGTTTGATATTTGAGCCAGTGGTGTCTGAAGTTATCCCAGGACAAACTGAATTTCAGTATTCTTACCGGACTGAATTCAATCGCGGAATAAAATCCTTCTTCATTTTTTGTTTTGCCATATTCCGAGAAACCTGCTGAGGCTATTGTCTGGTAGTTTGAATTATAATTCCTGTAAATAAAGGAATATGCAGTTTGCTTGTTAAGAGTGATGATGGAGCCGTATAGGGCAGCAATTCCTCCGGGATTGGACATAGACAATTCAGAGAACATATTGATGTTTTTAAAAAGGAAGCTTGCATGCAGACTTGTAAGAATTAATTGCTTTCCATTAAAGTTGTGCAAAGCATATTGTTCTATTCCTTTCTTTACATTCAAATTGTATTCATTGAATTGCATCATGCAACCATATGATAGCAGGCCTTTTTTTCTTTCTGCAGATATACCTGCAGATATTATTTTGGCATTATTGCGAAGAAGTTCTTCCTTATCATTTCTGTGATATCCGTCATAGACAAAGGATTTGATCAGTCTTTCACCGTTTTCATTTGTAAGCCTTGCATCAATCTGATTTGAACTGATATGAACAGTGAAGTCAGTCTGATATAATCTGACTGTACCGGCAAGCCCTCGGTAAAAATTATTTTCATCCACTGAACTATAAGGAATGATTTTTCTTGCATTCTTACGAATCATCAAAACTTCTGAACTCTTGCCGTAACTCATTCCTGACCAGGTGGCAAGACCTTGACCAAATTGCAAAGAGTAGTCTCCAATTATTATTTCATGGATCATTCCTTTTCCTCTCACTGAGAGAAAGAATGAAGAAAAATCAGATAACCTGCCTTTTTCGAAATTCAGAACTTTTTCTCCGGGATCTTTTTCCATAGTGAAGCCAATCTTGACACGGTTTCCTGAAGTAAACCTGTATCTGCAATATAGCTTTGCCATAGAACCTGAATAATTGCCTGCAACATCGGAATCTGTATTATTGAGATCTGGAATGAATCTTGCAATAAAGGAATGTGATCCGTTTCTGATAATTGACTTGTAATCCGGTTTTTCGAAGTATTCATCTCCTCCAAAGCGGATGAATGATTTGAGTTTCCTGATCTCATCAGGATTGAATCCGTCCACCACTTGCAACTCTTCAATACAAAGAAAATAACTGTATCTGTTTCTGTGGCGGATAATTCCGGCTGACTGTCTGGAAGAGAAGAGTCCGCTTGATAAAATTTCTTCAGAAGAAACTTTGTTAAGATCCATTGGATATTTTCTGTAATGCTCAATCAGTTCCAAGGGATATGTGTCTTCATCTGTTGTTTCTGAGTTTTCATTCATGTTTTCCAATGACTCCTCGAATCCTGAGTTTATTTTCGGATTAATTTCTGACTGCCCATGTAGTTGACTGAGTTGCCCTGTCAATAGGATTATAAGTGCAATCAGTCTCATGTCCAATTTATATTTGAAATGCAATTGAAAGCATGGTTCTATGGCCTGTGTTTCCGTGAAATTCTGATCCTATGTCAAGGACGATTTTTTTCCAGCTCAATGATGCTCCAAATGAACCTGTAAATGGCAGACTTGAAATTCCTGACCTTAAAGTGAATTGATTTTGATATCTGTATTCTATTCCTCCGTGAAAACTGAATTCCTTTCCATAATATTTGTTAGTTTGAAAATACAGATGAACGTTATCAGAGCTTTCATAACTTAAAGCGCATATAATGATTTTATCGATTGGCAATCGCATTGCATTGTTCCATTTTTGTCCTCCAGGATTGGAGATGAGGAAAGCAACGCTAAGCTTGTCCAGTGGCTTTGAGTAAAGTCCTGCTTTGCCGTACCATGCGCTGTGTCTTTCAGAAGATTCTGCTCCATAGTTCCATCGCTCATTAACCATGGATATCCCGGCATAAAACTTTTCAGCCAATTTGTTTGAGTAAGAAAATTCCATTCCGCCAAAATGAAATCGGCCCGTACCTGCACGGTATATATGCATCCCTGCGGCGCTTTTCCCTTTGCGTGTCATGGCTATGAATCTATATTTGCCATAGTCATCGGCTAAAAAATGGCCCTCGCTTGAAATACCTGCGGCAATTCGAAGGTGCCCCGGACAAATTGATGGATTAAAAGCCCGGCTCCAAAGTTCATCGGAAACTATGCTTACTTGCCCCTTGCCGGTCAGAGAAGCAGGTACTACTCCGAATGTAAGTCGGTAGCATGCTAAGAATAAAATTAAAATGAAGTTGCTTGTTTTCATCAAGAGCTGACAAATCTAATTGCCATCCTCCGGATGAATAACCCTCTTTATGATGGGTAATTAAATCGGATCAGGTTTGCCCATTTCCTCGTTGCTTTTATTCACTTTATGTTTCAATGCTTCTTTAAAAGTTTCAACGCGCTTTAAAACTGCAGCATCTGCACTTCCAATAATTTGTGCAGCTAATATTCCTGCATTTTGGGCTGCATTCAAAGCCACTGTGGCAACAGGCACACCATTAGGCATTTGTAATATTGATAAAACCGAATCCCATCCGTCTATTGAGTTGGATGACTTGATTGGAACTCCAATGACAGGAAGCGGAGTAAGAGATGCCACCATTCCGGGCAGGTGAGCAGCTCCACCCGCGCCGGCAATGATTACTTTCAAACCGCGCCCTGCAGCTGATTTTGCATATTCAAACATTCTGTCCGGTGTGCGATGTGCAGATACAATCGAAAGTTCAAAAGGAATTTGCATCTCTGTCAGAATTTTAGCAGCTTCATTCATGACCTGCAGATCCGACTGGCTACCCATGATAATTCCAACCAGAATTTTGTTTGTCATTTATCTTAATTTTTATTTTATTTTCACTGTAATCAGGACCTTGTTCTGACTTTGAGAAATCTCCTTACCTGTTCCATTTTTTTCTTGGCTTCTTCAGCAGATGATGCAAGAACAGTTACGTGGCCCATTTTTCGGTTTGGTCTGCTTTCTTTTTTTCCGTATAGGTGAATGTATACTCCTTCCATTGAAAGAGTCTCGTGTACCCCTTCATAAACGGCAGGACCGGCCGTTTGAGGATCACCAAGAATATTCAGCATGAAAGCATGCTGACGCAATGCGCAGGAGCCCAGCGGCAGATCAAGAATTGCCCTGAGGTGTTGATCATATTGTGATGAATAATTGGCTTCAATGGTATGATGACCGCTGTTATGTGGTCTTGGAGCGATTTCATTTACCAATAGTTCTCCGGAACGAGTAAGAAACATTTCAACAGCAAGCACACCGGTAATCTTCAGGGCATTTGCCAGATTCACGGCAATGACTGTTGCTTCCTCTTCAATATTTTGTTCTGTTTCAGCCGGTGAGAATAAATAATCAACCAGGTTAGCATTGGGATCGAAATGCATCTGAACACTTGGAAATGTGCGGGTGTTCCCTCGTGAATCTCTTGCAACAATCACCGACAATTCTGATTTGAAATCGATCATTCGCTCAATAACACTGGGTTCATCAAAAGCAGATTGACTATCCGCAGAATTCATGATCCGTTTTACACCGCGACCGTCATAACCACCTTTGCGCAGCTTTTGCATGCATGGAAAAAATGAGGTGTTTTCTCTGATTTGATCTGCATTATCTACCAAATGAAATTCCGCTGTTGGAATTTTGTTGGCCCTGAAAAAAATCTTCTGACTCCCTTTGTCCTGAATCAGTTTTATCACAGCAGGTTCAGGCCTCACTTTTGTGCCTTCTTTTTCAAGGTCTTCAAGCGCCTGGATATTTACGTGTTCAATTTCAATAGTTAAGACATCCTGCTTTTTACCAAAATTGTATACTGCATCGTAATCCTTGAAGGACCCTTGCTCAAAGTGATCGCATAAGTTTCTGCAGGGAGCCAAAGGGTCCGGATCGAGGACGGATGTTTCCAGGTCATAATCTGCAGCCTTTTGAAGCAGCATTTTGCCCAATTGTCCGCCTCCGAGTATCCCGAGTTTGACTGATTTAAATGCTGTTGTCTGGCTCATCCTGCGGTCAAATTTAGGATAAAGTTAATCAGATAAAAAGACAGAAAAATTGGGATGGCTTCACATTAATCTTAATTTTGCCATTCCTTCCCAAATCGTTCATGCAAAAGGTCCAAATCAGAGTCAAGACATTCGTAATCAATATCCCTGAACAAGCGATTCAAAACAGGATTGCGGAGATAGCAAAGCAAATCGACAAAGAATACAATGGCCTCGATCCCGTATTTCTTTGTGTGCTTAATGGCGCATTCTTATTTGCGGCAGATCTTTTTAAAAATATCAGCACTAATTGTGAAATTGCATTCATTCGGGTTTCTTCATATTCGGGAACATCTTCCACAGGACATATAAAAAATCTGGTGGGAGTGACAGAAAATATCAAAGACCGAAATGTGGTAATATTGGAAGATATTGTAGATACCGGAGATACGGCGATTTATCTGGTGGAGGAATTGAAAAAGCATAATCCTTCTTCTGTTAAATTCGCAAGTTTGCTCTTGAAACCTAAAGCGCTCCGACATGAATTCCGTCCTGATTACATCGGGTTTGAAGTTCCGAATGATTTTCTTGTCGGGTACGGACTGGACTATGATGGATATGGCAGGAATCTGAAGGACATATATAAATTGTCAGAATAGATTGAATTAAATTTTACATGGAGAGAATCAATCCAAAAAACACCTTCACATGCTGAACATCGTTCTATTTGGGCCTCCGGGAGCAGGCAAAGGCACACAAAGTGAAAACCTGATTAAAAAGTATAACCTTGTTCATTTATCGACAGGGGATATTCTCCGGTCTGAGGTTGCAGAAAAAACAGCGCTCGGACTAGAAGCCAAGAAGTTAATGGATCAGGGCTTGCTGGTTCCGGATGAAGTTGTGATTGGCATGATCGAATCGAAAGTGGATTCCAATAAAAATGCTAACGGATTTATCTTTGACGGCTTTCCCAGAACAACTGCTCAGGCTGAAGCGCTTGATCAGTTGCTGGCCAGAAAGAACACATCCATCACCAGGATGCTGGCATTGGAAGTGAACAATGATGAACTCACAAAACGATTACTGCTTCGCGGTAAGGATTCGGGCAGGGCAGATGACCGAAATGAAGAGATAATTCGCAAAAGAATTGAAGAATACAATTCTAAAACCGCTCCGCTAAAAGCTTATTACAGTTCTCAAAATAAATTTACAGGGATCAACGGCATTGGCAGTATTGAAGAGATCTTTGAACGACTTAGCGATGCGATTGAGAAAATCACCGCCTGAGTATAAAGAACTGAATATTTAAAGTCATCAGCCAGTTGTCCTGAATTCAACACAATCTTTGACCTTTTATGTCATCCAACTTTGTCGATTATGTCAAGATCTGTTGCCGTAGCGGTGCTGGCGGCGCAGGTTCTGTTCATTTTCACCGCGACCGCTTTACTGCCAAAGGCGGTCCTGACGGAGGTGATGGCGGAAGAGGAGGGCATATTATTTTGAAAGGTAACAGGCAGCTATGGACTTTGCTTCATCTGAAGTATCGCAAGCATGTTATCGCTGAGCCCGGAAAAAATGGTTCAAGTGCCTTAAAAACTGGTGCTGACGGCAAGGATGAAATTCTTGAAGTTCCTATCGGTACTGTAGCTAAGGATCCTGAAACCGAAGAAGTGCTTTTTGAAATTACGGAAGATGGACAAGAAATTATTTTAACACCTGGTGGAAGAGGAGGGAAAGGAAATAACTTCTTCAAAACCTCTACTCTGCAAACTCCGCGCTTTGCACAACCCGGAGAGCCAGGACTGGAAGAGTGGAGAGTGCTTGAATTGAAAATTCTCGCTGATGTCGGGTTGGTAGGCTTTCCCAATGCAGGTAAATCCACATTGTTGTCCGTAGTCAGTGCAGCTAAACCTGAAATCGCAGACTATCCATTTACCACACTCGTGCCTAATTTGGGAATAGTAGCATACAGGGATGGCAAGTCTTTTGTCATGGCTGATATTCCCGGAATCATTGAAGGTGCGCACACAGGAAGAGGTCTCGGACTTCGGTTTCTGAGACACATCGAAAGAAACTCGATTCTTCTTTTCATGATTCCATGCGACAGTAAAAGCATTAAGGAAGAATACAGGATATTACTTAATGAACTTGAACAATACAATCCTGAACTCCTTCACAAATCCAGAATTCTCGCAATCACAAAGTGTGACATGATAGACAAAGAACTGATTGAGGAAATGAAAGCTGAACTTCCTGAAGACATTAAATCAATTTTTATCTCAGCTGTTTCCATGTTCGGAATAACTTATTTAAAAGATTTGATCTGGACGGAATTAAACAAGTAGAACCATGCTGAGTCAGCTTGAAGAACTTGATGTGACTTTGTTCCTTTTTTTCAATGGAATGCATAATGAGTTTTTTGATTTTTTATTCTACTGGATTAGCAACAAATGGATTTGGATTCCGCTTTATGCCGTGCTGGCATATTATCTGTATAAAAAGGAAAAGAAACATTTCTTTTACCTGTTGATGCTTGTTGCAGTCATGATCACACTTAGCGATCAGATAAGTTCTTCATTGATTAAAAATTCTGTAATGCGTCTGCGGCCTACTCATGATCCCATGCTTACAGGAGAAGTTCATTTCGTGAATAATTACAAAGGCGGTAAATATGGTTTTGTATCTTCACATGCCGCAAATGCTTTTGCCATTGCAGTATTTATTTACAGACTTCTGAAGCGGCGCAAGACAGGATGGAAAAGTTTTATGCTAATTTGGGCTCTGATTGTTTCATATAGCAGAATATATCTGGGTGTGCATTATCCGGCAGACATTATCGGTGGAGCAATGGTCGGCGCAATTTTAGGATATGCTACAGCCAAAACATACAGGCATTTGCAAATTCATGTGATTCCTTCCAGAAAAAATACAAACAGATCTAATGAAAAAGTATAAAATGATTTTTGTGTTCAGATATTCAATAATTATTGCCGCGTTTCTTATTCAATCTGTCGCCAGTGCTCAGAAGCTGGACCGCATGAAACAAATGAATGAAGATAAACCTACACTCATAGTTGCAATTATTGTGGATCAGATGAAACAGGAGTTTCTTTTCAGATTTTCCGATCGTTATGGACAGGATGGATTTCGCCGGCTTGTGAATGAAGGATTCGTCTTTCGCAATGCGCATTTCAATTACACTCCAACTTATACAGGTCCGGGTCATGCTTCGATATTCACCGGAACTTATCCATCAGTTCATGGAATAATTGGCAATGAATGGTACGACCGTAACACAGGCAATTCAGTCTATTGTGTAGGTGATGATCAAACAAAACCGGTAGGAACTACATCCATATCCGGAAAAATGTCTCCAAGGAATATGCTTGCAAGCACATTCACAGATCAGATGCGACTTGGTTCAAACTTTCGTTCCAAAGTGATTGGAATATCTCTCAAAGACCGTGGTGCAGTATTGCCCGCCGGTCACACTGCGAATGCAGCTTACTGGCATGATCCTCATCTTAACAATTGGGTAAGCAGCACTTATTACATGAAAGAATTGCCTCAGTGGGTGAAGGATTTTAATGCAAGAAAAATTTCTGATTCTCTTATCTCCCAACCTTGGAATACTCTGTATCCCATAGAAACATATAATATGAGTTCACCGGATGACAGTCCGTACGAAGGATTGTTTAAAGGTCAAACAAGACCTGTCTTCCCTCATGATTTACCTGAATACAAGGCCCTGGAATCTGAGCTTATCAGAAAGACTCCTTTTGGAGATACTTATACCCGCATGTTCGCTCAGGCAGCTGTTTCAGGAGAAGGACTTGGGAAAAGGAAGGATACAGACTGTTTGATTGTAAGTTTTTCTACTCCTGATTACGTTGGACATATGTACGGTACTACTGCTGTGGAACTGGAAGATGTTTACTTGCGTTTTGACAGAGAGTTGGGAGCATTCCTTAACTTTCTGGATAAGGAAGTGGGAAAAGGAAAATACACACTTTTTCTTACCTCTGATCATGGAGCCGCTCATAATGTCAGCTTTCTCCAGGATAATAAGATTCCCACTGGAAATATCAGAGGGTCATATATCTCCGATTCACTTCGTGCCTTTATTAAAAGATATTACAACGACGAAGAATTATTGTTAACAGCTTCAGGAAAGAATATATTTCTAAACAGAAAAAAAATTGAAAGCAAAAAGATTCCTCTAAATGATATTCAAAATTCCTGCAGAAATTTTCTATTGACTCTCGATGGAGTCAATTCAGTTTATATTTCAACTGAACTATACGGGCCAACTTATTCTACGGGATTTTCAAATCTGTACAAGAATGGTCATCATGCGAAAAGAGGAGCAGACATTGTAATTCAGTACGATCCTGCTTATCTCTCATGGCACAGCAAGACAGGCACTTCACATGGTTCGCCCTATGCCTATGATACACACGTGCCTCTGATATTTTACGGAAAAAATATTCCTTCAGGGACAAGTGTTGAGTTTGCAGATATAATTAATATTGCTTCAACAATTTCCACTATGCTCAACATTGAGTTTCCGAACGGAAACCTGGGCAAGCCACTAGACGTTTTGTTCAGACAAGACTGATCATGCAGAGAAGGCGCTTACTGAGCAGAAGTGTAATAATCCTGGCATTTATAAGCCTTTTCACTGATATAGCCAGCGAGATGCTTTACCCGGTGATGCCGCTTTTTCTTCAGAGTGCAGGATTTACAGTGATGTGGATTGGAGTGCTCGAAGGAGTTGCAGAACTCATAATCGGAATTACGATCGGATATTTTGGTAAATGGTCCGACAGACTCGGACGCAGAATGCCCTTTGTGAAAAGCGGATATGCGATGAGCGCGATAGCCAAACCCATTATGGGATTGTTCACATCCTTGCCCCTGATTTTTATGGCCCGCATTACAGAAAGACTTGGTAAAGGGGTTCGTTCTTCGGCGAGAGATGCTCTGCTTGCAGATGAATCTTCAGAACAAACACGAGGAAGAGTTTTTGGTTTTCATAGAAGCATGGACACTCTTGGCGCAGCAATCGGACCTGTCATTGCCCTGATTTATCTTTCTTTCAATCCGGGTGATTACAGAACCATGTTCCTGATTGCATTCATTCCGGGCGTAGCAGGAGTATTGCTTACATTTTTGATCAGGGAAAGCGCCCGTGATGGTTCTGTCAAAAGTAGACACAAAGGATTTTTCTCTTATCTGAAATATTGGAAGAGTAGCTCAGAAGGTTATAAATGGATTGTTGCAGGCTTACTATTGTTCGCTTTTTTTAATGGTTCAGATGCATTCTTGTTTCTTATGTGCAAGGAAGCAGGTGTTAGCGACAGAAACATGATTCTTGCATATGTGCTTTACAATTTTGTATTCGCAGCCTTATCCATGCCGGCAGGCAAAATGGCAGACAGAATTGGAATGAGAAGGGTAATCATGACCGGACTGCTTTGCTTTGCAGTCGTTTATTCAGGTTTTTCAGGATTGAACAATACCATCCTTGTGTTTGTCCTTTTCAGTCTTTACGGAATTTATGGCGCATGCACAGACGGAATCACAAGAGCCTGGATCAGTAAAAATTGTTCAGCAAGCGAAAAAGGAACTGCATTCGGATTCTACAAAAGTTGGGCAAGTGTAATGAGTCTCTCGGCTAGTTTTCTAACGGGATGGATATGGATGAATTTTTCACCGAAGGCTGCCCTTTTGTTCAGTGCCTTGGGAGCTTTTACAGCCTTTCTCTATTTTTTATTGATTTTACCTAAAAAAACGACAGATTTCCTGCTCTCCGACTCCTGAAAAGAGTTAGCCAAATTGTTAAAAAATAAGCAGATTTGTTGGCGTAAAATGTTTAGGTAATTTATATTGAAATCCTTATTTTTGGATGAATTGAAAGATTATGAAAGGTGCATGGCGGGAAAAATGCATCAGGGTGTTAATCTAAACTATTCTACGCATGATTAAAGTTACTTACAACTTCGTCAGGTTTTTGATAATCCTGATCATGGCAATTGTTGTGCATAACAATGAAGTTCGCGCAAGTCATGCGATGGGTGCGGATCTTACCTATGCATGTGTAGGAGGAAATCCAAATCAATACTTACTTACCTATTCCTTTTATCGAGATTGCGACGGTATATCTGCTCCATCATCAGTTACGATTTCCTATACTTCTTCCTGTTTTGGCGGAGGCAGTGTCACCCTTAATCCTACGCCATCTTCACCAACTCACATCACACCGGTATGTCCGACTGCCCTCACCACTTGCAATGGAGGTACATTCACAGGAATTGAGGAATGGATTTATACCGGAACTGTGACTCTGCCAGGTCCGTGTGCCGACTGGAGATTTAGTTTTTCGCACTGTTGCAGAAATGGAGCCATTACAACAATAAATGCTCCAACTGCAGATAACATTTATGTATACTCATTGCTCAATAATACAATGGGTTGTAATAACTCGCCAACTTTTGGAAACAGACCGGTTCCTTTTGCGTGTGTAGGACAAAGGTTCTGTTTCAATCACGGTGCAAACGATCAGGATGGTGATTCCATCACTTATCAGTTGATCACACCTTTTTCTGGAGCAACAACAACCGTTACCTATACAGCTCCTTATTCAAGCACGCAGCCTGTGAGATCAAATCCTCCGGTTTCATTCAACCCGATTACAGGGGATATTTGCATGGTTCCTACACAAACAGACGTTACAGTATTTGCAGTATTGGTATCAGAATATCGGAATGGGGTATTAATTGGACAGGTTGAGAGAGATATTCAGCTAACTATAAACAATTGTAATAACTTTCTTCCATTGCTTACGGGGATAAATGGTTTGCCTTCATTCACAATGAGTGCTTGCGCCAATACACCAATTAATTTCTGGTTTAGGTCTATAGACGCTGATGTGCCCAACACTACCAGAATCACCTGGGATTTTGCCATTCCGGGAGGAACACTCACTACGACAGGAGGGAATCGCGACACTGCCTATTTCAGTTGGACACCTACTACAGCACAGATCAGTAATTCTCCATATTGCTTTACCGCTACTGTCGAGGATGATAACTGCCCGTATCTCGGAGTGAATGTCTATTCCTATTGCATAACAGTCTGTGGATTGGATGCCAATGCCGGAATCGATCAGGTTGTGAATTGCGGTGCTACCGCAAACTTGAGTGGTTCAGCTACTGGGAACTGCAGTTCCAATTATACTTACACATGGAATCCGGGAGGTGTATCCGGACAAAATTTAAATGGAGTAGGAGTTGGAACTTATCAGCTGATAGTCAGCAACAATGTTTGCAGCGACACAGACTATGTGGATGTTCTTCCCGGTCCCGGTGTACCCGTTGCAAACTTCAACTTCACTACTAATTGTAGCAGTACACAGGTGCCTTTTTCGGATCAGTCTGTTGCCACCGGCGTAAATATTACACAATGGAGCTGGAATTTTGGAGATAACAATACCTCCAACCAGCAGAACCCAACACATACTTACGCAGCAAATGGAACTTATAATGTGACACTTATTGTCACAACCGCAACAGGTTGTCAGGATACAATTATGCAGCAGGTCACAGTCAGTACCAATGTGCCGAATGCAGTTTTCAGTTCACCTGCTGTCTGTAACGGTACAGCCATGAATTTCTCTGACCTTTCTACAGGCGGACAGATTGTGGCTTGGAGCTGGAACTTTGGCGATCCTGGTAGTGGAGCCAACAACACCTCTAATGCTCAGAATCCATCACACACTTTTACCGGAGCAGGAACTTTCCCGGTGAGTCTGCAGGTTACAAATGCGGCAGGTTGTTCAACTACTGTCCAACAGAACGTAACTGTAAATGCAAATCCAACTGTCTTTGTGGCTGATGCGCAAATTTGCATCGGCAGTTCAACAAATCTGACTGCCCCGGCAGGATTTTCTAACTATAACTGGAATCCTGGTGGAGCTTTGCAGACAATTACGGTTAGCCCTGTCGTAAACTCGTCATATACAATCACTGTTACTGATGCTAATAATTGTCAAGGAAGTCATACCGTAAATGTGACTGTTAACCCTTTGCCACTTGCTGATGCAGGGCAGGATCAGACGATTTGTGCAGGCACCAATGCAACTTTAACAGCAAGTGCAGGTGGTGCTACTTACGTGTGGAATCCCGGGAATCTTAACGGACAAAGTGTGTCTGTTAGTCCTGCTAGCACACAGATATATACGCTTACTGTTACTAGTGCTGCCGGATGTGTAAACACAGATCAAATTACCATCAATGTAAACCCTATGCCATTAGTTGAGGCCGGGGATGATCTTGCGATATGCAAAGGTGAGTCTGCAACGTTGACCGCAATTGGAGCTGGTAATATTATTTGGACTCCAGGACCAATTAATGGTGCGTCGATTACTGTTAGTCCATTAGTCACAACCACTTATACTGTGACCATAAGCGATGGAATAGGCTGCACCGGAACTGATGCGGTTACTTTAATTGTGAATGAAATACCTGTGGCTGACTTCTCAAACTCAGCCCCGGTTTGTCAGGGTAATATTGTTACGTTTAACGATATATCAACCATTCCTGTTGGTACCATTACGAACTGGCTTTGGGACTTTGGAAATGGCCAATCTTCCAACCAACGAAATCCACAAAATACATATGTTGCATCTGGGAATTTCAATGTACAGCTCATTGTAACTTCTAACGGAGGTTGTAAGGACACCACAGTTCAGTTGATTGTGATCAATCCTATTCCTGCTGTGGATGCCGGAGCTGATGCAAATATTTGTCCGGGCTTTAATGCCACTCTTACAGCAGCTCCTGCAAATCAATACTTGTGGACTCCAGGCAACTTTATTACGCAATCAATCACAATTAGCCCGGCTGCTACGACCGATTATACACTTACTGTTACTGATGTGAACGGATGTCAGAACACTGATGTCGCCAGAGTTATTGTGAATCCAGTTCCTGTAGCGAATGCAGGTCCTGATCAGAGCATATGTTTCGGAGAAAATACAACTTTATTTGCCGCCGGTGTTGGCAATTATACCTGGACTCCTGGAAATTCCAATTCTGCAAGCTTTAATGTGAGTCCTGCAGTAACAACCACCTATCAATTGCATGTTGTGAACGCATTCGGTTGCGAAGATTTTGATGATGTTACAGTACAGGTTAACCCCATTCCGGTTTCGGCCTTTACTTCAAGCGGACCAGTTTGTCAGGGTAATCCGGTATCTTTTACAGATGTTTCGACAGTCAGCTCAGGAAGCATAACTTCATGGTCTTGGGATCTTGGTAGCGGAGTGGTGAGCACAATACAAAACCCTTCATTACCTTATAATACAGCAGGTATTTTCAATATTCAGCTAATTGTTACTACAGATGCAGGTTGTAAGGATACAATCTTGAACCCGCTTACCATTTGGGCAACACCGGTTGCCTCCTTCACAAACACCAATGTCTGCGAGGGAAATCCGATACAGTTTAGTAATACGTCCACAATTTCTGATGGTACCAGCTTGATTTACTCATGGAACATGGGTGACAATTCCGGCACTTCCAACTCCGCATCTCCTTCATATCAATATTCTGTTTACGGATCTTATCCGGCAACCTTGTCAGTCAGTTCAGTAAATGGCTGCTCAGACCAAATAACCCGTATCGTCAATGTCTTTCCTTTGCCAACTGCGGCTCTCACACATACTTTTGCCTGTGAAGACAGTCCTGCTCAGTTTCAGGATATGTCCACTGTTCCTGCAGGAAATATTAGTTCATGGTATTGGACTTTTGGAGACGGATCTATCGGCACTTTCCAAAATCCTCAACACACCTATAACGACCCGGGCTATTATCCGATCACATTACTTGTAAGTACTAATAATGGTTGTCAGGATATGGCAAATTCAGTTATCAGAATTGCTCCACGACCTGTGTCGGATTTCAGCACTCAAAATGTATGCTTCGGGGAGTTTACTGCACTCACAGATTTGTCTTATCCTGTCACAGGCAGCATTACCCAATACAGTTGGAGCTTTGGAGACGGAAACACATCCTCTGATCAGGATCCTGTGCATTTTTATAATTCTCCAGGTTGGTATCAGGTTTCTCTTACCGTGACCTCCGATAGTGGTTGTGTAACCACTCTGACAAGACCGAATGCTGTGCAGATTTACAGGCCTCCTACAGCTTTGTTCTCAAGCAGCGATGCTCAGGCCAGCGATATTTATCCGCTGATTAATTTCTATAATGAGACAGGTTCGCTTGGTACTTATCAGTGGGATTTCGGTGATGGCACTACAGCGACGGATTACTCGCCAACTCATATGTATCCTGATGTGGGAACTTATGTAGTCCGCCTTATCACAGTTGATTTGAATGGCTGTGTGGATACTGTTTATCGTACAGTTGAGATTAAGCCTAGCTCAACAACCTATATACCCAATGCGTTTACTCCCAATGGAGATAAGAAAAATGACATGTTTAGGGTTTATACACATAATGTCACTCAACTTGAAGCACAAATTTTTGACCGTTGGGGACTCAAGGTCTTTGAATGGGATAATCTGGAAGGCGGCTGGGACGGAAGGGTAGAGGGAAATCCTGCTCAAGCTGATGTGTACATTTATCGGGTTACGACCACTGATGTGAACAGCAAGCGGGAAGTTTACATCGGCCACGTCAGTCTCGTCAGATAAATCCAAATACGAATTGTTAAAGCCGGCGCAAGCCGGCTTTTTTATGTTGTTGATAACTGTGCTGATAAGTAGGTCCATCCGGACCTTACTTTTTTTTATGCCCCTCTAACTTTGTGAGAGAATCATTCGTATCAGGGTGACATCACAACGCGGGTAGAACTACCCCCTTAACCGACCCCTTCTATGTCCAGTATTAAAACCAAACATGATCAGGTTTTAGAAATTGTAAACCAGGTTGCGACAATTGCTGCAAAACTTGGCATTGTTCACAACAACACCGATGATGGCATTCTGGACGGAAGACATATCAGCATTAAAGGGAATAAACTCCTCTATTTTGGCAGCTGCGGATATCTCGGACTAGAACATGACGCAAGACTCAAACAAGGAGCGATTGATGCCATTCAAAAATATGGTACGCAGTTTTCTTCTTCAAGAGCTTATGTTTCATCTTCTTATTATCAGGAATCCGAACATTTATTGAGCACAATGTTTGGGGGAAGGCCATTGCTATTACTTCAGTCACTCACGGTTGGTCATATGTCCAATATACCAATATTGGTAGGCAGTGACGATGCCGTAATTATGGATTCCCAGGTGCATGATTCAGTTCAGACTGCAGTGCAGTTTCTCAAAAACAGGGATATTCATGTTGAGTTAGTAAGGCATAACCGAATTGACATGCTCGAGAGTAGAATTAAAGCTCTTAAAAATGATTACCATAAAATCTGGTATATGGCCGACGGGGTATATTCCATGCAGGGTGATTATGCACCAATTAAAGATTTGTTCCGTCTTGCTGACCAGTATGAACAATTGTATCTGTATATTGATGATATCCATGGAATGAGCTGGGCAGGACCAAACGGAACAGGGTACGCATTGTCTCAAGGAGATTATCATCCGAAGTTATATCTGACTACCGGTCTTACAAAAGCATTCGGAACTGCCGGAGGTTTGTTGATTTATCCTGAAGAGTCAAGTTACAATCTTGTCAAGAATACAAGCAAAGCATTCATATTTTCTATTCAGATGCCTCCGATGGTTCTGGGCGCAAGCATTGCTTCTGCTAAAATTCATCTCAGCGATGAAATTTATACTTTTCAAAAAGAACTTAAAGATAAGGTGTTATTCTTTAACAGCACTGCGAAAAAATTGGGTCTGCCTCTGATTAATGAAACTGATTCTCCGATTGGTTTCATTGGAGTTGGGAAACCTGATGTGGGTTACAACATGGTTCGAAGAATGATGAATCATGGATATTATTTTAACCTGAGCGTCTTCCCGTCTGTTTCTTATAATAATACTGGATTGCGTATTCCTTTAAACAGAATGCATACTTACCAGGACATTGAAAATCTTCTGAACGAAATTGCAATTCAGTTGCCTATGGCGCTCGAAGATTCTCATTCAAGTATGTCAGACATCATCAAGCATTTCAAATTGGTCGCATGACAAAATGCAGAAATAAAAAAGCTCCTTTAAGGAGCTTTTTTTTATGGTATTGCTGGTTTATTTAAGGCTGTTCGCAGAGTTGCCAGAAGTTGTTTAGAATAGCTACGGCCGCAACAAAATTTTCAAATGAGATGGGTTTAATGATATAACCGGCAACGTTATAATTGTATGCTTCGAAACGGTCTTTGTCGTCATTTGAAGTTGTCATTACAAAGACGCTGATATTATGCAAATCTTTATCAGATCTGAGTTCCTTCAGAAATTCCAGCCCATTCATTTTTGGCATATTGATATCCAGAAGAATAATCCTTGGTAAAGGATTGATCTTGGAGACTCCGTTTGTTCCCCGGAGCATGTCAAGAGCTTCAACTCCATTGTGGGCAATGGAGAGAGGGTTAGAGATATTGCTTTTCTTAAATGCTCTCTGAACATTCATACAATCCACTTCATCATCATCGACGAGCAGAATATTTACCACTTTTTCCATCTGGACAATTTTTCCGTTTTATCTGAAATATTACGATTTAGACCCTGCTTTGTTACAACATGATGAGTTATAAATATTGATCAAACCGTGAACTGGATTAACAGGTTGGAAATTGTGCAAGTTGTTGGATTTCATTTAGTTTATAAAAACCGATTCGATGTGTTAAAATGAAACAATATTAGTCTTAATCTTACACTTGGGTATCTGAATACTAATAACTGCGTAAATGTCAGCAAAATTGAATCAAGATATTCTGATGAAAAGAATAATCAACGCTATGTTCAGGCGGGAATTCTATGAGAGCATTCCTTTTGAAGATCTGTTGTCGAGGCAGAGATTTACATTGTTCCGTATTTTTTCTTATACGGCATTTATTGCGAGCCTGGCATCATCCATACAAGTTTACTCGGCCTTTCAGGCAATGAATGCTATTTCAATTATTATCGCGCTTTTAGCTGTGGTGATTATTGCGAATTTTTTTCTTGCAAATAAAACTGAAAGACTTTCTACCCACTATATGATTTCTACAGTGGCAGGATTTTTTGTAGTTCACATTCAGGCATACAATACCGGTGGAGTTATGAATTCAGGTACTATGTATATGTGTGTCCTGATTATGACTGCTTTCATGCTTCTCGGAACAACTGCAGGAAAGTGGTTTACAGCAATGGCAATTCTTAATGTTGGTTTTCTGTTTTACGCTTCAGAATTCACGGGCCTTACTTCTTATTCTCTGTTTCATGACGATCTTAGTCTGATCAGACAGGATGCATTGTCAACTTTTATACTCGCACTCTTCCTTGTCGCCGCTCAGAGTAATTATCTCCATAGCGGAAAGAACGTGATTATTGAACGCATTACTGAACAGAAAAACCAGCTTGAGATAAGTAACCGTAAATTGCAGGAGTATACATTTCACCTTGAGAAAACTAACAAGGAGCTTGATAAATTCGCTTCAATTGTTTCTCATGATCTAAAAGCTCCGCTGAGGGCCATTGGTAATCTCACTGGTTGGATAGAGGAAGATTCAATGGAGTCTCTTTCTGATGAGAGCAGGGCCCACTTTAATATGATCAAGCAACGTGTGAAGAGAATGGATGACTTGATCGAGGCTATTCTGAGCTATTCAAGAGCTGACCAACATGCAGGCGAAGAAACTATGTTTGATACATTGGAGCTGATTGAAAGTACTGTTGACTTCATCGGAAGACCATCTCATGCCCAAATCAACATCGGACCTGGAATGCCTGTGATGAAAAGCGATAAAACCAGGTTAGGTCAAGTGTTTTCAAACCTGATAGGCAATGCCATTAAATATAATAACAAGGAAACTGCTAAAGTATCTGTGACGGTTAAAGACTGTGGAGAAGGATGGGAATTTTCGGTGAGGGATAATGGCCCTGGCATAGAAAAACAGTATCATGAAAAGGTCTTTGTTATATTTCAAACACTCAACAGGAGGGATGATGTAGAAAGTACAGGGGTTGGATTGGCCATAGTAAAGAAGATTATTGAAGACCAGGGTGGTAAGATTTGGGTAGAATCGGATGGTGAAAATGGATCAGATTTTCGCTTTTTCTGGCCAAAAATTAAAAAAGAAAAGGATTCTATTCTGATCGCTGCGCCAATAGTTGTGTAAGGACTGCCTTCATTTCAATAAACTCTTCCATTTTCACGGAGTTATATTGCACTATAAAAAAGAATCTCCATGCAAAAAGTAAACTTTAACAATGAAACACAGGCTTCATCATCCATGAAAGTAATCACGGATATTCAAAGCAAAGCACACATCGAACAGGAAATCGACAGACATGTAAAAAGCATTCAAAAGCTGATTGCCAGGCTTGGTCTTCCTGAGAGACAAAAATATTATGATGGATTGCTTTCTCACATTCTTCACGAAGAGATAAAATACGAACCTGTATCCAGCCTCGCACCAGACCGTAGGAATAATGATTACAGCAGGTTGTCAGCAACGGAACTTAAGCTGATCAGAGAATTATCTGTTCAGATGGAAAGAATGTACAGAACAGTCGGTGATACAGACTGATTCTGGAACAATGATAATGAAACGCGCTTCGGAAGCAATTCTGCAGCGCGTTTTTTTATTCTATAGCAATCTTAGTACGGGATATCTCCGAAAACCTTTTTCGAAATATTCTGAGTTTTTGTAAATGAAATAAAGTTGTTCAAACGCGTTTTCTCTGACCGTTGGATTTGAGTCCCTGAATTCCTCAAACTTATTTTTCAAGGTTTCGTCAGCTTCCAAAAGTTCTGCCGCCAGATCTTCAAATACATAATCGGAAAACCATTCTTTTTGCTGCAGTATAGCGTCAAAAAAGCCCCAGTTAAAATAACTGTCCACAGAAATCGGTTCCAGTGTTTCAATGATATATCTGATGCCATCCTGATTCACTGGTATAATAAAGTCGCCAGCTTCAATTTTAACCTTTTCTGTTTTCCTGCTTATTTTAGTATTGCTATGAAGATAGCGCCCTTCATAAGGAGTTGAAACAGTATTGTAGTCTTCAATATAAGATATTTCAGCGACTACCATGCTGTCACTTTTGATCTCTCCAACAGTTATTCCTGCGCTTCGCATAATAGGAATGATTTTTTTCCAAGCTTGAGGAACAAGGTAGAATCGAGGAGCTGTAATAGTGTCACTCGCTTTGTAATAAGGATAGAATTTTATTTTTTTCTCGTAGGGTGAATTGCGGTCATACAATTGCCTGTTTAATCCGGTTATGCTGCTTTTGACAATTTTATATTCAAAACCTTTGAACAGGATTTCCTCAAATTTATTTTCATCAAGTTTCCAGTTTACAGGAAAGTGTTTTGAGTTTTTATTTTTTTCAATTGCTGTTTTTCTGAGTGCAGTGATCATCGATTTTTCTTCAGAGCAAATTTTCACCAGAGACTTTATTAGGTCAAGGGTAGCAGCCAGCCTCTGATCATATGGCTTGAGCATATGGGTTTCTGCAATAAATCCAATTGTACTGAATAATGCTGCATATCCGCTGCTGTAACGGGGAGTTTCCAGGAATGCAATAAGACCGCTGTCAGGCGGCAAATTCCATCTCTTTGTGTTCACATAGTGCATCATTTCTTGGCCTTTTTCTTTCATGTGCTTAAATAGCCTGGGTGAAAGATGATCATGCAGGTAATCACCCAGGATAGGATAAAGCTTGTTGTGTTGCGTACTTACCAGAGTCATGGTGTATTGATAATCCGCTCCATTGCTTACATGGGTGTCCAGAAGTACGTCTGGATTCCAGTAATGAAAAAAGTTTTTCCATGAATCTGTATTGAGCGCATCGGACTTGATAAAGTCACGGTTCAGATCGAGATATTGCCCGTTAGCCCGAAAACCATATTCATCCGGACCATTTTGATTGACTCTGGAGCAACACCCTCTTTGCATCGAACCTTCTACATTATGTATTGGAATAATGCAGATTATGATACTGTCTGGAATGTCAGCTGCTTTTCCGGAAAGGAGTTCGCGGGCAAATTGCAAACTGGCATTTACTCCGTCCGGTTCTCCCGCATGTATTCCGTTATTGATCAGAAGCACCAGGTTTTTCTGCTCTCTGGCTTTTACCGGTGAAAAGTGCTTGCTTTTATCAATCACAAAAACATGCAATGGTTTTCCATTGTCGCATTTTCCTCCTTCAAAAAGTCTGGCATATTCACTGTTTTTATCAAGCTCTGAATATGCTGTGATTATTTCAGCATAAGTAGGATTCATGCTGTGTAAACTTCTTACCTGATTATTTAAAGCCAGAACAATTACAGTTATTATAATCAATGCTTTTATGTGAAAATTAGTCTGAGGCTTTTTATCAAGAAATATTGAAAGAGTCATTGTTTTTTTCTTAATTCTTTGATTTGAGCCGGGATATGGCTCTGATTTTATAAATACTTATTATTGCAGTATATATCAGCTTAATTGCCCATTGATTTAACCATCAGAAATGGCTAATTCTTAGAAGATAAATTTAATTTATTTTTCTTTTTTATCTTCGACATCCCGATTTATAATTCAACTACCCAATCCTTCAAACATGAAAAGACTTATCCTGATTATCGCCGTTTTCTTATGGGTGAATCCACTCTTTGCCCAAAATGAGCTTAATGCAAAACTTCCTGTTGATCCGCAGGTCAGAACCGGTACTTTGCCCAATGGGATGAAATATTATGTCAGAAAGAACAGCAAGCCGGAAAACAGGGCTGAGTTCCGTCTCGCAGTGAATGCAGGTTCCACTTCCGAAAGCGATGACCAGCAAGGCCTGGCTCACTTTGTAGAGCATATGGCTTTCAACGGTACAAAGAATTTTAAGAAAAGTGAAATTGTCGATTACCTTGAAAGTGTTGGAACAAAATTTGGAGCGCACCTGAATGCATACACAAGTTTTGATGAGACTGTTTATATGTTGCAATTGCCGACGGACAAGCCGGAGATCGTTGAGAAAGGCCTGCAGATCCTGGAGGACTGGGCTGTGAATCTGTTGTTTGATTCAGTCGAAGTGGAAAAAGAAAGAGGTGTGGTTGTCGAAGAGTGGCGCCTTGGACAGGGAGCTGATGAAAGAATGAGAAGGAAATACTGGCCTATAGTATTTCGCGACTCTCGCTATGCAGTCAGACTTCCTATTGGGAAAAAGGAAATTATTGAAGGCTGCCGCCATGAACGTTTAGTCACTTTCTATAAGGATTGGTATCGCCCTGATTTGATGGCACTTGTTGCTGTCGGTGATTTTGATCCTGTAAAAATGGAAGAAACCATTATCAGGCAATTTTCAGATATTCCTGCCGTTAAGAATCCAAAACCAGTAGGGGTTTATAACATTCCTGACAACAATGAAATATTGGTTGCTACTGCGACAGACAAGGAAGCGGCATATACAGTAGTTCAGGCTTTTTACAAGCAGCCAAGAGAAATTTATAGAACGGTGGAGGACTATCGCAGAAATATTGCGCAAAATCTTTTTACTTCCATGTTAAATGCCCGATTGAATGAGCTTCAGCGTGAAGCAGATCCTCCGTTCATGTATTCTTCTGTAGGTTATGGAGATCTTGTCAGGACAACTTTTGCATTTCAGTCCTTTGCAGTTTGCAGGGAAGACGGAATTGAAAGGGCATTGCAGACTCTTGTTGGTGAAATCGAGCGGGTAAGAAGATTCGGATTTACAGAATCCGAATTGAAAAGACAGAAAGAGGAAGCCAGAAGTAATATTGAAAAGGCATACAATGAGAGAAATAAAACTGAGAGCAGGAATTTCGCCAGAGAATACGTGAGCAATTACCTGTCTGAGGAGCCAATACCAGGAATTGAATTTGAAAGATCTGTTTACCAGAAATACCTCGACGGGATAAGCCTCGCTGAGATTAATGCATTTGCCGGAAAATGGATCAGCACCGACGGTAAAAATTGTGTAGTGATAGTCACTGCGCCTGAAAAAGAAAGCACCAAAATGCCAACAGATGAGAGAATCAAGGAAATTATGACCAAAGCCGCAACTCTTGATTTGAAAGCTTATGTTGACGCCGTTGTAGATCAGCCTCTCATTACAGCTACACTTCCGGGATCAAAAGTTGTTAAAAACAACAGGGTGGAAGAATTCAACATCACAGAACTGACGCTCGGCAATGGCGTGAGGATTGTCCTCAAGCCTACAGATTTTAAGAATGATGAAATCCTATTTACATCATATAGCTGGGGGGGCTGGTCGCTATACCCTGAAAAAGACCATTGGTCAGCTACATACGCAGACAAGGTTGTAGATGAATCAGGAGTTGGAGCGTTTAATGCAAATGCCATGGAAAAACTTCTTGCGGGCAAGATAGTGAGCATGACGCCTTTCATCAGCGAACTTCAGCAGGGAATGAATGGAAGTTGCGCTCCTAAAGATCTCGAAACATTGATGCAACTTATATATACTTATTTCACAGATCCTCGTAAAGATCCAGAGGCTTTTGCATCTGTCATGGAAAAGCAAAAAGGGGTGCTTAAAAACAGGAACTCAGATCCACAGTCTGTATTCATGGATTCAGTTGTATTTTATATGTCAGGTTCCAATCCGAGATTTCGCCCGCCAAGTGCCGAGTTGCTTAATAATGTGGATCATGATCGCTTGTTCAGCATATATAAAGAAAGATTTTCAGATGCATCCGGATTCACCTTTGTATTTGTCGGCAATTTCAATACTGATTCCATCAGGATAATGGCAGAGAAGTACCTTGGTAGTTTGCCATCATCAAATAAAAATGAAAAGTGGCAAAACATTAACGCAACATACCCTAAAGGTAAATTTGAAAAAACAATTAGAAAAGGAATCGAACCGAAGGCGGTTGTTGTGATGAGATTTAATCATCCTTTCGAGTTCAACAGGAACAACCGAAATGAAGTGAATGCCTTGCTAAAGCTCGTGAACATAAGACTTCGTGAAGTGATGAGAGAAGATAAGAGTGGAGTATACGGCGTGAGTTGTTTTGCCAGCCCTAAGAATTATCCTTCACAGAATCTTGAACTTACCATATTTTTCGGCTGCTCTCCTGATAATGTGAATTTGCTTGTCGAGTCTGCACTGAAAGTGATAGATGAAGTGAAAACTCAGGGTTGTGAGGAGAAGAATCTTGTCAAGATTAAAGAAACTGCAATCCGTGAACGTGAGATAAACCTCAAAGAAAATCAGTTTTGGCTGAATACAATTTCTTCATCATATCAGAACAATGAAAAGATTACAGAGCTGAACGAATACAATACCTGGGTCAATAAACTTACTACTGCGGATTTGAAAAACTTTGCCAATAAATACCTGAAATCTGAAAATTACGCGAAGTTTGTTTTGATGCCTGAAAAATAGTCTTCAGAAAATATCGAAAATGCCCGGACTCAGGTCCGGGCATTTTTTATTTGGTACTCTGCATATCGGATCATTTCCTGATGATCATCATACCTGATCCATTTCGAATCTTTGTCTCTGCGCAGCCAGGTCATTTGTCTTTTCGCATAGTTCCTGCTGTGTTGTTTGATTAGACTGATTGCCTCGTCCAAACTTATCTCCTTGTCAATGAATCTGAAAATTTCATTGTATCCGACGGTTTTCATTGAATTGAATTCCCGGAATTTCTGAAGTTTTAAAGTTTCTTCAAGTAATCCATTTTTCACCATCATGTCAACTCTTTCATCAATTCGACGATACAATTCCTCCCTTTCAATTTCCAGAATTATCTGGATGATTTCAAAATTCCTTTTTGAGATTTTTCTGGTTCTGAAAGTAGAGTAGGGCAGACCCGAAATCTGGCATACTTCTATTGCCCTGATCAACCTTTGCGGATTTGAAGTGTCTACCTCATGATAAAAATCCGGATCCAGGTCTCGAAGCATTTCCTGTAATTTCACAATGCCGTATTCGGCATATATGCTGTTTAGTTCTGCCCTGATTTTTTCGTCGGAGCCTGGCAGTTCATCCATTCCATAACATACTGCATTGACATATAATCCGCTTCCGCCGGTCATAATTGCAACATCGTACTTGACGAAAAGCTTTTCCAATAGTAACAATACATCCTTCTCAAACTGTCTTGCATTATAATTCTGATCCGGTTCAAGATGATCAATAAAGTGGTGTCTGACCTCTTTCATTTCACCTGTATCCGGCTTTGCAGTTGCAATATCAAGCCCTTTATAAAATTGTCGTGAGTCCGAATTGATTATCTCACATCCGAAGTGTTTTGCCAGGCTAATCGCTGCAGCGGTTTTCCCGCTTGCAGTTGGTCCTTTGATGATTAATAGCTTTTTCATCATATGAAATGAAAAAACCCTCCGGTCAGAGGGTTTGAGAAATGTATTAATAGAAACTTCTATCTGAAATCTTCGCTTTCATCTCCAATTTCATCATCCATCATATCACCATCCGCTGTTTCAAATTCTTCGGAGTCGTCAGAGTCACTGTCAACGAAATCCACGGGCTTCTCTTCACCAATTGGAATATCTTCATCATCTGTCCCCAAAACTTCCTCTTCTCTTTCCTCTTCTTCATCTTCATCAATGTCTTCGTCCAAATCACTTTCAAAATCTTCCGGAACAGGAATAGCAGCTGCACTTGCTGATGCGTATTGTTTCGGAGCTTCGTTCACCGCTCGCACACATCTTGGATAGCTGGCTATCATTTCCTCCTGCGGGAGAATTTTGATAAGCTCAATGTGAAACATCCATTTATTTTCCTCATCGAATATGTAGAGGAATTTCTGATGAGGATCATATATAAAATCAGACATTCTGAATTTGCCAAGCTTTATTTCTGATTCCTGCTCATCAGCTTGTACTCCTATTTGTTTGCCCTTTTTCCAGTTGTCATCGCTGATGTAAAAACTCGCTTCCTTGCTCGCGTCAAATCCAACTGCAAGCTGAATTGCATGATGGAAATCTTCAAAACTTTGTGAAGGTCTGATTTCTATGTCTCTTGAAACATCGTCATAATCCTCAAATGTTACACGGAATCTGTAAATCGCCATGATTGTTTGTTCTGAATTATTCTATTGTAAATATAATGTTTTTTAAATAAAAAATCCTGATTGAAGTATTCTATAGTTTTTCATCCGGAACTTTCAGTTTAAGTCCGAGTTCAGCGCCCTTTTGAAGCATGAATGCATGTGCTTCGTCATAATTGTTATTGATTTCCCCTTCCATAATCGCTTCACGAATGGCGTTCTTGATCAGGCCAACCTCCTTGCCTGGTGCGAGTCCGAAGGTCATCATGATCATTTCCCCGGTAACCGGCGGTTGCCAGTTTCGCACTCTGTCTTTTTCTTCAACTTCAATAAGCTTTTCCTGCACTATCCGGAAATTTTCTTTATACTTTTTTATTTTATATTCATTCTTTGTGGTGATATCAGCTTTACAAAGAATCATCAGCGATTCGATATCATCACCGGCATCAAACAAAAGTCTCCTGATTGCAGAGTCTGTCACAAAATCTTTTGCCAGTACAATTGGCCGCAAATGAAGCTGTACCATTTTTTCTACGAACTTCATCTTTTCATTCATTGGGAGCTTTAGCTGCCGGAAAATTCCTTTCACCATTCTGGCACCTTTGTCTTCATGCCCGTGAAATGTCCAACCATGCTCTTCGTCGTACTTCTTTGTTGCAGGTTTTGCGATATCATGAAGAATCGCAGACCACCGAAGCCACAGATCACCTGATTCTTTTGCCACATTGTCAAGCACCTGTAAGGTGTGATAGAAGTTGTCCTTATGGCCCCGTCCGTATTTATATTCTACACCATGCAATAGGCAAAGCTGCGGGAAAATAATATCCAGTAGTCCGGTTTTAAACAGCAGGTCCAGTCCGAGTGAAGGTTTGCTGCACATGATGATCTTATTCAGCTCTTCTGTTATGCGTTCCGCTGATACTATTCGGATCCTTTCCTTGTTTCGAATTATGGCATCATACCCCGCAGGGTCTATTTTAAAATGCAACTGACAAGAGAACCTTATCGCTCTCATCATTCTTAGCGGATCATCGGAGAATGTAATATCTGGATCGAGAGGAGTTCGTATAACTTTATTTTCTAAATCATTCACTCCCTGGAATGGATCCACAAGCTGGCCGAAATTTTCTTTTGTCAGATGAATTGCCATAGCGTTGATTGTAAAGTCCCTTCGTTTTTGATCATCTTCCAGTGTTCCGCTTTCAACAATGGGTTTTCTGGATTCAGATCTGTATGATTCTTTGCGTGCTCCAACAAATTCGATTTCCAGATCTTGGTATTTAATCATTGCCGTACCGAAGTTTTTAAAATAACTTACCGGTATATTATTGCCCAGAGCTCCTGCAACTTTTTTAGCGATATCAATGCCGCTGCCGATAATTACGATGTCTATGTCTTTTGATTCTCGCTTTAAAAATATGTCACGAACGTATCCTCCAACTACAAATGCGTCAGTCCCCATGGCTTCGGCTTCCTCGGCGATGACAGAAAATACAGGGTGCTTTAAATGTTTCTTCATCTCTGATATCAGGGCTCAACGGAATAATCTATTTCCTGATAAATTCAATCTCTCCGTTTTTCCGTAGTCTTATTATTGTGCTTGGACGAGGATTTTCGCTCTCGTCTTTCCGCAAATTTACAATATAATCTACTCCATTTCGAATGAGTTCAGAGATGTCATTGTAATTCTGTGGAGTAGGTTCACCGCTGATATTGGCAGATGTTGAAACTATGGGTTTCTTAAATCTTGAAATAAGATCACTGCAAAATTTATCCTTGGTGACTCTTATCCCGACACTTCCGTCTGAAGCGATAAGGTTACCTGCAAGGTTTCTGGCCCCGTCATATATGATAGTGAGAGGTCTTTCAGCATGTTCTATCAAAGTGAACGCTTGCTCAGGAACTTCAGAGATATATGACTGAAGCTTCACTGCATTGTCAAGCATAATGATCATGCTTTTACTGTCTTCTCTTCTTTTTAACTCGTAAATTTTAGCAACAGCTTCCGGATTGCATGCATCGCATCCAATCCCCCAGACTGTGTCTGTAGGGTACAATATCAGTCCGCCTTCTTGCAGTGTTTTCAGAGCATTTTCAAGCTCAACTTTATATTCCATTTTAAGAGATAATTGAATCAACATCAATAGTAAGTGCGCATTTGAAATGGCCTTCCGGACACGATCTGTAACCATGTAGTCCGCAAGGCCGGCAGGAAAGAATTTCTTTTGTCTCCACAATTTTTGAGCAATCACTCAAAGGGCCAAAACCGAATCCCGGAATCGTAGAGCAGTATATGGCAGTTACATTCGCATTGACTGCCGATGCGAGATGCATGGGTGCGGAGTCGTTTACAAAGTTCATCTGGGCTCCCTTCATGAGTGCGGCGGACTCCAGCATGCTCAGTTGTCCTGAGAGATTGATTAATGAATCACTGGCTGACAATCTTACAAGTTCATCGCACAGTTGCGATTCAGAAGCAGAGCCAAGCAGGTATATTTTTATTCCTTTGTGTTTCGAAAAAAGTTGTTCGATTAACAAGGCCCATTTTTCTTTGGGAAATGTTTTTGTAAACCAAACTGAACCGGGGGCAATACATATAAAGGTGGTCTGAATGTATAGTGCTATTTTCTCATAATCTTTAATTCCTGGATAGAGCCTTGGTTTATCTGCAACTCCTCCTGTTAGTTTTGAAACAAGGTGATGATTTCTTTCAATTTCATGAAGTCCATCACTCACACTGTGTTTGGATTTACTGTCAAACAGAAATGAAAGTGGATTTTTGTCGAAGCCAGAAGTAAATTTAGCACCGGATAAGGCGGTGATAAGACCCGATGAAAAAAAACGCTGAAGATTGAATGCATGACTGTAATGCTCTTTTCTCACCTGTCTGATCACTGAAAGCAGGCTTTTATACTTGCTTTTTCGTTTTTCCCAGATAATGATCTTATTGATGAATGGATGACCTTTAAAAAGCGATTCGTTTCCGCTTCTGACCAAATAATGTATTTCAGCATCAGGGAAATTCCTGTGTAATGTTTCAGCGACTGAAGTCGAAAGTATGACATCGCCGGGGAAAGCTGTCTGTATAATCAGGAATTTCTGCTGCATTGTTTAAACTGCAAGGCTGTATTCTCTCAAAGCGTCATTGAGTGATGTTTTCTTATCTGTGCTCTCTTTTCTTTTGCCAATAATAAGAGCACAAGGAACCTGAAATTCGCCTGCAGGGAATTTTTTAGTCTGACTGCCCGGTATCACAACAGATCCGGCAGGAACCCTTCCTTTCATTTCTACTGGACTTGATCCGCTCACATCAATAATTTTAGTGCTCATGGTCAATACAACGTTTGCGCCAAGAACCACTTCTTTTTCAACATGCACACCTTCCACAACAATGCAACGTGAGCCTATAAAACAGTTGTCTTCAATTATTACAGGTGCAGCTTGCACGGGTTCTAAAACACCTCCAATGCCGACGCCTCCGCTGAGATGTACATGCTTCCCTATTTGCGCACAACTTCCGACTGTAGCCCAGGTGTCAACCATGGTGCCTTCATCCACATATGCGCCAATATTCACATAAGATGGCATCATGATTACTCCTTTTGCTAGATAAGCTCCGTACCTGGCAATTCCATGAGGAACCACTCTTACACCCAACTCTTTATAGTTGCTCTTGAGAGGCATTTTATCGTGAAACTCCATTTGTCCTGCATTCCAGCTGGACATGGGTTGTATGGGAAAAAATAATATAACTGCCTTCTTTACCCATTCGTTCACCTGCCATTTGCCGCCAATGGGCTCGGCAACCCTGATTCGTCCTTCGTTCAGTTCAGCGATTACATGGCGAATAGCTTCCTGCACATCAGACTTTTGAAGCAAAGTTCTGTCTTCCCATGCTTTTTCAATCAATTCTTTCATAATTTGGAAATTTAAGCAAAGAAAAACTTATCAATTGAAACTATCAACCTGAAACTTGAATTATCTTTGCAAGCCATGCCGAGAATAATGGCTATAGATTACGGATTAAAGAGGGTTGGTCTTGCTGTGACGGATCCAAACAGGATCATAGCGAGCGCACTGGATACTGTGCCCTCGCATGAAGCGATTTCTTTCATCAGCAATTATTGTGAAAAAGAATCAGTCGAATGTTTTGTGGTTGGTGAGCCAAAACAAATGGATTACACGCCTTCTGAAATAACTCCCCACATCGAAGCATTCATCAAGCAACTGAAAAAAAAATTTCCAGACATCCGGGTCGAAAGGGTTGATGAGCGCTTCTCTTCTAAAATCGCTGCACAAGCCATTTTGATGAGTGGAGTGAAAAAAATGCAGAGAAGAAACAAGTCACTTGTCGACCAAACCAGCGCCGTAATTCTGCTTCAATCCTGGATGGAAGCTAACTCAAATTGAATTAATTAGTTTATGATTCTTCCCATCGTAGCATACGGAGATCCGGTTTTGAAAAGAAAAGCGGATGAAATTGACAGGGATTACCCGGGCCTTGAAAAGCTGATTGATGATATGTTCGAAACCATGTACAACAGCAGTGGAGTCGGTCTTGCCGCACCGCAGATTGGTTTGTCAATTCGTCTGTTTATCATTGATGGCGGACCATTCGAAGATGATGAAGTCAGCGATTTCAAGCAGGTTTTTATTAACCCGCAGATTTCAGAAGAACAGGGTGATAATTGGAAGTTCAATGAGGGATGTTTGAGTATCCCCAATATCAGAGAAGATGTATCCAGAAAGCAGACATTAAAAATTCGTTATTTTGACCGCAACTGGGAACAAAAGGAAGAGGAATACAGCGGACTTGCCGCAAGAATTATTCAGCATGAATACGATCATATCGAAGGTATTCTTTTTACAGACAGAATATCTCCCTTGCGCAGAAGACTTTTAAAGAATAAGCTTGCAGATATTTCTTCTGGAAAAGTAAGTGTTGATTACAAGATGAAATTTCCGCTCTTAAGACGTTGAATTTTGATTATTAACAGAAAAACTGAATATTGCAATATGCTTACTCGAAATTTGTTAAAACAGACCTTAATTTGCTTCATTGTTTTTTTCACATTCTTCCTTTCAGCATGTAAAGAGAGCAGGGAAAAGATGATTGAAAAAATAATTGCCGGTGAGGCGAAGTTGTTCGGAACAGTATCTCCGCAATTGAATGACTCACTGGCAAAATCTGTTTTCGACAGCTATATGAACTATGCTGATTCTTATAGTCAGGATTCAATGAGCGCAGAGTATCTCTTTAAAGCTGCTGACCTTTCACTTGGAATGAAAAATCCTGAAAAATCCATAGAACTTTTGCAGAGAATTACTGTCGAATACCCGGAACATTTTAAAACTCCCATGGCTGCTTTCATGATCGGCTTTGTCTATGAAACAGGCTTAAATGACAAGGAAAAAGCCAAGGTGCATTACAAGCAATTCGTTGAAAAGTACCCTGATGATAAACTTGCCGGTGCCGCTCAGGCATCCTATGAGCAAATTGAATCGGGCTTGAGTGATGAAGAGTTGATACAAATGTTCGAAAGGCAACAGGATACCACCGTCAGTGGTGCTATGTAAGCTGAATCACTTTCCCGCTGAAAATTCTTCTTTCAGCCTTCGTTCAAGTTCATCCACACTTACATTGACTTGAATCTGGCCTTCCTTTACAATGGAGATTTCTCCGGTTTCTTCTGATACCACAATTGCTATCGCGTCACTTTGTTCGGTGATGCCAATTGCAGCTCTGTGACGCATTCCCAGATGCCCGGGAAGTTCCACATTCTCAGTCACCGGCAATACGCATCTTGCTGCTTTTATTTTATTATTGACGACAATGATTGCTCCGTCATGCAAGGGTGAATTCTTAAAGAAAATACTTTCGATAAGACGCTGTGAAATTTCTGCATCCATCAGGTCGCCGGTGTTGGAGTAATACTTCAGTTCGGAAGATTTGGCAATTACTATGATGGCGCCTGTACGGTTCTTCGACATCTGCCTGCAGGCTTTTACAATTGCGCTAATGTTCAAAGGTGTTCCAGAAGTTGATTGCCAGTTCCAGGGAAGAATCTGCTTTGTAAAAGTGTTTTTAGAAAGAAGATTATTGGTGCCAAGAACGATGAGGAATCTTCTTACTTCCTGCTGAAAGACAATGATAAGTGCTATAAATCCCAGGCTGATAAACTGCCCCAGTATGGTGCCTAAAAGTTCCATGCTGAGTATCTTCACAAAAATCCAGTACAAGGCATAAACAGTCAGCAAGCCAATGAAAATATTAATGGCCACTCCGCCGCGTAACAAGTTGTATAATTTGTAAAGCAGGAATGTGACAATGAGGATGTCGATCAGATCGATTAGTCTGATTGTGAGAAATCCTATTTGAAAAAGATCCATTTTTTGTCTTATTCCCTCAACAAAGTATGAGGAATGATGAGATTTTCAAAAATAAGAGAAATTCAGGCTACTTGTGTTTTCATGTAAATTTTAATTGCATCCCTAGCCTCTCTCACATCATGAACACGCAGAAGTTTCGCACCTTTCATCAGTGCAATTGTATTGGCTGCCGTGGTTCCGTTTAATGTTTCTTCAGTATTGCATTCCAGTAATTTGCTGATCATTGACTTCCTGGAAATTCCAGCGAGCAATGGACGGTCGAATAATGCAAAATAGTCCAACATGCCAAGAAGTTTGTAGTTATGTTCCAGAGTTTTTCCAAAACCAAATCCAGGATCCAGAATTATATCATGCATACCGTAGTCTGAAAGCAAGTCAAGTTTCTCCCTGAAAAACTCAGTTACGTCATTGATCACATCAGTATACACAGGAGCCTTTTGCATTGTTTCAGGAATTCCTCTCATGTGCATGAGTATATAGGGACATCTAAGATCGGCAGCAGTTTCAAACATTGCCGGGTCAAATGATCCGGCTGATATATCGTTTATCATACAGGCCCCACTATCAACTGCTTTTCTTGCCACGCTTGAATGATAAGTATCTATAGAAATGTATATTTCCGGAAATGACTTGGTTAGCGCCTTCAGAACAGGTTCAATCCTTTTCCATTCCTCGTCAGCTTCAATCCGGTGTGAACCTGGCCTGGTCGATTGTCCGCCTATGTCAATGAATGTGGCGCCTTCCTTGAGCATTTTTTCTGTCTGTATGACTGCATCTTCGATCAAACTGTATCTGCCACCGTCAAAGAATGAATCCGGACTGAGATTGAGTATCCCCATTATCTGTGGTGTTGATAAATCCACCAGCCGTCCAAGGCAGTTTAAGGTATTCTTCATTTGAAAGTATGTATATTCGGCCCTTGATTTTTACAGACAAATATATATTCTGCAACAGTAGATTTACCAATGTTAAGGACCGATTTTAATGAATCATACCGCTGACCATCCAATTTCAGCTAAACGCATGAATCCTTCTGAAACCCTACGGCAATATGATCAGGTGATCCTGAAATGCAAGGATATTTTTGTAAAAAAAATGACTGATTACGGCACCGCATGGCGAGTGCTCCGGCTTAGTTCAATCACAGACCAAATCATGATAAAGGCACATAGAATTCGAAGCATCGAAGAAAAAGGTGTCCGTAAAGTGAATGAAGGAATAGATTCCGAATATATTGGAATTATAAATTATTGCGTCATCGCATTGATTCAGCTTGAGCTCGGGGTTAGTGATGAAGCGGAAATTTCAAAAGCTGAAGTCATCCGGCATTTTGATACGCACACATCTGAATCGAAATCACTCATGTCAGATAAAAATCATGATTACGGTGAAGCATGGAGAGGAATGAGGACCAGTTCAATGACAGATTTAATTCTCATGAAGCTGCTGCGAATCAAACAGATTGAAGACAATAAGGGTGAAACACTGATCAGCGAAGGGATCAGTGCCAATTATTATGATATTATCAATTACTCTGTTTTTGCTTTGATCAAAATTACTGAAGAAAAAAACTAAAGAATATTCATCAGATGAAATTAATTGCACAAATATCAAGAGTTTTAGTAGGAGTATTATTCATTATATCAGGACTCATCAAAGCTAATGATCCTTTAGGGTTTTCTTACAAGCTAGATGAGTACTTTCAGGTTTTCGGAATGCCCTGGCTGAGTTTTACTTCACTTGCACTAGCAATCGCCATATGCGCTTTTGAAATCGGTTTAGGAGTTGCACTTCTGCTGGGCGCCAGAATGGTGCATACGACCTGGTCTCTTCTGATTATGATTGTGTTTTTTACTTTCCTGACTTTCTACAGTTGGAAGTTTGACGTAGTCAAGGATTGTGGCTGTTTCGGAGATGCACTAAAACTTACGCCATTTGAATCTTTCATGAAAGATGTGGTGTTACTCATCCTGATACTATTTATTTTCTTCAAAAGGCATGAAATCAAGCCTCTATTTGGAGAAAAACCTTCATTGTATCTCGCATACGCGGGCTTTGCTGCATCACTTTTCTTTTCGATTTACTGTTACAGGCATCTTCCTGTGGTTGATTTCAGGCCATATGCTGTAGGTGAAAACATCAGGCAGGGTATGACACTTCCTCCGGATGCAGTGCGTGACAGTGTAGTGATGGTGTTTATATATGAAAAGGACGGAAAGCAAATTGAGTTGGATATGGAAGGAATCAAGAGTATTGATGAAACTTATAAGTTCATTGACAGGAAGGATAAAGTAGTCAGGGAAGGGGATAAGCCTAAAATTGCTGACTTCAGCATTGTGGATGCTGATGGAAATGATATGACAGACGATGTTCTGGATCTGGATGCAGTTTTCCTCCTGGTCGCTTATGATATCAATAAAACTGATAAGGCTGTTCAAAATCATATCAATGATTTTGTCGCCTTGTCAACAGAAAATAAAATTCCATTTATCGGTCTTACTGCATCAGCTGATAAGGAAGTGCAGGCTTTTCGTCATGAACACAATTCCATGTTCGATTATTACAATGCTGATGCAACAGCACTCAAAACAATGATCAGGTCAAACCCTGGATTGATGCTCCTCAGGAAAGGAACAGTAAAAGCAATGTGGCACCACAATGATTTTCCTTCTTTCGATGAAGTAAAAAAAGAGCATTTCAACTAATCAATCATTCACCTGGATTTTTTCAAAAAAATTCCATATAACGTCGTCAGGAACACGAGCAGTCAGACTGATAATCTCTTTCTTTACCGGGTGAAGAAATTCTGTTCTTCGGCTGTGAAGATGAATTGATCCGTCCTCATTGCTTCTGTCATACCCGTACTTAACATCTCCTTTTATCGGACAACCCATTGTCGACAATTGCACTCTTATCTGATGATGCCTTCCTGTGAGAGGATTGACTTCTAGTAAGAAATAATTGTCTGATTTCGCCAGAACTTTGTAGTCCAGCCAGCAACGCTGCGAACCAGGAACTTCGTGATCGTATGCCCTGCTTTTATTTTTCTTTTCGTCTTTTACAAGGTAATGGATCAGTGTGCCATGTTCCTCAGGTGGAGGGTTTTTTACTACCGCCCAGTAAATTTTATTCACTTTCTTTTCCCTGAAAAGTTCATTCATCCTGCTTAAAGCCTTACTCGTTCGTGCAAACAGAACCACACCACTCACAGGCCTGTCAAGGCGGTGCACAACACCCAGAAATACCTCGCCAGGCTTAGCATACTTTTTCTTGATATAGGATTTTATCATTTCACTGAGGGGTTCATCGCCGGTTTTGTCTCCCTGGACAATGTCGCCGCTGCGTTTATTCACAGCAATCAGGTGATTATCCTCATACAGGATCTGTGGTACATGTTCCATTCTGACCTGCAATCTTAGTACTGTTCCTTTTCATTAGGGAAGTCCCTGCTTTTTACATCCTGAATGTAACGTTCTGTCGCTGACTTGATATCGTCATATAGATTGAGATAGCGTCTCAGGAATCGAGGATTGAATTCATGTGTGATTCCCAGCATGTCATGCAGAACAAGAACCTGTCCGTCTACACCTGCACCTGCACCAATGCCAATAAAAGGTATTTTTATCTCAGTTGATACCTGTTCTGCAAGAGAAGCTGGTATTTTCTCCAGCACAACAGCAAAGCATCCGACATCAGCAAGCAGGTGAGCATCTTCAATAAGTCTTTCGGCTTCAGATTTCTCTTTGGCCCTCACTACGTATGTACCAAACTTGTATATTGATTGTGGCGTGAGTCCGAGATGACCCATCACCGGCACTCCGGCGGAAAGAATACGTTCTATTGAATCTTTGATTTCCAGTCCTCCTTCCAGTTTCACGGCATGTGCGCCAGACTCTTTCATGATTTTGATCGAGGAGTTAAGCGCCTCCTTGCTGTTCCCTTGGTAGCTACCAAACGGCAGATCAACTACTACCAGCGCTCTTTTCACTGCTCTTACTACTGAAGAGGCATGATATATCATTTGGTCCAGTGTAATTGGCAGAGTGGTCTCATGACCTGCCATGACATTAGATGCAGAGTCACCTACCAGGATAACATCAATTCCTGCATCATCTAGGATGCGGGCAGTAGAATAGTCATAAGCAGTGAGCATGCTGATTTTCTCTCCACGCTTCTTCATTTCCTGAAGTGTATGGGTAGTTACTTTCTTGTCTTCGGATTTTGCTACGCTCATGTTATTATGTTTTTATTTCGAGAGATTTTTACAAATCACATTCATTTTTTCACCTTCTGCTTTTTCAATTCTGTTCTCAATTGTCTTATAGTGTCCTTAAGCAGTGCATTTTCTTTGATCAATTGTTCAATTGTTTTTCCTTCTTCGCCTGTTTCAGTCTGTGTTTCCCTGCTTTTGCGTAAATGCTGGGGAGTTGAAAAGATATTCAGATACTCAACTGTGAATTTGCTTGAAGGACCGGTAAAGAAACCTATATTGCCTCCTTTGTAGGCAAGTTCAGTGAATGAAAGCAAATATTTTCCATTGATGAGCAAATCATAGTTTCTTTCATGCGTCCGTACAGTAATCAGATTTCCGCTTCCTGCAGGATTAAGCATGTCAGAATTTACCCAGCCGTTATTCTTTAATCCACCTGAGAGAATTTTAAAGTTAATCCCAACAAGCTGCTTCAGCCGGTATTGTTTGCTTGCATTTATCTCAAATACGAAAGCGCCACTGCCATCTTCCTGTGCCATGAAAATGATTCCTGCGCCGGATTCCGGTAAGTTACATTGCTGAACCTTAATCTCGCAATTTAATTCATATGAGTTCAGTACATTTTTCCACTGCGGGAAAATGCTGTACGGACTGTTCTGATTCTTGCGCTGAATCAGATAGGCCCCGTTTTGGATGATGAAAAGATTGTCTCCGGAAGAAACCGTTTTCCAGTTGCCGTTGTCTGTTAGAAAGGAATCTGAATAAGCAGGCTCCGTAAAATTTTCTTTTACAAGTTGTGCCTTTGAATAAGTTAAAGTTGCCAGAAGGCAAAGAATGGCGAAAACTGCTTTTCCGGTCATTGATTTGTAAATTCACTTAAAACTGCTGCGATCAAAGCTACAAATTCCTGTTTATATGTCTAAAAAATATAGATTTGTACCCGTGAAATTGCACCATCTGCTCACTCTCTTCCTTTGCCTTGCTTTAAACGCATGCGATACTGATTTTGAAATCAACGCACCATACAAGGAAACAATGGTCATTTATGGTTTGCTCAATTCTCAGGATTCTGTTCAGCATGTGAGAATCAGCAAAGGATTTCTCGGCGAAGGAAATGCGCTCATTATGGCCGGAGAAAGTGACTCGATTAATTACGCAAATGTGCTTGAGGTAAAACTTGAAAGAGTGCAGGCAGGGAGCGTAATTCAGACTTTCACAATGACAAGAGATGAGAGCATCCCCAAAGATGACGGACTTTTTGCTTCTCCATTTCAGGTATTTTATAAAAGCAATCAGCCGATTCTTGCTGATGGGAGCATGTACAGATTGGTTGTCAGAAATACCGAAAGCGGTAATGTCGCAAGTTCACTAACAAGAATTGTCGGTGATATTTCTATAGAACATCCTGTGGGACAGGAAGCCGATTTTTCTACGCCATTTTTTACGACCGCTGATTTTCGGCCGGGGGCTAATTCAAAGACTTTTGACATGGCAATCAGGTTTCATTTTACTGAAAATGACAGTACCGGATTCATCCAGCAGAAGTATGTGGATTGGAATTTCGCTGAGCAAGTGGCAAGCCAGGTAAACAATGCACTTGTGGAATTCAGATATTTCAGACCTAAATTTTTTGAAAACCTGGGCGCGAATCTTAGCCCTCAAGCAGGAATCACAAGAAGGGTGGATAATTTGCTGCCAGGTTATAAACCCGTGGAGTTTAGGTTTATTGTAGGATCAGAGGATTTACATATTTACAATCAACTCACTCAACCAGGAAGCGGTCTTACTCTGGACAAGCCTGTATTCACTACCATTGAAAATGGGATTGGACTGTTCAGCAGCCGGCTTATTAAAAGTCGTTTTTTTGATCTCAAGGCTGAAACAAAAGCCGCATTCGATACAAGTGCTTTTACCAGAAATTTGAACTTTCAATTCTGAAAAGTGCCTCATTGACATTGATTTTTATAAAATTTTCGTGGACTGCCATTTTTTCCTGTTTTCTGCCAATGGCACAATCATTGACAATTTGTGGCAAAAATTGATAAAAACACTTAAAAATTAAATATAATGAGAAAAGTAATTGGTATTGACTTAGGTACAACCAATTCATGCGTTTCGGTCATGGAAGGCAATGAACCGGTTGTAATTTCCAATAGCGAAGGTCGCAGAACTACACCTTCGATTGTAGCCTTTCTGGATAATGGGGAAAGGAAAGTAGGAGATCCTGCCAAGAGACAAGGAATCACGAATCCCAAAAACACAATATATTCCATCAAGCGTTTCATGGGAGAAACTTATGATGGTACTAAAGAAGAAAGAGAAAGAGTTCCTTATGAAATAGTAAAAGGTGAAGGCAATACTCCGCGAGTGAAAATCGGTGAAAGAATGTATACACCTCAGGAGATATCAGCAATCGTTCTTCAAAAGATGAAAAAGACTGCAGAAGATTATCTTGGTTATGAAGTCTCCGAAGCGGTAATCACTGTGCCTGCTTACTTTAATGACAGCCAAAGACAAGCTACAAAGGAAGCGGGCGAAATTGCCGGCCTGAAGGTACTGCGTATCATCAATGAGCCAACAGCAGCTTCATTGGCTTATGGACTTGATAAAAAACATAAGGACGAAAAGATTGCAGTCTTTGACCTTGGAGGAGGTACTTTCGATATATCAATTCTTGAGTTAGGTGACGGCGTGTTCGAAGTGAAGTCAACAAATGGTGATACCCATCTTGGCGGAGATGATTTCGACCAGAAAATCATTGAGTGGCTTGCAGATGAATTTAAAAAAGATGAAGGCCTCGATTTGAAGAAAGATCCAATGGCGCTGCAGAGATTGAAAGAGGCTGCTGAAAAAGCTAAGATCGAATTGTCCAGTTCAAGCCAGACAGAAATAAATCTGCCTTATATCATGCCCGTCGACGGCATCCCAAAACACCTCGTTAGAACTCTTACCAGATCAAAATTCGAGCAGCTTTGTGATGATCTGATTCAGCGCACACTCGAACCATGCAAGAAAGCACTTTCCGATGCAGGATTGAAACCTTCGGATATAGATGAGGTGATTCTGGTGGGTGGTTCAACACGAATACCTGCTGTGCAGCAGTTGGTAGAAAAGTTTTTTGGAAAATCAGCACACAAAGGTGTGAATCCTGATGAGGTTGTCGCGATCGGTGCTGCAATCCAGGGTGCTGTTCTCACAGGTGAAGTAAAAGATGTACTTCTCCTTGATGTAACGCCTTTGTCTCTTGGTATTGAAACCATGGGTGGAGTGTTCACAAAACTGATTGAATCCAACACTACAATTCCTAGTAAAAAGAGCGAGGTGTTTTCAACCGCATCGGATAACCAGCCTTCTGTAGAGATACATGTTCTTCAGGGCGAAAGACCAATGGCTAAGGATAATCGCACTATCGGCCGCTTCCACCTCGATGGTATTCCTCCGGCTCCAAGAGGTGTTCCGCAGATTGAAGTAATTTTTGATATTGATGCAAACGGAATACTGCATGTCACAGCGAAAGACAAAGCAACCGGCAAATCGCAGAATATCCGTATTGAGGCTTCTTCAGGATTGAATGAAGAGGAAATCAAAAAAATGAAAGCAGAAGCGGAAGCAAATGCAGAGGCAGATAAAAAGCAAAAAGAAGAAGCTGATAAAATCAATCAGGCTGACTCGCTCATCTTTCAGACCGAGAAGCAGCTCAATGAATATGGAGATAAGTTGTCTGCTTCTAACAAAGAGGCAATTCAGAAAGCTCTCAGCGAATTGAAGGATGCACATAAAAACCGTGATCTTTCTGCAATCGACACATCGCTCGCTGCACTTAATTCAGCCTGGCAAGCGGCTTCCGAAGAAATGTACAAGGCTACTCAGGCTGCTGAGCAGGCTCAACAAAGCCAGGGTCCGGGTGCAGGTTCTGAAGGCAACCAGTCCAAATCTGACTCTGAAGTCACGGATGTAGACTTTGAAGAGGTTAAGGATGATAAAAAATAATCATCTGTTAGCCAATGATAAAAGGGAACCAATTGGTTCCCTTTTTTTATACATTCGCTGAAAGCTTTTTGACTCTAATACAGATACTTTTTATGAGCAAGCACCAGTCAGAAATTAATGCCTTCCTAAAAAAGGTAGAAGAGAGGAATTCAGGTGAACCTGAATTTCTTCAGGCTGTAAGAGAAGTAGCCGAGTCCATTATTCCTTTTACTCTTGAAAATCCTCAGTACAGAGATGCCAGAATTCTGGAAAGAATGGTGGAGCCTGAAAGAGTAGTTATGTTCAGAGTTCCCTGGCTAAGCGACAATGGTGAGTTTATGATCAACAGGGGCTTCCGAGTTCAAATGAACAGTGCAATTGGTCCATATAAAGGAGGACTTAGGTTTCGAGATACCGTCAACCTCGGAATTCTGAAGTTCCTTGCATTTGAACAGGTATTTAAAAATTCCCTTACCTCATTACCTATGGGTGGAGGCAAGGGTGGTAGCGATTTTGATCCTAAAGGAAAATCAGATCTTGAAGTGATGCGTTTTTGCCAAAGTTTCATGACAGAATTGTTCAGACATATAGGCCCTGATGTGGACATACCGGCAGGAGATATTGGAGTGGGAGCCAGGGAAGTCGGATTTTTATTCGGTCAGTATAAAAGACTCAGTAATGAATTTTCAGGTGTGCTCACAGGCAAAGGTGTTCAGTACGGTGGAAGTCTGATCCGGCCTGAAGCTACCGGTTATGGATGTGTGTATTTCGTAAAAGAAATGCTCGGTGTAAGAAAGATGGCCATCAAGGGTAAAAAAACAGTCATCAGCGGATCCGGAAATGTAGCTCAGTTCGCTGCTGAGAAAATAATACAGCTTGGAGGAAAAGTAATCGCCATGAGTGATTCCGACGGTACTATTTATGATCCGGCAGGAATTGACGACAGAAAGCTTGATTGGATCATGGATTTGAAAAACAACAAACGCGGACGTCTCGCTGAATATGTTAAGAGATATAAAGCAGATTATCTTGATGGAGTTAAACCATGGGAAGTAAAATGCGATATCGCTTTACCCTGTGCAACTCAGAATGAACTTGACGCGAAAGATGCACAGAAACTTGTTGAGAATGGATGTATAGCCGTAGCTGAAGGCGCAAACATGCCATGCACTCATGATGCCGTTGAATTGTTTCATAAGCATGATGTAATGTTCGCACCCGGAAAAGCATCCAATGCTGGAGGTGTCGCGGTAAGCGGACTGGAGATGAGTCAAAATTCTCTCAGGCTTTCTTGGTCCAGAGAAGAAGTAGATCTGCGCCTGCATGATATCATGAAAAATATCCATGCAACCTGTATCAGGTATGGAAAAGAAAATGACTCCATCAACTACGTCAAAGGGGCCAACATTGGTGGATTCATCAAAGTTGCAGATGCAATGATCGCACAGGGACATGTGTGATCGGATTCTGACTTGCAATCATTCATAAGCCTAAAGAACTCTTCTGGTTTTTTTTGCTGTTTTTCTAGGCTGAAGCTTGCGTGTTTTCGTTTTCATAATCTTTCTCCGTAATGCCTCTACCGCCTTTAGTATAGAGTCTTCAAAAAGTCCGGATGACGTTTTTACAATGTGATTTTTTCCTTTGACAGAAAGCTTTATCATGCAGACTACTTTTTCAGTTCTTGACTTGGTTTCAGTGTTCAATATCACATCCGCCCTGATGATATTATCGTTGTATTGTTGGAGTTTACCAAGTTTTTCGTTGACAAAAGATTTAAGGGAAGGGCTACCTTTAAATCCTGGTGTTTGAATGATAATATTCATAAATGATTTATTTATTCTGATAATTTAAACTAATTGGTTTGAAAACAACGCAGCAAATTTAAGTCAGACTATGGTTCATGTTAATTTGGTTTAAAAGTTCTTGTTTCTCTAATATACTAAATAGATCTCAATATCCCAATTTTTCAGGACTTCAGAGGCCTCTTTTTAATCATGCCTCCCTTGGTGTCCTTGATGCTGTTCATGATTACAAATGCATTCGGATCTATACTTTCAATTTCCGTGCTGAGTTTTGAGATTTCGAGTCGGGTAATCACTGTATACAGAATATCAATTTCACTGTTTTGTTTTCCGAATCCTCTTTTGCCTTTGTAAACAGTAAGTCCTCTGCCAAGCTTGACAGATATCATTTCCCTGATTTCCTCTGAATGTGAGGATATAATTGTGATTCCTGTGTACTCTTCTATTCCTTCAATTACGAAATCGACCGTCCTTGAAGCAGCGAGATAGGTGATCATCGAGTACAAAGCAGTTTCGATTGAAAGCAAATATGCAGCTGCTGTGAAGATCAGAATATTGATGATCATGATGATGTCACCTATAGTGGTTTTTAATTTTCTGCTTAGAAAAATTGCCAGTACTTCTGTTCCATCTATCACTGCGCCACCTCTCACCGAAAGGCCAATTCCTGCCCCCAGAAAAAAGCCTCCGAATACGGCTACAAGCAATTTGTCATGAGTGATCTCCGGAAAATTCATGTATGCGGTTGCAAGTGCAAGTCCTGATATCGCTGCAACAGTCATCACAGAAAATTGCTTTCCAACAATTCTGTATCCAAAAAATATAAAAGGGAGATTAACAAGTAAAAGTAAAACTGGTAATGGCACATTTGTAACTCCTGCAATAAGAAGCGAAATGCCTGTAGCACCTCCGTCAATAAAAGAATTAGGTAAGAGAAATCCTTTCAACCCGAATGCAGCAGAGGTAATTCCCAGCGCGATCAGTACAATATCCTTGAATGTGTTAACAAGGTTTTTTCTAAGTTGTATGTATCCTTTTGCTAGCTCGTAAGATGAGTACCCGTCCTCATCCTCGCCTGAATGACGGGAAGTTTTTTTTAAAATTGATTTAATAACCAGTTTCGTCCAAAATCGGTTCATCAGCTTTACATCTTTATTAGCTCTGGCAAAATAATAATTTAACTATGCCTGTGTTTGATGAGTTGATTTGGTGTATTAACATGTCATATTAAGATTGAACAAGTGATTGTAATCAGTCTGGACATGCCCAGTATTATAAGATTCATTCAGTTAAATACCAATTTGTTTGTAAATTGATTGAAAAACAAATATTTGTATGTTTTCCTGTACATGGCTTTTTCAAATTCATATTCGTATTTAGTGCTCCAAATTTTTATCATATGATTGTAAATTCAGTCTAAAAAACTTGATTTGTACTTAAAATTCTTACTTTTGCTTCTCATTAAAAACCAAACTAGGCATGAAAAAAATTTTACTTATTGTTTCTTTATTTCTGGTTAGTCTCGGAGTAAGTGCCCAGGGTGTATGGGTTTCTCAGGCTACCGGATTCACTCCTGTTTCATCTGGTGTGCGTCAAATCTCACCGGTTGATACAAATGTGGTATGGATAGTTTCTTATGATGGATCAGGTACAGGCAACAACCGGAATGACTATTCCAGGACTGTTGACGGTGGATCCACCTGGGTGGCTGGCAGTGTGCCGGTACCCAATGCAGATTACGACTGGGCCATGATGCATGCAATTTCCGCTGATACTGCATGGGCTCTGCTTTATTTTGTTGATGCCATGAATAACAGCGGCGGCGGACTTTGGAAAACTGTCGACGGTGGTGCTACCTGGACTCAGCAAGGTGCCGGCTCCATTTACACAACCAACGTTTCATTTCCGAATATTGTACACTTCTGGGATGCAGATAATGGTGTGTTAATCGGAGACCCGACTTCAAATGTATTTGAAATGTATACGACCACAGATGGCGGAACTACCTGGACTGCCGTTCCATCCGGCAACATTCCGGCTCCTCTCAGTGCTACTGAATATGGAATCGTTGGTCATTACGATGTGAAAGGTGATACAATCTGGTGGGATACTAATGCTGGTCGTGTGCTTCGTTCTGTAGACCGCGGATTGAACTGGACAGTTTCCAGCACAGGTATCATTGTTCCTGCTAATGGTGCAATCGATATTGTTTTCCGTGATAACATGAACGGACTTGCAAGACTTTACAATTCAACCAACGGAACAAATACGGTTCGTATGACTTCTGATGGTGGTGACACCTGGACAGCTCAGGCTATCACTGGTAACATGTTCGGTTCTGACATCAAGCATGTGCCTGGCACAAACAGACTGGTCAGTACAGGTGCAGCAACTGGTTTCATCGGTTCTTCATACAGCGATGACGGCGGCATTACATGGGTTGATATCGAAACTCAAATGCAAAGAACTGCACTGGGAATTGTTGACTCAGTTACCATGTGGTGCGGTGGTTTCACAAGCAGCCCTACAGCTGGCGGTATCTTCAAATGGCAGCCTTTGGTTCCAATTCTGTGCAATGATGCAAATATCACTCCTGGCACATTTACCGGTACACATACACTCCTATGCTTCGGAGATACTGTTCGGTTCACAAGCACAGGAATGTTCGGTCCCAACTCTGGTACATATTCCGGAGCAGGCTGGATTATTTCTCAGGCTGATCTGACCGGTAACTCAAACCCGCTCAATGATCCAAGTGTCATTGCTACTTATGCTTTCCAAACTCCAGCTCCCGCCAATTGGACACTATCTCTTGTCAATGATGGTGCTTTCATTGATGGTGGTATCCTTCGTCCTTACGGAGTTTATTACTGGACTCCTGTAGTATTCGGAAATGCAACTTCAACAGTTTCTCCTCCGACATTCCTCCACGACCTGACTCTGGATCCTAGCTGCACTTATACCGGTGCATCTGTTATGGTTGATGTAACCGCTCCCGGAGATCCTCGTTGCGCTACATCCGTATATGATTTGGCAAATGCGTCGTTCTCTGTTTTAGCTTCTTTACAGGATAACAATAACCTGAAGCTGACCTTCAATGCACTTGCAGGAGGTAAATCAGTTATTGAAATTTTCGACATCACTGGTAAAAAAGTACTTACCGAAACTGTGAATGTTAATGCAGGCAATAATGTTCACGTATTGAACGTAAACGCGCTCAGCGCCGGAACTTATGTTGTAAAGATGAACCTGAATGCAGACTATGCAGTCACAAAGTTCTTCAGAAACTAATTTTAACCCTCTTAATAAAAAGCGCCGTTCGATTTTGGACGGCGCTTTTTTTATAGCAATATCTTTTAGGGCATTGGAACAGGCATTCGCTTGTTTTTTCTGAACTTATAAATTGTGTGTACAAGCACCGTGATAAGTATGATGATTGCTCCGATATAAAAGCCTGAACTTAGTATTTTACCTTCTCCTGCAAACAAGACTGCCAGAATGATTCCGTAAACAGGTTCCAGATTGAGTGCAAGTCCAAGTGTATAGGCAGATACATGTCTCAATGCCTGCAGAGATAATATCCAGGTCAGGACTGTGCATACAAGGGAAAGTATTAACAAGTATATGCTGTCAGAAAGTGTGGGGACGAATTGTTCTGTTTCCTGAATCATCATATAAATCGGGAACAGCAATGTGAGAAACAGCCATCCACTGGACAATTCAACCAGACTAATCGTCAAAGGTTCATATCGTCCTGCTATCCTTTTATTGAATACAGAGAATAAAGCGCTGAGGAACGCGCTGATTACCCCTACAATTACACCCAGACCTGAACCCGTATCAGCATGATAAATGATGAATATCCCACCTGCAGCCGCTACACTGAAAACAATTTCTGTATAATCAAATTTGCTGCGGTTGATTAAGGGTTCAATAACCGAGGAAAATAACGCAATAGAAGACAGGCAAATCATCGCTACGCTGATGCTGGAAAGCTTGATAGATCCGTAAAAAGTTAACCAGTGAAGCATAACCAATATGCCGATTCCTCCGATATGTATCAACTCGCCACGTTTTAACTTTGGCATGCTCCTGCCGACATATAGCATGATGGCTATTACAATACTGCTGATCAGCATCCTGTACCATACAATCAAACCTTCATTGAGTTGTATAAGTTTGCCCAGCAGCCCTGTGAATCCCCATAAAAATATAGCCGCATGCATTTTTAAAAATGCAGCTCTTAATTGTAACTGATGATTGGAATCTGATGTCATTTGCCTGATGCGAAATAACAAAAAATCAAATAGAGATCAGAATGATTTTAATTCATTGTATAATTCAGCCAAAGGAAGACCTACTACATTAAAAAAGCTCCCCTCAATTTTTTCGATCAGCGGAATCCTTTTCACTTTGCCTGAATACTGAATTGCCTCAAACAGGTTTTCATTGCCGCTTTCTGCCATGAACTGAAGCTCGGCATCAGAACATGGATTGTAATTATCTGGCAGAGTCTCTTGAGCTCCATATGAACCTGCTTTGTCCATTGGTTTAAAATCAGAAATATACTTTTCAATTGCATCCTCATTCAAATTCTGAAATTTCACATCGGACTTAACACTGAAACATTTCATGCCGGAATATGATGTGATGCACACTCCTGTAAATACCTGATGAGTTTTACCCGAGAGTATCCTTAGCATTTTTCGACTTTCTTCAAGACCTTCAGGTTTATTCAATACTTGTCCCAAGATGCAAACTATAGTATCTGCCGTAATTAGAACCTCACGATTGGAAATGAAAGGCCGGATGGCTTTCGCCTTTTCCCTTGCAAGGTATTCTGCAATTTCTCCTTCTTTCAGTGAATCAGGCCATTTTTCCTCAATAGGGACTACAACAATTCTGATATCAAGATTGATAGCTTCGAGCAATTGCTTTCTTCTCGGCGAAGCTGATCCCAGAACCAGTGAATAGTTTTTCAGCTCTTTCATATTATTAATTCATGGGATGGCATAGGGAATACATCCATGCATTGAATCTTTATGTGAGAAAATAATAATAAAGAGGAATCATGCTCAAAACCCCTGCAAACATGAGGAACTTAGTATATAAACTGGCATAATAATAGTCTTTCTTTTCGCTTGCGCTGTATATAAGTGAAAACAATCCGGCGAAAGGAATCAAACACATTCCAAGTAAAAGCCAGAAACTCACAACACTGTTCGTGTAAAAATATTTATGCAAAACGTATGTGAGCCCACTTGAGATAAGTAATGTCATTATTAGAAGTACAGCTTTAGTATTTCTGATGCCAATTGTATTTGCCAGACTTTTGCATTGGCCTGCTGTATCGCCTTCTGTATCCTCGATATCTTTGACAACTTCCCTTAGAAATGTAAGTCCAAAAGCGAAAATTGAATATACGAACAGGATGCCAATATTTCTGTAAAACTCAGGTTCAAATAAGCCAACCATGAACAAAGCCAGAAATGCAAGTGATGAAATAATCAGGTTACCGCTCAGGAGTTTCTTTTTAAAATAAGTAGCATATACATAAAGTGAAAGTGCCGCAAAAATGTGTATTCCTGCCATAGCAGGCTTGCCGCTCACCCAGGCAATGTAAATTCCGGTTATAATGCCTGTGATGGTCAATATAGAATATAATTTCCTGCAAATAGATATGCTTATTTGATTGCCAGCAACATTCGACCCGGGCTTATTGATTTTGTCTATTTCAATATCCTGAATGTCGTTGATTATATACCCGCCAGCAGCAATGAAAACAGTGCTCAGAACCAATAATGCAAAGTTGAATAATGACATGTGCTCTGGCATTTCTCCGGTAAAATGCATTTCAGCTTCAAATGCAGGAAGTATTAAAAAAAATCTCACCAGCACTTGGGAAAGCCCAAGCAGAATCAGGTTTGGAATGCGTAATAGTTTGAAAAGGGCCAGCATTTATTCCATTATTGTTGATATGATCTGTTAACCTGCGTATGGCCATTTGCCCTGACATCGCAAGACCTGCTCTATTATGTCACGGACACAACCCGAACCGCCTTTGAATGGAGATATGTACATGCATAATCCTCGAATTTCAGGAGCGGCATCTTCAGGACAACATGGAATTCCGCATATTTTCATCACTTCGTAATCAGGTAAATCGTCACCCATGTATATTGTTTCGTCCAGATTAATATTATTAGACAAATTAATCTCATTCAACCTTGCGACTTTATCATTTACTCCAAGATGCACTTCTGTAATTCCAAGTCCATTTAATCTCTGCCTGACGCTTTCGGATTTTCCCCCGGAGATGATGATAACCCGGAATCCATTTTCAACAGCGGTTTTTAAAGCGTAGCCATCTCTTATGTTCATGGTCCGGTGGAGTTCTCCATTCATCACAAAAAGATTACCATCAGTAAGAACACCGTCTACATCAAAAATAAAATTGCGTACAATCTTGAGTTTAGATTTGAAGTTTTCCTGCATATTGCAATATTAAAAAATTACAGGACTGGTCCGTTTAGATTTTGGATGCTCTTGCTAAGTAAAGCGTATATTTCCCTGAACTCATCTTGTCCCTTCAGCCATTTCAAATGATTGCTCACAGTTCCCGAGTCCCCTCTGGATGCTGGTCCTGTTTGAGCTTTTTTGGGTGAGATATGTTTGATTTTTTCCGCAGTCTGGCTAATTAGCGGTTTAAGAATCTCAAAATTAATTTTTCGTGATTTTAGCAGAGTGTCTGCAATCGTATACATATGATTGCTGAAGTTCGATGCAAAAACAGCTGATATGTGTATGAATTTTCTGTCATCTTCATTAATTTGATAAATCTTTTCAGACACAGGACTTATAAGCTTTCTTATTTTATTTAAACTGGTTTTATTTGACCCCTCGATGCAAAAGGGAACATCATTCATTTTTACTTTTTCTGTTTTGGAAAAAGTCTGAACCGGATATAATACTCCGTAATTCGCGAATTTATTTTCAAATACACCTGCAGATACAGCCCCGGATGTATGCATGATTGTAAATTCTCCTGATGGAATGAGACGGGCATATTCCTTCACCGAATCATCGCGAACCATCAGGATGATCGCATCTGCATCAGTCCTGATATCATTGAAAGTGCAGCCATGAGAAGTTCGAAGTTTTTTAGCCAGCGACTTTACCAGCGATTCTGATCTTCCTATCACCTGAAGGATGTCGTGTCCTGATTTTTGTAACGCAGGTCCGAGATGGTTAGCGACATTTCCGGCTCCTGCTAGTACAACTTTCATGACAATGAATTTTAAGATAGTGATTTTGAAAAACGCTTTCTTACCGCAATGGCAGTGCCTATAACCATTAATATGCAGCCCGTCCAAAGTATGTTGATTCCAGGGAAAATAATGGCTTTCATGATGACAAAATTCCGCTTGTTGGATTTCTTTTCCCTTACGGAAATTTCAACTTTTCCGCTGACAGGGTCAATTTTCTGAAAACTGAATTTCAGTCCAAGTTCAGGGATTTCAGTGTCCTGATGAAACATGGTGTAGTCGCGGATGAGAAACAAAGGCAGCGTTTTGTATTGAGTCTTGTTCACATCTTCAACCCTCAGCTTCGCGCCTACAGCTATATCCATGTCATGCAGATGGTTTGATTCGTGATCTATGTTTTTATCTAGACCTTCAAGAATCACAAAACTGTTGCTCGTAATAATAGTATCTCCAATTGCCATCTCCATAACTGTGGGTGACTGATAAACTTCATCCTCATTGCTTCCGTCTTTTTTCTCAATTTCTGCGTATGTGATGTGTGTATAAATGTCTTTTGTGAGGTAATGTTTTGTTGCAGGCTCCGCCACATTTCCCATTCTTTCGTTCAACTGAATGAACGGAGCGAGTTCAAATACTTTTTTCTTTTCGCCAGTTTGCTCATCAGCTTTGAAGTATTCAATGTTATAATAGATGTGAATTCCTTCCTGTACTTTGCCGGCGTAGGTTACATAATATTCTCCCATCGGCAGCGTGTCTTTCTTGTGTTCAATGAGAATATTCTCCTTATTTGGAAAATCTTTTCCCAGGTCAACATTCTTTAAATTGCGAGATATGATTTCCTTCTTGGAATTTGATATAAGCGCTCCGCAAAGAAGGAGTGCGAATCCAATGTGTGCAATTGAAGAGCCTGCTTTATTGAATTTGGTTCCGGTAACCTTGATCATGTAACTTAGATTAGCAAGTACAGCGAAAACTGAAGCGAATAATAAAATGTAATATGGTACAGGATAATCAATTCCAAGAAAGATTGCAGATATCAGTGTGATAACTAAAGAAGCAATTGCGGATGGTACCACGTTTTTTATAAACTGATTCCAGTCAGTTTGTTTGTACTTGAAGTGTTGTCCTATTCCAATGAGCAGGCATAGCAAGATTGCAACCGGTATCTGCCAACGGTTATAATGATCAATCACATCTGCAGGTGGCGCAAGCTTTGTTCCGAATAATTTATTTATTACCGGAGTGGAAGTGGTAAAGGTTATTTGCAAACTTCCAATAACAAGTACAAGTATCCCAATGAACATCCAGAATTCTCTGGAGGCGAATTGCTCCTCAGGGGAATTATCTTTTAAATCCTTCCTTCTGATGAACATGAGAACCATAGCAAGCACAAGAAAAAACAGCATGTATATCACAAGTTGTCCGCTCATGCCAAGATCAGTAAAGGAATGCACGCTTGAGTCACCAAGGATGCCACTTCGAGTCAGAAATGTAGAATACAGGATGAAGAAGAAAGTGATTGATGCCAGTACAATGGAAGAAATGATTGCGTTTCCCCTGTGTTTTTGAATCAGCATCACATGCCCAAGTGCTGTCAGAGTCATCCATGGAACAAGTGAGGCATTTTCTACCGGATCCCAAGCCCAGAATCCCCCGAAACTGAGTGACTCATATGCCCAGGCCGCTCCCATGAGAATGCCTGTGCCTAATATCATTATTGCAAGGAAAGTCCAGGGTAAGGCCGGCTTTATCCATTCGGAGTATTTTCTTCTCAGCAGACCAGTGAGCGCAAAAGCAAAGGGAACCACTGTTAGTGCAAATCCCATGAAAAGGGTGGGAGGGTGGATAGTCATCCAGTAATTCTGGAGCAGAGGATTCAATCCACGGCCGTCTTCAATCCTGTTCAGGTAATCAGGAAATTTTATGAATGGAAGCTTAGCGAATTCAGGATGCTCACGAAGAAGAACAAAGGGGTTTGTTCCAATCTTCTGGCCAAGTACGATTACTCCCAGAATCATTGAAGTAAGAAAGACCTGAACCAGTGCCATAATTGACATGACACCGCTTTCCCATTCGCCGGTTCGAAACATCAGTATGGCACCAAGTATTATATGCCAGAACATCCATAGCAGAAAACTTCCTTCCTGGCCTTCCCAAAAACATGAAAAAATATAGCGTAGTGGCATGGTAGTGCTGCTGTGCTCCCATACATACAAGTACTCAAACCTGTGCTGAATGATTAAGTAAAAGATGATTCCAATTACGCCTAAAATGGAAACCGCATGAATGCCAAAAGCACCTCGCGCGAGTTTTTTCCAGGAGGAATCACCAGTCCGCAGTGCAGCTAAATATGACAAACCAGATAGCAATGCGCTGGTAAAGCCCAGCATGATCAGGAAATTGCCAATCTTTCCCCAGAACAGTTGTTCACCTATATAGGCAATTTCCATATGCTCTTGTACTATGAATAATAAGGTTTTTATGAATTTAATTGCGTGACATTGACTCGATTTCACTCTTCGGGTCATTGTACTTTGAAGGACACTTCATGAGGATGTCATGGGCCACAAACTCATCTCCTTCCATCTTTCCAATCACAACGATTTGTTCAGACTTTTCGAAATCCTGCGGCCTTGCCATATGCAAGAGGACTTTCTTTTCTATTCCCTCCATATCTTTCATGTAAAAGGTAAAGAGATCAGCATCAACTTCAGGATTGTATTCCTGAGGTCTTTCCCTGACAAGAAGACCTACTACATGAAAGGTCTTATTGGGGCTTTTGAGTGCTGTAGCAAAGGAAGCGTAGGTGCTGGAATCTGCAACTGTGCTCAGAATAGCGGCAATGGAGATAGCGATAACTACTATTGCAATGATATGTTTGTTTTTCATTAAAAATCAACAGAATTCAATGCAAAAGTACGGATAATATCCGCACGACCTGTGAATTTTACGTGTAGATATTTTGGCATTATGACTTTTTCTTTTGAGTTTTTTCAAGCTTTTTTAGTTTATTTTCAATCAGTAACAGATATGCCAAAATACCTATGAAAATGATGCTTAACACCGCGACTACAACATAGATTTTTCCTTCGGATCTCATACGGTCGGCCATGTCTATGTCTTGTGAGAATGTATATTGAGCATGAAAAATCATAACGAAAAGCATAGCCATAACTCGGAAAACTGATTTGTTATTTTTCATTCTGTGGGTTTTGGATAAAATTTGCTTAGTATAATTATTGTATTTGATCATTCTCCAGTTGTAGTTTTCTTATTCTAACAAGTATGTTTGTGATCCAGGCTGAAAATAGAGCCCAGCCAATGACAGCCGGGTAAAACACCATCCTCATATTCTTATCCAAATCGTAAGTGCCAAAGCCAGGATTTCCTCCACTTCCCGGGTGAAGTGAATCAGTCATTCTTGGCAGTATCATGATGAATACTATCATAAGGGCAAATGCGAAGATCGCGTAAACTGCAGATATTCGGGCCCTTTTGTGGAAGTCAGGGATAGAACCTCTTAATACTACATATGCTAAATACACAAGCATGGCAGAAGCGGCACCATTCAGTTTGGCATCATTTACCCACCAAGCGCCCCAGGTGAATTTCGCCCACATTGCGCCGGTTAAGAGACCAAGAATTCCAAGAAATATTCCAGTGTTCACGCATTGTTCTGAGATTATATCATTTTCAGCCTTTCCATTTGAAAGATATTTGATTGCATAGTACATTGAGGCAAACATGATTATGATCATAGAGAACCAGATGGTGACATGAAAAAATAAGTTTCTGATGCTCTCATTCAATATTGCCAGCCGAGGAACATCAACAAGAAATCCGCCAATGATTGAATATAAAACAAGCACTATAGAAAGCCATTTCCACCAGCTGATTCCGCTGAGCAAACTGACTGTTGTGGTTGTGGGTGTATTCATTTGCGAGTGAATGAATTCTGATGTGTAAAAAGAAGTTTGTTATTCGCGCCAAAGATAAGGAAACAACAAATAAGCCATAGCACAAACCATGGCATTAAGACATGCCAATAAAACTACATATTGATAATTAACAGACCACGACAAGCCGTCCATTGCATTTTTCGACAGACGAATGGTTGTGATCAGCAGAGGAATCAAGATAGGAAAACTCAGTATTGACATCAGGGTTGAACTGTTTCCTGCCTTGGAAGCGATCGCACTTACCATTGTCAGCACAGAAGCGAATCCTGCACTTCCCAAGATGATGGCAACAAAAAACATGAGATGATCTTCGACAGGATTACCAACGAACCAAGAGTAAAATCCGATGTTTATCATTGACAGTGCAAGCATCAATATCAGATTGTAAATTATCTTGGCAAGAATGATGGCCCTTGGATCCGAAAGGGTGTAGTAGTAGAGAATTCTTCCAGGGCTTTCTTGAATGAAACTTTTAGCAACGGCTGTCACACCTGCAAAGAGCTGAATGATCCAAAAGAGCGCATTCCATGTAGGCGGATCTATGACCTGGCGAAATGACAGATAGCACACAAAAACAGTCGTAATCACATAGAGAAGCAGTCCCTGGAAAGCGTATTTTTGTTTCCATTCGCTTTTGATTTCTTTTCCAATAAAATTCCTGATTTCTCCCAGCATGAATGACCTCTTAAGAATGAATTATATTTTCCATGTACTTCCGGTTTCAGGTATTTCGATATTCCTGAATCCTTTTTCCATGAGCTTTTCTCTCCAGTCAACTTGTACCTGGTAATCTCCGTGGACGAGAAACATTCTCTTCACCAGTAATGAATTTTGACATGCAAGATATTCAAGCATTTCATTGTAATCGGCATGGGCGCTGTAAGAATTTAGAACTTCAACTCTTGCCTTTACTTTGTATTGCTTTCCAAAAATGCTGACCTCTTCGTTTCCGGCAGATAATCGTCCTCCAAGGCTTTCAGGGGTGCAGTAACCGACGATAAGGATTGTGGAATTCGGGTTTTCTATGTTATTTCTGATGTGGTGCTTAACCCGTCCGGCTTCTGCCATTCCTGAAGCGGAAATAATTATCATCGGTTCATCCAGATTGTTGAGCATAATTGAATCTTCAGCTTTTCTGATATATACCAGATTGTTAAATCCGAATGGATTCGGGTCATTTTTTAATTCACGAATCATTCGTGCATTGAAACAGTCATGATGCAGTTGCATTACTCCCGTTGCATTCACAGAAAGGGGACTATCCACAAACACCCTAATATTGGGCAGTTTCTTTTGATTGTAAAGATTGTTCAACGCATAAACAATTTCCTGAGTTCGGCCCAGACTGAACGCTGGAATAATCAGCTTTCCTTTTTTTTCGACACAGGTTTCATGAACAATTTCAAGGAGCTTACTTTCAGTAACATCTTTTGGATCGTGCAGCCTGTTTCCGTATGTAGATTCGCAAATGATTGCATCCGCCTGCGGAAATGCTGATGGCCTTCGAAGTATGTCATCCTGAAGTCTGCCAATGTCTCCGGTAAAGAAGAGTTTAATTTCGCGGTTTTGATCTTTGATTTTCAGAAATACTCCAGCAGCTCCTATGATATGCCCTGCGTGTGTAAACATGAGCTCGACCCCATTCCTGATTTTATAACTTCTTCCGAATGGTATGGTATGAAAATAATTCATTGCCGTTTCCACGTCTTCCGCTGTGTAAATTGGCGTTAACTTTTCCAACCCACGCTCATGGCGCTTTTTGTTCAAATACTTGATGTCATACTCCTGAATGTGAGCCGAATCTTCGAGCATAATTGCACACAAATCGCGAGTTGCTGCTGTACAATATATTTTCCCTTCAAATCCTTGACGTACCAGATTAGGAATGTTTCCGGAATGATCGATGTGAGCATGTGAAAGGATTAACAAGTCTACCTGCCTTGGCTCAAAAGGAAATTCCCTGTTCAAGGCATCTGTATCTGCGCCGCGGCCCTGAAACAATCCGCAGTCAAGCAATATCCTGGTGCCATCACTAAGGGTGAGCATGTGCTTGCTTCCGGTTACGGTTCTTGCAGCCCCAAAAAAGCTTATTTCCATAAGAACCTGCAATGTAATAAACTATGCGTTTCTGTATATGATTTTTGTCCTTTGGGAATACTGAATGGCTAAATTTGCATATTCACAACATGATGTGATTAAACAAGAAGATATATGAAACTAGATATTTTGGCTTTTGGAGCTCATCCCGATGATGTGGAGCTCTCTTGCTCAGGCACTCTGATTAAACACATGAAAATGGGAATGAAAGTCGGAGTGGCAGATCTGACAAAAGGAGAACTCGGGACGCGAGGCAATGCCCTTATAAGGTTGAAAGAAGCAGAGACAGCATCAAAAATACTTGGCCTGTCAGTACGAGTTAATTTGGAGTTAGCAGATGGATTATTCGAAACAGGCACGGAGGAGAAAGTAAAAATTATCCGTGTCATCAGACAATTCCGACCTAGAATTGTGATGTGTAACGCTGTGTCAGACAGACATCCTGATCACGGAAGAGCCGGAAAGCTAGTTGCAGATGCATGCTTTTTATCAGGACTTTCAAAATTTGAAACCAGTGACCAGGAAGGAAAGCCTCAGGCTGCGTGGAGACCATCGCTTATCTTGCATTATATTCAGGATAGATATCTGAAACCCGGTTTTGTAATTGATATAACAGACGTTTGGGATGAAAAAATGAAATCAATCATGGCATTTGAATCACAGTTCTTCAACCCGGAATCAAAGGAACCGGACACTCCGATATCTTCTGAATTTTTCCTAGACTTTATTCGCAACAGAGCGATTGAATTTGGCAGACATGCTGGAGTTCCATATGCAGAAGGCTTCATTACGGAGAGCCATATAAAAGTAAACTCATTGGATAATCTTCTGTAATTTTTAATTAAAAAAAAAGGGTTGCTTTTCAGCAGCCCTTTTTCTCCAATCGAAATAATTTATCTTACGATCAACTGCTTGGTGTATTTAGCGCCATTTGCTTCTACTGTATAGAAGTAAACTCCGGCATTCCACTCAGTAGTATTCAGGTTGAAAGTGTTCATGCCTATAAGGGCATTGTTTCTCATTTCAGAGTAAACGGTTTTACCCAGAACATCAGTTACTTTCACATCAATTGATCCGCTGTTTCTCAGATTCACATTGAATGTAGTGTAACCGTTTGATGGATTTGGATAGTTTTGAGATACCGCTACACCGTTATTGTCAACTTTGTTGTTCGCACGAAGTGGAGCTGCTTCAAGCTTTGTAAATACAATGTCTGAAGGATTGCCAAGGTTGTTTGAAGGGTCGCATCCTGTAGTGTTCAGTCCGTGACCAGGAGCACCGTCACGCTGATAAAGGATGTATACATTGTTGTCAACATCTTTTGCCATGCTTGCAAATGCACACTCCTGGAATTCACCGTCGCCACCCTGAGCCTGAGAAAGAACGATGTCAGTTGGATAAGACCATGTCTGTCCGTTGTCATAAGAAGCGATTACAAAAACGTGTCTGTGAGCCTGATGGAATAGGGTAGTGTCAGCTCTCTCATCAATAGTCTGATAAGAAACATAAATTACGTTATTGGCATCAACACCTGCAGATGGCATACCGGTGATTGTGCCTCGGTAATTACCCCATGCCATGGAGCAGAGCCCGCCGTCAGATGTAGTTGCCGGAACATCAAGGAAGCCATTGCCGTTGAAATCCTGAGCCTCTGCTATAATTACAAATGCGTCTGTAGCCATTGTCTCATTCCAGTAGTAAAGACCATCCTGTCCTGGGAAGTATGTGAATGAACCGGCTGTAGCAGAACTATCCCTGTACATGCGGTATTTGCTGAACCAAACGTGACACATTCCATTGCGATCAATCAATACATGTCCGTCTCCTGAATTTGTATCAATTGTATCTACAACTCCATCCATATCAATGTCTGTAATCATTGTGTATGGATCAAACAATGGAATAGGGAATGTTTGAACCATGGTTCTATTCCATGTAACACCACCATCTGTAGATTTCAGTATTCCAACACCTGTTGTAATGTCACTAAATACAATAGCAACTGTATTTCCTCTTGAATCAATACCATAATTGTCTCCACCGAATCCGTCGAATTGAGTTGAGTCAATCAGAGGAATAACCGTGCGAAGCACAGGCCAGGTAACTCCACCATCATTGGAGCGAGAGTAGTAAATCGGTCCGAGCTGGCCTTCTACACGTACTGGAGGATCCACAACTCCTGCACCCTGCCAGATAGCGTGAACTGTCTCGCCACTTGCAGTAGCTTTTGACCAAGTATCGTTATTTGTTCCTGTGCCAAGTGCATTCACAAGCTGGTTCCAAACACCGGTACCCTTGTTCTGGCGCCAGTTAAGCAACATTCTGTTCAGTGATGAAGAGTGAGCAATGCTCATTTCTTTTCCGCTGGATGTTACAGCTATGTTGGTAAATCCAGTACGGTAAGTGCCTTCTGTACGCATGGAAGGGTAATCACCGCCGGCACCGGCTGGATTAGAAGGAGTAAGAGGAGTGAAATACCAGTTATTGAATCCGGGAGTTGGATTCGGATCATAATAGTTGTAACCAGTTCCGCGATTCGGGAAATTGGTTTGAGCGTCCGGAGAGAATGTCCAAACTGCTGAGAAAGATCCGTCAGCGCTTCTTACCAGACGATTGCTGATAGAATTGTTTGTCTGCAAGTCGTAGTATGTAAAACCTACAATCTCTTCGTTGATTGTTGGAGCCGCAAACCTTGCTCTTGTTGGAGCAACCCACTGACGGGTCTGAGGATTTGCGAAAGGAATGCCATTATCAGTAGAGAGGTCATGCTTGGATGTTACCATGGTTTGGTTTTTCAGTCGCTCAGGCAACTGAGCGGATCTGAATCCTTCAGGGAGTCTCTTCTCTATCTGTTGTGCATTTCCCATTGAAACAAGGGATACTGCAGCGCAGATCAGTAAAATTTTTTTCATTTGATTGGATTGAATTTTAGTTAGACAATTAGTTTGATTGGTCGTTTGTTTATCCCGACAAATTTACACAAAGTTTGCCTTTTACAAAGAAAAACTGTCAGGATTTTGTCTTAATAATCAAATGTTTATGTCATTCTTTTGTAAGAATCCCGATTGCCGGATGAAGGTTTGTCTTTCAGCGGGAAAGATCAGTCAATTGTTGCCTTGATTATCCTGTTAAACAATTCTGCTGATTTCGAATGTGAAAAGAGTTCCTTTGAATAATTTCTCAATTTCTGAGGATCATACTTCTTGTAATTCCCATACATTTCTTCGATAGCGGCCATCAATTCTTTGTCGTTTCCAGGCTCGATTAATATTCCGCATTGATCATTGATGAATTCCTGAGGTCCCCCGCATTTAGTGGCAATTACAGGCTTTCCGCAGGATAGTGCTTCTGCGCATATCAGAGAGAATGTTTCAAAGAAGCTGTTCATAATCAGGAAGTCGCAGTTCCACAGTTCATGGTAAACTTCTTCATTTGTCCTCAGGCCTGTCATTTCAATCAAAGTCTCTCCAGGATCCAGTTCTTTGCACAAGCTTTTAATACTTTCGAAATCCCTTCCGTGTCCGACAAGTTTCAGGTGTATGCCTGATAGTTTTTTGGAAAGGGAAACTACTGATCTCACTACAGCACTGATGTTTTTGATGTCATCTACCATATCTGCAACCATTAATATACTGCAATCATATTTTCGGTTAAACTTAGGTTCCGATTGAATCTCTATAATGTTTGGAGTTATTTCAATGTTTGATGAGAATCCATACCTTGTCATATTGTCTTTTAAGAAATTAGAAACGCATGTTCGGCCATTCGCAGCATTGAATGTCATTCTGCATAACCATCGAAAAATATAGTTTCTTTGCAGGTATTTTCCGGTGGCGTAACCAGACCATTGTTCGCTCACGATATACGGAATACCCTGCATCAGTCGAATGAGCCAGGCAAGAATGGCAGGCCTTAATAAAATGTATGAATGAATGATGTCTGGTTTTCTGTATTGAAGTAATGTTCTTTTCCACACTGTTAAGAAGGCTCTTAAATACCTGAAGAAATGTATCAATCTTGAGCCTGGCAAATTGCTTTTGGGAAAATATACCAGGTATTCGCTCAACCTGTATGATTTAAATTCATCAATCCTGATATGTTTTAATCCTTCCTTCGTCGAAGCATAAAAAACAATTACATCGAAATTTTCAGAGATTGCTTTTGCATGTTTTCGGATGAAGACGCCTAACTGCGGATCATCCTCATTTGGATACCATTTGCTGATCAAGAAAACTAATTTTCGTTCTGACAGGTTATTCTTCTGCATGTATGTGAATGATAAGTCAGCTATCGATTTTAATGTACTTGAGCCTTATACTGTTGCCAATCACAACAATGTCTGAAAATGCCATCGACAAGGCAGCAATCATCGGACTTAAATAACCTGCCGCGGCAATTGGAATTGCGAGAACGTTATAAAAGAATGCCCAAAACAAATTTTGCTTGATGGTAGTGTAAGTTCTGTTGCCGATGGAAAATGCGCTCAGCAATATGTCCAGATTTTTTTGATGGAGCAGAATGACCTGAGCAGACTGAACCGCTATGTTGGTGGCATTGCTTATAGAAATGCCGATATTAGCAAGAGAAAGTGCAGGTGCATCATTGATACCGTCACCTACCATGGCTGTTGGCTGTTCTGAAGAAAATTTTCGGATGAGTTCAAGTTTCTGTGCAGGCAGTTGTTCACTGTAGACTTCTTCAATACCAAGCTCACCGGCAACTTTTCTGCAAATGGATTCTCTGTCACCGCTAAGCATGATTACCCTCATTCCCTTTCGTTTCAAACTTTTTATTACTTCAGAGGTGTTTGACTTAATTTCATCTTCCAGATCGACTGTGGCAATCAACTTATTGTTTTTCAAAAGATAAATTGAGTGGCTATTGTCAGTGTGAAAGTGTCTGACCATATTAAAAGAGCCTGCACTGAACAGGTTCCCGTTTTCATCTGTAACATTAATACCTGTTCCTTTATCCTCATGAATTGTTTTCCATTTCATTGCGGATGCAGAATGCTCAAAGGCTTTTAATTCGCGTGTTATCGACTTTGCAATTGGGTGGGATGAATTTCTTTCTATGGCGAACAGAATAGTTTTAATTTCATCCTGATTGCCTTCCAGCACATCAATTTTTTTAATAATAAATTCACCCTTAGTCAAAGTGCCGGTTTTATCAAAAACAACAGTGCGGATGTTTGAAAGTGTCTCAAGCGTCTGTCCTCCTTTGATCAGAATCCCGTTCCTGGCTGCTCTGCCAAGTCCCACCATCACTGCTGTTGGTGTGGCAAGTCCCATTGCGCATGGACATGATATCACCAATACAGCAATTGAATTCATCAGTGATCTGCTGGCAGATAAGTCAATAAGGTAAAAATTAATTAAGAATGTGATAGCGCTTATCAGCACAACAGCAGGTACAAATACCGAACTCACTCTGTCACCTAGTTTCTGAATTGCCGGTTTTTCTTTTTGGGTGTCTTTGACCATTCTGATTATTTGCCCAAGTGCGGTTTCTTCTCCAACATGTTCTGCAATCATTCTGAAATTGCCAGATTCATTGATGGTACTGCCTGATACTTTGTCTCCGGGATGTTTGCTAACAGGATTGCTTTCACCAGTAAGTATCGCTTCGTTCACAATGCCTTCCCCTTCGGTAATGACGCCATCAGCAGGAATTTGATCTCCTGTATTAACCTGAAGCAAGTCACCTTTTTCAATATCTGAGGCATCTATTTCTGTCATTCTGAATTCACCGGATTCTTCAAAAACTCTTTTAGCCTTCTTAACCTGCAATTTCCCCAATTCATGTATGGCGGTGGTGGTTTGCCTTACTGATCTCTGCTCGATAAGGTTGCCAAGTAAAACCAGTGTGATAATAGTTGCTGCAGTTTCATAAAACATGTAATTATGAACCTCAGCTGTACCGTAATATTGATAAGTTCCGGCAAGACTGTATAAAAATGCAGCCCAACTTCCGACACTGATTAGCACGTCCATATTTGGTGATCCTGCGCGAATAGATTTCAAGGCACTGCGGCCAAAGAACAGAATGCCAATGGCCATCACAGGCAAACACATGCCTAGTTGAAATATTGGATGATGAAGCAGTTCAATTCCGCTGAACATGTGCAAGAGAAGCGGAACAGTGAAAACAAGTGAAATAAAAAAAGCAATACTGGTGCGTGTAAGGGGAAGATGAGACACCTGCCCTGAATCAGATAGAGTTATGGGCTTTTCTTCCTTGTCAGACCGGCTTACAACCTTATATCCTAGCTTGTGAATTTGTATCACAGCTTCGTCAATATCTTCGGAAGAGATCCTTTCAAAACTGACCTCACCGGTGAGAAAATCTACATTTACCTCTTCCAATCCCTTTTTCGTCAGCGTTTTACTGATGGTTTGTGCGCAATTTGCGCAATCCATTCCCTCTACACGAAATTCAATTCGCTTTACTTCATTCATTACCACAATATTATTAATTCGGATTAATCTAAGTGGATTAGCTTTATCTTAATTTAATGAAACGTAAAATTAAATTCTTGTAACAAATGGAATAATATAATAATTTTGTGGCCCATTCTCAAATTGGGAAGGAAATACGGTGATTGTAGCTCAGCTGGTTAGAGCGCTAGATTGTGGATCTAGAGGTCGTGGGTTCGAGCCCCATCTTTCACCCCAGGCCATGTATAAACATGGCTTTTTTTGGGCCCGAATTTTTAGCGGAATTGCTCTTTGAGATAATCTTCCCAGGCCTTCGTTTTATAAATATCTTCAGCGAAATATTTTAATACAGGTAGCATTTGTTCTTTAGTCAAATATCCGGGAACAGGACCGATTGGCTTTGAGTTTTCGTCCAGATAAACAGTAGTAGGATAGCTCATTTTTCCGTTTAAAATGTAAACGGCAAATTCATTTGCCTTGTATTCGGGTTTGTAAAGAAATACTTTATCCTGGTAGTTTATTGTGTCTCTGGTTTCCGCATCAAGTTTAACTGAATAAAATTTTTCATTCAGATAATCAGAAACTTCTTTATCTGAAAATGTTGTAGCATCCATTCGCTTGCACCATCCGCACCAGCTGGTGTAAACATCAATAAATATTTTTTTTGGTGAAACCTGATTCATCCTGAGTGCATCTTCCATTTTTAACCATTTAACGCCGCGCACTGTATCCTTATCTTGTGCCTGAACGGACGCAAATGAAAGGTGAAACAATACACATAAAGCAAGTGGTCTGATCAGCTTTTTCATTGATAATTTTAAAGTTTCAGAATAATGTATCCGCAGAATTGATTATTTAAAATTACTCAATGATTTTATGTAATACAAGCATTTCCAGGAACTGTACCCTTTCTCCGTCCTTCCCGGTAAAAACAAACACCCAGCCAACTTTGGCAGAATGCCTCGACAGATCTTTTTCCAAACTGAAAATTCTCACTTTGCAGTTGAGCACAGAATTTGCATACACCGGCTTGATAAATCTCCAGTTATTTACTCCAAGTCCGCACAATACGCTTTTTCCAAACTTAGGAATCCAGCTATTCACATAAAAATAATTAAAAGGATGAGGCCCGCTTGCCACCAGTTTGCCAAACATGTGCTCTGCGGCTGCTTTTTTATTCGTATGAAACTCGAGGGGATCATATTTTTTGGCAAATTGAATTATCTCGTCCTCAGAAAACTGAACTTGTCCCAGGTCGTAAATCGCATTTAGCTCTAACATATTCCTAAATCTATGAATGGTTTAATAGGTGTACCCAATAAAAAACGGGCAGTGAAACTTCCACTGCCCGCAGAGTTTTTATCTAAGCTATTAATGAATTCCGTGCATCCATTTTTTCAGTAATGGAGAAATCAACAGTAAAACTATTGCGGCAATGAGTACAACATAAACTCCCCATTCCATATAAACATCTGCGAATGCATTTAACGCTGTGGCCCGGTCGACTTCCTCTCCGGTGCCGGGTGTTGCAATTCTCTGGCCAAGATAACCTGCGATCTTATGGGCAAAGGCAATGGATAAAAACCAGGAACCCATCACAAAGCCAACTGTCTTAGCAGGTGACAGCTTGGTCACAACCGACAATCCGACCGGTGAAAGGCTAAGTTCACCTGTTGTATGAAAGAGGTACATAAGGATAAGTACATAGAGCGGAATCATGTCCCCACTGATCGCAGCATTTTTAGTTCCCCATACGATGATGAAATATCCCAGCGCCATTTGAAGCAATGCGTAGAAAAACTTGATTGGAGTTCTAGGTTCGATCTTCTTTCGTGAGAGACCAGTCCATATCCACGTGAAGACGGGAGCCAGGAGGATGATGAACAAAGGATTCACTGCCTGGAACTGAGAAGTTTCTATTCCCATTTTGTCTACATATCTGTCGGTGAGAATGTTCAAGGATCCTCCGGCCTGTTCAAAGAGAGTCCAGAATAACATATGAATGAAAAACAAAGCAATGAAAACAAGCAATCGTTGTCCTTCAGCCCTGTCTTCTGAGCGGAATGAGGTGACCAACAAATACCCGATACAAACAATTCCAACGATGATCAGCAAATAGCTTGTAAAGACTTCCGCATTAATGAGTCCGCTAAAAATTGGTATTGTGACTAATGTGCCAAGGAGTATCAATACTTCATTCGGGATACCGAAGAAAGATCTCTTCTTCAACAGTTCTGGCTCAGGCGGATTTCCTTTGTCTTCGTATTTGCTCATGTTTCTCCAAAACACCACTAAGCCAAGCATCATGCCGATTCCGGCAACCAGAAACCCAAGTGACCAGTCAACTTCTCTGGCCAGATAACCACAAGTTAATGGAGCAAGGAGAGCGCCAATATTGATACCCATGTAGAATATAGTAAAGGCGCTGTCTTTCCTTGGATCGTTTCTATCATAAAATGTCCCAAGGAAACTGGAAATGTTCGGCTTGAATAATCCGTTTCCTACAGCCAGAAGTCCAAGCCCTGCAAAAAACAAAGTTTGTCCATGTCCTGTGGATGCAGTTGCGGCCAGAGTAAATTGGCCGGCTGCCATTAATAACCCTCCAAAGAGAATTGCTCTTCTGAAACCAAGCAGTTTGTCGGCCAGGATTCCACCAACAATCGGAGCAGCATACAACAATGCGTTAAATGCTCCATAAATTCCGTAAGCTTTTGAATCGGCCTCACCCTGACTGAGTGAAGAAAACAACTGACTTGTGATGTACAGAATCAGAAATGCTCTCATTCCATAGAACGAAAACCTTTCCCACATTTCGGCGAAGAACAATGTGAAGAGTGCTTTGGGGTGCATCTTTCGCTGAGAAAGAATCACTATCGGAACCCAGATAAGTACGAAGACCCATCCGCCGATTAATAACATTAATCCTAAATCCATAAAATGCTTTTTTTAGTTTTATTTGTTTAAGGAGAATGAAATACGACACAGCTAATGCCGGACGGAATGCAATGTAAAAAAATTTTAATACCGGAAACAATAGCCCGGGGTATTCATAAATTCAAGATTTTATAATAAAATGCGTTACAAATTATGACATACTACCTTATATCTTTGTGGCATGTATAAAATCAGACTCATTGGTTTACTCCTGTTATCAGGAATGTCGTTTACCAGATTATCGCTTGCTCAAAGTTTCGAAATTTTTAAAGGAGACACTATTAATCGCACCGATAAAAGAGGTTTGAAGCAAGGAGCGTGGAAAAAATTCTATCCAGGTGATATGATTTACTTTGAAGGAATTTACAAAGATGATAAAGCACTTGGAGCGCTGAAATATTATCACAAGAACGGCAAGGTGAAAACTTTATTAAATAGCAGGGCAGTTAAAGGAGAATATTTTGCTGAATTCTTTTCTGAGGAAGGGAAGATGATTGGTACAGGAAAATATTTCAACCAGGAGAAAGACAGTGTATGGAATTATTTTGACTCAGAAGGCAGGGTGAATTCCACTGAGATTTACGTAAAGGGAAAAAAGGAAGGTGTATGGAAAGTTTATTATGTAAACGGTAAACTAGCCCGTGAACTAATGTATAAAAATGACAGGAAGAACGGGCCGTACAGGGAATACTTTGATTCAGGCAAATTGAAAATCCAGGCAACTTACAAGAATGATGAGTTTACAGGAATTGCGACTGTATTTCATCCTGACGGAAAAATCTGGCAGAAAGGTTCTTATGTGAATGGACTCAAAGAAGGAGCATGGGACATCTTTGATGTGAACGGAAAGCTGGAAAGACAGGAGCTTTACAAACAAGGAAATCTGCAAAACCCTCAGGAAGATAAATAGGACTTCTGTATTGGGCTTCAATTGATTATCTTTGCACTGAAATCCGGTTTTTAGTAAAATGAGTAAAAAAGGAAGGGTATTAATGGCAATGAGTGGCGGAATAGACAGTTCCGTTGCTTCCGTATTACTTCATGAGCAAGGTTATGAAGTTGTCGGAATGACCATGAAAACCTGGGATTATGCCAGTTCCGGAGGCAATAAGAAAGAAACAGGATGTTGTTCCCTGGATTCGATAAACGACGCAAGATCAATCGCAGTTGCAAAGGGTTTTCCACATTACATTATCGACATCAGGGAGGAATTCGGGAATCATGTGATTGACGATTTTGTGGATGAATATCTTTCCGGAAGGACTCCGAATCCTTGCGTCAAATGTAATACTCACATTAAGTGGGAGGCATTGCTGAAAAGAGCAGATATGCTGAGTTGTGAGTTCATCGCCACAGGCCACTATGCAAATGTGAGAGAAGAGAACGGACGATATGTTATCTCCAAAGGCAAGGATTCCTGGAAAGACCAAAGTTATGTGCTCTGGGGAGTAAGCCAGGAGTGTTTATCCCGAACCATTTTTCCTGTTGGGAATTTCCATAAATCAGAAATTCGACAAATGGCAGTGGAGATGGGACTTCACGAATTAGCCAATAAAAATGAATCGTATGAGATTTGCTTTATCCCGGATAATGATTACAGGTCATTCCTGAAAAGAAGAGTAGAGGGCATTGAGGAAAAGTTGGCGAATGGACTTTTTTTGGATAAAAATGGAAAAGTACTGGGTAAACACAGAGGCTATCCTTTTTATACAATCGGACAAAGAAAGGGCCTCGAAATTGCTTTAGGTGATCCATATTATGTGGTTGACATTAAGCCAGATGTCAATGTTGTTGTATTGGGTTTGTTTGAAGACTTACTTCAGCAGAAAATGTGGGTTCGGGATGCAAACTTTATAAAAATAGAATCGTTAGAGGATGAAATGGAAGTGTTGACAAGGATTCGTTACAAGGATCCCGGCACTTACAGTACCATTAAAAAGTCGGAAGACCTGATTGAAGTGTCGTTTCACAAAGCGGTTTCAGCCATAGCACCCGGACAAAGCGCAGTTTTTTATGATGGTGATGATCTGGTCGGAGGCGGATTCATTCAGAGTGCAGTAAATGAAAACATCAGCAAGGCAGTACATTAAATCAATTTTCATTCTCCTATTGATATCAGGAGTCTATTCTTCCTGTAAGAAAGACTCTCAAATCATCAATTCAAATTCTTTTAATTATTTCCCGACTGCTAAAGGAACTTGGGTTGAGTATAACGTGGATTCGATATATCACGGAGAAAACGATAACAATAACGACGATTCAGTCTATACCTTCAATTTTCAAATCAGAGAAATAGTGGATTCCACTTTTCTTGATGGGGAAGGCAGGGAAGTCCAGGTATTGATTCGATACAAAAGGATGAATAGTTCTGATGAATGGAGACTTGTGAGCGTTTGGACCCAAAGACTATCCTTAACCGGGGCATACAGGACAGAAGATAATATAACCTACCAAAAGCTTGCTTTCCCTATCAACTCAAGAATCTCATGGGATGGAAACGCAGCTAACATACTCAGTGAAGAATTGTATTCTTACGAGTCATTCCATGAAGAAAATCTGGTGGGCAGCTTTTCCTTTGACTCCACTTTGACTGTACTACAGGTTGATGAGGACAATTTTGTAGAAAGAATTTTTGGAAAGGAAATCTACGCCGTTGGAGTAGGGATGATATTCAAGCAACGTGACGATCTTGGAAAAAGAAACGGACTTGTTGTAAAGGGCCTTGAATACAAAATGACCCTGCGGGATTATGGTCCTCGCTAGGGTCATTGATTTTTTTAAGATAAGACTTCTTAATAGTACACAAGTCTGATTACATCAGCCAGGTATTTCGCATAACGGATCACTTGTCGGCTGTAACCATACTCATTGTCATACCAAACGTAGAGAACTAGGCTTTTGCTGTCCTTAGAAACGATAGTCGCCGGACTGTCGAAAATGCTTGCACAAGGATTGCCAACCAGGTCTGTTGAAACAAGTTCATTGGAAACTGAATATTGAATTTGTTCAACAAGCTTGCCCTGCAAGGCAGCATTGCGCATTACTTCGTTTACTTCATCCTTTGTTGTGCCTTTTTGGACTGTCAGATTTAGAATGGCAAGCGATACATCCGGAGTTGGAACTCTCACGGCATTGCCTGTCAGTTTTCCTGCAAGTTCTGGAATCACCTTTGCTACAGCCTTGTCTGCCCCGGTTTCAGTTATTACCATATTCAGTGCAGCTGATCTGCCTCTTCTGTACTTCTTGTGATAGTTGTCGAGCAGATTTTGGTCGTTTGTGTACGAGTGGATCGTTTCAATATGTCCTTTTTCAATTCCAAGTGCCTTGTGAATGACTGTAAGAACAGGTACGATCGCATTAGTCGTGCAAGAAGCTGCTGAGAAGACAGATTCTTTTTGTTTATCAAATGCAGATTCATTTACGCCATAAACTACATTCGGCACATCGCCTTTACCCGGAGCGGTGAGCAACACTTTTGAAACCCCTTTTGATTTCATATGGAGGCTGAGTCCGTCACGGTCCCTTACAACTCCTGTATTATCAATCACCAAAGCATCATGGATGCCGTATGAGGTGTAGTCGACAGCGGCCGGGTCTGAGGAGGCAATCATATGAACCGTATGGCCGTTTACGACCAGAGCTTTGTTTTCATAATCTTCTATTACAGTTCCAGGGAAGGCCCCGTGCACAGAGTCATTTCGAAGGAGATCTGCTCTTTTGGAAATATCATCATTACTGTTGCTTCTGGTTACAACTGCACGAAGCCTGAGCTGTTCGCCTTTGCCGGCCTGAGCGATGAGTTCCCTCATCAGCAGTCTTCCAATTCTTCCGAATCCGTAAAGCACCACATCTCTCGGAATAATGTTTCTTTTTTCTTTACCAATGAATGTGGAGAATTTATCATGTATGAACTCTTCTGCCGATTTAAAGTTTTTCCTTTCAACAATCCATTCTGCATTCAGACGTCCTACATCAATTCTTGCAGGGGCAAGATTCAGCTTGTGCAACTCTTTGGCAAGCATGAGTGTGTCAAGGACATTAATTGGTTTTTTAACTATTTGTTTTGCATACTGATGCAAGTTTAGGATTTCGCTGGCGCTTCGGTCAACCAGCTGGTTTCTGAAAAGTACCAGTTCCACGGATTTGTCAAACCACAAGGAACCGGTTACATGAATCAGTGCAATTGCCGCCTTTTCAAGTTGTATCCAGTCTGAGAGTTCAGCCTCATACTTGTCTTTAAAATTCAATTTGGGATCTGACTGTACGCTGTCTAATGCCATGATTGGAAGATTTATTGGTTTTATTTGAGTGATAAGTCTGAAGGTATTTAAAAAAGATCAGCTTTCAAATTATGAAAGCTGATCTGCAAATATCTGTAAAATAACTATGGCTCTATCAACCGAGGTAAGCTTTCAGCAGCCTGCTACGGGATTTATGACGCAGCCTTCTGATTGCCTTCTCTTTAATCTGCCTTACTCTTTCACGGGTGAGGTCGAATTTGGCTCCGATTTCCTCCAGTGTCAGTCCATGCTGCATTCCAATTCCGAAGAAAAGCTTGATGACTTCTCTTTCGCGTTCAGTGAGTGTGCTGAGGGATCTGTCGATTTCTTTCTGAAGAGACTCATTCATCAGCAGATTATCAGCTCTGGGTGAATCATGGTTCTCCAGAACATCGATTAGGGAATTGTCTTCACCCTGCACAAAGGGAGCATCCATTGACACATGTTTGCCACTGACTCGCATGGTGTCTGCGATTTTTTCAGTCGGTATGTCCAGAATCTTCGCCAACTCATCCGGTGATGGCTCACGTTCGAATTCCTGTTCCAGCTTAGAGTAAGCTTTGGAGATTTTGTTCAGGGATCCCACCTGATTAAGAGGTAACCTTACAATCCTTGATTGTTCTGCAAGTGCTTGCAATATGCTTTGCCTGATCCACCATACAGCGTATGAAATGAATTTGAATCCACGAGTTTCGTCGAACCTCTTGGCAGCTTTAATCAGACCGAGATTTCCTTCGTTGATGAGGTCGGGAAGGCTCAAGCCCTGATTTTGATATTGCTTAGCCACAGAAACTACAAATCGAAGATTAGCTTTAGTGAGACGATCAAGAGCATTTTGATCCCCTTCTTTAATCTTCCTTGCAAGGCGAACTTCTTCCTCTGCTGTGATTAGTTCTTCACGACCGATTTCTTGCAGGTATTTCTCCAGAGACTGACTTTCCCTGTTGGTAATGGATTTAGTTATCTTGAGTTGGCGCATATTCTGGGTATAGCAGGTTAGAGAATCAAAAAACAAACAAAAATCAGTAAAAATTGTTCATTTTTTAATTTAAGCAAAGATATTAATTCAGCTAAACCGAAGCAAATATTTCTGTAAACCGGTTTATAAGTCAAAGGAATTGTTGATAAAAAAGGAAGGCCATAAAGCCTTCCTTTTCAGTGTCAATATTGGGTTTCGGTTCAAATGCCAAATCCGTAATAGGCCTTGATGCCATTGGGATACACCCCTTCGATCAATACCCCTCCCTGCTTGGATTTAAGGGTGTTTTCAAGGTCTTCCATGCCTTTAATCGGCTTCTTGTCGATGGAAGTGATAATGAAGCCTTCACGAATTCCTGCAGCCCTGAGTTTTCCATTGTTGAGTTTTGCGATTTTCACACCTCCATTAATACCTAGTTTGGCGCTTTCTTCCTGCTTTACATTTTCAAAAGTTCCACCCAGGATGTTCAGGACCTGATCACTCTTAACAATCCGTGTGTCACCGTCCTTATTTTTTAGAGTCAATGTGTAGTATTTCTCATCTCCTTTTCTATTGACTTTAACCCTGATTTTGTCTCCAGGGCGATAACGGCCGACTTGCTCCTGAAGCTGTGGTGTGGAAGCGATGCTTACATCACCAATCTGTGTAATGATATCGCCTTCACGCAAACCTGCATCTTCTGCAGAGCCGCCCGGGGTAATGCCGGCTATATATACGCCTCGAATCTCTTTAATACCTGCTTCATCTGCAAGCTTACTGTCAAGGTCTCGTATGCTGACTCCGATAAATCCACGCTGAACACTGCCAAATTCCACCAGATCATCCATTACCTTTCTTACCAGGTTTACAGGTATGGCGAATGAGTAACCTGTATATGATCCTGTGTTGGATGCAATCGCTGTGTTGATTCCTACAAGTCTGCCTTCTATGTCAACTAAAGCGCCTCCGCTGTTTCCAGGATTGACAGCTGCATCAGTCTGAATAAAGCTTTCGATTTTATATTGGTCAGGAAGTATGCCAATGTTTCTGGCTTTTGCGCTGACAATTCCAGCTGTCACGGTAGAGGTCAGGTTGAATGGATTTCCTACTGCCACAACCCATTCACCGACTTTCAACTCATCTGAATTTCCGTATACGATGTAGGGCAAATCTTTCTCATCTATTTTTAAAAGAGCTAAATCTGTGGAGGCATCAGATCCAATCATCTTTGCAGTATAGGTTCTGTTATCGTTAAGTATTACTTCAATCTTTTCAGCTTTTTCAACCACGTGATTGTTGGTGACGACATACCCGTCTTCTGTCAAAATGACACCTGAGCCGCTGGATTCCTGCTTAGGAGCCTGTCTTGGTCTGCCCCAATAATCAAAAGGGTTCATAAATGGGTTATAAAAATAATTTGAAGAAGTCACAGTTGAGCGTACATGCACTACTGAGTTTACAGACATTTCAGCTGCCTTTGTAAAATTAACCAATGCACCAGTCTGAGTGGTAGGGATGCTGCTGACTAACTGGTAATTTGGATTGGGATTTGAAGAGTTTTTAGTGCTGATTACTGTCTGCTTATTGAGTATCTGAGAAAAAAATAAGGCGCCTCCAATTCCCCCTAATAGTGCGATCATAATAGTTCCGAATGTCTTTTTCATTTTCTTTATCATCTTGTTAAATTTTATTGATTTTTTGCAAAATTTGTGCCAATAAATTGGCATTTTCTGATGAATATTTTGTGAATCCATGGGTTAATTTTTCCAAACAAATGTTAATCACTCTTAACTAATTCTGGAAGATGCCAGGGATTATTTAGTCTATCTTTGCAATTATATTTTCAATGAAACGTAAAAGCAACCAGGACATTTTCAGTTCTGTCCAAAACGGCGAAACAGAAATTTTGTTTTATCTCTGTGACAGGTATTTTTCTCATGCCCGCAAATGGTTGAGACGAAATGGAATGCCAGATGAATCAACACCGGAGTTTTTTGTGGATTTGATGTTGGATTTATTGGAGGAAATCAGAATGCAAAACATGTCATCCAATGTGGAGTTTGAATCGCTGTTTTATAATACTTTGAAGAATTCGTTTGAAAATAGGAAAGGGAAAGGTGTGGAGTCGCCCGAATATTCTGATGACATCTTCAATAAAATAGCAGCAACATGTATTTCAAATTCCGATGAGAACACTCGTGATTTACTCAACAGCCGATATGCCTTGAACCTGTCCTTTGAACAAATTGCTTCCCGATTCGATTTCAGCAATCCGGTTATAGCACAATTTGAAGTTAACAAGGCTATGAATCGTCTCCTTGATCGAATCAAAACAGAATCAAATCATAAGTCTGAATAAAATGGGTCCTTCCCCGGAAGAGAGGTTGCTGATTGACCGATACCTTAAAGGTGAATTGAGTGGAATAGAGCTCCATGAATTCATGGAACGAATCGATGCAGATCCGGATTTCAGGCAGGAAGTAGTCCTACAGGACAAAGCTTCGTCTCAAATTAAAATTTTATATAAAGCTAAGCTTAAGGAGCATTTGCTTGATTATATAAATTACAGAAAACCTCGCATTAATCCGGAGTTAAGGAATATTATTCTTTTCCTGCTTGTGCTTGGCACCGGAGTAATAATCTGGAACTACCCTGACTACAATGCAATAAAAACTGTGAGGAAGAATCTTTCCTTGTCACGATTTAAAAATAGTGAACAAGTTAAAGATGCAAGTGAAAATACAAGAGACTTGAAAAAAGTGACTGAACATCAAAGTGGAAATCAAAAGGGAAATAACATTGAAGTGATTTCAGATTCTGTCTCTGAGATTGACGGATTGACTGAATCTGAACAATCATCTGCCGACAGCGTAGTGATTACACCAGCGGTGGGTGATGGGACTTTTATGGTCAGGCAGGATGAGCTGAAAGAAACCAAAACTATCCGAATTCAAAACCTTGCAGAGCAGACGGAGCAAAATTATGCAAACGTAACTTCTGAGAGCAGTGCATTAGATGCTTTGAATAAAATGGCCCATTCATCCGGTTTACCACCGGTTGAAAGCATGAAGAAATCATCAGAGTCCATTGAAGTGGAGTTCTGGACTTCTCCGGTCAATTACAGAGGTTACAAGTTAAGCCGCAGCAAACTGATATTGTTTGGAATTGATGAATCTGCTGATGTTGAACTTTTATCTTTTAACGAGCAATTGTATCTTAAACTCAGAAACGAATATTATCTGATCAGAAATAACGAGACATTTAATAATTTCCAAAGAGTGAACAAGCCGGAAACATCATTCAGGCAATAAATGTTGATCATGATTATCAAATTCAGCAAATACCAGGGAACGGGCAACGACTTTATCATGATTGATAACAGATCAGAAGAGCATGTTTTTAAAGGAGAACTGGTAGCACGTCTTTGCCACAGAAGATTCGGGATTGGTGCCGACGGGCTGATACTTCTGCAAAATCATCATGAGAGTGATTTTGAAATGATCTACTTTAATTCCGACGGTAATTTAGGTTCAATGTGCGGTAACGGAGGCCGATGCATAGTTTCATTCGCTAATTCCTGTGGTATCACTAAGGATGAATATTGTTTCAAGGCAAGCGACGGAACTCATCAGGCGTTGATCAAAAGAGGTAATCCTGATAATGTTAAATTGAAAATGAAGGATGTGAGTCAAATCGCTAAGCGAGTTGATTTGTGGTTTGCTGATACCGGCTCTCCGCATGTTGTCATCAAAATGGATAAAATTGATGAACTCGATTTGATAAAGGTGGGCAGAGAAATCAGGTATTCTGATGAGTTCGCTGAAGAAGGCGTAAACGTGAATGTTACCGAAGTAAGAAATAGTATTCTTGCTGTGAGAACTTACGAAAGAGGCGTAGAGAATGAAACATTTTCATGTGGAACCGGTGTCACTGCAGTTTCATTGATTGCAGTCAGGAACAAATGGATAATACCCTCCGGCAATTTTGTGGACATTGATACTCCCGGTGGAAGTTTAAGAGTTCACTTTAAGGAAGAACAAAACAGATTTACGGATATCTGGTTGGAAGGACCCGCAGCACTTGTGTATACCGGTGAATTTGATGCAGATGATCTGAGCCATCGGATTGTTATAAAGTAACATCTGATTGTGTAAAAACCATTATGCCCATGCTTCGCTTAACTGGTGCATGATTTCGTATATTCGTCCAGCACATTAAGAAACACTGAAATGCAATTAATCGGAGAACTGATTCAGCTCAGAGCCTTGGAGCCATCTGACTTGAATCTGCTTTACAGATGGGAAAATGACTCCAGCATTTGGAGCGTTAGCGGTACTCTTGTTCCTTTTTCGAAATTCGTTCTTGAGGAATTTGTAAACCAGGCTCACCAGGACATATATACAAACAAGCAAATCAGGTTGATGATTGATTTGAAATACCTGGAAGAGGATGATACAGATGATTCAAGGTGTATAGGTTGTGTCGATATTTTTGACTTTGATCCTAAAAACAGAAGGGCAGGTGTTGGAATACTCATTGCTGACAGAGCTGACAGAGGAAAAGGATATGCAACTGAGGCCTTGCATCTTATCATTGATTATGCGTTTGAAGTGCTTGACCTTCATCAACTGTATGCAAATGTACGCGTCGATAATGAGAGTAGTGTCACGCTTTTTAAAAGACTGGGCTTTGAGATAACCGGTTTAAAGCAAGATTGGATCTACCATCAGGGGAAATACTTCGATGAATACAGCATGCAATTAATAAAAAAATAAGTATTCCTGAATTCAGCATCAGATGGCTTTATTCAGAAAAGCTTTTTTAGTTGTGCATAGAAGCAAAGCAGTCATCCTGCTTTCAATATTGTTTTTTTTTTCCTGCAGTTGTGAAACAAGAGATTCTAAGGAACAAATTCCTAAGTACGCCTCTTTGTCTGATTCTACAGAATATGTCGGAATGCAAACCTGCAGGCAATGTCACAGTGACATTTATAACACTTACATAAATACAGGCATGGGCCAATCATTTGACTATGCCACAGGAAAGAAATCCTCTGCTGATTTTTCCGGAGATGCGCTTGTACGGGATATCCACAAAAATTTCTTATATCACACGGAATTGAAAGGAGATTCGCTTTTTCTGAAGGAATTCAGAATGAGTGGAGGAGATACAGTTTACCAAAGCAACAGAAAGCTCGATTATATAGTAGGCAGCGGACAGCACACCAATTCTCATCTCTGGCTGAGCGGACAATATTTATACCAGGCGCCGGTAACATTTTACACTCAAAAAGGAATATGGGATCTGCCTCCTGGTTTTGAAGGCGGCTTTAATTCAAGGTTTGGAAGAAAGATCGAACTTGAGTGTATTTCATGCCATAATGGATTGCCTAAAATAGTTCCAGGTTCACAAAATAAGTATGAGTTAATTCCCAATGGAATCGACTGTGAAAGATGTCATGGGCCCGGAAAGAAACATGTGGATGATAAACTCAAAGGCATACGAATTGACACCTCAAAATACATCGACTACAGCATAGTTAACCCTTCTAAGTTGCCGATAGATTTACAGCTTGACGTGTGTCAGCGCTGTCACATACAAGGCAACGCTGTGCTGAATGAAGGAAAAACTTTTCTTGATTTCAGGCCCGGGATGAAATTGTCTGATGTGATGAATGTTTTTATGCCTGTATATAAGGGGCAAGAAAATGAACATATAATGGCCTCTCACAGTGAGAGAATGAAAATGAGTGAGTGTTATAAAGTTTCAATTCAAAGTACTCACACCAATCCGAAGGATAATGAGCTTAAGCCTTATAAATCTGCCATGACATGCATTACTTGTCATAATCCGCATGTTAGTGTAAAGGTCACAGGTTTTGATAATTATAACAATGCCTGCAATTCCTGCCATGGAGGAGCTGTTGCACAAGGTTTAAAAAATCATTCAGTATTATGCAGTATGCCAGAGAAAGACAGGCTGGCAGCAGGAAACAACTGCGTTTCATGTCATATGAAAAAGAACACAACCATTGACATTCCCCATGTTAGCTCTACGGATCATTTTATTCGAAAACCTGTTAATGAAAAAGAAAAGGAAAGCATAAGGGAGTTTTTAGCACTTGTTTGCATTAATAATCCCAATGCAGATTCCATTGCGACAGGCAAAGCCTATCTTTCGTACTTCGAAAAATTTGTTTCCAATAAGGTATACCTCGATTCAGCTGAAAGATATCTGATTAAGCCGGTTATGCGAATGCCTGAAGCCTACATTCACTTGTTGGTACGATTGTACTTTCTGAAGAATGAATACCTGAAGGTAAAGGAGTTAAGACGATTCGCAGACAAATATCTGGCACGTGCCAAAGGTCCGGATGTCAGCAATGAACATGCATGGTGCGCCTACCGTCTGGGTGAGTCATTTTATAAGTCAGGCGATCTTATAAATTCTAAAATGTATTTTTCCCTGGCTGTAGAGCTTGCGCCCTTCATTCCGGAGTTCAGAAATAAGTTTGCAAGTGTGCTTCATGACGCTGGAAAAACGGAAGAATCAATAAAGCAGTATCAAATAATCATTCGTGAAAATCCGGAATACATCTCTTCATATACAAGCTTAGGCTTCATACTGCTTTCAGAAAAATCCGATGCAGCTAAGGCGGAAGAATTGTTCAATAGCGCTCTTAAACTGGACCCGGATAATGTGCCAGCATTGCTCAATATGGCAGGTTTAAAGCTTTACTCAGGCAGGAAAGCAGAAGCCCTGGCCCTGTTAGGCAGAGTGCTGCAGATTGACCCTAAAAACAGTGAGGCCTCTGCACTGAAAAACAAACTGAAGAATAACTGAATGAGGTTTTTGTCTGGATTAAAGCTCTGTTAAGGTTAAATCAAGTATCGGTTAATTAATGCCCAATTGAATAACCTGAGTGCATTATTCGAGCTTCAATTTTATACATTTGCAGAGCTCAAGGGACTTATCGGAAATTTTAAACGATGTTGATGAAGACAAAAGGAAAAATACTACTTGTTGATGATGAGCCGGACATACTTGAGTTTCTCAGGTACAATCTCGTCAAAGAAAATTATGAAGTTATATCAGTAAACAATGGTCGCGATGCCTTGAAACAGGCTGTAAATTTCAAGCCTGATCTTATTATTCTTGATGTGATGATGCCAGAGATGGACGGGATTGAGACTTGCAGGCAGCTAAGGGAAAATAATACACTGAGCAATACCTTAATCATTTTCCTTACTGCCCGGCATGAAGATTATTCTCAGATTGCGGGCTTAAGCGCGGGAGCAGACGATTATATCACCAAACCTGTGAAACCCCAGGTGCTAATCAGCAGACTGGAGGCTATGTTCAGAAGATATAAAAGGGGTGAAAGAATACAGTCAGACAATGACACAAACATGATTGAAGCAGGCCGCGTGAAGATCGACAGGGACAAGTATCTTGTATCGATAGACGGTACTGATCTGGACTTTCCAAGAAAGGAGTTTGAGCTGCTTGCTTTTCTTGCATCACGTCCTGGAAAAGTTTTTTCCCGTGATGAAATATTGAATCAAGTTTGGGGAGAAGATGTGGTTGTAGGGGACAGAACAATAGATGTTCATGTCAGAAAGATACGGGAGAAACTTGGCGATGATTCAATCCGGACAATTAAAGGAGTTGGGTATAAATTCGATATGTAAATTGGGGAAACAAATTCTAAAATGAGGGATTTTATTTCATGAGACTTAAAAACCCGACGCCAAGATTTCTTTCGTTTTACGCCGCCGTATCTGTGAGTCTGGTTGGTTTAATACTCCTTCTTTTGTTTTATTTCACAGACTTAAAAGCTGAGTCATTTTCATCCCTGATCCTAATTGTAGTTGTACTTTTCACGTCATCATATTTGATTTTCCGCTTCTTTCTTGAATTTTTTATTTATAGAAAGATTAAACTGATATACAAAACAATCAATACATTACAGGAAACCAAACAACATACATCAAGCCTGCTTGAAGGAAAGGAAGACATTATTGGAAATGTCAACAAGGAAGTTATGAAGTGGAACGAAGCCCGATCAGAAGAAATCAGTATACTCAGAAAAAATGAAATCTTCCGTAAGGAATTTCTGGGTAATGTTTCTCATGAGTTGAAAACACCTATATTCAACATACAAGGTTACATACATACACTTCTTGACGGTGGTATAGATGATCCTGAAGTCAATATTCATTACTTGCAGAGAGCTGCAAAATCAGCAGAACGTTTGTGTATGATCGTAGAAGATTTAGAGCAGATTTCAAATCTCGAATCCGGAGATTTTAAAATTGAGATGCGCACTTTCGACATTTATGATCTTGCCGAGGATGTTTTGGACAGCCAGGATTTGTATGCCGGTGAGAAAAACATCCAGCTTGGATTCAAAGATGGATTGAATAAACCTGTATATGTTATAGGCGATAAGGACAGAATAAGAGAGGTGCTTGTAAACCTTGTAGTGAACTCAATTAAATATGGAAAGAAAGGTGGAAGCACCAAAATCGGATTTTACGATATGGATGAGAAAATTCTGGTTGAAGTCACTGATACCGGAATAGGAATCAGCTCCGAGCACTTGCCCAGATTGTTTGAACGGTTTTACAGAGTCGATAAAGGCAGGTCCAGAGATCAGGGCGGTTCTGGTCTGGGATTGGCAATTGTAAAGCATATTATAGAAGCACATAAACAGGTTATTAAGGTCAGAAGTACATTGACAGAAGGAAGCACTTTCTCCTTCACTCTAAACAAAGCTGATTGATCATACAAATAGAACCTATAAAATGAAACACAAAAGAATGAAATTGAAAATTTGCATTACAATTATTGTCGTGGCAGCATTTATTGGCTGTGGTAAAACTGAAAATGAATATTCACAGTTAAGTATATTTCTTACTGATGCGCCTGCCGCATATGACAGTGTTTTGATTGATGTGAAGTCGGTTGAAGTTCACACCAACAATGGAGGCTGGATTTCCTTACCTACAAATCAAGGCATATATGATTTGCTTCAACTTAGGAATAATGTGGATACATTGCTTGTTCCGGTCCAGCAGATACCTGCAGGAAAAGTAAGTCAGGTTCGGTTAATTCTAGGCTCAGGCAACAGAATTGTGGACGGCGGAAATTCATATCCGCTTGTCATTCCCAGTGGAGAAGAGAGTGGATTAAAGCTCAATATACACCGCACATTGCAACCAAATACATCATACATTCTGTTGCTGGATTTTGATGCAGCTCAGTCAGTTCATCAAACTGGCAATGGACAATATAAGTTAAAACCTGTTATTAAAGCGAACTTCAGATAATACTCCTGATTCCATATTAGAATTGTTTTGACATTCTGTAATGCTTGATTTGCCCAAATAAAGTGTAAGAGTCAGCGATTATTTTGTATCCGTTTTTTTCATAGAAAGCCAGGGCATTTTCTCTGGCATCCAGGATAATTTCTTTTACACCTTTTTCAACACATGTATTTTCAATGTGACGAATGATGCTTGAGCCAAGTCCTTCGCCTCTGAAATCTTCTCTGACAGCCATAGATCGGATCTGTGCCTGCAATGGTGTATTCCATTGAATTCTTCCACAGGCAACAGCCTCAGAGTTGGAGTCCAGCATGAGAATATGTAAAGATTTTTGTTCGGCATCATCAAATGTCGCAGCAAACGGTTGTCCCCATGGTTTTCTTAGAACTTCGTAGCGAAGACGGTAATATTTTTCAAGGTCTGAATCCGATTCTGCGGATATAATTCGAAAAGAACTTTTATTCATTTAACGATAGTGTTATTCCAGAGATATGTTTTCATCTCCGTTTTGATAAGGCATCCAGGAAATTATCAGCTGAAACATTTCATCTGTAGTTCGCATGCTTCCGGCTCTTTCTGTAACTGTTCTCGGTGGGTCAAATGGATTATTTGGATTAGCTGAGGTGTTGTCAAAGACACCGTGCACTTTAATAACAGAGCGTGCTGGAATTTTTTGGATCTTTTTATAAGTGTAAAAATACTGCCACTTGAAATCCCATTCAGGGATTCTGATCAGCCTGATTGTATCTCCTGAGGGAGTCATAGCATATGCGTGAAAACTTTTCCCGAGCAAGTGCATGTGAGGATTTATCGTTACAATCGACATATCGGATGGTACGCGATATTCTGTGGTGAAACTCATCACTGTATCCGGTGGAATAATAAGAGGGGGATCTATGCGAGTGATGCCCGATGTTCCCAGAATCATTTCCTTGAGTGGTCTTTTAGGTGCAGAAGGGCTGAAGAAAATATTGAAACTGCTTTGGTCACTTGTGTCTACAGGACTCGGACCATAATGCATGTTGTCAAGCAGGAGGACTCCCTGTTTAGTTACCTTAATTCCACCGATTCCTTCAGGATATAAAACAGGTTCTACCCCTGGAAGAAAATTGCTCACGGAAGGACTTAACAATGGATAAGTTCCATCATCATTCGGCAAGTCCAGCAGTTCATAAGCTTTTTGCTTATCATGTTTTTCAGTGTCAACGTAGGGTAATCCTTTGGTGTGATCTGCTTTTTCACCACGATCATATTGAACTATGTGAGCATTCACGTGATGAACCAGTTTTTTATTTCCAGGAACAATTTCGATGGCTTTGATAAAAGTATCCTGAGGAAATTCGAAAGGAATTTTTAACATGTAAAATTTATCCTGATTATCTCCTTTGATAAAAACAGGATTTGGAATTTGCAGCACCATGTCAGGTTTCCCAAGAAAGCTGTTGTCATGAAAAACAGGCAGGGGAGGGCTAAGCTTTGGATTTCCTTCAGGCGCACCGGCTTCTATCCAGTTGTTGATCAGAGATTTTTCATTGTGAGTCAGTGCTTTTTCACCTTTAAAAGAAACGTATTCAGGATCAGCCGGCCATGGAGGCATTATTCCTGAATTTATTACGAGTTGAATTGTTTTCAAACGGCTTGTTACATCTTCAAATGTCAGAAGATTAATCGGTGCAGATGAACCGGGCCTGTGACAGGGACTGCACTTTGCATGAATGATCGGAGCAATGTGAACTGAATAAACAAGGTTTTGATCTGAAGTAGTATTTTCTGTCTGGCTGCATGAGGTTGCCAATATGAAAATACAGGTGAAGACCAAGCCTGTTTGGAGTAATCGAATTACCGGCATATTAAATCCTGAGTGCAAATTAAATTCTTCATTCGATGATACAGCCTATCGCACGGGTTTTCTTCACTTGAATTTCTTTTCCCTGAAGAAATTCTTCGATGGCATTTTTCAAGTCATGAGTGCGCGCTTCACGCCTTTTCTTCCCAGGAGCGTACATCCAGTCATCCACTCTTCCCTGATACAATATTCTAGCTTTATTGTCCAGTAGAAACACCTCAGGAGAAATCACTGCGCCAAGTAAAGATACAATCATCTTATCAGGATCGCGAAGGAGCGGGAAGCGTATTTTATATCTTCTCTGATATGCTCTCATTTCTTCTGGTTTTCCATAGGGTCCTGGAAATACACCATATAATTTAATTCCGGCTTCAGAATATTTTTCATGAAACTCATTGAAGTTTTTAGAATAATTTTCACATGCAGGACAATCAGGAAGTAGGAATACAATTATACTGGCTTTGTTGGAAGCTAATTCGGAGAAATTGAAATTATTTCCGTCAATTGTTTTTAATTTCTGATCAAAGAGAATTCTTTGTTGTGCCAAGGAGTTCGATGATAAAAACAAAAGCGACAGACAGCAGATGCAGAGTAGAGATATGAGCTTTCCTGTCTTATATTTCATCAGTTGAATATTCAAGAATTTTTGTTCCGGGATTGTGATCCAGATGATATTTGATTATTCGGTGAACATCCTTGTTATCCTGCTTATAGCTGACTGCAGACTGAATTGCTCCTATGGAATGGCCTGTGGATTCAGGATCAAAATATCCAAAGCCCAGATATCGTCCTTGTTCAATCTGCACAACGGTTTTTTCAGTATTGTTTCTGCCTTCACCGATGATCATGAAATTCTGATGGCGGTACAAGAGGCTTGCAAGTGCTTTTTCAGCCCTTTGATTATAAAGCTCAGCCGTTTCCTTGCCTATACAAGCACCATTGCACAAATTCACACTATAATTAAAGCAGGCGTGTGAAATAGGATACAAACCGCAAAGTTTTTGGCAGAGATTAAATGCTTTTTGAAGACGGATAATCTGCTGCACAGCTTCTTCTTGAGTTCTGGCCATGCATACCGCGTTTATACCTTGCCTGAACTTTCCAGGTTTAAAATTTAAATAGCCCTGATCATCTTCCGATTGAATCACGCAATAATTGAAATAAGTGTTTTTCTGGGCGCGGTTAAACACAGGTTGAACAGTTTTAATCTCATCCGATTCGAGCAAAAGAGCAATCAATTCATTGCCAGTAGATTCAAAAGAAACATCCCTGATCATATTACGCATTTCAAGCGCTTTTCTGCTTTGTTTATTTCTGAAGTGACTGAGGACTCGTTTTCTGATATTATTGCTCTTTCCAATATAGATTATTGAGCCATCTTCGTTATAAAAATAATATACACCCGGACTTTCAGGGAGATTGTCTAGAATTCTGTGGTTGAATTCGGGCGGAAAGCGGAGGTGGAGATAGTCATTTTTAACAGATTGCTGAATAAGCTCCTGCGAATTTTTTTGAGCAAGAAGTATTTCAAACAACTTTACTGTAGCCAGAGCGTCTCCGCCGGCTCTGTGGCGGCCGACAATTTCAATTCCTAATCCTGAACATAAATTTCCGAGGCTGTAAGATCTGAAACCAGGAATCATCTTCCGACTCAGTTTCACCGTACATAAATAATCTCTGGAGTAGCTATAGCCAAGTGATTTGAATTCCTGTACTATGAAGGAATAATCAAAATTAGCGTTATGAGCGACAATTGTAGCGCCTTCTGTAAACTGCACGATGTCTTTCGCGATTTCAAAAAAACGCGGCGCTTCCTGTACCATTTCATTATCAATTCCAGTAAGCCTGGTGATAAATGGAGGAATCATCATTTCGGGATTTATAAGAGTTACGTATTCGTCAACTACAGATTTTCCGTCATGAAGATATATGGCTATTTCAGTGATCTTGTCGTAACCTGAATTTCCGCCCGTAGTTTCTATGTCAAGTACTGCATAAAGCATGAATAAGACGAATATAAAAAAAAGAGCAACATGATTATGTTGCTCTTTTCACAGAAATTCAATTTTACTCAACAATGAATCTGTCACCGAAGAGGTTTTGTCCTAATTCGTCAATTACAGTGTAGAAATACTGACCTGAAGCAAGTGAGCTGACAGAAATTCTGAATTCAGTGTGATTTCCGTTTTGGATTATATTCACGGGAACTTCAACAATCCTGTATCTGCTGTCCGCGATAAGAAGTACCGGATTTTTTAACGGCTCTTTAGTTTCGACAGAGAGGTTGCTGAAGTTTCGCGCAGGATTCGGATAAAAGTTTTTGCTGATTACGACAGGTGCTACTTCCATCACGTCTATTGTATTGGCTGATATTGCAACTCGATTCATGTTTGTGGCACCGTTCGCTGTAAAATCACCTCCAACAATCACCTTACCATTCTGATATGCCATAGCATAAATTGCACCGTTCAAGCTACTACCTTCTGAGAAAAGGGGTGATCCGGAAATATTAGCAGAAAAGAAGTACGGTATGGAACTGCCATTTGACGGAGATGTCGTGAAAGATCCACCGCCGAAAAGTTTCAATGGAGTTGCCATAAGACTAAGGAGGTGATTATTGAGAGAGTATACTGCAGTACCGATTGAACCTGAAAGGTAGCTTGCAAAATATTGTCCTGGAGAATTGAAACGTCCTCCAATGTATAATCTGCCATTGAAAGTAGCCAGAGTTAGTACTTCATTATTGAGGCCACCTGACAGTGCAGTCCATGTACTGCCTGCAAGCCTTGACACTCCATTTGGAAATGAAGTGTGCAGACCGCCTATATAAATTTCACTATTATATTTTGCTATGGCATTTACACTTCCGGCTGCAGGCTGATTTCCTACCTGACTGAAAGTTGAACCGTTATACAAACCAACACGGCTGATGTTAGTTGGAGCCAGTACGCCGAAATTTCCTACAAAGTATAGACCGGCCGCATCACTTAAAAAAGCATTTATGGCTCCATTAGTCAAGCCTCCGTTCACTTCCTGCCATGTTCCGCCAGTGAGAACTGCCAAGCGTTTCACGCTGTTCGCACCGCTTTGAGTGAAAGTGCCTCCAGCATACAGTTGTCCGTTGTGAACAACAAGAGCATTAACGATTCCATCACTGAACCCGGCGCCGACCTGTTCCCAGGAAGCTCCGTTCCACTTAGCTACTCGTGAAGGTGAAGTGAATTCACCGCCGGCATAAATTTCATTATTAAATACAACGAGAGCCTTTACGCGTCCATTCAAACCTGTACCCATTGGTACAAAGCTTGAAATGGCTGTAAATGATAAAAAGAGGAAACTGATGAGGAGTAAGCTTTTCTTCATTGCTGTGAATTTTAGGGCGCAAAATAAGGGAAATAAATGTACTTGGGAAAGCCTTTTTATCGCTTTAAGGTGCTTTTTTATAGATGAAGTTCAGTGCGTTACAGGAACTGAGATCTGAAGAAAGTCGCAAGATTCTGTCACGTTTGCCGTCATTAAATTGAATGGCAGCAGTATTAGGCGGGTTTCTTCCGAGGTTATTTGCGAAAAGCACCAGGAAGTTATTTGTGTCTTCTTTGAGCGTTAGTTTAATTTCCTTTTTCTTTTTTGTTACTCCATAGTTTTTAAGCAGCCAGCTTCCGTTGAAGAACAGCGACATGGTGTCACCGTCTACGTAGGAGTTGTCAAAAATGTAAACAATAATTTCCGGAGTATTAAGAATGATGTTCTCAGAACTCTGCACTTTACGACCCTGAATAAACTCAGGTATGTTTTCCAAGTTAAGTCTTACAGTTGTATCATTGTTTGAGCTGATTTCGACTTCAGGTTTGCTAATTGATTCAGTGGCTTTTGTAATTTTATCAGGAGCGTCTTTCGGAATTTCGTCTTCAGGAAGGCTTATCCATTTTATAAGGCGTCCGTCCTTACCTGCGGTAAAAAGCGTTCGGCTGTCAGGTCCAAATGAAGAACAAGTCACCGGACCAGTATGACCAAAAATTTCCTGTTGCACTTTTTTTTCGAAGGGTCTCCAGACTCTTGCCCAGTTTCCGATCAATCCACTTACCATGATTTTGCCGTCAGGAGAGAAGTTCATCGGAGCAGGATTGCCGGCGCGGAACCAGTGATATGGAGTGAAGTCAAGTTGACCCAACTTGTATTTCCAGAATGCAATACTGCCTTCTTCATTCCATGAAACCAGCAAACTGTCGCCAATGAGGTGAAGATATTTTACGGATGAATTTCCGGTGTTTACTTCCTGGCGGATAATATCAGATCTGGTATTAAGCACTTTCAGCTTATTTCCGGCTGCGAATATCAGAGAGTTTCTGTCGGGAGTGATAATGGCAGCATTCAGCACTTCAGCGTCTTCCATCACCAAATTCACCTTTTGTGTGAGGTCAGATCTGGTTTTATACATCCTTCTCCCGGAGTTGAAATATATGAACCCGTCGGCGATTGAAAACAAAACAAAGTTCATGTTGCTGTAGTCCGGAGAAAAAATCCCCTGTATATACTCGTTCTTGTCGAAGTCGAAAATTTTAATTTCTCCGTCTGAGGTGGAGCTAATCATCAAGCGTCCATTTGAATTCAATCCAATGGTCTTTACTGCGTTTCCGTGTGCCTTGAAGCGCCTAAGCTCTTTTCCGTCACTGAGATCTCTGAAGGCTATTTCTCCGTTTTCATATCCACAAATGAGTTTATTGGAGTGAACATTTCTGAAAAGTGTGGTGACAGGAATTCCGGCATCTTCAAACCTTGTATGTTCGGTGAACTTCAGTTCCTCCGATAAGACGGCATATGTGAAATTCATCCATGAAGCAACAATAACGATTAAAGATACAGTGGTACGGACTAATAATGCCATTATATTTAAAATATTAATGCGAAGTTAAAGGGAATATGCTCTGATGATTGGCCATGAAGCTGACATTTATCAGATCTTCATGTTAAAAACCTGTTCACTCAGAATTATTACTCTGAAGAAATCATATGATGCTTTTTATTGCCATCAAACCTCCATATGCAAGAGCAATTCCGCCTATCAAGCTGCATGCGATGTAGGCGAATAAAATTGTAAACTGTTGCATTTGCAGCATGTGAAGGGATTCCATACTGAAAGCTGAAAAGGTTGTAAATCCTCCCAGTAGACCGGAAATGAACAGCAAATTATAGTTGATATTCATCAGTCCGGAATGCCCCATTCCTGCGAAAAATCCAATAACAAATGAACCGAGCAGATTAACCATCAGTGTTGCCCATGGGAATGAATGATTTTCAACTGAGTTGTACATCATGTTACTTATCATGAACCGAAGCACGCTGCCAACAGCGCCACCAGTTCCTACAAGTAAATAATATTTGAGCATTGGATTTTATTTAAGCCGGGATAAAAATAAAAAAAAAACCGCCGGAGCGGGTTATGTAATTCAGTCAGCCGATATCAGAACTTATATCCGAATCCAACTCCTATCACTTCCTTGAACTGTGTTCTCTCTATCACATTTGCATCATAAACCACTTGTACATTTACAGAGGCTGTGATGAATTTGTTCACTTTAAGATTAAGTGCTGTTTCCCAGTTCACGTCCACATTTCTTGCATTATCCTTGTCTTTGTCTGTATAGTTATTGAACAATTCCAGTTTGGAGCTGAGAGTGACATTCTGCATGATGTCTTTTTTAAATTTCATATTCAAGTATGCACCGAACTCAGAGCGGGTGTTTTTTCCACTTCCCGCAACAGGCATATTATTTTCAATTCTTGCAGGATCAACACCGTATGCTCCGGCATCGGCAAGAGACTGCATAGTTACAAAGGTCCACTTCCCGGTAGCCGGAGAGAAGAACACTTCGAAATAATCAACCGGCTTATACGTTAACCCTAGTGCAATGGTCAGGTAGGCAGGTGCGAGGAATTTAGAAACTACATTAGAATCATCCGGATACTTGAATCCTTCTGCAAACTGACTCTTAAAATTGACAAGGCCTGCGTAGTACCATTTTGTTTCACCAACCCTGTAACCATACTTTGAGGTGAAATCGATTTTGTCATCACTTTTACGGACATCTTCGCTTCCTGTTTTAACGAGAGCATAGGCTAGGTCCAGGCTGTTGTCCCAGATTGTTTTATCCTTGGCATAATTCGCAAAGAGATTCACATTACCGGCAACCGATACATTATTGTCGCCACCCGGAGCCCAGTGAGAGAAGTTTACCTGAGTGAGATTCACTCCGATAAATCCGCCTTTTTTCCAGGAAGTATCAGCTTCAGCAGATTGAGCAGATAAATTGATTGTACTTAGAATAATTAATGCAATAAACAGGATTGGTTTTTTCATAGTATTTACTTTCTGTGGTTAATAATTATTAAGTGAAAGTTATTGCCCATAATGTTTCAGAACAGGCAATAAGCAAACAGGAGCCTGTGAATCAGGTTCCTGTTTGCGTTGTAAACGTGATTTATTTTTTCAGAAGATCTCTGATTTCAGTAAGAAGTTTTTCTTCTTTGCTGGGAGCCGGAGGTGTTGCAGGCTCGGCAGCTTTTTCCTTTTTCATTTTGTTAATGGCTTTTACCACCATAAAAATCGCGAAGGCGATGATCAGGAATTCAATGAGCATTTGTAGGAAATTACCATAATTAACTGAAACAGCAGGAATTTCCTGTCCTGCAGCATCTGCCATTGCTTCTTGCAGAGTCAGCTTCAGGTCTGTGAAATTGACACCGCCAATCAGCATCCCAATCGGAGGCATGATGATGTCATTCACAATAGAGTTGATAATTTTTCCAAATGCAGCACCAATTACGATACCCACAGCCATGTCCACCGCGTTGCCTTTGTTAATAAAGTCTTTGAATTCGGAAATTAAGCTCATAAGTGTTTTGTTTTTGTGTGGTTTATTTAGTTAATCTAGGATTTATTACTGAAAAATTGAAATCTGTTTTGGAACAGACAAGTCGGCATATTGTTAATTTGTTTTTGAAAAATTGAAGTCATGCTATATAAATCACAGGAAATCAGTATGGTAAAATGTCACCTTTACAAGTGTTTTCTGCCTAAAGTTTGTTTTTGTGTGATTTTTAATGAGATAAATCAACGATAGTCTTGTTTTTTTACAAATTAGAAAATGAAATTCCGATTTTTGCGCCATGTTAAGTTTGAACAACATCAGTTTTGAATTCGGAGGAAGGTATTTGTACAGGGATGCCGGCTGGCAGATCAATCCGGGAGAAAAAATCGGCCTAGTTGGGCTCAATGGGACAGGCAAATCAACTTTACTTCGCATTATTAACGGTGAATACTCGTTAGAGAGCGGTGAAATCGCCAAACTAAGGAATCTGAGTATCGGTTTTTTGAATCAGGATCTTCTGAGTTATGAATCCAGTGAAAGCATTCTTGCGGTGGCAATGTCTGCATTTGAGCATGCGATCAGTCTGGATAAAAAGATCCATGAAATACTTGAGAAACTTGAGCACGACCATGATGAAAAGCTTCTTCATGATTTGCACGACCTGCAGGTAGAATTTGAAGCATTGGACGGATATAACATGAAGCCTAAAGCTGAAGCTTTGCTTGAAGGACTTGGATTCAGCACTGAGGACCTGAACAGGCCAATGACTGAGTTCTCAGGAGGCTGGAGAATGCGAGTCATGTTAGCAAGGATGATGCTTCAGAATCCGGATATATTGATGTTGGATGAACCAACGAACCATTTGGATTTACCGTCGATCCAATGGGTTGAACAATATTTGAAAGACTACCCAGGTACTGTAATTGTGGTGTCACACGATCGTTATTTTCTTGACAAGGTTGTAAATAAGATTGCAGAAATTGCTGCTCAAAAAATCAGAGTATATAACGGAAACTATTCAAAGTATCTGGAAAGTAAGTCGGAACGTGACGAACTACAAAGAAGTCAGTTTAAAAACCAACAGCAATACATCAAGGAGCAAGAGAAACTTATAGACAGATTTAGAGCCAAGGCATCTAAAGCTAAAATGGCTCAATCAAGAATTAAGATGCTTGATCGTCTTGAAAAGATTGAGGATGTGGATTCTGACGGGCCAGAGATTAAAATAAAATTTGAAATTGGAAGGCAGCCGGGTAAACTGATTTCACATTTGCATGTCGAAGATAAATCTTACGGAAACCAAAACATTCTGCATGATACTGAGTGTAAAATTATGCGCGGAGACAAAATTGCGTTGATCGGAGCAAACGGAAGAGGAAAGTCGACATTGCTCAGAATGATTAACGGAAGCGAACCGTATAAAGGCCGAAGCGAAATCGTTCATCAGGTCGAGCCTTCCTTCTTCGCACAGCATCAGCTTGAAAGTTTGAATCTTGATAATGACCTCATCACAGAATTGTCGGTGTTCGCACCTGATAAAAAAGAAGTGGAGCTAAGGTCCGTGCTTGGAGCTTTTTTGTTTACAGGAGATGATGTATTCAAAAAAATCAAGGTGCTGTCAGGTGGTGAAAAATCAAGAGTGGCTCTTGCTAAAACAATTCTGAGCAAGGCTAATTTTTTAATTCTGGATGAGCCCACGAATCATCTTGACATGCAGTCGGTGGGGATTTTAATTCAGGTCCTGAGAGAATATGAAGGAAGTTTCATTGTCGTTTCTCACGACAGATATTTTCTTCAGGAAGTTGCCAATAAAATTTGGTGGATTGAAGATCATAAGGTGAAGGAGTATCCTGGTCCATATGAAGAGTATGAATACAGCAGAATGCTGGCAACTCAAAAGGCGAATGAAAATATTAAAACTCAGGCACGCGACAAGAAGAAAGATGAAAAGAAAAACCATGAAAGGGAAAAAATCAATGATGATTTAAAAAATAAAAAAAAGCTTTCAACTCGTTTTCAGCAATTGGAACAGGAAATTGAAAAGCTTAGCAAAGAAAAGCTTGCAGTAGAAACAGCTCTTTCCAATCCGGATGTTTATTCCAACCCCGAAATTTTTCAAGAAACACTTAGAAAATTCAATGAAACGGAGCAAAGCCTGAATCATGCTCGTACTGAGTGGGAGAAGATATTTGAGCAATTGGCTGATATGGAATAATTATTTACCTTGCTTTGAAATGGTTTTTACAGACCACAATTTCAAATCATTTTTTTCAAGGGGGGAGAACAGCAAGAAATTGTTGAGCATGACCCGCTTTGCTGCTTTTCTGGAGTTGGTCATCTTTTTTTCACTGCTCGCATTCATTTTTGTACGGTTCGCCATGGTTTGATTAACACCCTTAGCTATTTATGACCCCAAAATTCAATATTATCAATGCTTTCATTTGTTAGTTGTTTTTTCTTTTTCAGTGATTTGATATTTCGCATTCGCCATATCATTCAATCCATTCATCAAAAATTTTTTTGAATTTTTGTTCATATTCATAAATTTGAACAAGGCATCACAATTAAACCGATTATGATCACTCAAGTTACATCAGGAATTAAAGTCAGCGTGGAAGTGTTTTACAGACCCGACCAGAGTAATCCCGGAATGAACCAGCATGTTTTCGCTTACCGTATTACTTTGACCAATAACAGTGATTACTCGGTACAGTTGAAGCGGCGTCATTGGTTTATTATGGATGCATCGGCTACTAACCGTGAAGTGGAAGGTGAGGGAGTGATTGGAGAACAGCCGATCATTGGCACCGGAGAAAGCTACCAGTACGTTTCTGGATGCAATCTGGATTCTGAATTAGGTAAAATGTTCGGAACATACCTGATGGAAAGACTGATTGATAAGAAACAGTTTTATGTCAGGATACCTGAATTCCAAATGATTGTACCATACAAACTGAATTAACAAGATATTCTTCCATGAAAACACAACCCAATCCCGTCCCCAGGCGGGATTTTTTTTTTGATAAAACCGGAAAAATCTCATGGCGGTGATGATGTTAATTAATACGTTCGAACAACTGACATATTCATTGTTTCTTTCCTCCTGATTTACTTGTTTTGGGAAAATTTGAAGGAGGATTAATCCATCTTCACATTTTTTAGTCATAGAAATTCACTTAGCATTATGGACAGAAGAGAATTCATTACACAAGCTATACCGGAGCGCAGGCAAAAGCAGGATTTTTCAGGGATGGCAAGAACCATAACAGGATTATCGCCTTATACTGGCCCCTGGACAATTAATGAAGTAAGGCATCTGCTGAAGAGAACCATGTTCGGAGCCAGCATTCCTGATATGCAATATTTTCTTTCACTGAACACTTCATCATCAGTAGCTGAACTTCTGGAACAGATAAATCATCCTCCTTACAATCCTCCTCAGCCCCCCCTCAACAATTATGATGCAACAAGTCCTGATGCAAATTGTCCGTTTGGACAAGCCTGGCCAGGCACACCTGATACACTTGCACCTGTTTCAACTGTAGGCGCCAGACGAAGAAGTCTGAAGAGCTGGTGGATAGGACTCCAGTTAAATCAATCCCGCAGTTTAAGGGAGAAAATGGTTCTCTTTTGGCACAACCACTTTGTAGTAGAATTGGATACGATTTCGGTAGGGACTTACAACTACAAATACAACGAATTGCTTCGACTGCACGCCCTAGGAAATTTCAAAACATTAGTAAGGGAGATCACAACTAACAGCACCATGCTGAAATACCTGAACGGTGAACAAAATACTGCGGCCGCTCCCAATGAAAATTATGCAAGAGAACTGCAGGAGCTGTTCACAGTAGGCAAGAATGCCAATGGCACACCGCCATATACAGAGGATGATGTAATTGCAGCAGCCAGGGTACTTACAGGATGGAGGAACGATCTAAGCGGAGGAGTGAATTCAGCCAACGGGTTCAATTCTTACTTTGATCCATCCAGGCACGACAGCGGTAATAAACAGTTTTCCACTTATTACAATAACACTGTGATAACAGGCAGGAGCGGAGCTGCTGGAGCAACTGAAACGGATGATTTGCTTGATATGATTTTTCAGAAAGACGATGTTGCTCTGAATCTCTGCCGCAAATTGTACAAGTTTTTTATTTACTATGAAATTGATGCTGCCGCTGAGAATGATGTGATACAACCTTTGGCAAACATTTTCAGGAACAGTAATTATGAAATAGCCCCGGTTTTATCAGCACTGTTCAACAGTGAGCACTTTTTTGATTTTCTGAATATGGGTTGCCTCATCAAAGGGCCTCTTGACACATGCATCGGACTACTTCGTGAATTCAATGTGCAGTTTCCTTCTGCTTCGGATCTGGCTGCGCAATATGCTCAATGGGACAGGATGCGCTCCCAAGGTAGTACTCTTCAACAAAATCTTGGAAATCCACCCAATGTGGCAGGATGGCCGGCATACTATCAGGAGCCGTTGTTTCATGAGTTGTGGATCAACTCCGACACACTGCCCAAGCGAAACCAGTTCACTGACAGAATTCTGACCAGCGGTTATACCAATCTTGGGACAACCATCAAAGTTGACGTACTTTCTTATACGGCATCGCTCACCAATCCCGGTGATCCGTTGCAGTTGATTGAAGAGGTTTTGGCTTTGCATTACTCAATTGACGTGTCTGTGAATGTGAGGAATCATCTTCTTTCAATTTTACTTTCAGGGCAAGCGTTGAACTCATACTGGACGACAGCATGGGATGACTATACAGGTGATCCGACCAATACAAGTTATGCTACGATCGTAAGAACGAGACTCGAAACTTTTTACAAGTACATTCTATCACTTTCTGAGTATCAATTAAGCTAACATTATGAAGAGAAGAGATTTTATTAGGGCTTCTGTTCCGGCAACTTTGCTTCCCGGACTGATTAACGGGTTTTCGTTCAGGGCATTTGCCGGCAGTCCATTGATACAGTCGCTTGCAGCGGCTAATGTGACAGACCATGTGTTAGTGCTTATACAGCTGAACGGAGGCAATGATGGTTTGAACACGGTGATTCCACTTGATCAATATTCAAACCTGGCTAATGCAAGGTCCAACATTCTGATCCCTGATAATCTTGTGTTGCCGCTTTCAGGTACAACGGTCACCGGGCTTCATCCTGCAATGGGAGGAATCCATCAACTTTTCAATGACGGCAAAGTCGGAATAATTCAATCTGTCGGATATCCTCAGCAGAACTACTCACATTTCAGGTCCACAGACATTTGGATGACAGCATCGGACGCCAATCAGGTGTTAAGCAGCGGTTGGGCCGGAAGATATCTGAACTATGAATACCCGAACTATCCGAACGGATATCCCAATCCAACAATGCCAGATCCGCTCGCATTGCAGATAGGATCCTCAGTTTCGCTCGCTCTGCAAGGACCGGCGGCAAGCATGGGCATGGCGATTTCTGATCCCACCAGTTTTTACAACATGATAAACGGGATTATTGATCCGGCGCCCAATACACCTGCAGGCAAAGAGCTGACATATATCAGAACTGTTGCACAGCAATCACAGCAATACGCAAGCGTGATTCTTGGCGCAGCGAATAACATCACAGTACAATCGCCATCGTATCCTTCGGCTGGAAGCAATCCACTGGCAGACCAGCTGAAAATTGTAGCGCGTCTGGTTGCCGGAGGGCTGAAGACCAGAATCTACATGGTTAACATTGGCGGTTTTGATACACACAGTTCACAGGCAGACGCAGGTAGCACTACGACCGGTACACATGCAACCCTTCTTGCCAGATTATCGGAAGCTGTAAAAGCATTCATGGATGATCTCAGTTTTCTGAATATTGAGGACAGAGTAACAGGACTTACGTTTTCAGAATTTGGAAGAAGGATAAAATCAAATGCTAGTTTAGGCACAGATCACGGAGCTGCGGCACCAATGTTTGTGTTCGGAAAAAATGTGGAGCCTGGAATTTTGGGAAATAATCCACAAATACCTGTATCAGTAACAACTAGTGATAACTTGCCTATGCAATTTGATTTCAGATCTGTATATGCTTCGATTCTTGAAGACTGGTTCTGCGTTCCATCTGCAGATCTGAACAACATTATGCTTAACAATTTTCAAAAATTGCCGATCATCCAGCAGGGCTTGTGTATGCCGACAGACCTGCACCAGCTCAACCAGGATGCAGGAATTAACCTGATCAGCAATTACCCAAATCCTTTCAATGAAAGCACATACATTACATTTAAAACCAGTGGCGGACATGCGCTGATCCAGATATTCGATAATGAAGGCAGATTAATTAAAACACCAGTTGATGGAGACTATCCTGAAGGAGAACACAAAATCTGGTTTGAAAACGAAAATTACCGGAGCGGAGTCTATTATGCGAGATTCCAGAATGGATCAGTACAGCAGGTTAGGAACATGCTCATCACAAGATAAGCTGCGAATTGTCTTATTTTTTCAAATCGACGCATTGTTTTATTAGCGTTAGTAATTTATTACAGTGAGTAAATTCATTGAATGATAAAATCAAAGGATAATTCGCATTTTTGCGCAAATTATTTTCATGAATAAGCTTAGCAGAGGAGAGGCCTTCGAGCGTCTTGCATCAATTCTGGATGAACTGAGGGTAAAATGTCCCTGGGATCAAAAACAAACTATGGAAAGCCTGCGTCATCTGACGCTTGAAGAGACGGCTGAACTTGCAGATTCCATTCTTGATAATAATCTGAATGAAGTAAAAAAAGAGCTTGGCGATCTGATGCTTCATATTTTGTTCTATGCAAAGATTGCAGAGGAGAAAAAGATCTTTGATATTACTGATGTATTGAACACACAGTGTGAAAAGATGATTCACCGTCATCCCCATATTTACAGCGATGTGAGTGTGGATGATGCAGATGATGTCAAGCGAAACTGGGAAAAACTGAAACTTAAAGAAGGCAATGAGTCCGTTTTGGACGGAGTGCCCAAGTCGTTGTCTTCGCTGATCAAATCAATGCGGATACAGGAGAAAGCCAGGGGAGTTGGGTTTGACTGGGAGAAACCAGAGCAGGTTTGGGAGAAAGTAGAAGAGGAGATGGGCGAATTTCTGGAAGAGTCAGAAGCAGGGAACAAGGAAAGAGCAGAAGCTGAATTCGGTGACCTTTTATTTGCCCTTGTGAATTACGCAAGATTCAAAGATATCAATCCAGAGGAAGCTCTGGAGCGGACCAATAAAAAATTTGTTGCCAGATTCAAGTTTCTGGAGCAATCTGTAAAAGCCGCCGGTAAGGAACTGAGTGATATGTCTCTCAGCGAGATGGATGTGTACTGGAATGAAGCAAAAAAGCAACATAGATGAACAAAGCATAAATTTGTATGTTCATTAAATCATTGGATATAAATATGACCTTGAAAAATTTCATAGGGGATTAAATATCAGAAGGTCATTGTGGTGTAACTATTCGCATTTTCGTGAAATATTTTCTGATATTTGTATCAGCTTACAAGCTGCATGATAAATTCCTAAGTAATTACTATTCATACTCAAAAAAAGATAAATAAACATGATTCAAGCAGGACAAAAAGCACCGGATTTCAAGCTGGTGGACATCAACAAAAATGAAGTAACATTGTCAGAATTTAAAGGAAAAAATTTAGTAATTTTCTTTTTTCCAATGGCATGGACTGGAGTTTGCACAAAAGAAATGTGCACAGTACAGGAAGATCAGAAAGTGTATAACGAATTAAATGCTGAAGTGATCGGAGTTTCAGTGGATTCTCATTTCGCACTGAAGAAATTTAAGGAGGATAACAATATATCATACAGCCTTCTTTCGGATTTTAATAAGAACGCGATCAAGGACTATGGTATTGTTCAGGATCAGTTTGCGGGAGTATACACAAATGTTTCGAAAAGAGCAGTGGTTGTGGTTGACAAAGCAGGAATTGTGCGTTATGTACAAGTGACTCCAACACCTGGAGACTTGCCTGATATGGAGCCTGTCAAGGCTGCTGTTAAAGAGCTTAAGTAAATAAGAAGATGGCTGATTAATTCAGCCATTTTTTTTATATAAAAATGGCGATACCTGCGCCCAATACAATTACTGAAAACTTCATGAGATTAAAGCGATGCCCTTCCGAGGATTCAAATAGAATTGTTGTGGAGATGTGAAGGAAAATTCCAATTACAATTCCCATCAGTTTATTATAAAATCCAGCTATTTCTCCTGAATATACACTCACAATCAATTCGCTGAACAAGGCACCTGCGGGTGCCATTGCTGCGAATAAAGCTAGATAAATGATCACTCTCAGTTTTGCAATTCCAGATTCAAGCAGCATGGTGCTCAAGGCCATGGCAACCGGAATGTGATGTAGAATAATGCCTGCGAGAAGGCTATGTCCGGTACTTTCCTCATCCAATTTTTGTGTCAGTGGCATTCCTTCCAGGAAACTGTGCAGACACAAGCCAAGCATCATTCCCATCGGAAATGCTATGCTGTCCTCATTTTTATGAATGTGAATATGACCGTGTTCAATACCTTCTGACAGCAATTCAAGTAGAATCTGTAAAAAAAATCCCATCAGAATAAATACGCCTATATCTGCGGCATTTCCTTTATAAACCTGCGGAATGAGATGGGTGACTGTGAGAGCAAAAAGAAAAGCTCCGCTGAAAGCCAGCATCAGTTTCAAATTTCTTGAACTGATTTTTTTAAACATGAACACCCATGATCCGCTAAGGATGATACTGAAAAAAAGAAGAAGGTATGATATCAGGTTCATTTAGTGTTATCCCTTATTTTTCTTTCCTCCCGATGAGAATAAAACGTTCGGAGTTTTCAGAATTAAAATTTTCAAGACGGTAGTTGCCAAACTTGTGTATGATTTTCAGTCCGCAATTATTAAAGTAATCTGAGATATGGTCTGGAGTATATAGCATCAGATGCTCTTCAAAATTCTGGGTTCTTCCATCAGAGTCCGTGAATTTTATTCTTTTTATGACATGCCTGTCTGTTATCACTTTTTCAATTTCAAAATTGATTCCTGAGATTTCTTTGAATTCTGTTATGTTGCCCTTTTTGCGAACAAGTCCGGCGTTAAAAAAATCCAGTACAAAATAACCGCCATCTTTAAGCGCTTTCACATTTGCGTTAAGTGCCCTGAAGTTTTCATGTTCGGTATCGAAATAGCCAAAACTGCTGAACAAATTAAGTACAACATCAAAGTAATTTACTACAAATTCTTCTCTCATGTCATGAAGAAAGAAGTTAAGGCGTTCATTTTCAAACTGACGGGTATGAGCAATATTGCTTTCTGACAAGTCATAACCGGTAACCGAAAAGCCCAGGTTATTAAGGTAAATCGCATGACGGCCTTTGCCACATGCAACATCCAGAATCTTTGCTTCAGGAGCAGGGTTGAGGCAATTGATCAGATTTCCTAGAAAGAATTCCGCTTCTTTTTCGTCGCGGTTGCTGTATAGGATATGATAGTACGGGGAGTCGAACCAAGTTTCGAACCATTCTTTGCCGGAGTCCGGCACATCAACCTGTAGTTTCGCCTTGGTTATCATCACTTCGATTTAATGCAAGAGCCAAAGTTAGAACAAATTCAGTTTATTGCAGTGACAGTATTCTTGTTTTCAACACAAGTTTTCTGAGCAGCAGGCCAGAGACAATAGCGATACAGTAATAACCTGTAGCATACATGTATTCCTGAAATATCAGTTTGCCTGTTCCAAACAGGATTGAGTAGGTCATGACAATTGCAGAAAGCCAGCAAAATACAAGGCCATACAGACGCTGTGAATCGACTGGACTACCTGTCATGATTCTAAATGGTTTCCACCAGCCTTCAGGCTTTACCTTTTCATAAAACCTGAGCAAAACTTCTTCCTTTTCAGGTTTGGTTAAGAAAGTGACTGTCAGCCAGGCCAGCGTTGTAAAGCCCACAGTAAGGAAAAAGCTGTCAGGAAATTCTAAGTCAAGCCAGTATCTTGAAACTGAGTAGGCGATAAAGGGAGCTATTGTTGCAGTGATTTCACTCCAAGCATTAATCCGCCACCAGTACCAGCGGAGAATAAGAACCAGTCCCAGGCCAGCACCGCATTCTATAATAAATGACCAAACGCCGCTGATACTGGTAATTTGTGTAGTTGCATAGAGTGCGATTGCCATGCTGAAGAATGTCATGATCCTGCTGCGGGAGATCAAGTGCTTTTGTTCTTCTTCTTCCGACTTCCTTGATTTTCCAGATTTGATGAACCGCTTGTAGAAATCATTGATCAGGTAAGAAGTGCCCCAGTTTAATTGAGTGCTGATTGTACTCATGTATGCCGCCAGAAAAGCCACCAGCAGCAACCCTTTCAGTCCGGCGGGAAGAAAATCTTTCATAGCCATTACATAACCAAGTTTTTTATCGGCAGGAGAAAGTTCAGGGTAGAGCACCAAGGCACAGAGACCAACGATGATCCATGGCCAGGGTCTGATGCAGTAATGAGCTATCTGAAAAAACAGGGTGGCGAAGATTGAGTGCTTTTCATTTTTCGCACTCATCATGCGTTGGGCAATGTATCCGCCTCCGCCTGGTTCTGCTCCCGGATACCAGCTTGCCCACCACTGAACGGAGATGTATGCAATGAATGTTCCTGCACTGATAGTAAGTGTCTTTACGATTGAGCCACCCTCAGAAACTCCCCCAATGTTTGGGAAAAAATTCAGTGATCCTTCAGGCAGCTGTGACTTGAGACCAGAAATGCCTCCTATCTTCTCAGATGCCAGTACCAATACGGCAAGGACTATACAGCCAGTCATTGCGATGATGAACTGCACCACATCTGTAATCGCCACACCCCAAAGTCCTGAGACTGCCGCGTAGAATGATGTGATAATCATTGCTGCGGCTACATAATATAAAGCCTGGTCTTCAGGTATGCCGAAGAATACCCGAAGTAATGCAATCAGAGCCACATTCACCCAGCCTATGATGATGGCATTCATGAACAGTCCCAGATAGATAGCTTTAAAGCCCCGAAGAAATGCTGCTGCCTTGCCACCATATCGAAATTCGATCAGTTCAACTTCTGTGAGCACTTCAGACCTTCGCCACAGTCGGGCAAAGAAAAAGGTGGTCAGCATTCCTCCAAAAAGAAAATTCCACCAGAGCCAGTTTCCGGCGATTCCGTTTTGTCCGACCAGTTCGGTGACAGCGAGGGGTGTATCGGCGGCAAAGGTTGTAGCCACCATGGAAATCCCCGCTAACCACCATGGGAAATTCCGCCCACCGAGGAAATAATCACTGATACTTTTGCCTGCCCTGCTTTTGTAATACAGTCCTATCGAGAGCGACAGGATCATGTACAGAATCAGAATAATCCAGTCTATGCTTTCAAGAGCCATTTGATGCGCCTGTTGAGAAAATTAATGATATATAAATCTAATGCAGATCAAATGTGTTTATTTTTAGTCAATGATAATTCCCTGCAAATATGAATTATCAACAGGATCAACACACGTTTTATGAAGAAACGGAACAGCGGCAGGTGGACAAAACAAAGGAAGCACATACAGAGGTTGCCACCTGGCAGTTCTCCTGGAATGATTCATGTACCTCCTGAAGCTTTAAAGCCTCAGATCAGGCTTTTTTCATTCAGTGAAGACCAATTTCAGGAAAGAGTGTTAAACAATACCGATGAACTTACACAAATGGTGTCAGATAAAAGTTCTTCTGTATTTTGGATAGACATTATGGGATTGGGAGATAAGCAGATGCTTGAGAAAATCGCGGGCATATTTGGTTTGCACAAACTACAGATGGAAGATGTGGTGAATGTATATCAGAGACCCAAATTGGAAGATTGCGGTGATTACATGTTTTTCATCACAAGGCTTATCAGGGAGGCTGAGGAACAAGTGGTTAATGAGCAAATGAGCCTGTTCATAGGAAGAAATTATCTGATCTCATTGCAGGAAAGTCATGATCCAAGTCTTGATCCGGTCAGAAACAGACTTCGGGAGGGTAAAGGAATCATCAGAAAGTCAGGAAGCAGTTATCTGGCATATGCATTGATGGATACGGCACTTGATCATTATTTTCCAGTTCTCGAAAAGTTAAGTGACCAGCTCGACAATTTGCAGGATGAACTAATTGCCAATCCTACTCGCGAAGCGTTGAATCAGGTGCTTCAAATAAAGAGAGAGCTTATTGTTTTCAGAAGGACAATTTGGAGCGAGCGGGATAAGCTAAATGACATACTTCGAAACAACTATAATCTAATTTCAGCGCAGAGTATGATCTATTTTCGTGATACTTATGATCATTGCATTCAGATTCTCGAATTAACTGAAAGCTATAAGGAAGTTACAGCATCCCTAATGGATGTTTATCATTCAAGTGTGAGCAATAAACTTAACCAGGTGATGAAAGTTCTCACCATCATCTCCACGATTTTTATTCCGCTAACGTTTATAGTCGGAGTTTACGGAATGAACTTCGCTAGAGTGAATCCTGAAACAGGAGAAGTTCTCAAGTACAACATGCCGGAATTGTATTCGCCATATGGTTATCTTTTAGTGGGTGTGTTCATGACCATCGTGGTTGTTCTTCAGGTTATATTTTTTATCAAGAAAGGATGGCTGGGCAGATCATGACTATATTGAAATACTAATTACAGAAAAGAGATTAAAAAATATGATTGCAAACTTCAACATGATAGCAAAGACTTCCTTCGGATTTGAAGAGCTGCTTGCGGATGAATTGAAAGAAATGGGAGCCAGGAATATAAAAATCCTCACAAGGGCTGTGATGTTTGAAGGAAACCAGAAACTGATGTACATGGCTAACTACAAAAGCCGTGTGGCATTGAGAATTCTAAAGCCATTGGGAAGCTTTCCCTGTCCAGATGAGCAAAGTCTTTATGAAGGCATGAAAAAAATCAACTGGTCAGAATACATGGATGCAGAAGATACACTGTCTATTGATTCAGTGGTATCCCGGTCTTCGATTACTCATTCACTGTATGCTTCTCAAAAAGCGAAAGATGCGATTGTAGACCAGTTCAGGAACCGGCAAGGAACCCGCCCCGGTGTTGATACAAAACATCCTTCACTCAGAATCAATTTACACATCAGCGGAGACGTGGCAAATGTTGCCCTTGACAGTTCTGGAGAGTCGCTTCACAAAAGAGGGTACAGAAAATCTCCGGGTGATGCTCCATTGAATGAAACTCTTGCCGCAGCCATGGTACTCTTATCAGGCTGGGACAAGAAATCACCTTTGGTTGACCTGATGTGCGGAAGCGGAACCATCCTTATTGAAGCAGGACTTATTGCCAGGAACATCGCACCAGGCAAGTTCAGATATGATTACGGCTTTCAGAAATGGAAAGATTATTCGGAAGAGCTTTTCAATGATGTCACGTATTCATGTACAAAGGAAGAGCTCAATGAACTTGGATTCAAGCTGACTGGAATTGATAAACATATTTCAGTGATACGACAAGCGGAGGAGAATGTAAAGAGCGCCGGACTCCAGAATGAGATAGATCTGAAGCACATGAGCTTCCAGGATTTCCAGCCTGATGAAAATCCTGGTATGGTGATTTGTAATCCTCCTTACGGAGGCAGGATCACAAGTGAGGATCTTTTTGAACTTTACAGGGAAATAGGTGAGACATTTAAGAAAAAATTCACGGGTGGAACAGGCTGGTTGCTGACAGCTAACAGGGAAGCATCACATAAGATCGGACTTCGACCATCAAGAAAAATTCCGTTGTTCAACGGTGCTCTGGAATGCAGATTCATGAAATTCGAAATGTATTCCGGTTCAAAAAAACTGAAGAAGCAATGAGCTACCAAATTTAACAGAAGGGTTTGTATTTGAACCTAAGTGTATAATTAAATGCTGAGTAAAAAAATGAATAAGGTTAATATTAAAAAGATTGCTGTACTGACCACTGGAGGAGATTGTCCGGGCCTCAATGCAGCAGTAAGAGCGGTAGTCAGGAGCGGCATATACTATAAACTGGAAGTCTTGGGTGTTGTCAGAGGATATGAGGGACTAATTGACAACAATTTCATAGAGATGAAATCCCATAGTGTCAGCAATATTTTGCAAAGAGGAGGAACAGTTTTAAAAACGGCCAGGAGTGATAGATTCATGAAACCCGAGGGCCGGCAAAAAGCGTTTGAGAACATTTCAGCCGCAGGTGTTGATGCTCTTGTTGTTCTTGGTGGAGACGGTTCGTTTCGTGGCATGGATGTATTCACCTCTGAACATAAGGTGAGATCTGTAGGAATTCCCAAGACTATTGACAATGATATTTACGGTACCGATTTCGCAATTGGGTATGACACTGCAGTGAATACAGTAGTGCAAGCTATCGACAAAATTCGTGACACTGCCGATTCTCACGACAGATTGTTTTTTGTGGAAGTGATGGGCAGGGATGCCGGTATGATTGCATTGTTTGGGGGAATAGGGTCTGGAGCAGAAGCAATTCTGATTCCAGAAACCAACACGAGGATTGAGAGGATAGTGGAAATACTCGAAAGAGGATGGTCAAGAAAGAAGACTTCGATGATTGTAATTGTTGCAGAAGGTGATGATGCAGGTGGTGCATATGAGATAGCCAGAAGTGTGAAGCAGCGGTTTAAGCAATTTGATACAAGAGTGAGCATACTCGGACACGTACAAAGGGGAGGCAGTCCGAGTTGTGCCGATCGTGTACTGGCCAGCCGCTTAGGAGTCAGTGCAGTGGAAGCACTGCTTGAAGGCCGGAACAATGTGATGCTTGGTTTGATTGATAATAAACTAAGCTATACATCATATAAGGATGTTGCTTCAAGGAAGAAAGAGTTCCCAAGTGAGCTGATGCGGATTGCAGAGATATTATCTTTGTAATAAAAAAGAGGCTCACGAAATTCGGAGCCTCTTTTTTAAATTGCTATACTGAATTATTTTTTTTCTCCGGTACCAGGATTTGATCCGCTTTTACCTGTATTGGTTACCGGAAATCCGCGCTTGCGCATAAGCGCTTCTGTTTTAGGATCACGGCCGCGGAATGCACGGTATCCTTCTTCCGGATCAATTGTGTTTCCAACAGAGAAGATGTATTTGATCATGCGGTCAGCAACTTCCTTGTCGTAAGCGCCTTTTCCTTCCATGAAAGCTTCCCATGCGTCGGCAGTAAGGACATCAGACCAGAGGTAACTATAATATCCTGCAGAATAACCATCGCTCGAAAAGATGTGACCGAAGTGCGGTGTGCGGTGACGCATCACAATTTCTTTAGGCATTCCGAGTTTTGCAAGTTCGTTTCGTTCGAAGGCATCCGGGTCAATGTTTTTTTCCTGTGAAAGGTGAAGCTTCATATCAATGATTGCGCTGGCAAGGTATTCCACAGTTGCAAATCCCTGGTTGAAGGTTGAAGCTTTTTCAATTTTTTCGACAAGTTCCTGCGGAATTGGTTTTCCTGTGTCCTTGTGCAAGGCGAACTTCTGCAGAACTTCAGGAGTTTCGAGCCAGTGTTCAAGCAGCTGTGACGGAAATTCTACATAGTCTCTTACCACATTCGTTCCTGAAAGAGTAGGGTAGGTAACATTCGAAGCAAGTCCGTGCAGGGCATGACCAAATTCATGGAATAGAGTAGATGCATCATCCCAAGAGATTAATACAGGTTCGCCGGGTTTTCCTTTTACGAAATTCGAATTGTTGGAGACGATTGTATTGATTTCGCTGTCCATCTTCTGCTGGTTGCGGTATGCATTCATCCATGCACCTGATCGCTTACCTTCTCTTGCATATGCATCAAAGTACCAGAGGCCTATAAAGTTTCCTGTTGTCTTGTCATTCACAGCCCATACCCTCACATCCGGATGATAAACCGGTACGTCGTTCACAGGGACAAAGCTGAAATTGAATAGTTCTCCTGCAACCCAAAACATTCCTTCACGAAGATTTTCAAGTTGAAAATACTGCTTTACTTCATTCTGATCCAGATCATACTTTTCTTTTCTTACTTTTTCAGCGTAGTATTTATAATCCCATGGCTCGATAGTAATTTTTGCACCTTCCTTGTTTGCGAGAGCCTGCATATCCGCTACTTCCTCCTTCACACGGTTTACCGCAGGAGTCCAAATGCTTTCAAGCAACTGAACAGCACGCTCAGGAGTTTTAGCCATTGCATTTTCCAGGCGCCAGTGTGCATGCGACTGATAACCGAGCAGTTTTGCTCTTTCAAGTCGCAAAGGAAGAATCTGTGATATCACTGCATTATTGTCATTTTCATCACCGTTATCACCGCGATTGATAAACATCTTCCATGCTTTTTCACGAAGATCTCTGCGGTCTGAGTAGGTGAGGAATGGGTCGACTGATGATCGTGTATTTGAGATCAGCCATTTACCGGGAAACTTTTTGTTGTTAGCGGCAATAGCAGCACCATCAACAAATGACTTTGGGAGACCTGCAAGATCTGATTCGTTTTCAAGCAGCAGGTATTTCCCCATTTCATCACCGAGCTGATTCTGGCTGAACTTAGTATATAATTCGGCTAATTGCTTATTAATTTCAGACAATCTCGCTTTTGATTTTTCATCAAGCTTTGCTCCTGCACGAACAAAGCTGGTGTAATAATTCCAGGTTAGTCTCTGCTGTTCAGGATTGAGCTTTCCTTTCTCAGGTGAATTGTAAACAGCTTCAATTCGCTTGAAGAGTTTCAAATTCTGGGTGATCTTGTCTGAAAATGCAGCAAGCACCGGAGCCATCTCTCTTTCCACTTCCTGAAATTCAGGTGTGTTCATTGTGGAGCTCCAGACACCATATGAAGTATAAATCCGGTCCAGTGTCTGTCCGGTTCTTTCCAGCGCAGCAATTGTATTTTCAAATGTCGGAGCTTCAGTTGAAGATGCGATTTTATCAACTTCATCAAGATTTTCCTGCATTGCAAATTCCAAAGCCGGCTTGAAGTATGAAACCTGAACTTTATCAAATGGAGGAACGCCGCCATAAGGACCTACCCATTTTTTAATCAGAGGATTGTCGCTGTGCATCATGTGAGATGGTGTGTTTACAGAGCCGTCTGAGTTGACAGTTGGTTTATTCTTGTCAGCTGCGTTTAGGTCATTTGTCACAAATGCTGCAAGGCAGAGTGCCATAAATTTGATTTTGAAATTTTTCATGGTTATTAATTTTCCGTTAAAGGGTTTGCAATATCGTAAAAATGACGGAAAATCCCCAGTCGATTTGATGCCTGCTCAGAAATTCATTTTCAGTTTAACATATATTAAGATTTCCGAAGAAATGAAGCAGCATCAGGACCGAGATTGAAGATGATATCCAGTATAGAAAGATCAGGAATGAATCCGAATTTTTCTGAGAAAACCTGATGATATTCCAATTGAGCTACAAATTTGTTTTTCGGACTGATTGAATTTCTTATATCCGAATAGAAATCAGGACTAAGTTCAAATTTGGAAGTGATATTGATATGTGTATTGTTTTTCAGTATGGAATTGATGGTGCGAATCAGAATGAGATTGTAACTGAAGAGATATTCTTCTTCAGTCCAAAACACATTTCGAATACGGTCTTCATAGAATTCAAAATAAGGAGCTTTTCTGTATGCAGATTCAATAGACCTCCAATGAATTTTTTTCCAGCCATCATTCAGCATTTTCACCTGATCAATCGGAGTTCTGTACAGTTGCTGGTGATGGACGGGAATTGTCAGACTGAGTTTACCGTTCGCACCGTAAATGATTGTCCTGTTGCGATAGCTTTGTTTTATAAAATGTTCCTTGGCTTCTATAAAAACAGACTCATGTCTGCACAACACAGAAAAATATGAAACAGGAGGGAAGTAAGCGATGCTCAGTAAAGGAGGAATTGATTGACTGTCCATTTGAAATCAGTCATTGGACTACTGAGCTTCATATGCTCCAAGATCCGGACCTGCTCCCTGTGGTCTTGATGTTCCCTTTATATCCTGACCAAGTATTGCAGGAAACAAATCAGTGATTGATTGATTACCCGCATTTACCACAATTGAAGTAAGTCCTATGCTATAGTCATTGTTATCAATATCAGCAAAGCCTGGATTTGAATTTCTTATAATCGAACTGAAGAAAGCAGGATTAGAAGTTGGATATGAGCTTGCGACTTTCAGCAGCGCATTTTCGAATTTAAAGTTGAAAAGCCCGGGAGCAGCATTTGGAAAGGAATCCACTCCAATTTCGGTTTCAAGATTTCCGAACACAATGCAGTTTCCGAAATATGCATTCATGTTTCGAATGTTATTGCTGAAATAATTGTTCATGAAGACTACCGGGTCTGTCCTATTGCTGTTATTCCAGTAGTTCACGAAAGTGCAGTGATAAAAACTGTTGTTTCCTCCGAACAATATGGAAAGACTTGAAGAGCCGCAATTAGCAAAGACAGAATTGAAAGCTCTCACGCTTGAACCTCTGGAAACAAGGCCGTTTCCGACCATGTTTTTAATGATTGTATTTTCAATATTCAGAGTCACCTGTCCGGGAGAAAAGACTGTATCTGCGATAATGCCAAAATTTCCGTTTTTAATAATGGCATGTTTGATTTCTGAATTCACCGAGCCGGGTCCAATTTCACTTGTACCATTCACAAGATTAGAACGCGTGATATTGGAAAGCCAGATTCTGTCCCATTGTCCGGGCACATCCTGGAAATTCTGTCCAAGCCTGTCGCCCTGAATATTCACGGGTTCATTGAGGGTGCCATTTATTTTCAATGTTCCGCTTGAAAGCACAATGATTCCGGAGCCCGGATGTAGGTGGACATTTGCTCCCTGGTTAATATTGAGTACACAAGCAGAATCGACCAAAGCATAGCCATATATTACGTGGGGCTTGTCATTATTCCAGTTTTCATTACACGGAAGTAAAAATAGAGAACCTGTATTTGGTGAAGGCCTGTGAAAATATGCATCTTGTCCCCATGCCACCAGATCAACATCCTGAAGATTTCCGTTTGTTTCAAACAGAACAGAATCCGTTACAATCATTGGAGAGTTTTGGTTATTAGGATCCACCGTAACTTCAACAAAGATGAATATGCTGTCTTCGGCATTAATTTCCACGTCAGTAAATGAAATTCCGGATAGCCCGTCCACATTGAGTCTGAAAGGTGACGAAGGTCCGCCTGCAAGACGGATGGAAGAGATTCTTACTGTTTTACCGGAGTTATTGTAGACTGTAAAGAGTTCCGTGCTGCTTCCTACGGTTGTGAAAACGGTATCAAAGATTACCGTGTCTTGTGAAAAAATCAATTCGAAATCTCTGTCATCATTGAAGTTTTCTTTCTTACATGCGTTGAAAACAGCAATGAACAACACTGTGCTCAGTAAAATTTTTACAGGATTTGCCATATCGGGCAAAGATAATTTTTCATTGTAAACGATGCTTTTCTTCTTTAATTTTAATGCCTTGTACCAGTAATAATTAATTGGTAAAAACCTTAAATAAATGTTGAAATATACATAAAATAGCAATAAATATAGAATTGAACAGGTAAGAAAATGCTCATGTGTGCTTTCATGTTGAGCAAGCAGGAAATAGTTTTGAATCAGAAAATTAAATTGATCATCATGAAAAAGCAGATTTACTCATTCCTCAGAAAGACAATTGTATTGTTTGTATTAGTTTTTGCTGGCACTCAGGCGAATGCTCAGTGCAATGCTTTTTTCTATACCATCCCGGATTCAACAGGATACGGATTTCAGTTCGTCGATTCTTCCGGTTCTCCGGTATTCACTCCAGTCTCATGGTTTTGGGATTTTGGAGACGGCACAAGCTCGACTCAGCAGAATCCGTTTCACACTTATAACAGAACAGGTGCTGTGCAGGTATGTCATACTGTGGCATACAGTTCAGGTTGCACTGCAACTATATGCGACTCACTATTATTAGGAAATGCTAATCCTTGTCTCGCACAGTTCAATTGGTATCAGTCAGGGACCAATCTGGTTCAGTTTACAGACATGAGTCAGCTTCCCTCAGCAGGAAATTCCTGGAATTGGGATTTTGGAAATGGTATTACTTCAAGTTTACGTAACCCGCAGATCAGTCTTGCGCCAGGCGCATATTATGTATGCCTCACTGTGAGCAATGCGATGACCTCCTGTCAGGATACATATTGTGATTCAATACTGGTGACTTCATCTGGCAGTTGTCAGGCTTCATTCAATGTCCAGCAGAGCCCTACTGGCAGTATTACTTTTGTTAATACATCCAATGCTCAAAACATTGTATCTGTTTGGGATTTCGGAGACGGGAACGTCATGACAGTAAACGGCACAAGTTCGGTGTCGCATGCTTATGTTAATCCGGGGGTATATGTAGTCTGCCTTACAGTAAGCAACCGCTTGTGTACAGACACTTATTGTGATTCCGTGCTCATCAACACACAAAGCGGATGTCAGGCCATGTTTTCCTCTGTTACAGACAGTTCAGGTCTGATCGCAACATTCACAGATTTAAGTCAGGGTAATATTACCTCATGGCACTGGGATTTTGGCGACAGCACTTACTCCACGGTTCAGAACCCTGTGCATACTTATGCAAGCAATGGAACATACAATGTCTGTCTTACAATTACAGATGCAAACGGATGCAGAAGCACTTATTGCAGTAATCTTAATGCATTCAGCGCATGTACTCCTGTGTTTATCGCGCTACCGGATTCATCTAATCCGTCAGGTTCAGGAAGCACTATGTTGTTTCAGGTAAACCAGAATGTTTTCTGCGGAACTCCTTCAATCATCATTTGGGATTTCGGAGACGGATCATATGATTCCAGCGGAACTTTTACTCCTACGCATTATTTTGATACTACCGGGCTGTATACTATTTGTGTTTATGTGGTGATTGGAAGCGATACATTATTCTTCTGCAACCAAGTGAATGTTCAGCGAATATCAACCGGAATTCATGAGTTGAGTCAACTGGCTTCGGCCATTGTTTATCCTAATCCTGCCTTTGATGCTGTTAATGTCAGGTTGGATTTAATCACAAAGAAGGAATTCACAGTGAGTTTATACAATGTCAGAGGAGGGCAGTTGATAAAGTCAATAATTAGTCAATCATTTTCCGGGGCTAATATTCTTACAATTCCACTGACAGAGTTACCTTCGGGAATTTATTACATGAAGATTGCAACGGATAATGAAACCACAGGAAGAAAGTTCATCATATCGAGGTGAAATCTGATCAGAATCTGACATAAAAAAAAACCGCGGTATGATGTCGCGGTTTTTTATTATTTCGGCAATCCCGTATTATGCTTCCGAAAATACTTTTAGTTTTTCTTCCAGGAGTTTCAATTCTTCTCTGGCCCGAGCCAGATTATTTTCCACTTCAGAAAGAAGGCCACCCATGTTTTTTGCGTTTCTGAAAAAACCCAGATTGTTTTCATATTGGTTGATGGTGGCTTTCAGTTTACTTATTTTATCCTTGATGTTGTTTTTCTCTTTTCGGATAAGGTTTCCTGAGTCTTCAGACTGCGCAAGCAATTCCACATTGTTCCTGTATTTGAGCATGTGTTTTTGGTTTGCGCCAAGTTTCATCGAATCATATTTTGAATCGAGAAGGGTTTTATATTTTTCCCAGATTCTTTGTTTCTCCTTGAACGGTACATGCTCGATGGTTTTCCATTCTTCAGAGAATGCTTTTAGAGACTGAAGGTCTTCATTGACATTTCCGCTTGGTTGGAAAGCTTCGAGACGGGTGATGAGTTCTTCCTTCTTCTTCAGGTTTTCAATTTGTGCAGCATCTCTCTCTTCAAACTGTTGTTTTTTTGCTTCGAAAAATTTATCACATGACTCACGAAACTTTTTCCAAAGCTTGTTTTCCTCCCAGTGCTCAATCGGACCGGCAGTTTTCCAATCTTTTTGAAGCTGGATAATCTGTCTGGTTGCTTCATCCCATGATTCAGGTGAAGCTGATGCAATTGCAGCTGCTTTTTCAATAATCTGAAGTTTACGGTCCCTGTTTGACTTTTGCTCTTTTTTTATTGAGGCATAGAAATCACGCTTCTTATTATAGAATGTATTGAGTTCTTTACGGAATTCCTGCCATATTCTATCATTGTCTGCTTTAGGACCATATCCGATTTTCTTCCAGTCTTCGAAAATGTGATTGACTGTTTCTGTCATAGTTTGCCATTGCTTGGGATTGTCGAAATTCTCTGCAGCAATGCCTTTGACTCTTTCCAGAAGTGCAGATTTTGCGGTCAGATTTTCCTGCTCCTGCTTTTGTCTGTCCTGGTAGAAGTCACGGATTTTTTGATAAACCTGTCCAATTAGTTCCCGGTAGCGCGTTCGCAGCTCATCAATGGTTTCAGGAGGGGTGGGGCCCAACTCAGACCATTCCATGCGGTATAGATTTATCATTCTCTCAATGCCATTGATTGACTCAAGTCCGAGCAGCGATTCAATCTTATTCAGAAGCTGGGTTCTGTGTTCAAGGTTGCGCTTGAAATCAAGTTCACGCAAATCCTTGCTCAGTTTCATATTGTAATAAAAATTATGAACATGCCTGTGATAAGCGCTTTGAATGTTTTTATATTCCCGGTTAGGAACATTTCCTATTTCATTCCACTTGTTTTGCAATTCTTTGAAGGAAGCAAAAGCCTTTCCGATGTTAGTTTCTTCGAGAATAAGCTTTTCAAGTTCAGCGATAACGACCAGTTTCGCCTTCATTCGGGAATTCACTTCATCGGCCTTCATCTTTTTGAAGTTCCGTTCACGATCAGCCAGAATGATCAGCAATTCATTAAACCTGTCATCACGCGGATCCTTCTTCGATTCAAATTCATCCGGATTGCCGCCTTCGTTCATGAAAGCCTGAAGCTGCTCCTGATTTAGTTTTTCGCACTCTCGCAGATAATCGTTTTTCAATTCTTCCGCCTTTGAGAAAAGATCTTCCCGGATTTCTTCACGGGACAATTCTTCCATCTGACTGATAATTTCTTCCTTCATAATTATTTAAGGGTAATTTGCTCCATCGAAGCGGGGAGCATCCAAATTTACTAAATGTTCCGGAGCTTGCAGGCTGGATTAAGATAATTGAAGAGTGATACAATATAGGGCAAGGGTATCACTGATGTCAAGCCAAATTGTTCAGATTTGGCGCATGAAAAAGGGTTAGCGTAACTGGGATTGAGGCAACTTGTTTAAAAGCCCATAAACACATGATTATCAGTAAAATAAATGAAGGCTCAATTTCTTTTTTATTTGTCCTCTACTTGGTAAATGAAAAATTGATATGTATATTTGCAGCCCTTAAACGGTTAAAAAATGAAGAAAGATATACATCCACAAGGCTACCGCAAGGTTATTTTCAAGGATATTTCATGTGATTACGCATTTATGACGCGTTCTACCATTGAAACTAAAGACACCATTAAATGGACAGACGGAAACGAATATCCATTGGTGAAGCTTGAGATCAGCCACATGTCTCATCCTTTCTACACAGGAAAGATGAAACTGATCGATACTGCCGGTCGAGTGGACAAGTTCCGTTCCCGTTATTCAAAGAAGAAAGAAGCAGGAAAGTAATCTGCTACTTCAATATGAATATAAAAGTCCCGCAAAATTCTGCCGGGACTTTTTCTTTTTGTAACAATAACTATTTTTGAAAAAGAATTTCAAACCCGGCGAATGAACATTATCTTTTTCGATCACTACAGCAGGCAAAGCCTGTTGCCATTAACTTTCACTAGACCTGTATCCGAGCTGAGGATTGGGATTCTGACCATCCGTGAAAAGTGGGAAAAGTATCTGAAGGCTGAATGTTCAAACTGGACGGAAGAATACCTGAGCAAACTTTTTCCAATGCGTCTCACCGCAGACAATTTGTTCATCAATGCTTCCGTTATTCCTGACAATGAATTTGTGAGTGCTGTTCAAAATCTGTCAATCGGTGAACAGCTCATTCAATCAGGCTTGCTACTTGCAATGCGTGGAGGTGATGAAAGGTTAAATTATAATGCAATCCCTGGAGTTTTGCCGACAAGTAAGCAAACTGAATATCCTCACAAGGCAATAGTACTGAAACATCCATGGGACATTTTTTCCATTAACAGCACAGCTATTGAGGCCGATTATAAAATGCTGACTAACGGAAGAAAGTCTGCAGCAATATCTGACAGTAACCATGTATTCGGAAGGGAAAACATTTTTTTAGAAGAAGGAGCTAAAGTTGAATGTTCCACATTGAATGCACTTGACGGAAAGATTTATATTGGCAAAGATGCCGAAGTCATGGAAGGCTGTTTGATCAGAGGCGGTCTATCGCTCGGCGAACATTCCCAGTTGAAGATGGGAACAAGGATTTATGGCGCCACAAGCATCGGTCCGCATTGTAAGATTGGAGGAGAGGTCAATAATTCAATAATCATGGGATACTCAAACAAAGCACATGACGGATTTCTGGGGAACTCAGTGATCGGAGAATGGTGCAATCTCGGTGCGGACACAAATAATTCCAATCTGAAAAACAATTACAGTGAAGTGAAGGTATGGAGTTATCCTGAAGATGATTATGTAAACACGGGTCTACAGTTCTGCGGATTGATTATGGGAGACCATTCAAAATGCAGTATCAATACCATGTTCAATACAGGAACAGTTGTCGGAGTGAGTTCAAATATATTCGGCACTGGATTTCCTCCCAAGTTTATTCCTTCATTCGCATGGGGAGGATCTGAAGGTTTCAGCACTTACCGCCTTAATGAAGCGATGGAGGTGGCGGAAAGAGTTTATGAAAGGAGAGGAAAGAAACTGAGCGATGATGAAATGGAAATGTTCAGATATTTGTTTGACCAGACCACTAATCATCGTGCATGGTAACTGTTAATTCCATACATTAATTGAAGAAAAAATGAACGGCTTATCAGAGGTGCTATTGTATTTTGTTCCGGCTTTCCTAGTGCTTGTGGGGATGTTTATGCTAGTCAAGAGATTTCTTCAAAACAGGGAACTTGAAACGAGAAAATTTCTCGAGAAGGAATACCAGCTGCGGATTTTAAGTGAGCGTGAAAACAGAAAGAAGGAGGCAATGCCCATCCGTCTTCAGGCCTATGAGCGCCTTGTTTTATTTTTGGAGAGAATCAGTCCCAACAGCATTCTGGTCAGAGTTCACAGAGGAGGTATGACGGCACCGCAACTGCAGGCGGAATTGAACGTGACAATCCGTTCAGAATTTGAACACAACCTTTCACAACAGATATATGTGTCGGCTCAAGCCTGGGAAGCTGTGAAAGAAGCTAAGGAAGAAACAGTGAGGATGATAAATAATGCATTTAGCATGGTCGGGACCAATGCTTCAGGAATCCAAATGAGCAGCCAGATATTCGAACAAGCCTTGAAAATGGACAGTGTTCCAACACAAAAAGCTGTGAATATTCTCAAAGCCGAAGCTCTGAAACTTCTTGAGTAGAATCATGGTTTGCTGAAGAGAAATTAAATGGAAAAAGAAAAAACAAAACCAGCAAAGTTTGTAACAGACAGCGGGATAGAAATCAAGGAGGTTTATTATTCTCATTCTGGAATGAATGAAAAACCCGGACAATACCCTTATACGCGTGGGGTTCAGGCCGACATGTATCGCACCCGTTTGTGGACGATGCGTCAGTATGCGGGCTTTTCCACAGCAGAGAAATCAAATGAAAGATACAAGTATCTGCTGAAGCATGGTACAACAGGCCTATCAGTGGCTTTTGACCTTCCGACCCAAATCGGCTATGATTCGGATCATCCACTGTCTGAAGGTGAAGTAGGCAAGGCCGGAGTTGCCATTGATTCCTTAAAAGATATTGAAATACTTTTCAGCGGTATTGAATTGGAGAAGGTCAGCACTTCAATGACAATTAACAGCACCGCTGCGATTCTTCTTGCATTTTATATCGCTCTCGCTAAAAAACAAGGTGCTGATCTAAAAAAAATTTCTGGAACTATTCAGAATGATCTGCTTAAAGAATATGCCGCAAGAGGCACATACATATACCCACCTCATGCTTCAATGCGAATTATCACTGACATTTTTGAATATTGCAGTCGTGAAACTCCTAAGTGGAATACTATTTCAATTTCCGGTTATCACATTCGCGAGGCCGGATCTACTGCAGCGCAGGAGCTGGCATTTACTCTGGCAAACGGCAAGGCATATGTAAAGGCTGCAATTGAAAAAGGACTTGACATTGACGTATTCGGCAGAAGACTATCATTTTTCTTTAATGCGCATAACAATGTATTTCAGGAAGTGGCCAAATTCAGGGCAGCTCGAAGAATGTGGGCAAAAATCATGAAAGACCTCGGAGCTAAGGAAGAAAAGGCCATGATGCTGAGGTTTCATACACAAACCGGAGGTTCCACTTTAACAGCCCAGCAGCCGGAAAACAATATCGTAAGGGTAACGCTTCAGGCTCTTTCCGCTGTAATGGGAGGGACCCAGTCATTGCACACAAACGGTTATGATGAAGCTCTGAGTCTTCCCACAGAGGAAGCAGCACGTATTGCACTGCGCACCCAGCAAATCATTGCTTTCGAAAGCGGAGTGGTTGATACCGTAGATCCTTTGGCAGGATCATTCTTTGTTGAAAACCTGACAGATGAACTAGAGCTTAAAGCATGGGAGTACATTCATACGATTGATAAAATGGGAGGTAGTGTAAAAGCAATTGAAGCTGGATACATCCAGAATGAAATAGCATCAGCATCATACCGATATCAGCAGTCTATAGAAAAAGCTGAACGCATCCTGGTTGGCGTGAATCATTTTGAAATTGAAGAAAAGCCTTTCGATAAAATATTCAGTGTTGATGACAGTATCCGACAGGTTCAGATCGAAAGAATAAAACAACTGAAAAATGAGCGTGATGAGGCAGCAGTTTCTGGATGCCTTGCTGAAATCGGAAATGCTGCCAAAGAAGGAGCTAATCTCATGCCTCTGATAATCAAAGGGGTGGAGGCATACGCCACTCTCGGTGAGATTGCTGATGAATTAAGAAAAGTGTTTGGTGAGTACCGCTGATTTAAGCAGGCTTGTCAGGAATTATTTTTCACCCTTATGATGAATATTTCTTCCTTCTCGCGTTTCATGAAATACTTTTCACGTGCGAATTTTTCCAGGTTGTCAGGATTATTCTTAAGCTGATTGAGATATATTTTATTGAGAATGATCTGTTCTTCGTAGTATTTTTTTTCTGCCTGAAGTTCTTTCAGTCTTTTCCTGTAGCTGCTGGTAGTTATGAAATCATTCTTATCAAAAAAAGCGATCCATACCACAAAACACAGGAATGTTATAACATACTTATTGCGGCATTTACTGAGGAAATAAAGAAAAGCAGATTGTTTCTTCTTCATAAGAGGTTTCCTGAATACAGGCACATGTTCAGTGATTCAGCTTTGGAAGTCCGTTTACGGAGTTTCTCATGCTTGGATACAATTTTTATAAAAAAAATCCTTTCCGAAAGGAAAGGATTTTAATGTATTGATTAAGTGATAAAACTTTATGAAACTGCAGCCTTAGCTTTACTTTCTACTTGAGCAGCTGGTTGAGTTTCATGCTTTTCAGATGCAAGAAATGGGTAACGATAATCTGTTGGAGGAACCAATGCCTCTTTAATTGTTCTTGGACTGACCCAGCGCAAGAGGTTAATCATCGAACCGGCTTTGTCGTTGGTTCCTGAGGCGCGTCCTCCACCGAAAGGTTGTTGCCCGACCACAGCTCCGGTACATTTATCATTGATATAAAAATTTCCTGCGGCATTTTGCAGCTTTTTAGTTGCAAGATCTACAGCATAACGGTCGCGGGAAAATATTGAACCGGTTAGGGCGTAAATGCTTGTTTGGTCAACTATATCAAGGGTCTTTTCAAACTCGGAGTCCTTATAAACATATATTGTCAAAACCGGACCAAACAATTCCTCACACATAGTTATATAAGCATGATTGCCGGTAAGGATGACAGTTGGTTCAATGAAATAACCTTTAGACTTGTCATAATTACCACCAGCAATAATCTCAGCGTCCTTGTCTTTTTTATCGTTTTCAATATATCTTGATAGTTTATCGAATGACTTTTCATCAATTACCGCATTGATGAAATTACCCAGATCTTCAGTAGGGCCCATTCTGAAAGATTTGATATCCTCAATCAGGCCTTTCTTTACTTCCGTCCAAAGACTTTCAGGTATGTATGCTCTGGAAGCTGCAGAGCATTTTTGTCCCTGGAATTCGAATGCTCCTCTTGACAAGGCTGTGATCAAAGCTTTTGGGTCAGCAGAAGGATGAGCCATAATAAAGTCTTTTCCGCCTGTTTCTCCGACAATTCTCGGGTAAGATTTATATTTTGAAATATTGTTGCCTATGTTCTTCCATATATCCTGAAACACCCCTGTTGAACCTGTGAAATGTATACCCGCAAAATCAGGGTGATTGAAGATCACATCGCCTGCATCAGGACCAGACACATATACAAGGTTTATAACACCGTCAGGCAATCCTGCTTCCATGAATATTTCCATCAGGAGAGAGGCGGAGTAAATTTGTGTGTTGGCAGGTTTCCACACCACAGTATTGCCCATCATTGCAGGTGCGGTTGGTAAATTCCCGCTGATAGCGGTGAAGTTGAAAGGAGTCAGAGCAAAAACAAATCCTTCAAGTGGTCTTTGTTCCACGCGGTTGTAAATACCTTTGGATGAGATAGGTTGCTGCGTATAAATTTCCCTCATGTACTGAACATTGAACCTGAGAAAGTCTATCATTTCGCATGCGGCATCTATTTCCGCCTGATATACATTTTTACTTTGACCAAGCATAGTTGCTGCATTGATTCGCGCTCTGTAAGGACCACTAAGAAGCTCTGCAGCTTTAAGAAAAATAGATGCTCTCTGCTCCCAATCCAGTGCAGACCAGGCAGCTTTGGCTTTCAATGCTGCATCAATAGCTGCAGTCACATGAGATTTGTCGCCAGCATGATAATCACCAATGATATGTTGATGATCGTGCGGAGGACAGATAGATTTTTTATTACCCGTTCGGATTTCTTTTCCGTCTATATACATTGGAACATCTTTGCGCATATTGCGCATCATTCGGAGCGTGTCCAGAATTTCTTTCCTTTCCGGACTTCCCGGAGCATAGTTCAAAACCGGCTCATTGACGGCTGTCGGTACTTGATAAATGGCGTTGGACATTGTAAATAATTTTTTGCAAAGGTACGAAAATATGTGAAGGAGACAGTCTGAATGGCATTTACTTCAGAATTAAAAATATGAAAATCAATAAATTAAGTGGATGAAATTTGATCTGGTCATTAATCATTGGAAAAATCAATGGATGATTTAAATTATTAGATTATATTTAGTACTTGGGGGGGTTAATAAGTATTGTTTATTTATATCAAACAGACACTTGTCTTGAAGAAGGCATTTCTTTTATTTGCCTTAAAAAACTTTCACAATTTATTTTATGATCCAGGCTCTTATTGTTGAAGATGATCCTATTAGTGTTGAAATGCTCAGAGATTTCCTTGATGATTCCGGTGAGCCCATACAAGTTATAGACCATTGCGGAACAGTTAAATCTGCTGTAAACAAGATCACTAAACTAAATCCTGAACTGGTTTTTCTGGATGTTGAGTTAGCCGACGGAAGCTGTTTTGACGTTCTTCAGAATATCGGTACTATCAATTTTGAAATTATAATCATTACATCGCACGACCGGTATGCCATGCAGGCAGTGAAGTATAGTGCGCTTGATTATTTAATCAAACCAATTAAATCAACGAGCTCAAATCCGCATTGAAGAAAGTTGGGAAGAGGATGACAGGAAATGAGCATAAGCTCAGTCCCAAGGACAGGAATAATTTCAAACCTTCAGAAAAAGTTGCTGTTCCAACATTTGAAGGATTACTTTTTATTCCGATTTCTGATATTATCAGGATTCAAAGCGACCGTAATTACACAGATTTTTACCTGACAGAGAAGCGAAATGTAGTGGTTACAAAATCACTCAAAGAGTTTGAAGCATTACTTTCTGAATCAGGATTCATCAGGATTCATCATAGCCATATGATCAACATCAACCATCTTGTCAAGTACATAAAAGGCGACGGCGGATATGTCATTATGAGCGATCAAAGCAAAGTGGATGTTTCAAGAAGGAAAAAGGAGGACTTTTTGCAGCTTCTGACAAAGGCATAAATTTTCTGCCACTTATCCAGAATATTCAACCACTTATCCAGTAAACGTTCCACTTGTTAAATGGTGCTATCACTTATACTTAAACTGGAGTTACTTTGGTTGACCAATTCAACTACATGTCAACTCTTCCTATTTTTACGCTTTATGAACCAATGACAGTAGATGGTGAATTGATTGCTGGGTCGCAGCGGCAATCTTTTTGAAACCTGATCTTAGATTCAGGTGATTGGTCTAAGCCGGCAGAAACCCTGCCGGTTTTTTTTCAGGTCATTCTGATGATAATGATTCCCAGAACGAGGGCAATGAGTAGAATTCCCAGGAAAATATTGAAAAATTTTTGAGTGCCCAGGTTTTTTCTCAAATCGGAATGCCCAAGCAAATTATTTGTGATAATACTGAGTCTGTGAAAGGCATGTTCGTTTTTTACAACATAATCATATGCACCATATTTCATGGTATTGGCTGCCACTTCCGCTTTTTCCTGCCCAGAAAGGAAAATAACCGGAACATCCGGAAACCGGGTTTTAAGTTTCTTCAGCACCTGCATTCCATTCATTGCTGCAGGATCGCTGGAGTCAAGATGATAGTCCAGAACAATCATGTCTGGAGTTAAGTATATATCCTGTAAGGCTCTTTCTCCGGAAGAAAAGTAAATAAGTTCTGATGCAGGATAGTTTGTTTTAAAAAAATCCTTCAGCATTTCGGACATGCTGGCATCATCGTCAATCAGAATAATTTTTATAGGTCGATCGGTGTACATAAATCAAGTTCATTGTTGATCAAACCTACAGCATTCTTAGCAATCATGCAAGTTAGTTAACAGCATCATTCAAGAGACTTTTACAAGTTTTCTTTCCGGAATGTAAAGCAGAAAGGTACTCACATCCTGATATCCCATCAGCTTCACGGCATCTGAATACCTTCGTACCTGGTTATGGTGAGATTTCAATTCTTCCCCGGTTTTAAAATCAACCACTTTTACCTTGTTTGATTTTGAAACGCAAACTCTGTCGGGTCGCAGGATTTCGTTATTTTCTGACAAGATTTCACGTTCCGGAAAAATGATATCATCAGATTGAAACAGTCCTGATATATCTTCCATGCTCAACAGTGCGGATATTTCCTGGCTCAGGGCAGTGATGTCATCCTTGCTTATCAATCCTTCATAATAAATCCTATGCAGAGATGGTTCTATATCTTTCATTGTACGAATGCCTGACAGGATTCGGTGAATCAAAATTCCATAGTTGATTTTTTCCAATCTGCTTCCCGATCTGCTATCGAGTAAGTCAGAAGTTTTTGTTCTGATCCTGATCCTGTTTTTCCAGCCGGTAACTTCATAGCGTGAAATTTTCTCAGACAACAGTTTGCCGGTTTTAGTTTTGGAAGTCTGCTTTTTCAAGTGCTTGTCGCCTGTTTCAAAGGCGTTTTCGATCAGTTCAATTCCCTGACTGAAGAGACAATGAGAAATAAGAGCTGATATCCCGTTCAGATTCTCGCGTTTTCTCCTTACGCATGTTACCAATAGTTGTTCTTCGGCTCTTGTAAAAGCTACATAAAGCAAGTTAAGATTATCAACAACCGACTGCATCAATTCAGAATTCCATGATTCGCTGAACACTGTTTCATTGAGCCTTGATGAGGCGGGAACCGGCAAACTGCCCATTTTTGAATAGCGGCAGTCATTTGCGGAGAGCCACAGTAATTCGTTGGCTTTGGGCTTAAGTTGCCATTCTGCGAATGGCATAATCACTACCGGAAACTGAAGTCCTTTTGACTTATGTATCGACATGATTCGGACGGCGTTTTCTCCTTCCGGCATCAACACTGAACAATTTTTAGCTGAGCCCTCAGAGTCTATCCAGTCAAGAAAACCATCAAGTCCGGAGTCATGCTTTGTGCTGTACTCAAGAACCAAATCCTGAAACCTTTGCACATAAGCATCAGGACTCTTGTCAATTGTGAAAATGCTAATCAATTTCTCAGTCAGGTCAAACACCGGTTCCCTTGCAAGTGTTGATATATTGCCGGTGAAATCGGATGGAAGCACTTCATTAAAAAGATTATCTACCAGATGCGTTGTATCAAAAAGACCGGGCTTGTCACTTTTTTTTCCTGACTTCTTTTTTATAAGATGATCAGAAAATATTTCATGCAGGGAAATTTTTTCATTTTTTAAAATGTAACGAACATAGTAATAAAGCAGATCTGTTTTCGCGATTGAGTTTCGGGTGTCATTTATGAATCTCATCGAGTTCAGGAGGAACCTGATCTTAGGCGATGATGAAATCAGAAGTGAATCAGGAGAGATTATCTTATCTACGCCATTATCCATCAGAAAACGGGCCAACTGGTTTCCTTCATCATTTTTTCTGACGAGAATACAGATGTCCCTGAATTCATAGCCTTTGTTTTCGGTTAAATCCCTAATGGTCTCCAGGTTATTTTCCAGACTTCTTTCTTTCCATCCGCTGTTTTCCCCATCACTGTTTTCTTCGGTACTTTCGAGGAAGTCAATTTTTACATAGCCGGGTAAGTTCGAGTTGTGAGGACTGTTCTGTTGTAAATTTTCATTGTAGGCCAGTTCCAGCATATGCCCTGTAGATTCTCCAACTATTTCACTGAGCACTGTGGGAGCTGTTTTGAAAAATGAATTATTGAAGTTTATTATATCCTTTCGGCTTCTGAAATTCGTAGACAGATTTTCTTCCCTGAAAAGTTCTCTGAACAATCCCAGGTCTTCAAAGATTTTTTCGAGAAGTAAGGTCAGGTCACCGCCTCTCCAGCGATAGATTGATTGCTTTGCATCACCGACCACAAGCGCAGAGTTACCGGATCCTAGAGAGTTTTTGACCAGTGGGAGCAGATTGGACCATTGTGATAATGAAGTGTCCTGAAATTCATCAATCAGGATGTGACTGTACCGCACTCCTGTTTTTTCATAAATGAATGGTGTGTCCTGTTCTGAAATTATTTCATTGAGAAGTCCCGTAGTGTCCGCAAGTAAAATCACATTTTTCTCTGAACGATATTCATTGAATTTTTTTTGAAGATCGTTTGCAATTCCGAATATGTAGATTCTTTTCAGGGCTTCGTGCGCGGAAAGATAATCCTTGTATTTTCCGTTATATATTCTGATCATTTCAGACAATATGCTTCCCATTGATGATTCAACGAGCGCATTGACGTCTTGTTTTCGTGTGGATTTTCCTGCAGCCCATTTATCAGGATCGGAATTTGCATCCAAAGCTCTTTTACCTGGCACGTAAGCATCCGGACCCGAAGCGGAAGAAACTTTATAGAAATAACTTATCACACCGCTTTTCCCGTAATAAAAATCAGAATCCTCCAACCCAGCTGACTTTATTTCAGCTAAAGCTGTGTCGGAGAGTTTTTTCATTTCTGTTTCGAACTTCTTACGGATTGCGATTAACTCATTGTAAAAGTCATGAATCACTTTACGAGCCATGATTTCATGTTGTAATCCTTTGTCACGGAATATTTCTCTTGCAACAAGGCCAATGTCATGATCAATATTCCAGCTTTTATTGTCTTCGATTTTCTGCAACATGAATTCACCCAGCCATTTTTGCAATTCATCGTCATCACCTACAGATTTGTAGAGCATGGAAGTTACCTCCAAAATCGCGTCGCTTAAATCAACCTCAACTTCAAGATTCAAGGGAAGGTGCATTTCTCTAGAAAGAGACCTCAGTATTTTCTGGAAGAAACTGTCGATGGTATTTACCGAAAAAGATGAGTAATCATGCAGGATAAGTTTGAGGGCCTGGGAAGCTCGTTCGCGGAGATTGATTCCATCCAGCACTTTTGTCAATTCTTTTTCCATTGAACTTTCTTGTCCTGAAGAAATCTCAACGAGAGATTCAATGATGCGCGATTTCATTTCAGCGGCCGCTTTATTGGTGAAAGTGATTGCCAGTACATGCCTGTAATCCTGAGGCCTGGCCAGAACTATTGCAAGATATTCTCTTACCAGAGTGAAGGTCTTTCCTGAACCTGCGGATGACTTGTATATTTTCAAATGGTTCATGATTCAAATATAAATCATTATATTCATGGAACATTCTTCTTCCTCCGGAACTTTATTCTGGTTTTCTTGTTAATGAGGGGTAAAATGACAGGACACAGATTTTCAAAATTTATTCCTACAAATGAGGGTCAAAGTGCATTTGACCGCCTTTTTAAAATATTTCTTGAATTGCTGAATTATACTTCCGGGGATGTGCCTGAAGCATTGAGCTGGCTTACGGAGTTAGACAAGGAATACAAGCTGACAGACAAAGATTATACATTGGATGATTTCATCAATGACCTGAAGAAAAAGGGTTATCTAAAGGATGATCTCCAAACCGGCAAGATGTTGATGACAGCCAAGACTGAACAGTCGATGCGGAAGAATGCGTTTGATCAGCTGTTTGGAAGAATAAAAAAGTCAGCGCAGGGTAATCACAGGACAGTATTCACAGGAACCGGTGATGAGCTTTCAGGTGATAGGCGTGCTTATATGTTTGGAGACAGTACGGATCAGATTGATATGACAGAATCTATTCGCAATGCTCAGATACATCACGGCACTGAAGATTTCAGACTTTACGAAGAGGATCTTGAGATAGTTGAGAGAGAACATAAGGCCCAAACCAGTACTGTGCTGATGATTGACATTTCGCACTCCATGATACTTTATGGTGAAGACAGAATTACTCCGGCAAAGAAAGTTGCGATGGCACTTGCGGAACTGATTCAGACACGCTATCCCAAGGATACTCTGGATATTCTTGTTTTCGGAGATGATGCGCAACCGATTGAAGTGAGAGACATTCCTTTTTTGCAGGTTGGGCCTTATCACACAAATACGGTCGCAGGACTTGAACTTGCTATGAATTTACTGAGGAGAAGAAAAAATCCTAACAAGCAGATATTCATGATCACTGACGGAAAACCGAGTTGCATGAAACAGGGTGAACATCTTTATAAAAACAGCTTTGGCCTGGATCGCATGATTGTGAACCGTTGCCTGAATCTTGCAAGAACCTGCAGAAAAATGAAAATAGGAATAAACACCTTCATGCTGGCTGAAGATAATTATCTGAGAAGCTTCATCCGTGAGTTTTCTGAAGCCAATGGCGGCAAGGCTTTTTACACCGGATTGAATCTTCTTGGAGAGTTTATCCTTGAGGACTTTGAAAAAAACAGAAAGAAAAAAATTTGAAATCAATCATATGAGCAATAAAGAAAATTTGAGACCAGACACTCTCGGAAAACTGAAGAATGCAAATTACAGGTATAGAAGCATTCATGAGGAAATGCGTGAGAACCTGATATCAAAGATAGCACGCGGTGAAAAGATTTTTGACGGAATTATGTCTTATGATGACAGTGTGCTGCCCGATGTAGAAAGAGCAATACTGTCGAGACATAACATATTGTTTCTTGGACTGCGTGGACAGGCCAAAACCAGAATTGCTCGATTGATGACCGGATTACTGGATGAATTCATGCCTGTTATCAGAGGTTCAGATCTGAACGAAAATCCATTCAGACCGATCAGCATTTCTTCAAAAAAACTCATAGAAGAAATGGGAGATGACACTCCACTTGACTGGATCCACCGAAGTGATCGTTACACGGAAAAGCTTGCGACGCCTGATGTGACGGTAGCTGATTTGATTGGAGACGTAGATCCGATCAAAGCGGCCAGTTTAAAACTTCCCTATTCGGATGAGAGAGTGATTCATTATGGTTTGATACCACGAGCCAACCGAGGTATTTTTGTGATCAATGAATTGCCCGACCTTCAGGCAAGGATTCAGGTATCCCTTTTTAACATTTTACAGGAAGGAGATGTGCAAATCAGGGGATTCAAATTGCGTCTTCCCCTTGACATCATGTTTGTTTTCACTGCCAATCCAGAGGATTATACAAATCGCGGATCCATTGTAACGCCGCTCAAGGACAGGATTGAAAGTCAGATATTGACACACTACCCGAGAAACAGGAAAGAATCCGTACAGATTACCAGGCAGGAAGCCTCATTGCATGACGAGCAAAGAAACAGGGTCAAACTATATGAGTTGGCTGAAGAGTTACTCGAACAAATCGCATTTGAAGCCCGTCAAAGCGAGTTTGTGGATCCAAAGAGCGGAGTCAGCGCACGATTGAGTATAAGCGGAATAGAAAATCTATATAGTACTGCGGAAAGAAGAATGCTTAAGTCAGGAGATTCCGATACATGTATACGAATCACTGATTTCTGGGGAGTGATTCCGTCAATTACTGGAAAGATAGAGCTGGTATATGAAGGAGAGCAGGAGGGGCCGCTAATCGTTGCGCAGAATCTCATCAGCAAATCAATCAGGAGTCTGTATGCAAACTATTTCCCTGATCCAGAAAAAATGAAGCGGAAGAAAGATGCTAATCCCTACATTGAAATATTGGAATGGTTCGGTGCAGGGAATGAAGCAGACCTTCTCAATGAACATTCCAACAAGCAATACAAAGAATCACTGGAAGCAGTGAAAGGATTAAAGGCCTTTGTCAAACGATTTCATCCAAAGGCGGAGAGTGAGGAGATTTTACTGATGATGGAATTTGTCTTGCATGCATTATCGGAGTTTTCTTTGCTTTCGCGAAAACAAATCAACGGCAAAATAAGATTCAGGGATTTATTCTCCACAGTGTTGGAGGGAGGCAGCGGAGATTCATGATCTCAGTTCATTTTACCGTGCCATACTGTGCAACTTCTGAAGTAAGCTGAGAGATTTTTCTCTTCCTTGAAAATGCCATAAACAGCGGAACCGCTACCACTCATGGAAGCATAGACTGCTCCCAGCTTGTACAGATTTTGCTTGATTTTTGCTACAGAAGGATATTTATTAAAAATGACATCTTCAAAATCATTGGAAATATTTTCTTTCCAGCTGTCAATCGGCAATCGTATCAATTCTTTCAGTGATACTGCAGGTTTACGTGGTTGAATTCCGGAGTATGCTTCTGCTGTAGAAACATGCACTCTCGGTTTAACGATTGTGAGAAAATAGTTTTTCAGCTTAAGATTAAGAGGTTCAAAAATTTCACCTCTTCCACTGGCAATAACAGCTTTGTTCTTTATGAAGAAAGGGCAATCACTGCCCAACTCCGCAGCTATGCTTTCCAAATCCGAATCACTCATTCCCAGGCGAAACAACTTATTCAATAGAAGCAAAGTGTGAGCGGCATCCGCTGAGCCTCCTCCGAGTCCGGCGCCGATTGGAACAATTTTATGAAGATGCGATTTAACCGGAGGCAAACTGTAATGTCTTGAGAGCTCCATGTATGCTTTCATGCACAGGTTTTTTTCTCTCGGCCCGTACATGCGAATACCTGTGCTCTTAATGACCATAGAAGAAACCTTGCCTCCGGCAGGAACAATTTCAAGCAAATCGGTCCAGCTTACAGGATAAAATACGGTTTCTAAAGAGTGATATCCGTCCTGCCGCTTTTCCAGAACATTTAGTCCTATATTAATTTTACATCCCGGGAAAGTGATCATGATGCAAAGCTGCTCAGCGGAGACTCTATGAGAAATCAGTTTCTGACTACACCCATTGAGCTGAATTTCTCAATTCTCATTTTAACAAGATCATCTGCAGAAATTTTTCCAAGTTCATTTAGATTGGAAATTATCTCTTTCTTTACGATTTTAAACATTTCTTCAGGGAAGGAATGAGCTCCACCAAGGGGTTCACGAATGATTCCGTCGATTAGCTTTAATCTGAGCATATCCTCTGCGGTCAATTTCAGTACTTCAGCTGCTTTTTCTTTATAGTCCCAGCTTCTCCAGAGAATTGAAGAACAAGATTCCGGTGATATCACAGAGTACCAGGTGTTTTCGAGCATGTATACGCGATCGCCTATGCCTATTCCCAGTGCGCCGCCTGAGGCCCCTTCACCGATTATGATGCAAATGACAGGAACTTTTAGCCGGGCCATTTCGAAGAGGTTACGTGCAATTGCTTCACCCTGCCCACGCTCCTCAGCTTCCAGTCCGGGAAAAGCACCCGGAGTATCAATAAAGGTGATCACTGGTTTGCCGAATTTTTCTGCCAGCTTCATTAACCTGAGAGCCTTTCGATATCCTTCCGGATTAGCCATACCGAAATTCCTGTACTGTCTTTGTTTGGTTGTGGTACCTTTTTGCTGCCCAATGATCATCACTGTACGTCCTTCTATTGTACCAAATCCACCCACAATAGCTTTGTCATCTTTTACAGTTCTATCGCCATGCAATTCAATAAATTCTTTTTCTGTCAGATATTCAATGTATGCATTGGTATATGGCCGATCAGGATGACGTGATAGTTGAACCCTCTGCCAAGGATTCAGTTTGGAATAGATATCTTTTCTCACTTCAGCCAGTCTTAGTTCCAGTTGGCGGACAGACACAGACACATCCACCTGACTCTTTTCTCCGATCTGTTTTTGTTTGTCTATCTGATCCAGCAAGTCGGCAATTGGCTTCTCAAAGTCTAGGAAGTTCATATTTTTCCTGTTAAAGTTCTGCAAGATAATAAATGATCAGCGAAAGAATATTTGTGTTGCCAATAATAAGTCACGTATAACCAACGACTTATTGGCTCCAGCTTAAGTCAGGGTTAGACATCTAGTGTTTTAATTTCATCAGATACATCATTTATTCCTGTCCATTTACATTGAATTGCAATTGAATAATCTTGCCGGTTTGAATCGAAATGAAGGAAAGTAAAATTCCAACATAAGACTTTGGCTTTTGATTCAAATCTTTTGAGTTACTGGATTAAATTCAGTAAAATATATTTATGAACATTGTGACTCACCATCATTGAAATTTTTAGTTTCGCATCCCCTGTGAAGAATTTTTTTTATTGATCAGACTTTGCGGGAGCTATTTCAGTATATTTATTGAGAACAGAAAGTTTGGAAGGAAATCATGAAAGCAGGCGAAATTATTTTGAAAAGTAAAAACGCAACCCGGCAGTCAAATACTACGGCCGATTCTTCTTTGCAGTACGGAAAACTTCCTCCTCAGGCCATTGATCTTGAAGAAGCGGTGCTTGGTGCGCTCATGCTTGAAAAAGACGCGCTCACCAGTGTAATAGACATCCTTCATCCAGAATCATTTTACAAGGATTCTCACAAGATGATATTTCAGTCAATTCGCGATCTGTTCGAAAGATCGGAACCGATTGACATACTTACTGTCACGAATGAACTGAAACGCAAAGGACAACTTGATGTAGTAGGCGGACCTTTTTTCATCACACAGCTAACAAGCAGGGTAGCATCGGCGGCCAATATTGAATATCATTCAAGGATCATTCTTCAGAAACACATCCAAAGAGAACTAATCAGGATTTCATCTGAAACCATAAGAGATGCTTTTGAAGATACAAGCGACGTGTTTCACTTGCTTGATCGTGCTGAGAAAAATCTATTTGACATTGCACAGGGAAACATCCGCAGGAATTTTCAGGAGATGAAAACCATGGTGAGCGAGGCATTCAAGCAAATTGAAGTAGCACGCCAGCATGAGACCGGAATATCGGGAGTTCAGTCGGGTTTCACCGATCTGGACAGAATCACTTCAGGCTGGCAGAAATCAGATCTTATTATTATCGCTGCCAGGCCCGGTATGGGAAAGACAGCCTTTGTACTTTCTCTCACAAGAAATGCAGCTATCAAGTTTAAGAGACCTGTGGCAGTGTTCTCGCTTGAGATGTCGTCCGTTCAGCTTGTTCAAAGGATGATTTCTTCCGAGACAGGAATTGCCTCAGATAAACTAAGGAAAGGTAACCTCAGCAATCACGAATGGCAGACTCTTGTTTCCATGACAGGACAACTTTCGGAAGCTCCGATTTACATTGATGATACTCCGGCACTTTCAATTTTCGATTTGCGATCGAAGTGCAGACGTTTGAAGCAAATGCACAATGTTGAGTTGATCATCATCGACTACCTGCAGCTGATGCGCGCTGATGTAGATAATAAAGGCGGAAACCGGGAGCAGGAGATCAGTGCGATTTCACGATCTCTTAAGGCCATCGCCAAAGAGCTCAATGTTCCAATCATTGCTTTGTCGCAGCTTAGCCGTGCTGTAGAGACCAGAGGTTCATCAAAACGTCCTCAACTAAGCGACCTGCGAGAGTCGGGTGCGATTGAACAAGACGCAGACATGGTTTTATTTATATACAGACCAGAGTATTATAACCTGGAGTTTGATGAAGAAAATAATTCTACGAAAGGCATGGCTGAGATCATTATCAGTAAGCATCGAAACGGAGCCCTGGACACAGTGAAGCTTAAATTCATTGATACTTTGGCTAAGTTTGCGGATCTCGGCGATCCACTAGACCTGGCTTCTCCTTCAGGAAGTGTGAAAGATTATCAGAGCAACAGAATGATTGTGGCATCGAGGATGAACGACATGAAGGATGATGCTCCTTTTTGATCAGCTTTTGATTTCTTTTTCTTCCAGCAATTGTTTTTGGTAAAGTTCAAAGTACGCTCCTTGCAAGGCAAGTAGGCTTTCATGAGTGCCTTCCTCCAGAATTCTGCCATGGTCCAGGAATATAATTTTGTCTGCGTTTTTCACACTTGAAATACGATGACTGATGAGTATGCTGGTTCGGTCCTTCATCAGTTTGATGAGATTTTGTAAAATCACCTCTTCAGTTTTCGTGTCGACTGCGCTGAGGCAGTCATCAAAAATCAATACTGCAGGATTTTTTATAATCGCCCTTGCTATTGACACTCTTTGTTTTTGTCCTCCGCTGAGAGTGATTCCTCTTTCACCAATGCGCGTATCGAATCCCATTCTGAACTCCATTACATTGTTATAAATATCTGCATTTTTAGCAGCTTCATGGATCATCTTCCTTCTCTCATCAGGGTTTAATTCCTGACGCAGACCAAAGGCAATGTTGTTGGCAATGGTATCACTGAACAGAAAGCTATCCTGCGGCACATAACCGCATTGTTGTCTTAGAGAGTGTAGAGGCCAATTCCTGATGTCTGTACCATCAACCAGCACAGTTCCTTCCCCGGCATCATATAACCTGAGAATTAATCCTGCAATCGTGCTTTTACCGGATCCTGTTTTGCCAAGTATTGCAAGAGTTTCACCGGGATTGACAGTGAAAGAGATTTGCTGAAGCGCTTTGATTCCGCTTTCAGGATATGTGATGCTTACTTTCCTGAATTCGATTTTACCTGAAAGTAATTTGTCTCCATCTTCAACGGAACTGATTTCCGGGTTTATGTGGAGGAATTCATTTATTCTTTTTTGAGATGCTGCAGCTCTTTGAATAATAGATGTCACCCAACCCAGAGATGCTACCGGCCAGGTGAGCATATTGACATAAATAACAAACTCTGCAATATTCCCTGTGGTGGCGCGTCCCCGAAATACTTCTTGTCCACCGATGTAAATCACCAGCAAAGTGCTCAGTCCCACAAGCAACAACATCAGAGGATAGAAGAAAGCATTTACTTTGGCGAGCTGCATATTTTTGTCAAGATAGCTGTCACTTTCTCTCTGAAATTCATCAGTAACGAAATTTTCTCTTACAAAAGATTTCAGAATCCTGATTCCGCTGAAAGATTCCTGCACAAAACTGCTGAGTCTGCTTTGTTGAATTTGAATTTCTTCGCTCTTGCGGTTGATCAAATCGCTCACAAAATAGATAGAGATTGAAAGAAAAGGCAGAGGGGCTAATACATACAAAGTAAGTTTCAGATTCACGTTTGCCATGCTGGTGAGAATCAGAATGAAAAGAACGAGAAGATTGACCGAATACATGATAGCCGGACCAAGGTACATTCTTACTCTGCTCACATCTTCGCTGATTCTGTTCATGATGTCTCCGGTGCTGTTTCTCTTATAAAAACTTTGACTGAGCAATTGATATTGATTGTATATTTCGTTTTTCAGGTCGAATTCTATCTTACGGGAAACGACAATGATCTTTTGACGCATGAGGAACATGAGCAGTCCGCGTAAAAGTGTAACCAGTATAATCAGCAGAAAGAATGTAAATACTGTAGATGTAATTGCTGCAAGAAGTTCCTCCCTGTTAATGCCTTCAGAATTCATTTTTCCTAAATATAATAAGACCTCATCCAGGGATTTTCTCACTAGCACGGCCGGGTATATCGCTCCAAAATTCTGAGCAACTACAAAGAGTACACCGAGCAGGAGATGCCATTTGTACCGAAATAAATACTTGTTTAAATGTCTTAAAGAGTTCATTTTGAGAGGTGTTGACAAAGGTTTGTTGCCTTGAAAAATAACCCTACCTTTGCCCGTCTACCACGGAATTTGAAGTAAAAATAAACAACAGATTGCAGAACATGATTGAAGTTAAGGATGCAAAAGAAATGAAAACGGAGCCAAATTCTGTGTTTGGTAATGGGGCCTTTGAAAATCACGAGCAAGTGACTTTTTGTTACGATGAGGAATCGGGTCTTAAAGCAATTATTGCCATTCACGATACAACACTTGGACCAGCGCTTGGTGGCACAAGAATGTGGATGTATAAAACTGAATCTGAGGCGCTTCTCGATGTTTTGCGACTCTCAAGGGGAATGACTTACAAGGCAGCGATCAGCGGATTGGGGCTTGGAGGAGGTAAGGCGGTAATAATAGGAGATTCAAAGAAAGACAAGACACCGAAACTTTTCCGTAAATACGGAGAATTCATTGAATCCCTCAATGGGAAATATATCACAGCTGAAGATGTTGGTACAAGCACTACTGATATGGTATCTGTGCGTGAAACGACAAAACACGTAACGGGTTTACCCGAATCAATGGGAGGAGGTGGAGATCCATCTCCTGTAACTGCATACGGAGTCTACATGGGAATGAAGGCTGCTGCAAAAAAGTGCTGGGGCACTGACAGTTTGAAAGGCAAATCAGTTGCCGTGCAAGGCGTGGGACATGTTGGTGAAAATCTTGTTAAGCATGTAGCGCAGGAAGGCGCAAAAGTTTTCATCACAGACATCAACGAAGAACAACTCAAAGTCATTGCTGCCAAATATGGAGCGGAGATAACAGGACTCGAAGAGATATATGATTTGAATGTTGACGTGTACGCTCCTTGCGCGCTTGGTGCAACGTTAAATACAGAAAACATAAATCGTTTGCGATGCGCAATTGTAGCCGGGGCTGCAAACAATCAACTTGCCGATGAAAAAGTTCACGGTAAATTGCTTTCTGACAAAGGCATTTATTACGCTCCTGATTTTCTGATCAATGCAGGTGGGTTAATAAACGTGTATTCAGAACTGAAAGGTTACAACAGGAAGGCTGCTTTGGAACAGGCTGAGAAGATCTATGCAACCACGCTTGAAATTTTCAAGATGGCTGATGAAGATAATATCACGACTGTAGAGGCAGCAAATAAAATTGCAGAGCAAAGAATTCAGTCAGCAAAATCTGTTCGCTGATTTCCTGATTTTAAATTCAATTAGCCCTGTTTTATAATTCAATTCATTATTCATTATGTTGAGCCGGAGACAACTCAGGATTAAAGTCCTTCAGTCCCTTTATGCATATTTTCAAGCTGAGAAGAATGAATTTGGCGTGGCTGAAAGAGAGCTGTTCAGGAGCATTGAAAAAGTATATGAACTTTACCTTTACCTGCTGAACCTGCTGGAAGAGCTTGCAGATGCTGATCGGCAGGATGCGGATGAGCTTCGACAGAAATTTTACCCTGATGAGAAGGAGCTAAAGGCAAAACGAAGACTTCATAGTATCGGGTTTATTACCAAGCTTAGCGGAAATGACGAATACAGGAGAATGCTTAAGAGGACAGGACTCAGCTGGCAAAAAGAACGCGACCTTCTCAGGAAAATGTTTCTTGAAATCAAAAGGTCGGATGAGTACAAGGATTTTTTCAGCGAAGAAGTGATTAACGAAAAAGATTTCCTGATAGATCTGATAAAAAAGCATTTTCTGGAAACTGATACTTTGTCCAATCACCTGGAAGAAGAAAATATCTTTTGGCCGGAGGATCTTGATTTTATATGTCACATCATCATCCGCATGATCCGTTCTTATTACGATTCGGGTGACATGAAATTGATGCCTTTGTATAAGGATGAAGAGGATGACAAGTCATTTGTAAAAACTTTGTTCTCCAAAACCATATTACACAACCCGGAATACGAAAATGCCATCAGTGAAAGAACTAAGAACTGGGAAGTTGAGCGTATCGCGCTGATGGACATCCTGATTCTGAAAATGGCTCTTGCCGAGCTGGTCCATTTTCCGGGCATACCCGTCAAGGTAACTATCAATGAATACATTGATATCTCCAAGGAATACAGCACCCCTAAAAGCAAACAATTTGTCAACGGAGTGATAGATAAACTGGCGATTGATTATAAAGAGCAGGGAAAAATTCAGAAGAGCGGAAGGGGTCTAATAGGATAATTTCCATTTCCTGATTTCATTTTTTATTAATGATTAAATGGATAATTTTGGAATCACTTGTCAAACTTAAATTCAGTCTGTAAAACATGCGTACATTGATTTTCTTCCTGGCAGTCACAACACTCTTGTCATGCCGGAACTCAGCAGAAAAAAACTCAGATATTCCTGAGAATGCGATTAATCCAGAAGTAATGAATAATCCTGCCAGCGCAGGAGATCAAAGCAGCGATGCCGTTCCTGTTATGACTTTTGAAAAAACGGAACATGATTTTGGCAAGATCACTGATGGAGAAAAGGTATCATATGCATTTAAGTTCACAAACACCGGCAATGCGGATCTGATCATTCGAGCTGCAAATGGAAGTTGCGGTTGCACTGTCCCTGAATACCCAAAGGATCCTATCAAACCCGGTAAAGGCGGAACGATAATAGTGACCTTTGATTCGACTGGAAGAACCGGAAAACAAAGTAAGACTGTAACAATCATTTCCAACACAGTTCCGAATACCGTAACACTCACTATAAACAGTGAAGTGTCTTAAAGATAATTTTAAAACACAATAACAGACATGCTTACAATACTCTTACAAGGATCCCCGCAGAGCGGAGGCTTTATGCAGATGGTGTTTCTGATTGCCATCATTGTCGTTTTCTACCTGTTCATGATTCGGCCGCAAATTAAAAAGCAAAAAGCTGAAAAGGCTTTTCGCGAATCGCTCGAAAAAGGAGCAAAGGTTGTCACCATCGGTGGCGTACATGGAAAAATTATCGAAGTTACAGACAGGACTTTCCTGATTGAAGTCGATACGAATGTAAAGCTCAGGGTGGAGAAGTCAGCCATTTCAGCTGAAGCAACCAAATCGCTTGACGCGTCGGGTAGCCAGAAGTAAATTCTGCGCTCAGCGGTATTTTATTGTAATATTCCAAAACCGTGCATTTTGGCTGATGAAAAAAATGTACTTATTGCACCGCGTCCTGCAAAAAGGCTAAGACTCGACCGACGATTGACAATCGTGCTGGTATGTTTTTTCATCAGCACTATTTTCTGGCTTCTAATAGCACTCACACACGAATATAACAGCCAGATCAGCTTTCCTGTAGTATATAAAAATCTGCCCGGAAAGAAAGTCATCATCAATGAGCTTCCTGACTCGATGACTTTGCAGATACGAACCAACGGATTCAGGTTGTTGAGTTATGAATTTAGTTCGAGGAGAAAATCAATTGAGGTTGATGTAGCTTCACGGATGGCCGGTACACTGGGAGCAAATAATGAAGTCCTTGCCTTGCCATCAAAAACTTTCACAGCGGATTTTTCCAGGCAGTTTGGTCCGGAGGTGAGCATTACAGGATTTTTTCCTGATTCTATCGTGTTTTATTTCAGTGAGAAGATTTCGAAGCGGCTACCGGTGAAAGTAAATCTGAAGCTGGAGATGGACAAGCAGCATTCAGCAACAGGAAGAACGCAGGTTATTCCGGATACAGTAGAGGTGTCAGGTCCCCCTTCAGTTATACAGAAATTGAAGTATGTGGAGACTGATCAAGTGAATCTTGAAAATGTCAGAGCTTCCGTAGAACTCTCCATGCCCTTGGCAAAAAACCGTCTACTTACATACAATACTGGACAAGTACAGGTTAAGGTTCCAATTGAGAAATTCACTGAAAGTTCAATAGAGGCAAGAGTGCGGGCAGTTAATGTTCCTGCAGGGTACACCATGAAGACATTTCCAGATAAGGTAACAATACGTTACCAGGTGGCCTTAAGTAAATTCAATGATATCAAGGATTACAACTTTGATGTGATTGTAAATGCAGAGTCGATCACAAAACTGAATCCATCCAAGGTTAAAGCTGAGTTGGTAGTATTTCCTGAAATGGTGAAAATCACCGGCATTGAACCGGATATGCTGGATTATATACTTCGCAAGCAATGATTACAGCAGGATTGACAGGTGGAATAGGCAGCGGAAAAAGCACAGTAGCCAAAGTTTTTAACTCATTAGGTGTTCCCGTTTACAATGCGGATTCCGAAGCTAAGAAAATGTATGACATTCATTCGTCATTACTTGATGATATTCGTAAAAAGGTTTCTCCTGATGTTTTTGATGAAAACGGAAAGCTGGATAAAAAGAAATTGGCTGAGGCAATTTTTTCTGACAAGGATAAGCTTAAGGCAATCAACGGACTTGTTCATCCATTGGTAAAAAAAGACTTTATAAATTGGCAGAAAAAACATTCCGGAGTAAATTTTATTATTCTTGAATCGGCAATATTGTTTGAATCTGGTTTCAATACTGCATGTGACACTGTGATCACTGTTTTCATGCCGGAAGAGCTCAGGATTCAAAGATTGAGAGAGCGTGACCGGAAAAACAGGGCTGACATTGAAAAAATTATCGCCAGTCAGATAAGCGAAGAAGAAAAGATGAAGCGATCAGACTATGTGATAAAAAATGATGAAGTTGAATTGATTATTCCTCAGGTGCTGGCACTGAATGACATCTTAAGCAAATCTGTGGAATCCAAAATCAAGGAAGTGAATGCAGGTGACCACAGTAAATAACTTCCTTACATATACCAAAACGGGTTTGTATTGCAGAGCAGGCGATTTTTTCCTCGACCCGAAAAAGCCCGTATTAAAAGCTTTGATATCTCACGCACACGGAGACCATGCCGTTCCAAATAATAAAAAAGTTTATTGTACCCTTGGCACACGACTGCTCATCAACCAGAGATTCAATGCTTCTGCTGCATCGGAAATTCATGCATTTCAATACGGAGAGAGTTTTAATCTTAATGGAGTGAAAATAACTTTTCATCCGGCCGGGCATATACTGGGCAGTGCTCAGATCCTGATGGAACACGAGGGAGAACGGTATTTATACACCGGTGATTTCAAGTTGCAACAGGACGAAAGCTGTGAAGCATTTCAGTATGTTGAATGTGATCATTTGATTACTGAAACCACTTTTGCCAGTCCGGATTACTCTCATCCTGATCCGGTTGAAGAGATCAGAAAGATCATGCAGTCACAAAGCAGAGTACTGATTGGCGCCTATGCAGTCGGAAAAGCTCAAAGAATCACCCAGCTGCTCACAAAGAATTGTCCTGACAGGGAGGTTTTCATCCATCCCGGGATTGTTCAGTATCATAAGATTTATGAGAGAGAAAATTTGCCGCTAGGTAATTGGAGAGTTTACAGAAGAGGCGATTTTCTTAGTTCAGAAAGGGGAGTGTATATTTTACCTCCAACAGATTTCTCCAGGTATTCACGGGCAAATGATATTTACAAAATGTTTGCCACAGGATGGAAACGATCATTTTATAAGTGTGACGGATTGCTGAGCATCAGTGATCATGCTGATTGGAATGACCTGCTTTATATGATTAAGAAAAGCGGAGCACGTAATGTATATACACTGCACGGAGATGGAAATCAGTTGAAAGAATATCTGGACTCTTCAGAGATTAATGTGAGTATACTGAACTGATAAAGATATTTAATTCATTGAAACATGAAAGTTTTTAACGCAGAGCAAATTCGAAACTGGGATAAGTTCACGATTGAGAATGAGCCTGTGAGTTCTTTGGACCTCATGGAAAGAGCAGCCAGGCGATGCTATAAGCATATCACTAAGTATTTCAGCGATGCAGAGGGTTTTTATATTTTTAGCGGAATTGGCAACAATGGTGGAGACGGACTTGCGATTGCAAGGATGCTTCATGAATCGGATCATCCCGTAACTGTTTTCATTTGCGGCGATATTAATCAGGGGAGCAGTGACTTTCAGGAAAATTTCAGAAGACTGAAAAAAATCGAATCTTGTGCCATCAATATTATTGAAAAGCCATCAGACTTTCCTCCAATATCTCAGTCAATTATTTGTATTGATGCAATTATCGGAACTGGAATTAACAGGCCGCTAGATGGATTAATAAGAGACCTTGTAATCCACCTCAATAATACGTCAGTAAAAATTGTATCAATTGACATGCCTTCTGGCTTGCACACTGAAACTGCACCCTTGAAAGATGACATAATAGTAAAAGCAAGCCTCACAATCAGCTTTCAGGTTCCCAAGCCTGTGTTTTTTCATCCTTCTTCGGATATTTTCCTCGGCCGATGGATTCTGACTGATATTGGATTGCATCAGCATTATTATGAGCAGGAAAACTCCAAGATTAATTATACTCTTCAGGAAGATGCAGAAAAACTGTTAATGCCAAGAGGCAGATTTTCACACAAAGGAAAATACGGACATGCACTTCTAGCGGCCGGCAGCTTTGGTAAAATGGGAGCAGCAGTGCTTGCGGCGAGGGCAGCGACCTATTCAGGATGCGGGCTACTAACGGCATTTATACCCGAGTGTGGAATTGATATAATGCAAATTTCTGTACCGGAAGCAATGGTGAAAGTATCAGATAGCAGGGAAGAATTATCCGGTGAAATTGAAACCGAATCATTCAGCGCAATTGGAGTAGGACCAGGAATAGGTAAGTCTGCCAACATCAAAGATTTTCTCAAAACACTATTTAAGTCTCCATGCCGGAAATTTGTGATTGATGCGGATGCCTTGAATCTCATTGCCGAAAACCCAGAGTTGAAAGCTGCGATTCCTGCTGGATCAATTTTAACGCCTCATCCCGTTGAGTTTGGCAGGTTGGCTGGAAATTGGAAAAACGATAACGAGAAACTGCAGCTTCAAACAGAGTTTTCCTCAAAACACCAGGTGATTTTGGTGCTGAAAGGAGCTTTTACCTGCATAACTGACCCTTTAGGGAACGTGTGGTATAATGCCAGCGGTAATCCGGGAATGGCAAAGGGTGGCAGTGGTGATGCTCTTACAGGCGTGATTCTATCTTTGCTGGCTCAAGGCTACAGTAACCTTGACAGCAGTATACTTGGGGTGTATGTGCATGGGCTTGCAGGTGATATTGCTGCAAAGAAATTCAGCGAACAGGGAATGTCAGCAGGAGATACCGTCAACCAACTGAGGAAGTCATGGAAAATGCTAAGCCAATAAGTTGATCATGAAATCTTACCTTTTCCTTCTCTGATCAGTACCGGTTCAGAGGCTGTGCAATCCACTACGGTTGAAGGTTCAAAAGAGCCCGATCCTCCGTCGATCACCAGATCTACATTGCTTCCAAGCCTGGCATCAATTTCGTCCGGATCAGTGATGTAATCCATGAATTCATCTGATTCATCATGAACTGATGCGACCATAAGCGGGTTTCCCAGTTCTTTCACCAGTCTTAATGCAATTTGGTTATCCGGCACTCTGATTCCTATAGTTTTCTTATTAGACTTGAAAATTCCCGGAACATTGCTGTTAGCATTCAGAATATAGGTGAAAGGTCCGGGCAAAGTGTTTTTCATCAGCCGGAATACCTCATTGCTCATGGGTTTGCTGAAGTCAGAAATGTTGCTCAGGCTTTCGCAGACAAAAGAGAAGTTAGCTTTTTCCAGTTTGACTTTTTTCAACCGGCAAATTCTCTCGATAGCTGCATTGCTGTGTATACTGCAGGCGAAAGCATATACAGTATCTGTTGGGATAACAATTACACCGTCATTTTTCAGGACATGAATTGCCTTTTCAATGAATTTGTCGTTGATGTTTTCAGGAAAAATCTTTAGAAGCATACAGCGAAATGGTGGCTTATCTTACAGGACTTTCGCTGAATTTCTTTGCATCAGCGAGAAACTTTGCCAGGCCTATGTCGGTGAGCGGATGCTTCAGAAGATCAAGGATTGCGGAAAGCGGACAAGTGGCTACATCAGCTCCAGCTTCTGCACATTTAACAATATGAAGCGGGCTTCGAATGGATGCGGCAAGTACTTGTGTGGTATATCCGTAAGTGCGATATATGTGTACAATCTGGTGAATCAGTTCAACACCGTCCTGATTGATGTCGTCAAGGCGGCCCAGGAAAGGGGAGACGTAAGTTGCACCTGCCTTTGCTGCAAGTATTGATTGACCAGCGGAGAACACAAGTGTGCAATTAGTACGTATACCTTTTGAGGAAAAATATTTCAGAGCCTTTACACCATCTTTGATCATTGGGACTTTGACAACAATCTGTTTGTGCAATGATGCAAGCATCTCGCCTTCAGCAACGATTCCATGAAAATCAGTAGAAATTACTTCGGCACTGACATCTCCGCTGACAATATTACAAATGTCCACATAGTGCTTAAGAATATTATCCTGGCCGGTAATGCCTTCCTTTGCCATGAGGGAGGGATTGGTCGTTACGCCGTCCAATACACCAAGATCTTCTGCTTCTTTTATCTGACTTAGATTGGCTGTGTCAATGAAGAATTTCATCGTGCTTAGGTTTTAAAGTATTTCGATTGCCGGTTCTTTATTCTGATGTAAAAGTAGATAATTTCTTCCCTCGGAAGTCTTTAGAAAACAAATCAAATAGGGAGAAAAAATACGGGTAAGCTACCTATATCGCACCGCTCAACCATTTATCCTTGCTCCGTTCCCGGCCTGGGGAGGTTCACAGGAGCTGGTCGTATAGGACTTACCCGCGCGCAAAAGTAATCATAGAAATCACATTTCGAAAATCTTTTGAATGCATTGACTATATGGTTGTAGTTTTCAGGACATTAATCCTTAGCTCGTGTTAAAAACTCCGTTTGTGACTATGTTGTTTTTTTGTGCTTTTCATGTAGGTTTGCAAAAACCTTGAAATTACAGTCATGGAAAATCCTCGTACGCAGACGAAAGTCGCCATGAATTACGGCGCTTATTTCGGATTATCAGCATCAATAATATACCTGATATTTTATTTCACCGGAGCGGAACCGGATTCCAAGATGCCTCAATATCTGGGATACTTACTGCAAATCATTTTTATTGCAATGGGGATTGTCAGTTATCGGGATAACGAATTGCAGGGTTCCATCACTTACGGGAATTCTTTAAAAACAGGTGTGCTTATTTCACTGTTTGGAGGAATAATCACCGGAGCTTTTACTGTACTTTTCTTCACAGTGATTGCACCTGACATGGCACAAAAGATCATGGATATGACTCAGGAGAAAATGCTTGAGGAAGGCATGAGTGAGGAAATAGTCAGCTCATCATTATCTTACATGCAAAAATTCATGAGTCCTATTTGGCTCTTTATTTTTTCATTGATCAGCGCCATCTTTATGGGATTCCTGTTCTCATTGCTGATATCGGTATTTACCAAGAAAGATAAAAATCCTTTTCAACAAACAATCGGCTGAGCAAAGTGGATATATCAGTCATCATTCCCTTATTGAACGAGCAGGAATCTCTGCCTGAACTTGCTACCTGGATTGACAAAGTCATGAAAGAGAACTCATATTCATATGAAGTAATCTTTATTGATGATGGGAGTAAGGATAAATCATGGGATGTGATCGAGAAAATCGCCTCTGCAAACCCCTTTGTAAAAGGAATACGCTTTCGTCGCAATTACGGAAAATCAGCGGCATTGCACGTTGGATTTGAAGCAGCGAAAGGTGAAGTGATTATCACCATGGATGCAGATTTGCAGGATTCACCGGATGAAATTCCCGGTCTTTATAAAATGATTGTCAAGGAAGGATACGATTTGGTCTCTGGCTGGAAAAAAAAACGTTACGATCCGATTACTAAAACAGTTCCAAGCAAGTTTTTCAATTATGTCACAAGAAAAATGTCTGGAATAAACAATCTTCATGATTTTAACTGCGGATTGAAATCATACAGAAAGGATGTAGTAAAAAGCATTGAAGTGTACGGAGAGATGCACAGATATATTCCTGTACTTGCAAAATGGGCCGGATATCACCGTATAGGCGAGAAGATTGTAGAGCACAGAAGCAGAAAATACGGGGCATCAAAGTTTGGTCTAGAAAGATTTATCAATGGCTTCCTGGATTTGTTGTCGATCACGTTTGTTTCTCGTTTCGGAAAAAAGCCTATGCATCTTTTTGGATTGATCGGTTTTATTGTATTCGCTTTTGGGTTTTTCGCTGCTGCATATTTGGGCATCAGCAAACTATATAGCGTGTATCACAACCTTCCCGCAAGACTCATTACAGACAGGCCTTCATTTTATATTTCCCTTACATGCATGGTCATAGGAACAATGCTCTTCCTTGCCGGATTTCTCGGTGAGCTTGTCAGCAGGACATCCCCTGACAGAAACCGTTACCATGTAAGTCGCCGTCTGAATGTCTGACCTGAGCTCTGCTAAAATTATTCCATGTGAGCAAGAAGATCATTATTATCGGCCCTGCAAGTCCACTTAGGGGAGGCATTGCAGATTTTAATGAAGCGCTTGCCTCTGCAATCACTGAAGCAGGCCACCTATGTATACTCTTTTCATTTTATTACCAGTATCCTGATTTCCTTTTCCCGGGAAAAACACAATATGCTGCTTCGGGAAATAACTCAGAACTGGACATCAGAAGTACTATTCATTCGCTAAACCCACTGAGTTGGACCAGTACTGCTCGGCAGATCTTAAATGAGAAACCTGATTTTGTCATTGTCAGATTTTGGCTTCCTTTCATGGCGCCGGCTCTTGGAAGCATTTGCAGGAAGCTCAGGAAAAAAGGTATTAAGGTCATTGCAATAACAGACAATGTTATTCCACATGAGAGAAGACCGGGTGATAAATTGCTTATTAGGTATTTTTTAAAATCGTGTGACGCTTTCATATCAATGTCAAAAAGTGTGCTGAAGCAGCTGTCGCAGTTTGTCGCAGACCCAAAAGCGGAATACCTGCCACATCCCATTTACGGAATATTCGGAGATCCGGTAAGCAAGCAGGAGGCCAGAAAATTTCTTGGACATCTTCCAGCCGAAAGGATCATTTTATTTTTTGGATTTATACGTGCTTACAAAGGATTGGATTTAGTGTTGGATGCCATGGCTGAAGAGAAAGTAAAGAGGCTCGGCGTCAGATTGATTGTGGCCGGGGAATTTTACGAGGATGATAAACCCTATCTGGATAAAATAAAAGTTAACGGCATAGAAGACAGAGTAGATCTTCACACACGTTTTATTCCAAAGGATGAGGTAAAATATTTCTTTTGCGCTTCCGATTTGGTTGTACAGCCATACAGAAATGCCACTCAGAGTGGTGTTACGCAAATTGCATATCATTTTAATAAGCCTATGCTTGTGACTAAAGTCGGAGGTCTGCCTGAAATTGTTGATCATGGTATGAGCGGGTATGTGACTGAAGTGGACCCTGGAGCAATTGCAGATTCAATCACAGATTTTTATACTGCAGATAAGGAAAAAGAATTTTCCGAGAACGTAGCAATACAAAAAGACAGGTTCAGCTGGAGCACATTTGTGTCTGGTATTTTTAAACTGCATGAAAGAATTTCATAAGTTGTGCTTCTTTCTTTTTTCTTTTATCTGCACAGGATTAACCTGTGCTGCTGCTAATTTTACATTAAGCGGGAAAATTACTGACGAGCACGGAGCTGTACTTCCCTTTGTAAACGTTTTCATTGAAGGAACTTCAACCGGTACGACATCAAATGCTGATGGTATGTATTTGATTAGTCTTAGCCCCGGTAAGTATCGTATTGTGTTCAGGATGATAGGATACAGGCAAAGAACCGAAGAGGTCAGATTGCAGGACAAGGCTGTTGTACTGAATATAACTTTGACGGCGGAAAGTTACAAACTCAGGGAAGTGCTTGTCAGGCCCGGCGACGAAGATCCTGCCTATGCGATTATCAGGAAGGCAATTGAAAAAAGAAAGTTTCATCTTGAGCAGGTTGAATCTTTCATCTGCAATTCTTATCTCAAATCAACTCAAATGCTCGACAGTGTGCCGCGTAAAATATTTGGGCAAAAAGTGGAGCTGGACAATATTATAGATTCAACCAGCAATATTTTTTATCTGAGTGAATCTGTATCAGAACTTTATTTCAAAAGGCCTGACAAAGTTTTTGAGGAAATGATTTCTTCCAAGGTCAGTGGAGATCCTAAAGCTTACAGTTTCAACAGAGCAGGAGAATTGCTCATAAGTTTTTACAATAATCTTATCAGTATTGGAGGACTGACCAGCAGAGGAATTGTGAGTCCAATCTCACCTTCGGCTGAATTTTATTACAGATTCCGTTACCAAGGTTTTTATGAGGAAAATGGCAGGATTGTGAACAAAATTGAAGTCATTCCACGGCGGAAGCATGACCCGGTATTCAGCGGTGAAATATATATCGTGGATGACAGTTGGAACATTCATAGCGCCGACCTGATGATTACGAAAAATCAGCAAATAGAAATTATAGACACATTTAGAATTGTACAGCAATATGTTCAGTTGAATGAAAGCGTGTGGATGCCACTTAGCAATCATTTTGTTTATTCATTCGGATTTTTAGGTTTTCGCGGCAGTGGAAAAGTTCTCATCTTTTTTACTGATTACCGTTTACAGCCGGAATTTCCGAAAGGAATATTTTCCGGGCCGGTTATGCAGGTGCGTGAAGATGCCAATCAGAAAGACAGTGCATATTGGGTAGTGCAAAGGCCCGTTGAACTGAGCGAGTCAGAAAAAACGGATTATGTTCATAAGGACAGTGTCAGAACGGTTCATAATTCAAAGGAATATCTGGATTCAATTGATCATGTGCGTAACAAGTTCAAGGCTGAAAACCTTTTTACGGGTTACTCCAATAGTAATTCCTGGGACGGATATTCATGGAGCATTTCTTCTCCAGTTGAAAATCTGCAATTCAACACAGTCGAAGGCTGGAATCTTAGTCTTCTCGGTGAGTACCGAAGAAAGTACGGACAGGATAAAAGGCGCCTATCATTATTACCAGCTCTTCGATACGGTTTCAGCAACCGGCACTGGAATGCTTCATTAGCATCTTCCTATCACTATAACAGAAGAAAATTTTCTTCTGTTCAATTTTTAGGCGGACAAAATGTTTTTCAGTTCAATTCAGACAATCCCATATCAGAGTTTGTCAACTCAATTTATTCATTGCAGGCCAGAAAGAATTTTATGAAAATTTATGAAATGAAATTTCTAGAGATTGCACATACTTCCGAAATATTTAACGGAGTAATGTTGAATCTAAGCGGATCATATAAGGATAGATATCCGCTTCAAAATTCCAGCGACTACTCATTATCTTCACGCAACACAAGAGAATACCTGTCAAACAATCCCCTGGATACTGAGATTCAGACACCGGGGTTTAAGAGAAACAATGGTTTTTTTCTAAAGGTGAATGTTAGAATCACATTTAAGCAAAAGTATGTTTTATATCCCGGTGAAAAGTATGTGCAGGGCTCTGATTATCCTGTCTTGCGAATTTCATACATGCAAGGTGTGAGGACCAATGCAACAGCCTCAGATTTTTCCTACATCAACCTGAATGTTTCGGATGAATTGCGGCTTGGTCTCAGCGGCTCAATCCGTTATTCGATTTCTGCTGCAGGGTTTTTGAATAAAAAGGACATCTACTTTATGGATTATCATCACTTCAATGGGAACAAAACATGGTTTTCAAAGTTGCGTCTGACGGATTTCAGAGGGCTTGATTATTATACCTACAGCACAACTTCTGATCTTGTAGAAATACACGGAGAGTATAATCTGGGTGGATTGCTTCTTAATAAAATACCTTTTATCAGAAGGTTTAAACTGAATGAAGTGGCAGGCATACACTTCTTTAATATTAGAGAAGGTGTAAGCGTAACGGAGTTGAACATCGGGCTGGAGAAGTTCGGATTTGCCAGAGTTGAATTGCATGCGCCTTTGGAGAATGGTAAGTTGGGCAGTATCGGATTTACAGCAGGAATTAAAAGAAGCATAGGCTTTCAGTGATAAATTCTCTTATTTTTGCAGTCCTTGAACAAACAGAAGCAGATGACAAAATCAGGAAAGCGTGCCATACCTAAGCCAATAGAGTATCTTAAAAAGACATACAGGAAAAAAGGGAAAAAATTAACGACGTTCTTACGCGGATTGATGATTAGAAAAGTCCGTGGACTTGATTCACTGTCAAAGGAACTTCATAAGCAGGCGTTTGAAAGAATTGATTGTCTCAAGTGTGCAAATTGTTGTACCAAGATGTCGCCAACTTACAGCAAGACAGATATTAAAAGGATATCAAAACACCTGGGAATGACTTATGATGAGTATTTTGATAAATACTGCTACAAAGACGAGAGCGGTGATATCATGAACAAGAAAACTCCGTGTCAGTTCCTCCTGAAAAACAATAAGTGCGGAATCTATGAAGTAAGGCCGAGTGATTGTAAAAATTTTCCTCACACCCAGTACAATGACTTCAAGCTCTACATCACAAGCACTCATAAGCAAAATATAGAGTATTGCCCGATTACTCTTGATATTGTTGAGCGCATGCATGAAATTGTGATTGAAAAGGGAAAGAAGAGCCTTTCCGCCAAAGATGCCAGAGAAGATTGAATTATGTGATTGGTTTTGGTTCAGTTCTTTCGATAAAGTTCATATTTCTCGTTTTATAGCTGATTTCAGGCTACTTATTTAACATGTACCGGTGAAAATATTGTGATTCAAGTGAATCCGGAGTAAGGCAATATCGTATACTTTTCAGGTATTCATTTAAAGAAAAGGAAATGACAAAAAGCATCATAGTACTTGCTTGTGTTTTTCTTTCGCTGCAGTCAAAGGCACAGGAAAGTGAAAGAGAAAAGGAAGTAAAAGCCGGATTCGGTGTAAGCATCGTTCAGGTTCCTCCGCAGTTTCCGGGAGGGAACGACAGTCTGCACAGTTTCCTGAATTCAAACCTCAGTTATCCGCCAGATGCGAAGTTAAAACGGATTCAGGGCAAAGTGTACATAGGATTTCTTGTTGATAAGAAAGGCCGCATTAAGGATATCAAGCTGCTGAATGGTGTACATGAATTGCTTGATAACGAAGCATTACGGGTTGTTAAGTTGATGCCATCCTGGACACCGGGTACAGCTGGAGGAAGTAAAGTCGATGTTCAATATATATTGCCTGTTGATTTTATTTTACCGAAAGAAGAAGAACGACAAGAATAAGTAAAAAAAATGCCGGCTATGACCGGCATTTTTTTATTCATTCACTCAGTTCAGTTTAAAACAATTTTCTTCTGAATCCTAATTTCACCGCTTCTCAACTCCACAAAATAAATTCCGCGGTTCATTTTGTGAAGGTCAAGGCTGAATTTATTTGATCCTTCAATTAAAGTGACGTCCTGACTTAAAGTTACTCGTCCGGTTATATCAATCATGCGCAGGATAGCGTTGCCACTTAAGGTTGAATTGACAGCGATGCTTGAGAACTCTCGGGCTGGATTAGGGAAAATCTCCATTTCGTTCAACGGAACTGAAACTGGCATTTCAGAAGCGATATCCTGAATTGTCCTGAATGCGGTGCTGCCTGTAGATACCCGAAGTGTGTAGCAACTTGTTGAACTGTAGGCTCCGTTATATCCGTAAACTCTTACATAGTAGGTTGCTGCTGTGCTAGTGTTTCTAATGATTGTTTCGCTGGTCGTGCCTCCATTTTGAGAAATTGCCAGTTGAGACAGCGAAGAATTATATAACCTGATGTCATAATCTTTAGGAAGATTAGTGAGTGTTATTCTGATATTGGTATTAGGAGATGCGGTTGTAAACTTAAACCAGTCATTATCCGTGCTTGACGAAATCAAGGCGATGATGTCTGTATTCACTGCTATGGTTTTAGCTGCAGATGAAGAGTTATTTGATTCGTATACATCCGTGCATGTTGTCGATGCGAGTGTGGTAAAAGTAATCGCAGAACTATAAGAGCCATTTACTCCGCTGCAAACTGCCTGCACTTGCCACTGATAAACAGTGGTTGCAGTGAGCCCGGTGAGTGATCTGGAATTTGTGGTTGAAGTCACGCTTGTCCAGGTTGATGTTCCGTTCACTCTGTACTGGATATTATAACTGCTTGCACCGCTGACAGCTGTCCATGATAATGCGGCAGAAGAACTGGTGATGCTGCCGGCACTTAACCCCCCAGCTGTTCCGCAGCTGACTGTCGAGGTAGTGGTAAACAATGAAGAAGCGGTGTATGTGCTATTTGAAGATGAGCAGTTGGACCTGACTTGCCATTCATAAGTAGTTGCTGCAGAAAGTCCGCTGATGGTGATGGAAGTTGAGGAAGAACTAGCTGCCATCCAAACGCTGCTTCCGTTAATTCTGTATTGCACGGAATATGAAAGGGCTCCTGCTGCTGCGCTCCATGATAAGAAGGCCGAAGAAGTTGTTATGTTTCCGGATGAAAGACCTGCTGGTATCGCACAGTTAGTGCCTGAAGGGGGAGTGCATCCCAGGGAATTCAGCAGGGAAGCTTTGCTGCCTCCGGTTCCGAATAGGGCGTTCATCCTGGTACTCTGACCGTTTGTGAACATGTTCATGCATCTGTCATCTGTATAATCCATGTAATTCATGAACATGACTCCTGGAGAAGAGGAGCTACACCCGTCTGTCCTTGGGAAAGCCGGACAGCCATAATTTTCTCCGGCCTGATTTGGAGTATCAGAAACATTATCGCTGCCGGAGCAGGAAGTGCCGTCGTCTCCCCAAATGTGATAGAGATTTAGCCAGTGACCTACTTCATGTGTTCCTGTTCGACCAAGATTGTAAGGGCTCGCAGTGCCTGGCTTTGCGACGCTACCCACAGTTGAATAGAGGAGTACGACACCATCTGTTGCGCTTGAGCCGCCGGGGAATTGCGCGTAACCCAGAACTCCGCCGCTGAGGTTGCAAACCCAAATATTCAGGTAGGAAGAGGATGGCCATGCATTCAGTCCGCCGTTAGCATAATATTTAACATTGTTATTGGTAGAGAAAGATGTAACAGATGTTTGCCTGCGTTCAATTCCCGTTGTAGCGTTTCCGTTTGGATCTCTTTGGGCCAGGCAAAATTGAATTCCGGTGTTAGCTGAAATTCCCTGCCATGCGCTTGGGGTGTTAGTCCTGTCTGCATTCAGGCGGGCGAAGTCCAAATTCAATTGATCGAGTTGTGCGATCAACTGAGCATCTGAAATGTTCTGCGCAGATGTGTTGTAAACCAGGTGGAACACAACTGGAATTGTGATTACAGAAGCAGTTCTGTTCTGCGAATTATTTCCAGCCTGCTGGTAAATTGTTGTATGTTGTTCAATTTGCTGCATCCGGCTTTCGAGACCAGGATCATCCATTTTCATTTGCTCAAGCACTTCCATAGTGCCACATTTTCTCTGGATGTTACCAGCTGATACCGATAATATAGAGCTAAGCAGGGTTATGCCCAGTATTAGGAGAATTTTCTTCATGAAATTTTTTACCTCAAGGTATTAGGTGTATAATAGCAAGAATAAGCCTTATTTAGTCCTCAACATCAAATTGCAATGAAAATTAATCTACAAACTTGGTAAAATCAATTATAAACAAATTTATATCCTACTCCTCTTACAGAGAAAAAGTACCGTGGCTCTTTGGGGTCCTTTTCGAAATATTTTCGGAACGCGAGAATAAAATTGTCCACAGTACGGGTAGAAGGGTATATGTCATAACCCCAAACTGTCTCAAGAATTTGTTCTCTAGACACGACTTCATTTTTTCTTTCTATTAATAGCTTCAATAAAGCTATTTCTTTTTTAGTCAGGCGGGCTTTCTTTCCGTCTTTCCCGATAATTTCATAGCTAAGGAAATTCACTTCGTTGCCATCAAACTTGAAGGTTTCACTGATTTCCTTCTTTTCATCCTGACTAAGACTGCGTTTGACAAGTACATTAACTCTCAGTAGAAATTCTTCAAGGTTGAAAGGTTTGGTCATATAATCATCAGCGCCTCGCTTTAGTCCCAGAATCTTGTCTTCGTTTGTGTTTTTAGCAGATAGAAACAAGATAGGTACCTGGGAATTGTGAATTCGGATAGCTTCACAAACTGAGAATCCATCCATTTCAGGTAACATCACATCAAGTATTACCAAATTGAATCTTTCCTGCTTGAATATCTTTACAGCTTCGGTACCTACACCTGAGGTGACTACCTTATAACCTTCCAGTTCCAGATTCAGCTTGATAGCTTCCTGCAAATGTTCTTCGTCTTCAACTAAAAGAATTCTTATCATGAGGTTTGTGTGATTAACAAATATAAAAAAGCTTCTGTTTTATTCGTAATAAAATATACTGAAAAGCTAAGATCTGATGAGCTTTCATTTGTCAGGTTAAAGCAAGAATTTAAATTAGAATTCAGGAGAAAAAAAAACCCGGGATAAATTCCCCGGGGATTTTTCAGAATATTCAATGCCTTATCAGGTATGGATAACTTCTCCGTAAGCATCAGCTACTGCTTCCATCACGGCTTCGCTCATAGTAGGGTGAGGATGTACTGACTTGATAATCTCATGTCCTGTTGTTTCAAGCTTTTTGGCCACTACAACTTCCGCAATCAGCTCAGTTACGTTAGCGCCGATCATGTGAGCACCGAGCCATTCGCCGTATTTAGCGTCAAAGATCACCTTTACAAATCCTTCGAAATTTCCTCCGGCTTTTGCTTTTCCTGAAGCGCTGAATGGAAACTTTCCGACTTTGATTTCATAGCCGGCATCACGTGCAGCTTTTTCTGTCAGGCCTACTGATGATATTTCAGGCTGGCAGTATGTACAGCCCGGAATGTTTTTGTAATCAATCGGCTCTGCGTGCATTCCGGCGATTTTTTCTACGCAGGTGATGGCTTCATGAGAGGCCACATGCGCAAGAGCGGGAGTGTTAATCACATCACCAAAGGCATGATATCCTGGGATATTAGTCTGATACCATTCATTCACTACGATCTTCCCTTTGTCTGTGATGATGCCGACATCTTCCAGGCCAAGATTCTCAATGTTTGAAGTAATTCCTGCTGCAGAAAGAACAATGTCGCATTCAATAGTCTCTTCACCCTTCTTTGATTTTACTTTTACTTTACATGTTTTTCCTGAAGTATCTACAGATTCAACAGTGGATTCGAGCATAATCTCAATTCCGCTTTTCTTGAATGAACGGGCGAGTTGCTTGGAGACTTCTTCATCCTCAAGCGGAACTATGTTCGGCATGAATTCAACAATGGTAACTTTCGTTCCAAGTGTATGATAGAAGTACGCAAATTCCACACCGATGGCTCCGGAGCCAACTACCACCATTGATTTGGGTTGAACAGGAAGAGTCATTGCTTCGCGGTAACCAATCACTCTCTTGCCGTCCTGCTTCAGTCCTGGAAGTTCTCTGGATCTTGCTCCAGTGGCGATCAGAATATGGTTTGCTTCCAGAATCTGTTTTTTACCGTCTGGAGGATTTACTTCCACCTTCTTTCCGGCCAGAATTTTTCCGTGGCCGTTGATGACATCTATTTTATTTTTTTTCATCAGGAACTGCACACCTTTGCTCATGGCATCGGCTACATTTCTTGATCTGGAAATGACGGCAGGAAAGTCTGCTTCAACTCCGTTCACTTTCATTCCGTAATCTTGCGCATGCAAGAGATAATCATAAACCTGTGCACTTTTCAGGAGAGCCTTTGTCGGAATACAGCCCCAGTTAAGGCAAATTCCACCGAGTTCAGCTTTCTCCACTATTGCAGTTTTCATTCCCAGCTGGCTTGCGCGAATAGCTGCAACATATCCTCCGGGTCCGCTTCCAATTACAATTATATCGTATTTCATATTGCTAAAATCTAGAGGAAGCGAAGATAAATATACTTTGTGAATTCCGAAGAATAAGAGAATTCTTGCTCGGTTTTGATTATTAGTCAGTTAATCATGAAATGCCGGATATTCATTCTCAGGGTTATGATGATTTGTTTGTAATTTTCAGAAGGATATCTGAGCATTTTGGGATATTACATGGATATTCGCAGGCTATCTAAGATCAAAAATCCTTCAGACATGCACTACACGCTATCAGCAAATCATCCTAACAGAAATTTGCTTCAGGTTGAAATCCGCCTGAATGCCGGAGATTTGACAGAACTGATTCTCAGGTTACCTGTCTGGAGACCTGGCCGATATGAACATGGCAATTTTGCAAAGAATGTGCTTAATTTCAGTGCAAGAGATACGGAAGGAAATTCCCTTATTTATAAAAAGACCGATAAAAGTTCTTGGCAGATTCACTTAAGTGATATTCCAACAGTAGTGATCAGTTATTCTTATTATGCCGCGCAGTTCGATGCAGGTGCTTGCTGGGTTGACGAAGACATCATGTACGTCAATCCAATTCATTGTTTGATGTATACAGAGGAAATGATGAATGAAAGCTGCACAATTGAACTCAGAATTCCAGCTTCATACAAAGTAGCTACATCGCTTGAACAAAAAGAAAATAATGTGTTTCACGCTGATGATTTTCATGAATTGGTCGACAGTCCTTTTATCGCTGCTGAAAATCTGCAACATCAGAACTATCAGGTTCAGGGCAGCACATTCCATATTTGGGTTTATGGCGAATGCAATCCAGACTGGCAAAGAATTCTGAACGATTTTAGCTCGTTTACAAAAGTTCAGATCGAACTTTTCGGCAGCATTCCGGTCAGTGATTTTCATTTTCTGGTTTTGCTCGCTCCGTATAAACTTTATCATGGTGTTGAACATCTTGCATCTACCGTGCTGGCTCTTGGGCCCGGCAGCCGCTTAATGGATGATGAGTTGTACAACGATTTCACAGGCGTGGCTTCACATGAGCTTTTCCATGTATGGAATGTCAAATCTATCCGCCCGACGGAAATGTTACCTTACAAGTATCATTCTGAGAATTATTCACGTCTTGGTTATGTATATGAGGGAGTTACTACATACTATGGTGATTTGATCCTCGCGCGTTGCGGTGTTTATTCCTCTGAACAGTTTTTCAAAGAAATCAATGTACGCCTGCAAAAGCATTTTCATAACTACGGAAGATTCAACTTATCTGTGGCTGACTCATCCTTTGATACCTGGCTTGACGGATATGTACCGGGTGTGCCAGACAGGAAAACATCCATTTATGATGAAGGGTGCATTTGTGCGCTGATGGTTGACCTGCTTATCAGAAAAAAATCAGGAGGAAAAAACTCTCTTGATGATGTGATGAAATCGCTATATACTGATTTCGCAAAACAGAATATTGGATACAGCGAGCATGATTTCATGGAACTTGTAAGTCAGGCCTCTGGTTCAAGTATGGTTGATTTTTTCATGGATTACGTTTACGGTACAAACGACTACGAGGGATTGCTTTCTCAGACTCTTTCTTATGCAGGTTGTAAATTGCATAAGTCTTCCTCTGTACGAAAATCTGAAAGTCAATTTGGCTTTAAATACAACGTAACAGGAGGGAGACCAAAAATAAGTTCAGTAGCGCCCGGTTCTCCGGCTGATATGGCAGGACTTTCAAAAGATGATGAAATTGTTGCTCTGAATGAAATTGCCGTAGATGGAAATCTCGAAGAACTCGTTCAGCAATTCATTGGCGAAAAGATAGCACTCACAACGATTAGTCCTATGAAAAAACTGAAAGATCGCCTCTTGATACCCGGAAAGACAGATTATTTCCCTGTGTATTCAATCAGGAAGCAGGAAAAAGCGGATCCGGATGAGCAACGATTTTTCAAATCCTGGTTAAATCAGGATTTTTATTCTTGAAAAATCGAGTCAAATATTCTGTTTGAATCAGGGTTGTTTTCCTGCGATTACCGAAATCTCCACGTTCACATCTTTGGGAAGCTTGGAGACCTGGACAGTCTCCCGTGCAGGCGGATCACTTTTGAAATATTCAGCGTAAACTTCATTGACAGTGGAAAAGTCGTTCATGTCTTTCAAAAAGATTGAAGACTTAATCACATTTGAAAAATCCATTCCCGCTTCATGAAGAATTGCCCTGATGTTTTCCATCACCTGATTTGTCTCTCGTATGATGTTGATAGTTACAAGTTCACCGTTCTTCGGGTTGATGGCAATCTGACCTGAAACAAAAATGATATTGCCAAATGACACGGCCTGGCTATATGGGCCTATTGGTGCAGGAGCTGACTCTGATCGAATGATTTTTTTCATATAACTTTGACCGAATAATATTCAAATCAACGAACAAATTGTCAATCCTGCAATTTCGTTCTCTTGGATCTGCAGAAGATGAATGTTTTGCTGCTTGATAATTACGACTCGTTCACCTTTAATCTGTTGCACATTATTGAGCAATATGTAGGCATAGAGGTTGACGTGTTTCGTAATGATAAAATTCAGTTGGATGACATCTACAAATATGATTCAATAATAATCTCACCAGGTCCGGGCTTACCGCATGATGCCGGCATTCTGATGCCAATGCTGGAAAAGTATAAGTCTGTTAAGAAGATTCTCGGAGTTTGTCTTGGGCACCAGGCAATCGGACTGGCATGTGGCTGCCGGTTGAAAAATCTAAGCAGGGTCTTGCACGGTGTATCCCGGAAAACGGTTCAGACCGAAGAATATGATTCTCTTTTCAGAAATATTCCCAAAGTGTTTAAAAGCGGACATTATCATTCCTGGGTTATTGACAGGGAAAGTCTTACACCCGAATTAAAAATTACTGCTTTGGATGAGGAAGGTAATATTATGGCAATCAGGCATGTGGAGTATAAAATGGCAGGAATCCAGTTTCATCCCGAATCAATTCTTACAGAATATGGTAAAGAGCTGATTTTTAACTGGCTGGACGAATAAAGTCTCATAAACATTTTTAATTTTAACTCGTATTCCTGCCATATTAAATCAATTTATGATTGTATTGAAATTTGGCGGCACATCAGTAGCCACTGCGAAGCGAATTCAGGGAGTGGGAGATATTATTTCTTCACTCAAAAAGAAACATCCGAGAATCTGTGTGGTCTTCTCAGCATTCGGAGGTGTTACAGATGACCTGATACGAATGAGTCATCTTGCATCTGCAAGAGATCAGGAATACATCGACGTTTTCCATAAAATTCGTGAAAGACACAATCAGGCAATACTCGAACTGGACTTGCGCAAGGATAAGAACCTCCATGATTTTATGGAAGAAACTTTCGCGGAGCTTCATGATATTCTCCACGGAGTTTTCCTTGTGAGGGAATTGTCGGCCCGCACACTTGATTTCATCAGTGGCCACGGAGAACTCTTATCGGCCAGAATCATCTCCCATTATTTCAACTCTGTAAATATAAAATCCGGTTTCCTGGACGCGCGAAAAGTAATCGAGACCGATGAAAACTTCGGAAATGCGAGAGTGGATTTTGCGGCTACCAATAAAAAAATTGCTCAGCATTTTAAAAAGGCAAGTCCGGTAGAAGTAATCACCGGATTCATTGCTTCCACTTCATTGAAAGAAATGACCACACTGGGCAGAGGTGGTTCAGATTACACCGCTTCTATTTTCGGTGCAGCTCTGAATGCCAAAGAAATTCAGATATGGACAGATGTCGACGGCGTCATGACAGCTGATCCCAGGAAGGTTAAGAAAGCATTTTCAGTTCCTCAGATGACCTATGAAGAAGCGATGGAGATGTCGCACTTCGGTGCAAAGGTGATCCATCCGCCTACCATTCAGCCTGCACTTGAAAAGGAAATACCGCTGAGAATAAAGAACTCATTCAAGCCTGAAGCGCCAGGTACAATTATATCCACCAGGTCTTCAGGCCGCGATTATCTGATCAAAGGAATTTCATCCATTGATGACGTTTCGCTTCTCACATTACAGGGTAGCGGGATGGTTGGCGTATCAGGAACCTCCGCGCGCCTCTTCAATGCTATAGCAATGTCTGGGGTGAACGTGATCCTCATCACACAGGGAAGTTCTGAGCATTCTATTTCATTTGCCGTTAAACCTGGCGATTCGAAGCTGGCGGCCAGGGCTATTGAAAACGCTTTTGCACTTGAAATTAATGCCGGCATGATTGACCGTGTCAGGGTGGAGGAGAAGCTTAGTATTGTGGCCGTGATTGGTGAGAACATGAGAAACACTCCCGGGGCCAGCGGCAGGTTATTTCAGTCATTCGGAAAGAACGGTATCAGTGCGGTTGCTACTGCACAAGGCTCTTCCGAATTGAATATCTCTGTAGTCATTCACAAGGAAAACCTCGGTAAGGCACTCAACACTCTTCACCAGGCATTCTTTTTATCTGATGTGAAAACATTGTCCCTCTTCATTGTAGGAACGGGCCTGATAGGAAATACACTACTCAAACAGATAGAAAGCCATAAAAAATATCTACGCAGTGCGCGTGCTCTTGAAATTTGCATAGCCGGAATTTCCAACAGCAGAAAAATGTACTTCAATCCTGACGGAATAAGTACTGGTAATTACATGGATCTGTTGGGCAAGGAAGGCGAGCAAATGGATATTGATAAATTCATTAGCAAGATGAATGAATTGAATCTTCCACAGAGCATTTTTGTAGACTGCACATCCAATGAAGAAATCGTAAGGAAGTATGCTGATGTGCTTTCTCACAGCATTTCGATCGTCACTCCGAATAAGATTGCCAACTCTGGCAAAATGGAGAATTATAAAAAACTCAGAGACATCGCGAGGAGTAAAAACGTGCGTTTCCTTTATGAAACCAATGTCGGTGCCGGGCTTCCGGTAATCAATACACTTACAGACCTGCTTACCAGTGGCGATAAGATCATCAGAATTGAAGCAGTGCTTTCTGGAACACTGTCATTTATTTTCAATAACTTCAAGAAAGGGGTTAAGTTCAGTGATATTGTGAAAGAAGCCAAAGCCAAGGGATATACAGAACCGGATCCACGTGATGACTTGAGCGGAATGGATGTAGCCAGAAAGCTGCTCATTCTTGCCCGTGAAACAGGACTGGATCTGGAACTGACAGACGTTTCAGTGGAAAAGATACTTCCGCGGCCCTGCCTCAAAGCTACTACCGTTGAAAAATTTCTTGAGGAACTGGAGAAGAACAATTCAGTTTTCGAGAAAATGCGTAAAGAAGCAGAAAGCCAGAAAAAAGTTCTCAGGTTCATTGCGAGACTTGAGAACGGAAAAGCTTCTGTCAGGTTGATGAAGGTGGACTCTTCGCATCCTTTCTACAATCTTTCAGGAAGCGACAACATCATTTCCTATACTACAGAACGTTATTCAGACAGACCATTGGTTGTCAAAGGACCAGGTGCCGGAGCAGAAGTGACCGCTGCAGGTGTGTTTGCTGAAATCATCAGCATCGGCAAATATTTTGAATAATCCCGAATCACGCAACGGATAATTGCTTATTATTCCTTTTGAATTCAATATACAAACATGCCTCCGAAAAAAGCTGCAATAAAAGTTTATGCCCCTGCGACTGTTGCCAATCTCGCATGCGGTTTTGATGTAATGGGTCTTTCTGTCCGGGAACCGGGTGATGAGCTTTCCCTGATGCTGAACAGCAGCGGAAAAATATCGGTAAGAAGAATCATTGGCGATGGAGGAAAACTCTCTTCTGATCCGAAGAAAAATACTGCTTCGGTTGCGATTCAGGCCATGCTTGATCATATGGGCATCAGGCAGGGAGCGGACATTGTTCTGAGAAAACGAATGCCTTTGGGAAGCGGACTGGGCTCCAGTGCCGCGAGCGCAGTGGCAGGGGTTTTTGCAATGAATGAACTGCTTGGGAGGCCCTTTTCTAAATCTGCTCTGGTTCCTTTTGCGATGGAAGGGGAGCGAATTGCCTGCGGTTCTGCACATGCAGATAATGTGGCCCCTTCAATGATGGGAGGTATCGTTCTCATCAGGTCTTACCACCCGCTTGAAATCATTTCACTTCCTGTGCCATCACAGATGTATATCGCCTTGGTTCATCCCCAGGTGGAAGTACTCACCCGGGATGCTAGAGCAGTGCTGCCGAGAAAAATACCACTCGAAACAGGCATCAGACAGTGGGCGAATACTGCATCGCTTGTTGCCGGATTGTTTTCTTCCAACTTCACACTGATAGGTAAATCAATGGAAGATCATGTTGCAGAACCTGCCAGAGCAAAGCTAATTCCTTACTTCAAGGAAGCGAAAGAAGCTGCTTTGCTTGATGGAGCATTGTCATTTTCCATCAGCGGTTCCGGACCAACGGTCTTCGCGGTTTGCAAAGGGAAAGCCTCTGCATTGAGAGTGATGAGTTCAATAAAGAAGATGTATCGAGATAAGAAAATACCTACCGACCAATACCTTTCGCCAGTCAACAGGGATGGTGTGATAGTTATTCCCTGATATCTATGAGATTTTATTCAACAAAAAACAAAAGCAAATTTTACTCCTTGCGTGATGCCGTACTGCAAAGCATGCCGGAGGACCGCGGATTGTTTATGCCTGAATCGATTCCTGTATTACCGGAAGGTTTTTTCAGGAACATCGCTGGCCTTAACTTTCAGGACATCGCATATGCAATCGCTAAGCAATTTCTTGCAGGCGATCTGCCTGATTCTGAAATTGACAGGATAAGCCGTGAAGCAGTGAACTTTCCTGTTCCCTTGGTACGCGTCACTGAAGGGATTTATTCTCTGGAGTTGTTTCACGGACCAACATTGGCATTTAAAGATGTTGGAGCAAGGTTTATGTCCAGGCTCATGTCATACCTCAACCGAGGGGAAAATCAGAAACTAACTATCCTGGTTGCAACCAGCGGAGACACAGGAAGTGCAGTTGCTCACGGATTTTATAATGTTGATGGAATTGAAGTCATCATACTTTATCCATCAGGAAAAGTGAGTATGTTGCAGGAAAAGCAACTCACGACCTTGGGAGGAAACATTTCTGCTGTTGAAGTGGACGGCACTTTTGACGATTGCCAGCGACTTGTTAAGGATGCCTTTCTTGATTCTGACCTGAAAAGTGCGTATAGGCTTTGCTCAGCTAATTCAATTAATATTGCCCGCCTTATCCCTCAAAGTTTTTATTATGTTGAAGCATACAGGCAATTGGAAGATCGTAGCCTTCCTCTTTATTTTTCTGTCCCAAGCGGGAATTTCGGAAACCTTTGCGCCGGACTAATCGCTTCAAGAATGGGACTGCCGGTAAGCAAATTCATTGCTGCCAATAACCAAAATGATAGCGTGTGCCGATATCTTTCCAGCGGTGAATTTAATCCAATGCCTACGGCTCAAACAATATCAAACGCCATGGATGTAGGTCTTCCATCCAATTTTGAGCGTATGATGGACTTGTACGGGGCTTCCCACATTAGTATGAAGAATGAAATTGCCGGTTTTTCTTATGACGATATTCAAACCAGGCAGGCAATGAAGCAAGTCTACAAGCAAGACGGATATGTTCTTGACCCACATGGGGCTGTAGCCTGGTTGGGTTTACAGGACTTTTTACGCCAGTTTTCTGGACAATCAAATGCAGTTTTTCTGGAAACTGCACATCCGGCTAAATTCATAGATGTAGTTGAAGAAACTCTTCAATTTCAGCTTCAAATTCCGGACTCCCTGGAAAAGTTAAAAAACAAAGAAAAAAGGGCCTTTTTAATGCAGCCCGATTTTCTGCTCTTTAAAGATTTTTTGAATTCCAGGATTTAAATTCAGCATTTAGCCTCTTTACTCGTATGTAAACTATAATTAAATTGCATGCTTCATAAATAGCTGATGGATAGATAATTTATCCTGTGCTAATTAAAGTTGCATGAACAAATCTTTAACCCTTCTCTCTGTATTTTTATTTATAAGTCAGATCGTATGGTCTGTGCAAATAACCGGAGACATTACTTCCAGCAAGACTTTTAACGATAAAGTGGAAGTTGTTGGAGATGTATTTATAAAGCCGGGTGTGACTGTCGTGTTCACGGCAGGCTCTGCATTGAGGTTTGGGGAAGGCTTTTCGATACATGTACTCCAGAATGCTTCCCTGAAGTTTCTGGGTACCTCATCAGCACCCGTCAGTATTTCTGTGCCCGGACTCGCAAAGCAAGCGGGCAAGATTGAAGTAAGGGGAACATACGCACGCCTTGAAATGCATCATACAGAAATCAGTGGCTGTCCGATAAATGTCATAGATGACGCTACCTGCCTGATTGAAGATTCATACTTGCATGATTTTTACAGAGGTGACATTCCGATTCTCAGGTCAGAACTCGCTGCGGATATACAGATGCGGAGAAGCATAGTGTCTAACTATTACGAAGTAAACATTATCAATTCTCCATCCCTCATTGAAGACTGCCTCTTTCAATTCATGACTGCCGATGGAATTGATTACGATAACAGCCCTCAAAATACCTTTTTGAAAAGAAGCACTTTCAGATACGGTCAGGGATTTAATATAGATGCCATCGACTTTGGAAAAGTGAATTTTGGAGGTCTGGGAAGCATGGGTACAGTTGAACAATGCATCATCCATGATATTTCTGATAAAGCTGTTTCAGTAGGTGAAGGAGCATTGGAGGTTAATATTTTCGGATGCATCATGTACAATTGTGGTGCAGGTGTTTCAATTAAAGACAATTCTTTTGCAAGGGTCTATAACAATACAATGGTCAGCAATGAGCATGGCATTGAACTGGTGGAAAAAAATCCCGGACATGGGGGAGGGCACGGGTATACTTTTAACAACATACTTTGGAATAACGGCCAGGGTATTTATCTAAACAGCACAGCTACAGTTACTATACGCAATAGCAATATCGAAGATTACATTCCTGATCCTGCAAATGAAATAATTTCAATGAATCCAATGTTTGAGAATGCTTCTCTCAGGAATTATAAGCTGCGAGACATGTCCCCCTGTATAGGTACAGGTATTGGCGGAATTAACATGGGAGCTGTATTTCCAAATGGAGGGCCTCAGACACCTGATGACGAATTGCATCTTGGCTATCCTAATTCTTTCAGTTCTTTCAGCATGGGTGATACAATTATCATTCGATGGTCAGCAGGCTCTTCACTTGACAGAATTGATTTACTTTTCTCACATGATGAAGGCTCCACTTGGCAGATAATTGCAGCCGGTATCATCGCTTCAATCAGAGAATTTGAATGGATTATTCCTAGTGTCTATTCGAGCCGGTGTTATGTCCGGGCGCAATTGACAAGCAATCCGGCAGTGAAAGCTGAAAACTATCTTCCTTTTAAAATTAATCCTGATGCGGAGGCGGATAATAAAGCAATTGTTTCGATTCCTTCCGGATATTATACTTCTCCCATAAATGTGATGCTTTCTGCGGATCCAGGTGAAACAGTGTATTACACTCTTGACGGTTCTGATCCCGACGACCAGTCTTCAGTCTATCAGGATCCTGTCTCCTTCGGCCCAGACAGTTTTCCTCCAATTTACTCTGAGCAGAACATTACAGCCTGGAATAAACCATCACAGCCATATTCATACATTCGAAGTTCTCCTGTTTCTCACATTGGACCGAATCATAATTTCTGGGTTAAACCAAATGGAGATGTATTCAAAGCAGGTATACTCCGGACCAGAGTTTACAAACCTGGAGAAGGAATGGGCGCGGTTCAAACTAATTCTTATTTCGTTCATCCGGAGATGAAAAACGGGCGATACTCTTTGCCGGTAGTTTCAATAGTGACTGATCCGGGTAATCTTTTTGATTACTACAATGGAATTTATATTCCCGGTGCAGCTTTCAATGGAAACGCATTCACAGGCAATTATGAACTCAAGGGAAGGGTATCGGAACGTCCGGTCAGCATAGAAATTTTTGAACCATCCGGCAGAAAGAGAATCGGACAACAGGCAGGAATCCGTATCAGAGGAGAATGGATCAGAAGCCTCGGACAGAAGGCAATGACAGTATATGCAAGACAAGAGTATGATGAGGAAAACACTTTTAAGATTCCGTTTTTTCCCGGGTTGAAAAAGCCAGGTACATCGGTCGAGCAGAACGAATTCAAGAGATTCATCCTACGGAACAGCGGGAATGAATGGGGCGGTACTCACAATACCATGTGCAGGGATGCTCTGATTCAGTCTCTGTTCGCACCGCTTGATTTGAAATACCAAGCCGCCAGAATGAGCATAGTCTTCATCAACGGAGAATATTGGGGTATCCATGATATCAGGGAATTGAACGACCACCGGGGACTTGAATTTTCTTATGGTGTGAATCCGGACAGCATCATCATCATGGAGGACAACCTCGATGGTTTGTATAAGATCGTAATGGGTAATGACGGTGATACCCGGGATTTTTTAGACCTGAGGAATTACATTCTGACTAATGACCTCAATTTGCCATCATCATGGCAGTATGTAAAGGATCGTCTGGATGTTGAAAATTTTTCTGACTATTGGATTGCTACCATCTTTACCAATAAAAGGAATACAGATCATAACAAAGTGTACTGGAAGCTTAGAAACGGTCAGCCCAATCCCGGAGTGAAGGAGGGGCATGATGGAAGGTGGAGGTATATTGCAAATGATTTTGACAACGGATTTTATGACAGCAATTTCAATAATCTTGATTTCATGTTAAGCAGTCTTCAGGACAGTATGCTTGCCGGAATGATGAGGAGCGATGAATTCAGAAATTACTTCCTTACTCGATTTGCTGACTTGCTCAATTCAGCGTTCAGCCCTTCAGCAGTTGCTGAAAAGCTCGAGGAGTATCGTGCAATACTTGACAAAGAAATTGATGAACACATTGCAAGATGGGGGACACCTTCGAGCAGGACAAATTGGGAAGAGGGTATGGATGGTTTGAAAAATTTCGGATTGGAAAGGCGTTCACATCAACTGGAACACATCATGTATCGCTTCTATCCTGGTGATACCATTCAACTCCATCTTGATGTATCTGATCCGGCTATGGGATATGTTCAGGTAAATACTATCAAGATTAACGGATCTCTCCCGGGTGTTTCAGAAAGCGTGTATCCCTGGTCTGGAACTTATTTCAGTGATCTTGAAATCCGTCTGACTGCGGCTCCATATCCGGGTTTTAAATTCGTGGGATGGAAGGATAGCGGTGTGAAGAAGAATTCAATCAGCTTTTATGCTGCGTCTGATACTTCATTCACGGCTCTGTTTGAGTGGGATGATTCAATAAATCCGGCAAGTGGAGTCATGACTGCGTTCCCTAATCCGGCAGATGGGAATCTGATTACACTGAACCGCAAATACAGAATCTGGTTGTATAATGCCGAGGGTAAATTAGTGTTTGAATCAAGGCATGAAACAAATCAAATTGACATCAGCGGGCTAAGCGAAGGGATCTATTTCCTGCGCAATGAAAAAGGCAAAGTAATTAAAGTCGTCAAAACTTAATTAGTAGTCGGGATGACAGGATTTGAACCTGCGACCTCCACGTCCCGAACGTGGCGCGATACCGGGCTACGCTACATCCCGAATAATCTTAAAATTACATATTTCAGCTTTTGATCAGTTTCCTGACGAAACAATTTTTGTAATTTTGCATTAATATCATGGGGCTGACAGGAATTGACAGCTTGTGAAATTGATAAGTAAGCATGCCGAGCGCGGTAAGCATTCTCGTAAAACAATGCTTTCAAAGCTGTAAAAGGCAACAATGACTACGCGTTAGCCGCTTAATCCAAGATTAATCAGTTAACTGCTTCCGGGAGACCTGCTCACCCGTTTCCCTTCAGGAAGCATCGCATGGTGAGTAAGCTGTGGTGATTTTCCGGCGCCTCAGCCGAAACCAACGGAAATAAGCGGAATGGTGGCGAGTGTTTAGCAGCCATTTCGACCAAAATTAAATAACACTAAGCATGTAGAAAGTTTATTGATTGCTTGTCTGGACGCGGGTTCAAATCCCGCCAGCTCCACTAAGAAACCGGAAAGATCTATAACTCTCCGGTTTTTTTTATTATTTAATTTATAATTTTTTGATATTTTTATTTTGGATTTTGTGGGATAGTCTGTTGATCTTGTATCTCCCTTAACTGGATGATTAATCCTTATTGAATTTCCGCCTTTCATCTTTATATGCTAATTAATATGTTTGACATATTCATCGGTACAGGTATTTATGGTTGAAATTGAAAAAGAATTACTAGAATGCGATCTGTTCAATAACCTGAGCCAGGAAGTGGTTTCAGAAATTTTAAGCAGCGCGGTAATACGTGATTATCCTAAAGGTTCGGTATTGATCGAAAAAGGAAAAGTGCCTCCGGCATTGTTTATTATTCGAAAAGGTAAAGTGGGTATATACAATGAAGATGTCTTGCTTGCACAGCTTGAACCATTCAGCATTATGGGGGAAAGCTTTCTTGCTGAAGCGTTGGCTACTGCGACCACCATTGCCATGATGGATCTTACGCTTATAGAATTGAACAAGGAAACTTTTTATGAGATTTCAGGCAAGCATCGCGCCCTCATTTACAATATTTTCAACATCAACCTTCAACGGCTTCGAAATTCAAACAACGCTGCTTTGCAGGAAGCACGTAACCGAGAGCGTCAGCTGGAAGAACTTGTAAACCTGAGAACACAGGAGTTGAACGATGCGCTGGAAGTTCTTAAGCAGACAAATCAGGAATTGTCGGTGACACGTGACCACCTCATCGAGACTCAGAAATTCAGACAGCAATTTCTTGCGAACATGAGTCATGAGATCCGTACACCGATGAATGCTATTGTTGGATTAACAAACCTTCTTCTGAAAACTCCGGTAAGCGAAATTCAGGATAAATATCTGAATGTGATCAAGAAAAGTGGGGCTAATCTGCTTGTAATCATCAATGATATTCTTGATCTGGCTAAGATTGAGTCAGGTAAAATGGAACTGGAATCGGTGCCTTTTCCATTGATAAATGCGCTGCAAAATATCTATACAATTCTCAATTTGAAATGCGATGAAAAAGGTATCCGAATGGACCTGAATCTTGACAGTCAACTTCCTGAATACGTGTTTGGCGATGAAACCCGATTTACGCAAGTGATCATGAATCTTGCCGGAAACGCGATTAAATTTACAGAGAAGGGTGGTGTGACAATCAGTGCCAGCGTTGAAAAAGTAATGGGTGAGGATTACCTTATCAGATTCGGAGTGAAAGACACAGGAATCGGAATTCCTCAGGATAAGATTGATAAGATTTTTGAAAGTTTCGGACAGGCCTCTTCAGATACCACCAGAAAATTCGGCGGAACCGGTCTTGGACTTACAATTTCCAAACAGCTTGTTGAACTTCATGGAGGCTTATTAAATGTGGATTCATCTCCGGATATTGGCTCTGAATTTTATTTTACCATTCCCTACAGAATTGCACAATCACCTGAATCAGTTTCGGCAAGCGATGATACAAATTCTGTATCAGTAAAAGGTAAGAAGGTCTTGCTGGTTGAAGACAATGAGTTCAATCAGATGGTCGCTGTTGATACTCTGCTTGATCTCTTTCCGGAGTTGTCAATCGAAACAGCACTGAACGGCAAAGAGGCTATTGAAAAACTCCAGTCATCGGACTACAGTTTTATTTTTATGGATGTTCAGATGCCGGAGATGGACGGCTATGAGGCAACTCGTCAAATCAGGCTGCTGCCGGATGCACATAAAAGGAATATTCGCATTTGTGCAATGACTGCAAATGTAACAAGGGAAGAAGTGGATGAGTGCTTCGCAGCCGGAATGAACGATTACCTGATGAAACCTTTCGAGTCTGATGTGTTGAGAGAAAAAGTGCTTAGAAACTTGCAGGAAAAATGAAAAGAGAAAAAATAGAAAACTTAGCCAGATTTCTTTTGTTAACGGACATTGAACCAGATTGAATATATCCGGAGAGAACTTCGCCGAAATCCACAACGATATCAGCAAATGGACAGATATACAAGAACGAAACAATTCATTCTCGACAAACTCGAAAAAGGTCTGCCACAAAACCTTTATTATCATAGCTACAATCACGTTCTTGATGTTCTTGAAGCTGCGGACAGACTGGGTGAAAAAGAAGGGATCCCTGAAACTGAGTTGGAGCTTCTTAGAGTTGCAGTGCTGTTTCATGATTCAGGTTATATAATTTCTTCCAAAGAGCATGAGTCTCTGAGTTGCCAAATTGCAAAGGAGGATCTTCCATCCCTCGGTTATGAAGAAAAGGAAATTGAGTGTATCTGCAGTATGATTATGGCAACAAGGTATCCCCAACAGCCTTCAAACAAGCTCGAAGAGATAATCTGCGATGCAGATCTTGATTATTTAGGCCGGGATGATTTTTTTAAAATCGGCAGTCAGCTTTACCGGGAACTGAATGTATACGGATTATTTGCAGATGAAAACGATTGGAATAAATTTCAGGAAAGTTTTTTAAGCAAACACCATTATTTCACAAAGTCGGCCAAGGAGATGAGAGAAAACAAGAAAAATCTGCATCTCAAAAAAATAAGGGAGAGTCTGAACAAATAGTGATCTTTCAGGATTTGTTTTTAATTCCTTCTACAAAATACATATCTATTTCTCCTTTGTTTTTAGCCTTAATTTTTCCTCTGTGTATGCATTCAAAATCATCCTTCACCAATGCATAAGTTTCTCCGCTGATATTCACCTTACCGACTTCACCGCTGGACTCCATTCTTGAGGCAGTATTTACAGTGTCACCCCAAATGTCGTATGCGAACTTTTTAATTCCGACTATTCCCGCCACCACAGGTCCGGTGTGGATCCCAAGCCTCAACTCAAAATAAGGCTGATCCTTTTTAATCCTGTCTTCTTTGTTTTTTAATATAAACTCCTGCATTTCCAGTCCAGCTTTGATTACATCCACAGCATGCGTGGAATTCACCACTGGTATTCCCCCGGCGCACATATAGCTGTCGCCAATAGTCTTGATTTTTTCTATACCGTATCTGGTGATAATCTTGTCAAATTCACTGTAGCAATAGTTGATTTCCTTTACTAACTCTTCGGCACTCAGTTTTTCGCTGGCTTGTGTGAAGTTTTTAAAATCGGTGAACATGACGGTAACCATATCGAAACTCTTGGCCTTGGCGCTTCCGGTAGCCTTAAGTTCTTCTGCAGTTTCTGATGGCAAAATGTTAAGCAGCAATTCTTCGCTTCTGGCTTTTTCTTTTGCAATTTTCTTTTTCTGCATAAAGACTATCCCCAGAAACATCATGACTACCGTGAGTCCACCAAAAGTCACATTTTTGATCAACTTTTGTTTTTTAAGATCCAGTTCCTGTAGTTCTTTGTCTTTAGTGAGAAGGTCAATCTGGCCTTGCTTCTTCTGAATGTCAAAATTGAATTGTAGTCCGGATAGTTTCTTATCCGTGTCGATATTATAGAGTGTGTCTTTTATCTCGGAAAACCAGGTACGATATTGATAAGCATTTCTGTAATCACCTTGTTTGGCATATGCCAAAGCAAGCCCTCCATATGCATCTTTGAGCTCCTTAATGGTTCCGCCAATGCTACGGGATATTTTTTCTGCTTCATGATAGCTGGAAATGGAATTTGGTATTTCGCCCTTGAGATAATACGTATCTCCCAAGCCGATTAATGCCTGAGTTACATCCAGTCTTGCATCAAGATTGCGTGCAATTTGTATTGCTTCTTTTTGATAACTGATTGCTTTGGGATAATCTCCGCGTCTTGCATATACTTTACCGATGAAATTAAGAGAGGCGGGAAGGTTTTCGGAATTGGAAAATGCGACGCGTGATTTCTCAAAATAATACAGTGAAAGGCTGTCATTCAGCTGATATAAACTGTCAATTTGAGATTTTGTGTATTTTGAAGATTCCAGACTCGCTTTATCTTTTTTGAAATAAATCTCACCTAGATTCACACAAACTGTTCCGATAGCATCATTATCCTTAATTGCCTCACTTAGAGGAAGAGCTCTGTGATAATAGTCAAGTGCCTTGTCATGTGTAAATGATTTGTTCGCATACACTGCACCAATATTTTGCAATGCTGTTAGTATCCGGAGTGTGTCACCAAGTTTTTCGGAAATCTTTAATGATTTAAGGTAAAGTTCCAATGCTTTGGTATCATCACCCTGATTAAAATACACAGCCCCTTCATTGTTCAGCATATTTGCTACTCCGACCTCGTCACCGATTGAATCATATACAGCTTTTGCCTTTTCCCAGTATTCAAGTGTTTCCAGATATTTTGCCTGCAAGTAATAAGCAATCCCCATGTTTTTCAGGGCCAGGGCTTCACCTTTTTGATAATTAATTCGATTTGCAAATTGATTGGCATCACTTGCAGAAACTAATGCCATGTTAGGATCAGTATTAAAATAGTTTTTACTGATGGCATTGAGAATGTCAATTTTTAATGTATCTGAATTGGCCTTATCAAGTTCTTTACGCAAACTGTCTATTACAGGATCCTGAGCATGCAGAGAAACCGCGGAAAGGAATAGAAATAGTAAGGTGAATAACCTTTTTATCAGATTTATCATATTTGAAAATGCCTCAATATGCAGTGCAAATTAAAAAAAAACGGAGGAAATCACTCCTCCGTTTTTAGTTTTTATCAAACGATCTGTTTACTGAATCTTAACAAGTCTGGCTGTCCGTATGCTTCCTGTATCGTCCATTACATTGATGAAGTATATGCCGTCAGGGAAATTGCTGATATTTATTTCAGCGTGCATGATATCAATTCCTTCAAGTTCCTTCTCGACAATCACTTTTCCTTGCAGATTTACTATTGTAACTTTCTCCGCAATTCTGAATGCATCCCTGAAGTCTATATGAAGGCTTCCTTTTGTAGGATTCGGATAAATGGTGAACAATGTATTGTCATCAGACAGATCCTCCTGTTGAGAAAGCTTTGAGTATACCGGCACTGCGCAATTTGCTCTGCATTTACCGAGATATGAACCATTACTCAGGAAAGTGTTGACTGCATTCTGACTCACGCAAATAGTCTTGCAATTGTTAGGGTTAGCCGGTGGTCTGTGACATATTTTCACTTTTACCTGTTCATTGGTATTGGAACAATTCACATTGATAAATTCCACAGAAACCGGTGCGCTTGCTACTGCTGTACAACCATTAACATCTGTTACCATCACAGAATATGTGTGGGTTACTTCAGAAGTATTGCAAATGTTAAGAGGATTTTCGGTTGAACCGTTGACTGATGTCTGGGAACTTGTCCACAAATAAGTGAATGGCGCAGTTCCTCCAGTAACCTGAGGGAATAGGGTTGTACATCCATTGTATCCCAGTGCACCATACAATATCAATAAGTCACCGCCAATAGTCACGCTGATCGGAGGTGAATTTGTGACTGTAACGGTTGCTGATCCGGCACAGCCAAGCGCATCAATCACTGTAAACGTATATGTTCCCGCACTGCGGCTAAATGTGCCTGTACCTGTATATGGTGCTGTACCGCCGCTGGCACTAACTGTTACAGTGCCTGGAAGTCCGCTGCATGGCTGAACTGATACACTGGCACTTACATTTACCGGAGAAGGTCCTGATCCCATTGTTCCGCTGGCAGTTGCTGTACAACCATTTGCATCAGTTACAAGGAAGGAGTATGGGGAGTTAGCCAATACAGCAAATGTTCCTGTTCCGATGTAGCCTCCTCCTGAAACCTGAGTTCCTCCGCTTGCACTAACTAAAACGCTGCCACTGAAACCGGCACAAACAGGATTTGTGACTGAAGAACTTGCAATTAGTTCAGCTGGTGCAGGAGCAACGGTACCCGATGCGCTTGCAGAGCAACCTTCATCATCAGTTACTGTAAAGCTATAAGTTCCTTCACCCACAGTAAACATTCCTGTACCGGAATATGGATATGTTCCGCCACTTGCTGTTACATCCACTTCTGTTGTTCCGCCAAAACACTGTATGCTGCCTGCATTTGAACTTACAAGCAGTTGGTTTGGTGCCGAGAGATTTCCGTTCTGGTATTGAACATTATAGTTAGCCGGAGTCTGAAGCTGTACAGAAGGTACAATCGTGTAAGCTCCACCCTGAAGAATACCAGACCCAACCGGACTATTTGAATTGTCCAACACTGTGAATGTCGGTGGTCCTGTCAGTACTGTACTGTCATTGTCATCATACTGATATCCGCTGATCGCTGCGCTGTATGCAGGTTGTACTCCGCAGGCTGCATAGTTGTCATTTGCATCTACGCTAAGCGTTGCAGGTAGGATGGTCAGGTTACCAAGATTATAGCTGACTTCAAAAAACTCTGAAGTGAAAGCACCGGGAACGATGGCATGTGTTCCTACGGTTGTTCCTGTAATCACATTGATCGAGTAGAAAGTTTCCAAAGTGTCATCAGCCGGTGCATACACGTCTGCTTCATCGATGATGATGACTATGTCAGCTCCGCTCGTATCGTCTAACGCTGCGCTGTTAACCAGAGGCCTTCCGTTGACAAGAGCACGGCTGTTCACCAGTGGTCTTCCATTGACAAGAGCTCTTCCGTTTACAAGCGCTCTTCCGTTTATTAATGCACGTGCGTTTACCAGCGGACGAGCGTTTACCAGAATTGTAGTGTCTGAGTCATCCTGGTAATTGAATATACTGGCAGGTGATACATCTACTATGTTAACAGTATCATAAACTATCACATTGTTAACTAGCGGTCTGCCGTTCACAAGTGGTCTTCCGTTTATCAGGGCTCTGCTGCTGGCCATAAAAGTCAGGTTGGCAAGATCTGAATTTACAAGTGGCCGTCCGTTGATCAAAGGTCTGGCGTCAACAAGAGCCAGTGCGTTTTCAGCGATAAATGCATTGTGAAGAGTTTGCAGAGAATCAAGGAATGCAGCCTGTTCACCAGGAGCAATGTTTGTATTATCATAATCGTAGGTGAATGAGAATCCACCAAGTTTGTCGCCATATGTTACAGTAGTGTCATTGGCAGTAATAAGCAGCGGCATTTTTTCGATAATCAGAATGCCATCATTAAACACGTAATTGTATGATTCCAACAAACCAATGTCTACCGGATCATTTGGATCTAATGGGGTAGCGGATGGTCTGATGAAAAACAATCCTACCGGACTCAAACTTTGAGCCGGAGTTGTGTAGCTGAGTGAATTTAATTTGAGATCAGATGCTGTCAGACCGAAAGCTGACAAAGGTTGTCCGTCAATTGTGATAGTAGAAGTGAATGCCGGAATTTGTTCCCCGTACTTTTTGTACTTGTTGTCAGCTGTAATATTAACAGTTTTCTTAACCGGAGTAAAGAAAAACAAGCTGTCAGAATATCCGCCATCATTACCGTTTGGTGTAATTGGTCTGGTATATACCTGTATCGGCGGGTTTCCGGTAAATGCAGGAACTGTAGCAGTGGCCTGATTCGAATTCAGTACTACAGTCGGAATAGAATCTCCCCTGAATAATACCACACTCAGTGAAGTCAGGTAGTTTCCATTGACTGTAATTTGCATTGGTTGTGCTCCGGGAACAAGGTTTGTGTCGTACGACAGGGAGATCACTTCAGGTGAAGGGGAAGCAAAGGATTTCAAAGCAGCGTCAATATTCAGTAAACCATGGCCGGATACAAAATCAAATCCCGGAGTATTCATATCAACGGCTGTGCTCTGAAGCAGTGACCTGACTTCATTTGGTGTCATCACCTGATTGTAGAACTTTTTCTTTGCGTGGATGGCAAGTGCAGCTCCGCCAGCCGCATGCGGTGCTGCTGCTGAGGTGCCGAAGAAGTTAGGAAACAGGTCATTGTCAATGTTCACACCGTTCATGAAGACAGTAGTGTTCACACCATTGGGTGCTGTAAAATCTGGTTTATTGCGAACAACTCCATTAACGGGAGTACCACCTCTGGATGAGAAAGAAGCAATTGTCGGAGGATTTACACCGTATGCAGGAGTGTTGCTATATAAAACTGCTCCGACAGACATGGCACCTTCGGCATTAGCTTGTCCGACAATTGTAGAGTTACCGGAGAAATGTTCATTGATGACTATTTCGCCTCTGAATACAACATATTTGAACTGAACATTACCCGTTCCACTGGCTCTTACAATCATGATGTTGGAGCTTGAAGTGGATGTAACTGTGAACGGCATGATTTCTATCGGATCTATGCCAATGCTGTTCCTGTTGAATCCGAATAAGGTTGTACCGTCATCATTTGAAAGATATATGTCAAGATCATTCTGTGTACCGGTGCTGGTTTGACCGAGTGAATAAATTGAATCCTGCCATTGCAGAACAATTGTATAAATTCCCGGAGGAAGGGTAATGCTTTGAAAGATATCTCCTCCGCCAAAATCATGTGCAGAACCGCTGATTCCGGATGGAGCAGGTGCCGGATTAAAGGTTCCTGAATAAGATTTGGTTCCGAAGTTCCCGGCAGCACTGAAGTAGGATACTCCGCTGTTGTTTACAGAATTCACTGCTTGTGCAACGACTCCGTCCTGGAAGAAAGGCTCAGTGATGAATGTGACATCATCCACAATCACGTCGCAACCGGCAGCGTGAAGTTCATGAATGCCTTGCGCGAAGTCGCCGGCTGTGATGAAACCTGTTCTGAAAGCCAGGTCAGCACCCGGAGCAATATCGTGCACAATTTGCATCATTGCCCTTCCTTCATCCGTCCTTCTTCCGAATGGATATTCTTTCACTATTTGAACCGGAGTAGGGAAGTTCGGATTACCTATTCCTGGCAAATCTCCATTGAGTACGTCAGTAAGTGCAGGGTTACCCGGTATTGTGTTATAGCTATCGGATATAACGCCAATTTTACTACCTGTTCCGTTTACATCAAATCCGTTCCTTGCAAGCGCAGATCTCATTGAGATATCTCCTGCACTGGTGACAATTCCTGCCTGTGTTAAAGGGGGAAATGTTGGCCTGGCGTATTTCACCAGATGTGGTATACTGTCGAGTTTTGGCAAATTTCCAATTGGAAATTTTCCTGTAATAATAAGTGAATTGGGTCCATTATTCACAATATTAGACATCCCGTAAGGAGCGGATTGCAATAAGGAAAGAAGAGAATTGTACATTCCATCAACCGCAATCACGTCCACATAGACACTGTCTCCCCTCAGTCGGAAAATCGTTTCCGCGGAATCTGCTACATTTCCAAAATTGTTATACAGCGAGTTCAGCTCAGAACCTATTAGGTCAGGTACTTTTCCTCCAGCTGGCGGTGGGTAATAGGGTAGAATGCAGCTGATGCCAGCTACAGTTTCTGAAACCTCAGAGGAACAACCATAAACATTTGTTGCGGTAAGTGTAAAGGTTCCTGCAGTAGTAACCAAAATACTATCTGTCGTTTGATTTCCAGGTGCCCATGCATATACAAGAGGCCCTTGACTTATGGGTGATGCATACAGTGTAACAGATTGTCCGGGACAAATCGAGAGGTTGCCGCTCGATGAGATTGCAACATTTGGTGTTGGCAGAACAGTCACCTGAGTCTGCTGAGTACGGGAGCAGCCGCTTAGCGATGTATAGTTCACTGAATACAAGCCTGCTTCAACTGATGAGGCATTTTCTATCAGTGGATTCTGTATTGTAGAATTGAATCCGTTAGGACCAGTCCAATTGTAATTTGATCCTGCCGGTGCGTTTAGGGTTATATCGGACCACTCGCAGACTGTAATTGGTTGAGTTTGGGTTATTGCTGCAGGCTGAATATTCACCGTAATACTTACTATAGTAGTATCAGGAGGATTAAAATTGTCCACTGCCGTAAAGGTGACGATATGAGTTCCGATGTTGCAGTCTTGGGCATGAATTTCAAGTGAAGCAATTGATAAGGGTCCGTTGGAGATTGAATCATGAACACCACATAGTTGGCCTGTATTGATTGTGGTTGTAACAATCTGGCCTACTTCCGGAGGGAGGAATGACAAGGTGAGAATTTGAGTGTCTCCGCAAGTAAGGTTGACAGTATTATTTGCAGGAACGCCACTTACTGATGGAGGAAGGTTTTGAATATTTGTAGCATTGATTTGGAAATTCTGATAGTTGAGGTAATGAACTCCGTCTGGATTACCACCGGCTCCATCGTAATTAGAATTGTTTTGATTGAATCTTCCTATTTGAATGAAGTCGATGCTATTTCCCTTGTTGATACCTGCAGTAGCCGGCGTGCCTCCAAAACCTCCTACGCCACCAGAAGCGCTTCCAGTGGTCCACTGCATGTCACCATAATAAAATGCTACGTTGTTTCCTATTCCAATCAGTGTATCATTACCATTTGAGATGATTACCTGGAAAGTATTCAGCAGATTGGTTTGCTGATTATAGTATCCAACTGCCGGCCAGGTGACAATCATGTGAGTTGGATTGATTTTATAAACCACTTTACCACTTCCTGCAGGGCGAGTGTCCACATCAGCCCAGAACGGAGCGACCATAGGCACATTAAATGGAAAACCAGATGCAGTATATGCTCCAAATGGACCAGTGAAAGTCAGGTTTCCGTTATTGTTAATCCAAACCTGATTATACTGGCTTCCGTACAGATTGAATGTGAAAGGTAATGTAAATGGACCAATGGATCCGTCATCGTTTCCAGGGAATGTGGTGTATGAGGCATCCGGCTGAATGAATCTTGAATCTGACGGTAAAGCGTCTGTGAACATGCATGTGGCAGTATAGCCTGAAGTCTGACCAGTAGCAACTGCCAGGAGATGCTCTCCTTCACAGTCATCTGTGCATACAATCCACGTTGTGACAAATGAACCCTGCGCATCAGCAATAACTGTCCATTGATTATGACCTTGACCGTGATTGTGGTGGTAAAGGTGCGTCACTTGAAACGACACTGTTTCGCCAGGTAAAAATCCTCCACCTGTAAATGTCGCCAGTGACCCTGGCTGATAATCTGCTGAGTCACTCACCAGTGTTAGCACGTGGGTGTTTGATGGAGACACTGATGCTAACTTCTGCGAATCGTATGAAGGATTTGAAGAAGGGTCAGTCACATTTTGACTGCTGGCGTTGATAATGAATAAGCTGCAAAAAAGTAGAGTTGTGATAAAAGTTTTCATGCTTGTGTTGATTATGTTGTGTTGTGTTTATCAATGTCAATTGCTGGAATAATCGCAGGCACAAGAAAACTTCATGCGATCTTGCAGCATATTTTTTATCATCCGATTATATGTATATAAGTCAGGAATCCGCGTGTATTATTTTTCCTTTATAATTTGATTAATTAATTTAAATATGAAAATGCAGTCAACCTGCCCTTGATAGGCACAATTTAAAGATGCAAAAAAAAATTCCAGAGACACAATAAAATTAACCATATTTTAAGGTACTTTTCAACTTTATTGGCAAACGCAAGCAAATCTCCGGTAAATAAAATTTAATAAAAAATAATTTTGGCGAAATAACTGTGCTAATTGGTAAGAGTACAATTTGTTAGAAGTATTACGTGAGATAAAAAGTAGATACTAAATATATAAATTGACTTTCCTGCTCTAATACTTTTGGTTGATTTTTAATAAATAATTTTCCTGAAAATTTATAATAATGGCATTAATTACATGTCAAATAATTGATTAAGGATAGAAATCAGAATTAAAATATTATTAGAATTGTAAATTAAGGCAATTTCAGATCATGACTCAATTTGGAATCAAATGAAAATGCAGTAAAAAGGAGTGATTAACAGAAGATCAGTTCAAACTCGGATCTTCAGGAAAATTAGCTAAGATGGCATACTGACTTCCCATGGTTCTCAGCACTTCCCCCCATAATTCTTCCGGATGTTCGGAAAATGCGATATCCTTTTGACAATTTGAAACTAACCAGGTCCTGCCTTTCAACTCATCTTCGAGTTGCTGTGGTTCCCATCCGCTGTAACCGGCAAAAAAGCGAATTTCATTTTTATTTACCTGGTTTGTATCGAGCATCAACTTTAACATTTCCAGACTTCCGCCCCAATAAATACCTGGAAGAATGAGTTTACTTCCTTCTAATTTATTGCCAAGTGTATGCAGAAAATGAATAGTGTCGGTTTGAACCGGTCCTCCAAAATATAATGGTATATCAAATGGAGGGAAATCTTCCAAGGCATCATTTAGATTGAGGTCAGTGGGCTTGTTTAAAATAAATCCCACACTGCCTTCCTCTCCATGTTCACCGAGAAGAATGACTGAGCGTTTAAAATATGAATCCAGAAGAAAGGGTTCTGATACCAGGATTCGTCCAACCTGAGGTTCAAGAAATACAGTTCGTTTCATATTTGTCAATACTGTATCGAGGATGCTGTTTGAGTTTCATGCTTTAGACAAACAAACATTACTTATCCTTGATTGTTTGTCAGTTTTTTACCACAATAAATTCCCTCGGTTCAATCAGAATTTCATGAAAACTTACATTCGGAAAGTTAAAAAATAGACAATTATCATATTACCTGATCTCTTGAAATTGGATATTTGCAATATAAATGGTTCGAAAACCTATAAATTACAAGCCTGAATTCAATATGTTGCAATACCTGATGGTTTCTTTCAGTTTTTGGTTATTTGAACCAGTGGATTTCTGACACTTAGTATATTTGAATATGAGCCAATTGAGAAAATATATACGCAATCTTCGAAGAGATTTTATTTCAGGAGTGCTGGATAAAAAGAGTGTCAGCAAGTCGCCTTTTGTTCAGTTCGAAAGTTGGATGAAACAGGCGATTGATGCCGGGATTGAGGAACCCAACGCGATGACTCTGTCAACAGTTGATAAAAATCTTCAGCCTGATTCCCGGGTAGTTTTGTTAAGGGATCTGAACAGGAATGGATTTTCTTTTTTTACGAATTATTTGAGTGAAAAGGGAAAGCAAATACAGAGCAATAAACGAGCCTGCCTAAACTTTTACTGGCCGGAGTTACACAGACAAGTCAGAATAAAAGGAATGATTTCGCGACTCAGTCCGAAGGAATCTGACGAGTATTTCGATTCCCGTCCAAGGGAAAGCCAGATAGGTGCCTGGGCTTCTCAACAAAGTTCAGTTCTTGAAAGCAGAGCCAGCCTTGAAAGTAAAATTGAATTTTATCTGCAAAAATTCGAAGGAATGAAAGTGCCTCGTCCCATTCATTGGGGTGGCTACAGGCTGAATCCTAAAAGCATGGAATTTTGGCAGGGAAGAGAAAACAGGCTGCATGACAGAATTTTATATACCAAAATGAAAAACGGAGCCTGGAAATTGAACCGACTCAATCCCTGATGAATTTGAACAATCAGGTCATTCGTTTGTATTTTGTATAAATTGTTTTTCCATCACAATTTATGACATTAAGAATCCTGCTTATAATTCTATTGCTATTGCTCATTGATTTGTATGTGTTCAATGGTCTGAAGTCATTGATTCAGGGCTCTGCAATATCAATTAAGAGATTTGTCACAATTCTTTTCTGGTCCCTCACTGTTATTTCTGTTATGTCTATCATGAGCGGACAAATTATTGATTGGAGAACATGGCCAAAAATGTTCAGGACATTTCTCTTTGCATCAATTGTGATCTTATACCTGTCAAAAGTTTTCGTGCTCGTATTTCTGATGCTGGATGACCTTGTCAGGGGAGGAAGATATCTGGTAAATCTTTTATCAGCGCTTTTTGAAGATAAAAAAGAAGGAGTTTTTCAGAGTCCTTCAATTTCCAGACATGACTTCCTGGTAAGACTTGGCTTCATTGTAGGAGCTGTGCCGTTCATTTCGATGATCTATGGCATGACAGGGGGGGCATACAATTATAAAGTGCGAAAAGTGAAATTGCGCCTGGTAGGATTGCCTGATACCTTTCGAAATATGAAACTGGTTCAGATTTCCGATTTGCACCTGGGAAGTTTCATGAGTGTTGATCCGCTTAAAAAAGCTGTTGAGCTGATCAATTCACAAAAGCCGGATTTGGTGCTTTTCACAGGTGATTTGGTGAACGACCGTGCTGCGGAAGTTCTTCCTTATAAGGATGTATTGAGTGAAATTTCAGCAAGACACGGTGTATATTCTGTGTTAGGCAATCATGATTACGGTGATTATTACCGTTGGAATTCAGAAGAAGAAAAGATCAGCAATTTTGAAAACTTGAAACAACTTCAGAAAGAAATGGGCTGGAAACTGCTTCTGAACTCAAATGACACCATCGAACGGGATGGAAGCCGTCTGGCGTTAATAGGCGTTGAAAACTGGAGCGCCCGTATGAATTTTCAACGCTATGGAAATCTGGACAAAGCTGTGGATGGTCTAAGCCGTGCGGATGTCAATATACTTCTGTCTCATGATCCCAGTCATTGGGATGCAGAAGTGAACAGTAAATATAGTTTCATTGATCTGACTTTATCCGGACATACACACGGTTTTCAATTTGGTGTAGAAGTGCCCGGATTCAGATGGAGTCCTGTGCAGTATGTTTATCAGCGTTGGGCTGATTTGTATAAAACTGGTAAACAATATCTGTATGTAAACCGCGGACTTGGTTTCATTGGATATCCGGGCAGAGTGGGTATATTGCCTGAAATTACAGTCATTGAATTGGTCAATTCATAAACTTTTATGCTTTCCAGGCAGGAAATAAAAAACATCACCGCATTACATCATAAAAAGTTTAGACAACTTGAGAAGACTTTCATCGCGGAAGGAGATAAGATTGTAAGAGATGCCATTCAGGCATCAATAAAAATCACACAAATATATTTTACTGCCGAAAATTCCGAAGAGATTCAGACTATCGCTCGTTCACATGGGATTGATAGCTTAGAAGTCAGCGAGTCTGAGATGAAAAAGATCAGTTGTTTAAGTTCTCCACCCGGTGTTCTCGCAATATGCAGGCAGCATGAAAGTGATTTGAAGATGACAGCTCTCAAAGGAAAGCTGAGTATCGTATTGGATGATATTCGAGACCCTGGAAATCTCGGAACAATAATCAGGATAGCTGACTGGTTCGGAATCTCATATGTAATTTGCTCTTCACAAACTGCGGAATGCTACAATCCGAAAGTGGTTCAGGCAGCGATGGGTTCTCTTTTCAGAGTGAAGGTGGAATACATAGATCTTGATGTGTTATTTTCAATGAACAGAGAAAATGCTTTTATTCCGGTTTATGCAGCAATGCTGGGCGGAGAAAGCGTTTATGACTCTGAGTTAAATTCTGAAGCTTTGTTGATGATAGGAAATGAATCTGCTGGAATTGGAACACAACTTATGAAATTCATCGACCGGAAAATCATGATTCCAGAATTCAGCATTGCTGAAAACGGAAAACCTGATTCTTTGAATGCATCTGTAGCGACCGGAATCATTTGCTCGGAATTTCGAAGGCGGTTTAGATAGTCTGAGCATTACCGAGAACTTTAGCTGCATTACCGTTTTTTCCGGAAAAAGTCTCGAAAAATTTATCAATGATCACAGCATCTTTTTCCAACTCTCCGCAAGGATTCATCGGTTTTGAAAATACAACCTTTTTCAATTTGTAATCAATTCCGGATAGTACAATGGGAATTCCAGCTTTTACAGCAATATGATAAAATCCGGTTTTCCAACGTCTGACATTTTTTCTGGTTCCTTCAGGAGTGATTGCAAGTATAAAGCTGTCTTCCTTTTTAAAAATGGATACCACATCATCTACCATATTAGTCGATTTGCTTCTGTCTACTGGATAGCCTCCAAGTTTTCTGAATATCCACCCAAATGGCGGAATGAATAATTCTTTTTTAGCAAGATATCTGGAAGGGAATTTAAGAATGGACCGGACTGCAAGACCGACGAAAAAATCCCAGTTGCTGGTATGCGGTGCGACTATGATTAAATATTTTGGAATATCACGAGGAACGTCGCCCTCAATTTTCCAGCCTAGAATTTTAAATATAAATGCAAAAATCATAAAAGCTTTTTCAGGATGGAAGATAGTAAAAATCATAAACCAGCGGCAGCTTCCGCGCATCTTTCTCCATCCATGGCAGCGGAAACAATTCCGCCCGCATAGCCTGCACCTTCGGCGCAGGGGTAAAGTCCCATCACATCAGGATGAGCCAGAGTTTCAGGGTCTCTTGGAATCCTTACAGGCGAAGATGTGCGTGATTCTGTTGCTACCAGCAAAGCTTCATTCGTGTAATATTCTTTCATCTTTTTACCGAAATGCCCGAGACCTTCTCTCAATGTATTGGAAATTGCATGAGGCAGCACCTCATCCATCAATACAGATTTTACTCCTGGAATATAGGAGCATTCCGGCAATGAGGAAGACAGTTTTCTCTGCATAAAATCAATCAGCCGCTGAGCCGGAGCTACAAGCATTCCTCCTCCGGCAGTAAAGGCTTTTTGCTCGACTTGTTTCTGAAACTGAAGTCCTGCCAATGGGCCAAAATTCTCGTAAGGAATGTAATCTTCTTCTGTTACGCTGACTACCATTCCGGAATTGGCGAAAGGATTGTTTCTTTTGGAAGGAGACCATCCGTTTACTACAATCTCTCCGGCAGAAGTTGCTGCAGGCGCAATGATTCCGCCCGGACACATACAAAAAGAATACACACCTCTTCCTTTAAAATTTGCCGCAAGACTGTAAGAGGCGGGTGGGAGGTAAGGGCTTCTGCTTTCGCAATGATATTGAACTTTGTCAATGATTTCTTGAGGATGCTCGATCCTTACTCCAAGCGCGAAAGCCTTGCGTTCGATGCGAATATTTTTTCTGTTCAGCAGTTCGTAAATATCTCTGGCGGAATGTCCCGTAGCGAGTATAATTTTGTGGCAAGGGATTTCTATCTGTTCTCCTGAAGCAATTTTACTTACAAGAATATTGATGATTTTTCCATTCTGTGAAATGATGTCGTCCAGCCTGGTTTCAAAGTGTATCTCACCGCCTGCATTTAAAATTGTTTCTCTGATGGACTGTACTACACCTGGCAATTTATTGGTGCCAATATGAGGGTGCGCGTCTATGAGAATGTCAGGGTCTGCTCCATGTTTCACAAAAACAGACAATATCCTGCGGATGTTTCCACGCTTGCCGGAACGTGTGTAAAGCTTGCCGTCGGAATAAGTGCCGGCGCCTCCTTCGCCAAAACAATAGTTGGATTCGGGATTTACAATTCCTAGTTTATTAATAGCCGCAAGATCACGCCGCCTTGATCTCACATCCTTGCCTCGTTCTATGATGATCGGCTTTTTGCCCAGTTCTATCAAACGCAGTGCGGCAAACATTCCTGCAGGCCCGAATCCTATAATGTGAACCGATTCGGCCTGACTTACATTTCTTGAAAAATTAAATTCATATTCTTCTTTATTCTGAACAGGCGGATCTTCATCTATAAAAATTTCTGAAAGCATACGGATCAGAACTTTCCTTGAACGTGCATCAATAGATCTTCGCAATAAATTGATTCCGCGAATGCGTTCAGCTGAAACTGAAAGCTGCTGTGCGGCTTTCTTCAGCACTTTTGCCTCGTCTGCCGCCTCTTCGGGAAGAAGGACAAGCTCAAGCTGCTGTATCATGTTTCTTTATTATTTATTCAAAGGTGAACGATATGAGAAATATTTTTGAATGTAAAGCTTCTATCGGACTGGAAAAAGCAGTGTTTTCCTTAACCAGAAGGTTGGGAATTCCGTTGAACATTTTTATCTCCGGACTGAATTTGAAATAAGTCATATAAAAATCAAAGCCAAAACCGATTTCATATCCGTAATCGTTTTTCTTCAGCTTCACAATTTCCTTATCACGGTCTTTCACTTTAGCCTGAGATACCATATCAATGGAATATCTTCCGCCTGCCAAAACATATGCTCTGTAATTGTTTACGCGCTTTGACTTGAACTTAATATTTACTGGAAATTCAAGGTAAGTTGATTCTACATTTTTTGTGATGAAAGCTCCTGTGGAATCTTCGTAATAAAATGTGTATTCAAGATTTCTTTGGGCAAAGGATAAGGCTGGTATGAAGCGCAGATCAAAATATTCACCGAGTCTTAAATTGCTTATGATGCCAAGATTCAGACCCATTACACCTACCGGTTCAATTCTGTATATCGAATCCCGGTATTTAAAATCAGGCATGAGCTGAACTTTGAAATTGGATCTGTTCAGTCCAAGTGTGAATCCAAAGTGCAATTTCTGCTTGTCATATTTTGGAAGATTAATGGGAACATTATCCATCTGGGCATGACAATTTTCACTCTTGCCTAAGAGGATTAATAAGAAAAAGGATAAGAAAAATATAATTCGTTTTAAGAGCATTTTACTTTGTTCCGGTATATACACTCACCACACCCATAGTCATTCTCCTGTCGGATACATTATTAAAGCCACATTTTCTCAGGATTTCCTTGAAGGTTTCTCCTTCAGGAAAAGCCATAACAGATTCGTGAAGGTAGCCATATGCGGCGGGATCTTTGGATAATTTTTTGCCAATCCAGGGGGTGATTTTTGAAGAGTAGAATGTGTATAAGCCTGAAATAATTACGGACTTTGGTTTTGAGAATTCAAGAATAACCGTCTTGCCGCCCGGTCTTAATACTCTCAACATTTCTGAAAGGCCTTTTTCGAGGTTTTCAAAATTTCGTACACCAAATGCAACGATGACCGCATCAAACTTATTGTCCTGAAATATCAGGTTTTCAGAATCTCCCTCTAAAAGTTCAATTCTCCCGGTTAATTTTTTATCCGTTATTTTCTTTTTCCCGATAGCCAGCATGTCGGCAGAAATGTCGATCCCGAAAATTTTCTCAGGTTTCAATCTCATTGCTTCCAGGGCGAAATCGCCTGTACCGGTTGCGATATCCAAAATGAATGCAGGTTTGATTTCCCTGAGCTCACGGATCGCGCTTCGTCTCCAGTATTTGTCAATACCAAATGAAAGTAAGTGATTTAGGAAATCATATCGCCATGCAATGTTGTCAAACATTTTAGCGACCTGTTCTTTCTTGCCAGACTTGCTGTCTTTATAAGGTCTTACCGGTTCTGACATTGATTAACTGATTCCGAGTCTTTTTATTTCCTCAATTAACTGTTCAGGCTCGACAGGAACTACGCCAACTTTTTCACATACCAGCCCGCCGGCAAGGTTTGCGATGGTTGCGGTTTTTTCAGCATTCAATCCGATTGCAAGACACAAAGCGGCAACTCCGATAACTGTGTCACCTGCTCCGGAAACATCAGCGATGTTTCTTACATGAGCCGGAATGATTTTTTCAACCGAATCGTTCAGTACGAGAACTCCTTTTTCTGATAAGGTAAGCAGCAGAGTGCCTATTTGTTTTTCCTTCCTGAATTTTTTTGCAACTGCGATGATATCCTGAATGCCGTTTTCATCAGGATCCATTTTTATTCCTTCCTTGAGTTCTTTGAGATTTGGTTTGAACAAATCCACATTCTTGTAATGATTAAAGTTACGTCTCTTAGGATCCACAGCGACAGGAATTTTGTATTGCCTGGCCATTCCGACCACTTGTTCTATAAGGCTTTTACTAATCACTCCTTTGTCATAATCTTCAATCACGATTACATCAGTTTTCTTTCTTGATAAAATGGACTCAATTCTTTCAAGCAGCCTTTTTCTTTCTGAAGGGGAAAGGTCTTCTTCACGTTCTTCATCCACTCTCAGCATCTGGTGATTGTTTCCGATCACGCGGGTTTTCCTTGTGGTAGGCCTGTCAGGACTTTGAACCAACCCTTCAGTCGACATTCCCAGTTCCTGAATAATTTCTGTAAAAGTTCTTCCGTTCAGGTCGTCGCCGATCACCGAGCAAAGAACAGGCGTTGCGCCCAGGGAATGAATATTGATTGCCACATTTGCCGCTCCACCTGGCCTATTTTCACGTTTGGTTACAGAAACTATCGGTACAGGTGCTTCGGGAGAAATGCGGTCCACCTTACCCCATAAGTACGCATCAATCATGACATCACCGATGATCATGACATTCATCTTTCTGAATTCAGAGATGTAGCTGACAAGTGATTTATTTTTTACAGATGCCATTTATTGTATTTGGGAGATTCCCTCTAAACTTATTTCAGCTCAGCCAAAGCAGCTTTGATCCTGCTCACGGCTTTTCTTAAATCTTCATCGGATGCAGCATAGGATATACGGAAACATTCAGGAGCCCCGAATGCTTCACCGGTGACTGTGCTCACTTGCGCTTTTTCCAGCAGATACATGCAGAAATCATCGGCATTCTTTATAACGTGCTGTCCGTATTTTCTGTTGAAGTACGCGCTTGCATCAGGGAAAACATAAAATGCACCTTTAGGTTCATTCACTTTGAGGTCAGGTATTTCACGGATAAGTTCCAGCAGCAAATTTCTTCTCCTGAGAAACGCTTTATTCATTTCTTCAGTAGGTTTTAAATCGCCATTGAGCGCGGCTTCTGCAGCTTTCTGTGCGATGGAAGAAGCTGCAGAAGTGAACTGACCCTGCATCTTGTCGCATGCCTGCGCGATGTATTTTGGTGCTGCCAAATATCCAATCCTCCAGCCAGTCATTGCATATCCCTTGGAAACACCGTTTACAAGTATAATTCGCTCCCTGAGACTTTCAAATTGTGCGATGCTTTGATGGCGGTCGAGGAAGTTGATGTGTTCATAGATTTCATCAGAAAGAATAAATACATGGGGATGCCTCTCGAAAACTTTTGCAAGTGCAGCCAGCTCATCCTTTGAATATACGCTTCCGGTTGGATTGCAGGGTGATGAAAAGACAAACATTTTTGTCTTCGGAGTAATCGCATTTTCAAGTTGTTCTGGACTGATTTTGAAATCGCTTTCAATTCCGGTTTTTATCGGAACTGTAACACCTTCAGCAAGTTTTACTATTTCAATGTAACTTACCCAATAAGGCATGGGAATGATCACTTCCTCACCCGGATTCACCATACATAAAATAGCATTCGCGATGCACTGTTTGGCTCCGGTAGAAACCACCACTTGTTCAGGTTCAAAATGAAGATTGTTTTCTCTCTTGAACTTAGCGCAGATTGCGGATTTCAATTCGTTGTATCCTGAAATCGGAGGATAGAAAGTGAAGCCGTCATCTATAGCCTTCTTCGCAGCTGTTCTTATGTGTTCAGGCGTGATGAAATCGGGTTCTCCGAGGCTGAGATTGACAACGTCAATTCCTTTCGCTTTCATTTCCCTGCTCAGCTTGGACATACCGATTGTCTGACTCTGAGAAAGGTTTTGAACCCTTTTGGATAAAGAGCTTTTTTCCATAATTGAGCCGCAAACCTAAATAATCCGGCTTAATTGCCCAAGTTTGACTGAATCCGGGTTAAATTGACTAGCAATGAATTCTTTGGGTCAAAGTATTAGCCTGATTGACTCAATTGTTGCATTCGTTTATAAGGTTTTTCCATTTCGCGTATTCCTGATTTGTGTAGTTTTCCTTGCCGATTTTTACTTACTTGCATTGAACCAAAATGTCAGTGTTTCTATCTGGCATGAAATTGGACTAATTGATATTACGCTGAAAAAATCAACATTTATGACACTTTGGCGTAAATTCAAAACAATCCTCAATTAAAAGATGACTGATCAAAATATTCTGAAACTTGCTAATATCATTGATGACGATACGGAATTTATCCCACTGCTTTCGCAAGAGGATGAGGACCAAATGAATCAGCAGGACGTTCCTGAAGTACTCTCCATTCTTCCTCTGAGAAATACAGTGCTTTTCCCGGGTGTGGTAATACCGATTACTGTAGGTCGCGACAAATCCATTAACCTGATCAAAGACGCTTATAAGGGTGATAAAATTATTGGTGTTGTCTCACAAAAAGATGTAGCCATCGAAGATCCCGTATTTGAAGATTTGAATTTGGTAGGTACTGTTGCGAATGTGTTGAAGATGCTTCGAATGCCTGATGGAAATACTACGATTATTATTCAGGGTAAACGCAGATTCAAGCTTAACGAATGTGTACAGACCGATCCTTACATCCGTTGCTCAGTTACTCCATTCCCAGAGGCGAAAGGCAACGCGAACGACAGGGAATTCATGGCGACGGTTGCATCGCTCAAGGACCTGGCGTTGCAGATTATACAGCATTCGCCAAACATCCCTTCGGATGCAGCATTTGCAATAAGGAACATCGAAAGCCATACTTTTCTGATTAATTTCATTTCATCCAACATGAACCTGGATGTAAATGCGAAGCAGGCACTTCTGGAAATTGAAGATCATAAAAAACGCGCAACTACTGTGCTGGAACTTCTCTCCAAAGAATTGCAGATGCTTGAACTGAAGAATCAGATCCAGAGTAAAGTAAGGACTGACATTGATAAGCAGCAGAGGGAGTATTTCCTGAATCAGCAGTTGAGAACAATTCAGGAAGAGCTGGGCGGGTCCACGCCTGACCGTGAAGTAGCGGAGCTTAAGGAAAAAGCAAAATCGAAGAAGTGGGGTAAGGAAGTATCCGAATTATTCAATAAAGAGTGTGATCGCCTTGCAAGAATGAATCCTGCAGCTGCTGAATATTCAGTAGTGCTCAATTATCTTGAATTGCTGCTTGATCTGCCTTGGAACGAATTTACGCAGGATAATTTTGATCTGAAGCATGCTCAGAAAGTGCTTGACAAAGATCATTACGGTTTGGAAAAAGTGAAATCAAGAATACTTGAGTACCTCGCGGTTCTCAAGCTGAAAAGAGACATGAAATCTCCGATCATGTGTCTCTTTGGCCCCCCTGGAGTGGGTAAAACATCTCTGGGGAGGTCCATCGCTACTGCGCTAGGCAGAAAATACGTTCGCATGTCTCTCGGCGGGCTTCGCGACGAAGCGGAGATTCGTGGCCACAGAAAAACATACATTGGCGCCATGCCGGGAAGAATCATTCAGAATCTTAAGAAGTCAAAATCTTCCAATCCGGTTTTTGTCCTGGATGAAATAGACAAACTCGGGAATGATTTTCATGGAGATCCGTCTTCAGCATTACTTGAAGTTTTGGATCCTGAACAAAACAATACTTTTTACGACAACTATGTAGAGATCGACTATGACCTCTCGAATGTGTTGTTTATCGCTACAGCAAATTCACTTAGTAACATTCAACCTGCTTTGCTTGACCGTCTTGAGATTATCGAACTCAGCGGATATACACTTGAAGAGAAAGTCCAGATTGCAGTGCGGCATCTTGTTCCTAAGCAACTTGAAGCCCACGGAGTGAAAAAAGATCAGATTAAAATTTCCACTAAACTTATTGAGTTTATTATTGAGAACTATACACGTGAATCAGGAGTACGCGGACTCGAAAAGAAATTGGCTTCAGTAATACGCGGAATTGCCAAGAAGATTGCGATGGAAGAGAAGTACAATCCGGTACTCACCGAAGATGAAATCGTGAAAATTCTTGGAGTTCAGATTTTCCAGAAGGACAGAGAGGAAGGTGTGGAAGTTCCCGGTGTTGTAACCGGTCTTGCCTGGACTGCAGTTGGCGGTGATATTCTGTTCGTGGAAGCAAGTGTCAGCCGAGGTAAAGGCAAGCTTACCTTGACAGGAAATTTAGGAGATGTAATGAAAGAGTCGGCGGTAATAGCACTTGCTTATCTTAAATCACATTCAAAAGAACTTGGAACGGATCCCCGGATATTTGACCAGTGGGATATTCATATTCATGTTCCTGAAGGTGCTACGCCAAAGGATGGTCCTTCCGCAGGCATTACTATGCTGACAGCTTTGGCATCAGTCTTCACGCAGAGAAAAGTGAAGAATAATTTTGCTATGACAGGAGAGATCACACTTCGCGGTAAAGTTCTTCCAGTTGGTGGCATAAAAGAAAAAATTCTCGCAGCCCGCAGAGCAGGAATAAAAGATATTATTTTATCTGCTGAAAACAAGAAAGATATTGAAGACATCAAAAAAGAATATGTAAAAGATATCCGCTTCCATTACGTGAAAGAGATGATTGATGTAGTGAAGCTGGCACTTGGCAAGGATAAAGTGAAAAATGCAATTGACATGAGTTACAAGCCGGAGCTGGATAATTTGAAGAACGGAGCCGAAAGCAACAAGGCCATCAAGGGGCCTCAGGAAGTAGTAAAAACTGTTCCGGTTAAAAAGAAGCGTTAAGCGTTTTTATATTCTATGAAAACAGCCCTAATTGCTGGGTCCACAGGACTTGTCGGGAAAGAGCTTTTGAAACTGCTGCTTGAAGACCAGAATTATTCAAAAGTCATCAGTCTTGTCAGGAGCAGTCTGGCAGTGCAACATCCGAAACTGCATGAAGTGATCATCGACTTCAACAAGCTTGGCGAATACGGCAATTACTTTGATGGCGTTGATCATGTGTTTTGCTGCCTTGGCACTACGATGAAAAAGGCAGGGACTGAGGATGCTTTTCGCGTTGTGGATTATGACTATCCTGTGAAACTTGCAATGCTCGCAGAAGAGCATGGATGTAAGGGTTATTATTGCATCAGCGCGATGGGGGCTGACAGCAAATCGAAAGTTTTTTACAACAGGGTGAAGGGTACACTTGAAAAGAAAGTGCTTGGAATGAAAATTCCAACCGTAATATTCTTCAGGCCTTCATTGCTGATTGGATACAGGGAAGAAACCAGATGGCTGGAGAGATTGGCAATATGGCTTTTCCGGTCCATTGCTTTTATTTTCTGGGGACCATTGAGAAATTTCAAGGCGATACCGGCCAGCAAAGTGGCAAAAACCATGTTACGAAAAGCTGACGAGGGTGTTCAGGGACACCACATAGTCATGTCAGGCGAAATGCTATAAAAAAATCCAGGCTTTTGACCTGGATTTTTAATTCAGATTATTCTGATTTTTTCGTTTATCCGTTCATGGAGATAAGAAACTCCTCATTAGATTTAGTTCCTCTCATCTGCGTGAGAAGGAATTCCATTGCTTCCATCGGATTCATGTCTGCAAGGTGATTTCTGAGAATCCACATACGCTGAAGAGTTTCCTTGTCAAGCAGCATATCTTCTCTTCTGGTACTTGATGCCACAAGGTCAATTGCAGGGAATACCCTCTTGTTAGCGAGCTTACGGTCAAGCTGGAGTTCCATATTGCCGGTACCTTTGAATTCCTCAAAGATAACTTCATCCATTCTTGAACCGGTATCGATCAGGGCGGTAGCAAGAATTGTCAGCGAGCCGCCATTTTCGATTTTACGTGCTGATCCGAAAAATCTTTTTGGTTTGTGAAGAGCGTTTGCTTCAACACCGCCAGAGAGAACTTTTCCGCTTGCAGGAGCCACAGTATTGTATGCACGAGCCAGTCGGGTGATGGAATCAAGAAGAATAACCACATCGTGTCCGCATTCAACCATGCGTTTGGCTTTTTCCAAAACGATGTTCGCGATTTTTACGTGTCTTTCCGCAGGCTCATCGAAAGTGGAGGCAACTACTTCTGCCTTCACACTTCTGGCCATATCGGTTACTTCTTCAGGTCTTTCATCCACAAGAAGAATAATCATATACACTTCAGGGTGATTCGCAGCAATTGCATTTGCCACATCTTTCAAAAGAATAGTCTTACCGGTTTTCGGCTGGGCAACTATCAAACCTCTCTGACCTTTTCCGATAGGTGTGAAGAGGTCCATGATACGGGTGCTGTAATTTGTATTGCTTCCGCTCAGGTTGAGTTTTTCATCCGGAAAGAGTGGTGTGAGATAATCAAAATGCACTCTGTCTCTTACTACAGCAGGATCCTGGCCGTTGATGAAATCAACTTTTGTCAGCGGGAAATACTTTTCACCCTCCCTGGGAGGGCGTACCATTCCTTTTACTGTGTCACCGGTTTTCAGGCCGAAGAGTTTTATCTGGGATTGCGATACGTATACATCATCAGGCGAAGTCAGGTAATTGTAATCACTGCTTCTGAGGAAGCCAAAACCGTCAGGCATAGTTTCCAGCACGCCTTCTACTTCTACAAATGTATCAGGATCTGCAGCAGGTTCAGTTTGCTGGTTGAAATTGCCGCGTGGTCTTGCATTCCTGTCAAAGTCCTGGCGTTGGCCATACTGCCTTTGAGTTTCAGGAACAGATGTTGCAGGTGCAGCTGCAGGCGCAGAAGCTTGAACTACCGGGGCAGGTGTTTCTACCTTCGTGGCAGGAATCTTCACGCTGGGTTCCAGGACGGCTGTATCCATTTTGGAAGGAGTGCCGATCTTCGAAGGGCTCACACGTTTGCGCTTTGGTCTTCCTTTTGATGAAGCATCATCATCATCGGCAGGATCTTCCTCTTCAGTTTCGACTTCTTTCACTTTTACCTTTTCGGCTGGGGCGAACTTTGAAACAAGTGCATCTTTGATCGAGCTACTTGCCTGCGGGTTTAGTGCTTGTTGATCAAGAATCTTGTAAATCAATTCCTGTTTTCTCAACTCATCATAATTTGGAATGTTCATTAAACGAGCTATTTCTTTTAGCTCATTCACGAGCTTGTCGTTTAATTCTAAAATATCGTACATGAAAAATATGGGGTTTGAAAATCCTGGCGGATCTTTATTGAATTATGCTTTGTGCGTATTGAAAACGCAATGAATCATAAGAATTTTAGTAGATGAAATCTTTTGTTTAACCCTTAGAAGAACTGGGAAACTCCGGGGCGGATAGATCAAAAATCCGGGATCGGAATGCTTGTGTGCACAATATTACACTGTTTTGATTACTTGTACAACAATTTTCCTCTTTTTTTTTACATATATGCTGTTGATTATTACCATTGAGCGTATAAAAAAGTTTCGAATTGATTAAAAAAGAGCGTTATTTGCACAACTTCAACAGTCTATGATACAAAGGGTTCAATCACTTCTTCTACTGATCACAGCAGGGCTTGCTGTTATATTGATGTTTGTACCGGTGTATGAACTACATAATACTGTCGGTCAACCAGGAGGCAGTTCTGATCCTCAGGGCGTCTACATTTTTTCAAATGAATCACATCAGGGAAATGCACTCTTACTTATTATCAATTCGGTGATCGGCGCATTGGCCTTTGTGACGATATTCATGTTCAAGTGGAGAGGTCTTCAGATACGAATGTGTAATCTGGGATTGCTGTTAACCTGCCTGATGATTGGTCTTTTGTTTTTTCTTGCTGACACAATGTCCTCAAACATGAACCAGCGTGTGGAATATAAATTCGGAAGCTATATTCCGCTCATTCAACTTGTGTTGCTTTTCGTTTCGGGAAAGTTTATCAGAAAAGATGAAGATCTTGTAAGATCTGCAGACAGACTACGCTAAGAGCTGATCTTTCCTCTCAGTCCTAATTCTATTGCTTCGAGATCCGTTATCTTTCCTTCATTGATATCAAATCGCAGCAAGGTTCTCATTTTATGGAAGCCGTGAATTCCTGCAGCTCCCGGGTTCATGTGCAGCAGTTGAAACTGTTCGTCCCGCATCACCTTTAAAATATGAGAATGCCCGCAGATAAACAGATCAGGAGAATATTCCTTAATCAGCTTTCTTGCCTCCGGAAAATAATTTCCCGGATATCCGCCAATGTGGATGATCAGTACTTTTATTCCTTCGCAAGAAAAACTTAGCAAAGGAGGAACAAGTGAACGGATATTTTGTCCGTCGATGTTTCCTGAAACTGCCCGTAGCGGGCAAATCGCTTTTAGTTTGAAGATGATTTCTTCTGTGCCGATATCGCCGGCATGCCAGATTTCGTCTCTGTCAGAGAAGTACTTCAGGATTGCATCATCCATGTGGCCGTGCGTATCGCTCAGGAGTCCGATTTTCATCTGTAAAAATCAGATCACTTCAAGGTCATCCTGTTTCAGCCATCCGACTGAGCCATTCGCAATTTTAACTTTTTTCCAGCCGGATAATTCATCAAGGATTTCGACCTTGGTTCCTTCGTGAAGAATGAACAAGTCGCTTCCTTGCGAATCAGGTGAGCTTTTTATGTAAGCGCTGGCTGTCATGATTACAGCAGTCCGGTCCTGATAAGTTTCCCTGAAACTTTTTTCAGCGATAAAATATGTTGTTGCAGCCATTACGATGCTGAAAAAAGCCATGATAAAATTTGCTTTACGTATTCTGTAGGATTCCCCAAAGAGATAAAGATATCCACTGAACAGAAAGAGCCACATGAAAATCACGGCAAGCACTGACCATCCGAAGGGTGTCATCAGCCGAACGATTGATTTTATCCAGCGCTTGTAGAATATTTCAGGCATTGTTTCAATCCGGTCAACTGTTTTGAGATTTGCCAAAGTCAGGTTGAATCGAATGTCATCATCATCCGGACTCAGTTTAAGTGCACGTTCATAATTAACAATGGCACTTGCAATATTGCCGGTCTTGTAAAATGAGTTTCCCAGATTGAAATAGACTTCTGCTGAAACATAACCACTGTCAGTCAGCGATTGGTAAAGACTTGCAGCTTTGGTGAAATCTTTTTCCTGATATGCAGCATTTGCTTGCATATAAACTGATCCTGGATCTCCAAAAGCCAAAAGCCGCAGCGACATAAGACTCGCTGTGAGCAGAATCAGGTAAATCAGCTTGTTAAATTTCTTGTTCATGCCAATGCTTAATTTTCTTCAATGCCTGAAATGGCTGTAATCGCATCTTTGTATAAATCTCCGGAAGTTGAACCTGAACTTCCTGCAAACCTGGTGAATTCAATTTTATCAATCACAGAAATGATATTGTTAACATTTTCTACTTTGATTCCTGAACTGATTAGAGCATCTGTTGCGGTTTCCTTCGAAAGGTCAGAAACCGGAATTTGAAGTTTGTCGCTCAGATATCCCCAAAGAGCATGCGATACTTCATCATAAAATTTATTTTTCTGATTGCTGTCAAGATATTTCTTTGCAAGAGCCAACCGCTTTCGCGCCATCTTGTTTGCCTTTCTGCTTTTGATAAGTCCGCTTTGTCCTTTGAGACTTTCGCTTCTTCTTCTAATTAGAATAAGAAATCCGAATAGCAGAAGAGGGGAAACAAGCAGAGAGTAAAAGAGAATTGTTCCAAATAGCGGAGTCTGGATTTTTCTGAAGTCCGGAACATTGGTTTTTATAAAGCGTATGTCTTTTCCCAACATTTGAACGTCAGACTTATTGCTAAAGGTGCCTCCGCTGCCGACTACCAGATTTTCATCACCTTTATTTACCTTGATAAGCAATTCACCGGCGGGAATTATCTGGTATTGCTTTTTATCAAGATCGAAGTAACTGAAATCAGAAACAGGTATTTTATATTCTCCTGGTGTTCTTGGAATGAGCAAATATTCAAAAGTCTTGTGGCCTGAAACGCCTGATGCATTGGCTGAAATGTTGGAGTTCTCTTTCGGATCGTAAGATTCAAAGTCCGGTGGTACATCTACCTGAGGTGATTCGATTAGTTTGATATTGCCTTTTCCGTTGATTTTGATTTTCAGTGTAACCGGTTCGTGGGCTTTAACTTCCTGCTTGTCCAGACTTACTTCACATGAGAATCTGCCCACAGCTCCGCTGAAGCCTTGTGGTGCATTTTCAGGAAGTTCTTTCACGTTGATCCTTATCGGTTCGCTTCGGACAGGAACTTTTATATCCTGCACATTGCCTCCGAAAAACGGATTATTGAAGAAGGGGTCGTTGAAGAATTGGTCAAAAGGATCGTTGCTTCTGCTTTGCCTTTTTACCTGCACGCGGGCGATCACATCACCTTCCATGGATTCAACTTGCAAGGCCCCGCTTCGTTGAGGAAAAATTATCAGCTTTTTAATATCAGCAACTTTATAATTCACACCATCTACATTTTCCACTCTGAATTCAGGTTGCTGTGATAAAGTGATATCCTGTGTCCAGAAACCGTTCATGGCCGGTATTTTATCGATTGAATAATTCAGCAGAGTTACTTTCGTATAGAGACGGTAAGTGACTGAAATTGCTTCGCCCCTGTAAACATTGGTTTTATCTACGCTTGCTCGAAGGAATACATTTTTACCGTCGACTTGTCCCTGGCCCGAAGCATCCTGCTTGTTTTGCTGTCCGGAGCTGCCTTTCACTACATTGATCGTAAAAGCATTGCTGATCACACGTCCGGCGCTGCCTGTTATTTCTGCACCCTGAAACTTAAAGCTTCCCTCAGAAAGGGCCTGCAGAATATATGTGTATGAAATGCTCTGTGTGATGGAGCCGTTTATGATCTGGACACTGCTTGACTGGCTTGGTCCGGCCAAAATATTGAAACCTGAGAAGGAAGGTGCTTTGAAATTCTTTCCATTGCCGTTGAATGAAAATGTGACCTGAACCTGTTCGCCGACAGAAACTGTTTGCGGGGATACGCTCGCGGTGAACTTCTCATCCTGTGCATACAGGTTTAGCGTTGTAAGTGAAATAAGTAGCAGACATAATAAAGTGAAACAAGAAAGAACTCCAGTTGCTTTCCTGTGATTCGCTTCAATTGACTTTTCAATGTTCAAATTCATTTTTCACCTTTCGCTTTTCTCCAGTCATCAATTGAAATGGAATATTTTTCGCAAAGATAGCCGTGTCCTTCAAAATCAGTTTCGTGTTTCATCCCGATTTTACGCAGAACTTTTGAGGAAGCGGGATTCTCTGCAACAGTTTTTCCGATTATTCTTTCAAGTAATAGTGTGCCGAAACCGAAATTGATGCAGGCTGAAGCTGCTTCGGTGGCAAGTCCCTTGTTTCTGTATTCCGGTAAGACCCTCATCCCAAGACTCACTTCTCCCGTCTTATCGTCCCTAAGCATCGAACACCATCCACTGAAATTTACTTCATCCTTTAGTATCATTGCCCATTTTCCAAATCCTTCTGTTGCATTTTCAGAAAATGAATTGATTTCATTTAATGCTTCTTCAAGCCCAGAAAGTTTTTGGTCTTCAGTGTAACGTGTTGACTTCTCATCCTGAGAAAGGCTTATCAGCCCCAGGGCATCTCCAGAATTGAAATTCCTGATCAATAATCTTTCTGTATGAAGTTCAAAGTTTACCATTTCTTGTCAATGTTCGCTTTCACTGCTTCTTTCTTGATCAGCTTTTTTTGAGTTTTCTTCTCATCATTGTTCAAAGCCTGAAGAATTTTTTCAGCATCTTCTTTCGAGATTTCATTTTTATTCTTTTGTGCTGATTTGTTTTCCTGTTGTTCTTTCTGCTCATTTTTATCCTGAGCAGACTGATTTTCCTGCTGATCCTGTTTTTGTTTATCCTGGTCTTGCTTGTTCTTATCCTGGTTCTGCTTGTCCTGGTTTTGCTTTTCGTCTTTATTCTGATCCTGCTTATTCTGTTGTTGTTGCAACATGGATTGAGCATAAGCAAGGTTGTATCTGGTATCTTCATCCGCAGGATTCAGTTTAAGCGCATTCTTATAAGCATCGATACTTTCCTTATACTTTTTTTCTTTCAGATAAGTATTGCCAAGGTTGTGATATGCATTAGATCTTGCGTTTTCTTTTAATTCCTTATTTCCCGCGACAGACTGGTAGTATTTCTCTGCCTCTTCAAATTTATCCTGCTTGTACAGTGAGTTGCCGAGATTGTATTTTCCTGGTGTTGAGTTTTGATTTTTCTCCAGTGACTTTCTGTAATTAAGCTCGGCTTCTGTATATTTCTTTTCTTCGTAATGCTCATTGCCTTTACGAATCAGCTTTCTTTCATTTTGTGCAAATACGTTCTGTGCAGCAAACTGGATCAGGCAAATTAGAAGCATGTGCCTGAACAACTGAGGATATTTTATTTTTATTCCACTCATCTTACTTCATCTTTTCTGGTGTACCAAAGAGTTTCAGTTTTTCTATCATTCGGGATCGACGGCTTCCTGTAAGGCTCTCCATGAACAAGAGCAGCAGGGCGGCGCCGATAAAATACTGAAATCTGTCTTCATATCCGGTATACTGTTTCATGCCAAATGTCTTTTTCTCCATGCTGGCGATTTGTGAAAGCACTTTGTTCAGGCCGTCATCAGTATTAGTCGCGCGAATGTACTGGCCTTTTCCTTCATTGGCTATTCTTTGGAGTGTCACTTCATCAAGCTTCGAGAGCACTGTACTTCCGTTTTTGTCTTTGAGAAAGTCAACTTGGATCCCATTTCTGTAAACCGGAATCGGAGCACCTGCAGGAGATCCGAAACCTATGGTGTGAATGACCACACCTTGTGATGCGGCTTCGGCTGCAGCTGAAACGGCATCATCTTCATGATTTTCACCGTCTGTAATGATTATTAAAGCCTTGTGCTTGTTGTCTTCTCCAACAAAAGATTTCAATGAAAGTTCAATAGCAGCTCCGATGGCGGTTCCCTGGGTTGGAATGATATCGCTGTCGACCGAACTAAGGAACAGTTTTGCAGCGCCGTAATCAGATGTGATGGGAAGTTGGACATATGCATGTCCTGCGAAGACAATAATGCCGATCCTGTCGTTTTCAAGCTTGTCAATAAGCCGTGAAATGGATTGCTTAGCTCTTTCCAGGCGATTCGGGCGAATGTCTTCAGCTTTCATGCTGTTGGAAATATCAAGCGCAATGATGACATCGACTCCTTCTCGTTTCACTTCTTCTAGCTTTGTTCCAATCTGAGGATTAGCCCAACCAATGACAAGGAAGGCATAAGCCAAAATGAAGAGCAACATTTTTATTACAGGCTTATTTCTGGAGCTGCTGTCTGTAAGTCTGTCTATTAACTTTTCATCGCCAATTTTTCCGGTAACTCTTTTTTTCCATCGATAATAGATGATATAAAAAATTAACATGACCGGAATGGCCAGCAATGCATATAAGTGTTCCTGATGTGCGAATCTGAACATGATCAGGGTAATGTTTTAAGCAATGTATTTCTGAGAAGAACTTCGATGCCTAACAATATCACTGCTAAGAATGCGAGGGGATAAAATTCTTCTGATTTATGACTGTATTCGGTTACGCTGATTTTTGTTTTTTCCATCTTGTCGATGTCATCGTAAATCTCTTTCAGTTTTGCAGTGCTTGTTGCTCTAAAGTATTTACCTCCAGATTCCTGAGCGATTTGTTGCAAAACCTCTTCATCAATTTGCACTTCCATGTTCTGGTACTGAATGCCAAAAGGTGTTTTAAAAGGGTAGGGGGCCAGTCCTTTGGTGCCTACGCCAATTGTATACACTCTGATGCCGAATGTCCTGGCAATTTCGCCTGCGGTAAGTGGCGCTATCGCACCGATATTGTTCACGCCATCGGTCAACAGAATAATCACTTTGCTTTTGGCTGTGCTGTTCCGTATCCTGTTCACGGCAGTTGCAAGTCCTTCGCCGATGGCTGTACCGTCTGCAAGCATTCCTGACTGTATTCCCTTGAAGAGATTTTTAATTACAGCATGATCTGTGGTGAGCGGACACTGAGTGAAGCTCTCTCCGCTGAATACTACCAGTCCGATACGGTCGTTCGGCCGTGAATCGATAAACTGTTCAGCGACTTTTTTGGCGGCCTCAATGCGGTTGGGTTTTAAATCTTCCGCAAGCATGCTCGCGGAAATATCCAGTGCCATGACAATGTCAATGCCCTGGGTGGTGATATTCTGACCACTGGAACTGGATTGTGGTCTTGCCAAAGCTACAATGAGTGCAGAGGCGGCCAATATTCTGAGTACGAATGGCAGATGCAAGAGTCGTTGACGTAAGGAAGGCCTGTAACCCTGCAGCATCCTGAATCCTGAAAAATTCAGGTAAGATGGTCTTTTACTTCGCAAATACCAGTAGACAAAAATCATCACCGGAATAGCGAGAAACAACCAGAGGAATTCAGGATTCGAGAACTTTATTCCTGTCATCATGTGCCTTCCTCCTTTTCTTTGAAGTCTGATTTGATAACCGGACGAGTCAGTTCAATGAATGCATAGGCATGGGACATAGCCATCTCATTCTCATCAGCAACAGGAATGGCTTTGGCAAACTTTACAAGGTCGGCAAGCTTGAGCACAGCACCAAGCTTTTCCAGTGCTTCCGGCGCGATCATGGTTCTTCTGAACCTGTCAAGAGTTTCGTCGGTAGTTAGTTCCGGAGCCATGATGTCGAAACGAAGCTGAATATAGTTTCTCAAAGTGTCAGCAACCTCGCTCTGGTATTTCTTGTAATAGCCCTGTTGCCAAAGTTTTTCGCTTTCGATTCTTTTCAATTCTTCCAGCGCGATTTCGTGTGCAGGTTTTTTCGGAGCTTCAAGAACTAAGGCAGGAGCCGGTTTTCGTTTTTTCAGATATCGTATCAGCAGTATAATTGCAAGAACAATCAATAATACAATTCCGGCGATTTGCAGAATTTCTTTCAGCGTGATTGGTAAATCAAGATTCGACTTGATGTCCCTGATATCCTGTTCGGGATCTACGTCCACGGTTTGAACTGAAACCAGAAATGCCTCTGTGAGAAGAGTGTCGTAATTTCCATTTTGTGCGTTCTGCACTGCAAATTTCAAAGGCTCAATTACGTAATAACCGGAATCCCATGCGGTGAGGATAATTTCCTGCTTCAGAACTAAACTTTTTCCATCGGCAGATTTAACCGTATCTACCTGATTCAGCTGAACTATTTCGAATTTATTTACCGAATCAGAAAGTGCAGGAAAAATAATCACACTTTGCTTTTCGGTAATTGCTTCAAGTCGCAGGGAAAATTGTTCGCCTATGCGAATCTGGTTGGTGTCGATGCTTGCCTTCACTGAAACGAGTCCTGATGAGGCATGAATATCTGTGGGGATTATACTGCACAATGCTGCAAGCAAGCTCAGGCAGAAAAGAAGTTCTTTTCTGATCGAATTTATTAATGAAAATGAGAAAAGTGCTTTCACTTTCTGCCTCTTCTTTTAAAAAGGTTCATCAATGGTTTTACATATGATTCGTTGGTTCTGATTGAACATTGATCCACCCCGCATTTTGCAAAAGTTTCTTTCAGCTCTTTTTCCCAACGAAGTCTGCTGCTCACATATCCTTTTTTAAATCCAGAACTTCCTGTATCAACCACAATTATCTCACCTGTTTCCGAATCCCTCATCCTCACTAGTCCGATCCCTGATATGTCCTGTTCAAAAGGATCATACACCCTGAGAGCCACCACATCATGTTTTTTATTGGCGAGTTTAAGGGCATCTTCAAAATTATCATCCATAAAATCACTGATGACGAAACAGATACTTTTCTTTTTAATGACATTCACCACATAACGCAATGCTTCACTGATATTCGTCTGCCGGTTTTGTGGCTCAAAGTTGATCAGTTCACGGATGATGCGAAGAATATGAGTCTTTCCTTTTTTCGGCGGAATGAATTTTTCAATTTTATCAGTGAAAAAGATAAGACCGATTTTGTCGTTGTTTTGAATTGCAGAGAAGGAGAGTACAGCACACAATTCTATCAGAAGATCTTTTTTAAACTGTTCTCTTGTGCCGAATTCACCGGATGCGCTCAGGTCCACAAGCAACATAACTGTGAGCTCCCTTTCTTCTTCAAAAACTTTTACAAATGGGTGTCCGAAGCGAGCTGTGACGTTCCAGTCGATCGTGCGTATGTCATCACCTGGCATGTATTCACGCACCTCGCTGAAGGCCATTCCTCTGCCTTTAAAAGCGCTGTGATATTCTCCGGAGAAAATATGAGAAGAAAGTCCGCGGGTTTTAATTTCGATCTTCCTTACTTTACGCAGCAGCTCCGTTGTTTCCATTCTTTCAATTTAGTTAAACAAGTCCTGAATAAATATTAAGGATCTGTTAAGGCACTTCTACGGAGTTAAGGATTTCTGATACAATAGCCTCGGAGGTAACGTTTTCAGCTTCTGCCTCGTACGTAAGTCCAATTCGGTGCCTCATCACATCGTGGCAAATAGCTCTTACGTCTTCAGGAATCACATATCCTCTTCTCTTTATGAATGCATAAGCTTTTGACGCCAATGCCAGATTGATGCTTGCTCTTGGAGAACCTCCGTAGCTAATCAGCTGCTTGAGTCTTCCAAGATTATAGTCCTGCGGATTTCTGCTTGCGAACACAATGTCCACGATATACTTCTCGATTTTCTCATCCATGTAAACTTCACGGATCATATTTCGTGCTTTGAGGATGTCCTCGGGTTTAATCACGGCATTCACTTTTGGAAATTCATTTCCAATGTTTTGTCTGATGATCAGCTTTTCCTCCTCTTTACCAGGGTAACCTATCACTACTTTCAGCATAAACCTGTCTACCTGCGCTTCAGGGAGCGGATATGTTCCTTCCTGTTCAATTGGATTCTGAGTGGCTAAAACCAGGAATGGTTCTTCAAGGCTAAATGTGTTTTCACCAATGGTGACTTGCCTCTCCTGCATGGCTTCGAGCAATGCGCTCTGCACTTTCGCCGGGGCTCTGTTTATTTCATCAGCTAAAATGAAGTTGGCAAAGATAGGTCCTTTACGTACTGTAAATGTTTCCTGCTTTTGATTGTAGATCATTGTCCCTATCAAGTCTGCCGGGAGGAGGTCGGGAGTAAATTGTATCCGGTTGAATTTAGCCTGAATGCTGGAAGCAAGTGATTTGATCGCGAGCGTTTTTGCAAGTCCTGGCACACCTTCCAGGAGAATGTGTCCGTTGCCCAGGAGCCCAATCAGAAGTCTTTCGGTCATGTATTTTTGTCCGACTATCACCTTGCCCAACTCCATACTCAGCATATCCACAAAAGCGGATTCCCTGTGAATCTTTTCATTGATTTCTTTAATGTCCATAATGCTATAAATGTTTATTACCGAAATGCGGTCTTGAGCTGTGCTTGCTCCGTAAAAATTAAATGCACAAAACGACATTCCGTCTGCATGCAGAAGTGTGCAATTTTATCAAAATTAGAGTGAAATAAAAATGAATGGCTTGGTTAAAAATTGTTAATGATGCTGTCTCTGGAACCTCTTCCATTCTTGTTTTTTATCACTCCATTCAGAGCCAGTATCAAGGCAGATATTGCGAGTCCGGGGAAAATCACCAGCCACCATGCTCCAAAATTTTCTTTACCGTTGAAAAGCAATATTCCCCAACTTGCTCTTTCAGGATCTGTTCCGATTCCGAGGAATGACAATCCAGTCTCAATCATGACAGTCGCTGCTATTCCGAATATAAATGCCGTAAAGGCAGGTTTGTATGAATTTGGAAGGATATGCCGGAGTATGATTCTATAGTCGCTCATTCCCATGGATTTGCATACATCAATATAAGCCTTGTTTTTGAGGCTGAGTATTTCGGCTCTGAACAGTCTTGAGATTTTTACCCATGAAGTGATGCCGATGATAATAATAATTGAACTTAAACCAGGTTTCATAATTGCTGCAATGGCCAATATCAGTATCATGCGTGGAACACTTTGAAAAAGTTCTGTGCTTCTGCTGATGATAATGTCTGCCGGAATATAAGTTTGACGTATTCCGGTTTTAAATTTTGTTGCATGGTGTATGATTGCAGAAATAAATGCTATAATGAAAATGATGAGTAAAAATTTCCAGATGAAATTGATATCTTGTAATACATGCTTTGGCTGATGTTCAGGAACTATCATTATATAGTACCATGCTGCAAGTGCCGAAAGCAATAAAACTGCAATTTTCCACATACCTGTTTTCAAAGTTTTGTCTCCGAAATATCCTGCGATTGTGCCAGTTATTAATCCGATAACAAGAGCGATAATCATGCTCAGGAAGCCCACAAGAAGCGTGGTTCTGGTTCCGTGAATTAAACCTGATAAAACATCGCGCCCTGCTTTATCTGTTCCCAGCCAGTGTTTAAATCTTAATGGAGCAATAACTGTTGATCCATCTCCTGCAATCATTTTATTTGTATCAAAGGGAGACAAATAATTATAATTGATCATGTCACTCTCATTCGGATCATACGGCACCAATGGAAACAGTATGAACTCTGCCTGCATATTTTTCCAGTCTGCAGATTTTTTAAGTATGAGGGAATCTTCACTGTATCTGAAATATTTATCCGTACTGAACCCGGGAAACTTCCATTCGCCTGATGTCTTGATGATGAGAGGATCCCTGCCGGCAAGCAGAGGTGCGCAAATTGCAACTGTGATATATGCTAAAATGACTGCCAGGTGCGGCTTGGAAATAAGTTTATTCCAAAACTGATCTTTAATTGTCTGTTTTAGTCCTGCTTTCATTTCAATTTTCTTTTTGAAAGCTGATTCTTGGATCCGCCAGAGCGTATAATATATCACTTATTAGATATCCGGTCATGGTGATTAAACCTGTGATTATAAATACGGCCATGATAACCGGATAATCACGAGCATCTATGCTTTGATAAATTGTAAGTCCCATTCCGGGAATGCTGAAAATGCTTTCAATGATAACCGATCCACCTATGGCTGCCGGGAAGACACCGGAAAAAATGGTGATCACCGGAAGCAAAGCGTTTCGGAATGCATGACGCCTCAGCACTTTATCCTCTTCAAGTCCTTTTGCTCTCGCAGTTTGGATGAAATCCAGACGAAGGATGTCAAGTATACTAATTCGAACTGTTCGTGAAATAAAAGCAAGTGAACTGTATGTATATGTGATCGTTGGTAAAACCAGGTAGGGAAGTATTGCAGTGATGCGGTCCAACATTGAATCATTCTCCATGCCACCAAGTGGCTTCACACCGCTTGCCGGGAAAATGCTGAGAAACTCGGGATTAGCAAATAGCATTAATAACAGAGTGGCGAACCAGAAAGAAGGAATTGAATAGAGTATCGTAAGCAGGGTATTGCTGCTTTTATCGAATACTGAACCCGGACTTGCTGCAGATTTCAATCCTATCGGAATGCTGAGAAAATATGCAAGCAAAACTGAGAATAAAGCGAGCAGAACCGACCACCAGATGCGTGAAGAGATGAGTTGACTTACTGGTTGAGCTGTTGCATATGATATTCCAAAATCTCCACGGATGATACCGGCATTATTGAAGCCATCACCAAAAAACCAGCGGTGAAACTGATTATCCACATGGAAATTTACAGAAGGAATCCATATATTATTTTCAGAAGGTACAACTTCAAAATAAAACAATGGAAGATTGAGGCCATACTTCTCCTCAAGCATTGTCAACGCAACCTGATCTGTCTGATGATCGCTACGTGACACATCGGCTTCTCTAATCAGCTTTAGCTCAGCAGGGTTTCCGGGAATTGCTTTCAGCAGAATAAATGAAGCAATGGCCAGGGCCAGCAATGAGATTGGAAAAAAAAGTATTCTTCGGAACACATATTTCCTCATGAATCAAAAATACATTTCCGATTTCAGTTCAGGCAGATGCTTATGGAGATGTTTTTCCCTGACTTACTGACAATAAACGAAGATCATTCAATAGAATACCCGGACGATCGGCATAAAGCTTCACATTCCCAAAACGTTTGTGGACAATATTTCTTCTGAGGCTGGTATAAAGAAATACTGCCGGCTGCTCATCGATTATAATTTCCTGTAATCGATGCACCATGCGGATTCTTTTTTCCTGATCAAGTTCGGTGCGGATACTGTCTATTAGTGCATCAGAAAGATCATTGCCAAATCCAGAGTAGTTGCTTCCATTGTTTTTCCATGATGAGCTGTGCCAAAGTTGAGTAAAATCTTCCGGAAGTGCATTGGCACCCCAGCTTCCCAATAAAAGATCGAATTCCCTTGCGCGAGCTCTTTGCACAAAAGTTCTGATGTCCGCAGCGATTGGATATACTTTGATGCCATGTTTCCCGAATTCTTCAGTGATGAGCATGGCCATGTCTTTCCAGTCGCTTCCTGTGTTCAGGTAAATGAGCTCCGCTTCGAAACTGATTTTTTTTCCATCAGATACTTTATCCAGAACCCCATCCATATCCGAATCCTTCCAGCCTGCATTCTTCATCTGCTGAGATGATTTTAAGGGATCATACGGAAGCGGTTTGACATACGGATTGAATTCTTTCTTTAAGGGGGAAACATTGGTGGCCATTCTTTTACACTGGCTGCTATAATCTTTGTAAACCACTTTGATAAGTTTATCAACAGGAACAATACCGGCAAGTGATTTACGTACTGAATGGTCATCAAATAAAGGAAGTCTACCCGATTCAAGCGGCCTCATATTGAATGCCAGATAGGTATAGTTGTAGGAGTTTGTCAGAATCAGATGATAATTCGCTCTTACGCTTGAGTCAGATGCAAGTTCTAAAAAAGTACCAGTAGAGAGAGACATGGATGCATCCATGGACTGATTTCTGAATTCCAGCAGGGTCGAATTTTCATCTTTGTTTACTTTATAGATAATCTTATCAGGCATGAGCTGCAGTTCAGGATTCCAGTGTTTTTGCTTGCGAACTAATTCTACATATTGACCGGGTTCCCAGTGTTTCACTTTGTAAGGACCGATTCCGTTGATATGCTCAGGAATTCTTCCATATTTGTCATCATTGAATTGTGTAGCCCATTGTTGAAGAATTCCTGACTTGCCTTTATCCATTGTGCTGTCGTCAAGCATGCTGAAATCGAATGCCCGGAGTATACCGTTTGGATCATGAAAGCTTTCCTGCATAATTGGAAAACTGAACAGGAAAGCGATGTTCTGAATATTTTTCTCTTTCATTCGAATTGTAAACCGCAATGGATCAAGGCTATCGGCAGTTATAGTTTCAATTTTATTCCAGTAACTTTTCCCTGCATGATTATTTGTGTAAAGACATTTTTGCGCTTTAGCCGTGAAGATCACGTCTGATGGAGAAAGCAGCTGACCATTGTCCCAGGTTAGATTGCTTTTCAGTTTGTACATGAAAGAAAGACCATCTTCAGAAACATCAGGAAGTTTCTCAGCGAGTTCCGCAACCAGACCCTCGCCTTCCAGGTTAGAACGCAGAATAAAACCATGAATGTAATTGTTGATCTCCAAGCGGGGAAGTGAGTTTCCATTAGTTGGATGCAGATTGTCCGGTTCGGAGCTGATGTGCATGATAACCCTGTTCTCCTCAGACCAGCCCGGCAAAAAATCTTCCGCATCATCCAACAATATGACGCTGGAAAGATTCAGGTCCGAAGTTTCACTTCTCTTTCCTGACTTGCCGCAGGAGAAAAGGAATATTGTAACAGCAAGGAAGAGAATGGAGAATATGCGCATAATTTGAAGATTGACGGATTAAATTTGCGAAAAAAATATTCAGTTTGTTCTTTCGTTAAATGACTTCATAAACAATACCATGAAAAAGATACTTGTATTGCTATTGATGCTTTCGATTAACATTTTAAATGTTTTCGCCAGGCAAATGCCTTCCTTCAGCGGAGAAACGGCAGACAAGAAAAGAATTGCCATTCCCTCACATTGCAAGGGAAAATATGCATTGATTTGTTTTGTGATGTCAAAGAAGGCTCAGAAAGATCTTGAAAGCTGGCTGGAGCCCGTCTATTATCATTACATAGCAAAGGCAGGTTTCATGGATGACATGTTTGAAGTGGATGTTTTCCTCGTACCCGTCCTTAGTGGGGCAGAGGCAGGGATGACTGAAAGCATCAAAAGAAAATTCATGGAGAATGCACAGAAGGAATTATGGCCACATGTCTTGTTCAGCAAAGATGATCTCAAAACGGTAACTTCAACACTAGGCGTTAAAAGAGATGATGTTTCTTATCTTTTTCTTCTGGATAAAAACGGACAGGTGATACACGAAACTTCCGGAGCATACAGCGAAGAAAAGTTCGATGCAATTGATGATCTAATTGAATAAGCCTTCCAGCTAAATTGTTATTTAACATAATTAAAACTATTTATGAAAACCTATATTTTCTTTCTTGATATTCATGAAGGTGGAATGTAAGAGAAGCGCTTTGGCTCAAGGACAATGCCCTAATTCAATCAAATAATATCAGCTTTAAAAGCTTTTCGCAACACATTTGCATTATTTCCAGGTTTTAAATACGTGTATAAGCCTTTTACTTTCAAATTGCTGCAATATCAAACCTCTGTAAGGAATTCACTTTTTTCTCTCTTATTCATTTTGTTGTCATGATAAATTGAGGGCAACATATGAACGCACATAATGAAAAACATTTCTTTAACCATGCTGACCGCATTCATCATACTGATGATTGGCGGTTTCAGCCAAACTTTTGCCCAGGCGGGAAATACACCGGATAGTTTCAGTTCCACAGTAATTGGATCAGATTCCAGTTGCGAAGGAGTTTCTCACACCTATGAAGCGCCTTACGTTTCGGATGTCACTTATACCTGGTCAGCAACAGGTGGGGTGATAATTACTCCAAACGGATTTTACCAGGTGGGCATTAACTGGAATGTACCGGGAATGGGCAGGGTCGAAGTGAATATGCGATATCCTTCCGGATTCGATACAACTATTTCTAAAGATGTAACAGTATATCCCTCTCCGTTGCCCTCTTTGTATGCACCATTTCTGAGTTGTGAAAATGAGATAAAAGAATACCGCGTAGTATACAGTCCCGGAAGCACTTATTTGTGGACTGTTACAGGAGGCACAATGATTGGCAATTCAACAGACACGTTGATCAACATACACTGGACTAATGCCGGAAATCATCAGGTGCAGTTTCGTGAAACTGATATACATGGTTGTATCTATTCAGGGACTATATTCACAGCCGTTGATCCCGATCCGATTCCGGTAATAATGGGAGATCAGAATGTATGTGAAGGAAGCCTGATGACGTATAACCTGGCCAGCCCATCCGGCGGAACTTACGAATGGACAAGTACTGGAGGAACGTTGATGAGCTCCAATGCAGATGACAATGTGCAGATCCAGTGGACGACTCCGGGAACTTATCAATTGCGCATACAGGAATGGAACAGGGGAGGATGCGATTCATCTTCAGTCATGACAATCTATGTACATCCCTCCAGCGCAATCAGTGTGACAGGAAATGCACTTGTTTGTCCGGGTGACACGGTTACCTACAATGCGCAAGGTCCGGCGAACAATACTTTTCAGTGGAATGTTCAGGGCGGAACAGTGGTCAATGGCACAGTGCAGGGAAGTGTTCAAATAGCCTGGGAAAATCCGGGTAACTTTCCTCTCCAGGTCAATGAGAGTTCCGGTTTCGGCTGCGCAACTTCAGGCTTGATCAATGTGCAGGTACGTGAAAAACCACAGTCAGCCTTCAGTGGTAACATGTTTGGTTGTCCAAACCAAAGCATGACATTCATTGCCGCGCAAAATCCGAATTATACCTATTTATGGTCACACAGCAACGGACAAGCTGCTGGTCCGCTCAATACAAATCAGCTGACGCTGACATGGAATGATCTTGCCACATCGAATGTTTCACTTTCTGTGACTGATCAGAACGGATGCAGGAATGATTCAGCGATGGCTGTTAATATTGCAGCTGCACCATTGGCAATGATCAGCGGTCCGGATGTGATCTGTTACCCGAATATCAGCGGTAATTATTTTACTGCTCTTAATAATAATTATACATATACCTGGTCTGTAAACGGAGGACAAGCTATGACTTCCTCTACGGCATTCACTCTGGATGTAGCCTGGAACCTTACAGGATCAAATTCACTTGACTTGACAGTGATAGATCAAAATACAGGTTGCACCACACTTGTCCAGAGAAACATCGCTGTGGAGCGGGTGAACATGCCAACGCTCAGCCTTGCTCCTCAAAACTGCGCACCTTTTACTTTCAGTTATAATGCAAGCCAGCCTGTAAACGGACAAACATACAGCTGGAATTTCGGCAACGGAAACTCAGCATTGCAACTAAACACGAGCCAACTTTACAGATATCCCGGAACTTATGATCTTCAGCTGACAGTCAGAACTCCCGCAGGTTGTACAGGCACTACAAATACAAGTGTGGTGGTGTTACCTCGTCCGCGTGCGTCCTTCAATGCGAGCACTGAAGGAATAGAAGAGTCATTGGGAGCGCTGAAGGTAAGCACAGAGAATATCAGCCAGGGAGCTGACACATACATCTGGCGTTCTGGAGACGGACAAACTTCGACGGCCTTTGAGCCAGTATTCACATACAAGGCTCCGGGAGTGTACAACCTGCAACTTATCACGATTAACAGCGACGGTTGCCGAGATTCAGTCTTCAGGTTTGTGGAAGTGAAGAGTCCGGAAGTGTTTTACGTACCCAATGCCTTCTCACCGAACGGAGACAACATGAACGATTACTTCAGCGTACTCAGCAACAACATCTCCGAATTCTCAATAAGCATTTTCGACCGCTGGGGAAAGCTTGTGTACAGCTCTGACGACAAAGATTTCCAGTGGGACGGCACATTCATGGGACGTCCGCTTGACAACGGAAAGTACGCCTATATCATTTCGGCTACCGGAATCTACGGCGGAGCATACGAGACGCAGGGAGCGGTGATGGTGCTGAGGTAGTGTTTGGGGTTCGAAGGACGAGGAACGAGTTCGGAGTTCGAATCCTTCCTACGGCAGACGAGGGTGGGTTCTGCCTGCGGCAGACGAGGGCGAGTGCGGGTGTGGGTGTGGGTGTGGGTGTGGGTGTGAGGGTGCGAGTGTGTGTTTGGGTGTGGGTGGGAGAACTTCGCTAATCGACATTCGTTAATCGATATTCTGAGATCATTTGTCATAAGTTATATACCGTATTTCTTCTACAGGTAATTTCTAATTTCTAAGAGGATCTCATTTTCACTTTTGCAACTGAGTGATCATAACAAACAGCATGCGAGATAATTTATCTGCTAGAAAATACATCTTTTGGAATATGTCTATTTCAATAAGATTAAGGTCTTTGAGTATATCAAGTATCGCAATGCTTTCTATCAGACTGCTACGGGCAATTACATAAAAATTTCTTTTGTCGGCTTTACTGAATCTTCCTGATCCTTCTGCAATATTTAATGCCAGACTGAGTGAAGATCTTCGAAGCTGGTATTTGTATGCATTATCAATTGCCGGTTTTAACAAAACATCCTTGTGGATCTCAAGATGAAAACTCTTCGAGTCTTTGTAAACATCCAATGTTTCAAAATCAAACATGAAGCAAGCTAGGCCTTAACAAAGCTGCATTCAACCAATCAAAGCTGGAGAAAATAAAAACCTGATTTAGGTAAAATAGATTTCAAAGTAAGAGCGTACATCGAATTCCGAACTCATTACTCCAAACAGATTTCCCCGGCAATTAACGAATATCGATTAACGATTAGCGAATGTTGAATTTTGATTTCTGAAGTTTGAAGTGACCTCGCGCACTCACACCCGCACCCACACCCACCCACACCCACACCCACACACACCCGCACCCACACACACCCGCACCCACACCCTCCCTCGTCTGCCGGAGCGCGAAGCGAGTAGGCAGGGAACAAAACTCGTCCCTCTGTACTGATTTCCCTAACGATTAATGATTAGCGAATGTTGATTTCTGATTTCTGATTTCCGAATTCTGAAGTATCCTGCCGCACTCACACACACACCCGCACCCGCACCCGCACCCACACCCACACCCGCACCCGCACCCACACCCACACCCGCACCCGCACCCGCACCCGCCCATACGTGATCCCGGCGCGACTCGAACGCGCAACCTTCCCGTGCTTTGCACGGGATACTCTATTCGAAGAAGAAAAATGCAAACGTGATCCCGGCGCGACTCGAACGCGCAACCTACTGCTTAGAAGGAAGTTGTGCTATCCAGTTGAGCGACGGGATCATTCAGGAAAACTGC
>QQVM01000016.1 GCA_003389385.1 Bacteroidota bacterium
TCGTGTTTCAACTGCAAATACATCTAATTCCTCTTCGGGAATTAATTGAAGAAGTTCTTTGGCACGCATACAAATTGTACGTGTCCAAATTATTCAAGTAATAAATTTTCAGGGTTTTTTATCAAAAATCAAATGTTGATGATTGTTTCGAACAGTACTGATTTACAATCCGGCACTCGGCCCAACGCCAATTAAGTGTAAGGGTGAGTAACAGCGCGAGTGAACAGTGTGCTAACACACTCGGTGAAATATGAATGCGGCGTATTCCGGCACATGAAAAATTCTGTTTAAATGCAGTGCTTCTACTCGTCTTACACTTCGGCAATAGGAGTATCTCTTAAGATTGAAAGCTAAACTGCAGGCATTTTAAAAAACACATACAGCGAAAAATTATTTTTAAATCTTTTTATTAAAAAATTTTCCATTATAAATCAGTTTCTTTTTATATTTGGTTAATAATACTGTTCTACTAAGGATATCAGGCGAATTTTCATAGACTTCAACCTTTAAATATAATTCTCATGAAAACAACAGCACTATTCTTTACACTGGTGTTATTTATACATCAGTCCATCGCGCAGAACGCAACAAGGATCTATGAAAGAATCATGATCTTCAATAACGGTGTGTTGCAGTCGGCCACACCTGAGCAAAACTCCATGGTAAATGATACGACGGCTTTTAACAACCACATTGGTAAAAATCTGCTACGGCTGAATGGAAAATATTACCATGTATACTTCTCTGGAATTTCAGGTGATAATAATATCTATTTCAGGAAGAGCACTGATGGTCTTAACTGGAGCCAGCCGGTACAGGTGAACGATGATTCTGCGTTTGCACAACAGCACTCCCCTTCACTTGCACTTCTAGATGCCGGTGGCGGAAACTCTGAAGTGTATGTCAGCTGGCAGGATAACAGAAATGCCAGTTTTGAAATGCGTTTTTCAAGAAGCACGGATGATGGTACCACTTTTTCCCCTTCTGTCGTGATAGGCAGCAACTCTTCCTCAGTGTCTTCTTCCGGTAATATTTCATTGGATGCATCCGGAACTCTTTATTCGGTCTGGAACTACTTCGACGGATGCTGGAACCATATTGAATTCCGCAGTAGTTCGGATCAGGGACTTACATGGTCAGCCCCTTCTTTCCCATACTCTGGCGGTTGTTTTACTGATCAAGCCTCCTGCATCGGGGGCAATGCAGGCCAGGTGGCGATATTCTTTTCCAGCGATCAGTTCAATCTAAAGAATATGTTTTGCCTTAGCAGTTCCGATGGTGGAAATACATGGCAGCAGGTACAAGCAACACCCTACTCCGGATTCCAGGTGATATCATATTATAACTCCGCCACCACCACAATAAACAATGAACTCTGCCTTCTATTTACGCATGAAATAAATGGAAGTGAAACAAAAGTTCTGTCAATTAAATCGGACGACTGGGGTCTGACCTGGAGCGACAGTGTGAGAGTATCCGATCCAGTACCTTTACTCAGCAGCTGGCAATATCAGGGTTATCTTATGACAGAATTGGAATCAGGAGGACAGGGAAGACTGTTTGCTGCCTGGGCTGATGCCCGGTATGATTTACCTTCGGATCAAAACTTCGATTGTTTTATTGCCACATCCGCCGATACAGGAAATACATGGAATACAAATCTTTTAATTCCTCAGGATACCTCTGGACACTTGCAGGCATTTATCAGTTTATGTGCAAGTAAAAACTCAACTGGAAATGATACTGTATTGGTTATATGGTCCGATAACAGGGCTTTTCCGACAGGAGTTTATGAAGCATCCGGCCCTCGGATAAAAGTCTCACCAAACCCGTTTGAAAATTACGTTCTGGTTCAAAATGCATATGCAGGCACTTATTTTACTCTTACTGACATCACCGGCAAAGTAATTATGAATGAAACGGCTCAAGAGAACAACTTCCAGTTCGATCTTTCACACCTTTCCAAAGGCATGTACGTCCTTCAATATACTTACAAAGGTCAAAGAGCCGGAATGAAACTTGTCAAGCTTCATTAATAATGAAGCCCGGTTAGCCGTCTTTCAAATCCGGTACTTCGCTCGGCAAGCGTTGGTGCGAAAAATCGCATACAGGAATGGAACAGTTCTGAAAGAATATAAGGTGAAGTGAGTTCTGAGATGGAATTCGTATTCAAAGTTCGGGTTCGGATTTTTTCTCAATACTCGTATTACCATTCCTGCACTCTATCTTTTGACGTAAATTGCAATTCCAAATAACCTGTCGTGCCTAAAACAAGTTACTGTGTCTATGTCATCGAACTGAAGAAACGTGTCTTCACCGACGACCGCCGTTTCCGTGAGGCCAATCCGCAGTTCAATGGTGTGCTTGAATGTCTTTATGTGGGTATGACCAGCAAAACACCTGCAGAGAGGCTGGAACAACACAGAACAGGTTATGTAAATAAAAAAGGATATAAACTATCGGCTGAAATCGTGCGCAGGTATGGCACCATTCTACGCCCCAGCCTTTACAATGAATACAACCTAAAACCGATGACACGCAGCCAGGCACTTATTGCAGAAGAAAAACTGGCCCTGGAGCTGCGAAGGCAAGGGTATGCGGTATGGTTTAATTAGAGTTCGGAGTTCGAGTTCGTGTTAGAGTTCGGAGTTCGGAGTTCGTGTTCGAGTTCGGTGTTCGAAGTTCGGAAATAGTTTAGTATCGATTTTCGAACTCGATTTTTTTCGAACCCGAATTCATATTAGATCTTCTAATCTTTAATCAATAATAATTTTTCCCGTTGATTGTATTGTTCCTCCTCCCAGCACTTGATAAAAATAAACTCCGCTTTTGTTTTCCCTTAGGTCAAGTGTGATTTTTTCAGACTGAAATAAGGAAGATTTGATTTTTTCTCCCAGTAAATTGTAAACGTATAATTCAAAACCATGCTTGCCATTTGGTATGATCATTTGCAGCAGTCCTTTTCCAGGATTGGGATAGACAGTAACTGAATTTCGGTCAATTTGGTTTTCATCAATACCTACAGCCTGCTTGCAGAGCTCATAAACTGCAAGCGGCACATTACTGATCATGTTCGACAAATTACCCAGTTGTCCGAAGCTGTTTGCGCCGCAGGCCCAAACCGTTGTGTCATTCTGCCTGAAAAGCGAATGGTTAAACCCAGCGGAAATTTCTATAATTCCTGAAAGTGAACTTATCTGCACAGGCGTGGCACTGCCGATAAAAGTCCCATCTCCCAACTGTCCGTAATTGTTCGCTCCGCAGGCCCATACTGTGCCATCATTCTTAAGAAACAAAGAATGACTTTCACCGGCAGAGATGGCAAGAATTCCCGTAAGCGAGCTAACCTGCAAAGGCACATCCGTATTTGTGAACGATCCGTTTCCCAACTGACCATTGTCATTGATGCCCGTTGCCATGACTGTTCCGTCGTCTTTTAAAAACAGCGTATGATATTTGCCGGCAGATATTGCAATAATTTTAGATAATGAAGTAAGCTGAACCGGACTGGAATAAGTCTGGATGTTTCCTGTCCCAAGTTGTCCGTAGAGGTTAAATCCGCATCCCCAAACAGTACTATCGCTCTTGAGAAATACAGAATGAAAACCACCTGCAGCCACTTGACTGATATCACTTATACCTGCAAGAGGCACAGGCGTGTTGCTGCTCGTAAATGTACCATCGCCAAGCTGTCCGTGTACGTTATCGCCACAACTCAAGACGCTTCCGTTATTTTTAAGGATCAGTGTATGGAACATTCCTGCTGATGCAGACAGAACATCATTGACGGAGCTGACTTGAACAGGAGCATTGCTGTTATTTGTATTTCCTGTTCCCAATTGTCCGCCTCCGTTTACACCAAATGACCAGACTGTTCCATCGTTTTTAATTATCAGTGAGTGATATTGACCTGCAGCTACCCTTTCTGTTCCGTTTCCATTGCTTAGCATCAGAGGAAAATTGGTGTCGAGGAATGAGCCTGTACCTAATTGTCCGTATGTTCCTGAACCGGCAGACATCACATAATTGTTTCCGCAACTAAAAATTGAATGATTTGCTCCGGCAGCAATTGTTTGTGCTTTCAATGAATTGCCAATGTGATAAAACTGAAACAGTAGTAAGAAAAAAAGAATATTAAATGTAGATGTTTTCATGTGTTTCATGCTGATTTATTTTTAAATAATTGAAACAAACACTTCCAATTCATGATCAACAAATTCTAATTCAAAGCTAATATACTGGACTCGTTCTGCAGACTCAAACTCCAAAGTGCTTCTTCAGCGTCTTATCCAGATCTTCGAATCCTGCGCTGCTTTTCACGACATAATCCAGCGCTCCTTTACTCTTGGCCAGGGCAATCATTTTTTCATTTCCGACGGAAGTGAACATGATCACTTTCAACTCAGGTGAAAACTCTACCAGCTTTTCCAAAATTTCGAGTCCGTCGCGGTTGCTGCCTTGAGCGCTGTCCATGAAGTAGTCCATGAGGATAAGGTCCGGTTCCTGCACATTTTCCATGATGATGTCACGGAGACATGCGCTCCCATTTGAGAAAGTCTTCACTTTCACACCGGGAATTTTTTCAAGATGTTCAGACAGCATGGAGCGTTCCATTTCGCTGTCTTCTACAACAAATACAGATTGAAGAGAGCTAGGCATTGGAATGGGATTTAAAATAAAAGTAGGAAAAAATTGGTTTCAGACAAGGGTGGTTCCATTCAGTAAGCAAGGGACTTTTACAGATACTTCAAAATTTATCATTCATCATTCGAAATTCAATTATAATTCTGTACCGTTAAAATTATTATCACGTGTAAGTTTGAGAAACAGGGCGAGTGAATAGTGTCCACACCCACACCCACACCCACACCCACACCCAGACCCACACCCGCTTTCACAGCATCACCCGATGCCAGCTATCCTTCAGCGGCACTTCCCAGTGTTGTTCGAGCTCGGATTTGCTTACTACCAGGTTGTTGAACACAATTGTATTTGCATTCACTTCTCCGCTTTGGATCTTTTTTTCAAAGTCTGATTTGCTGAGTACGCTAAGCGTATCATCTTTTCGGAATGCGATCTGCATACGGTCGAGAAGCTTTAAAGAAAAAGAGTTTTCAAGGTTACGAACGAACTGAACCGACTTGTCAATGGAGCATCCGCTTGCCATGGCGGCTTTTTCGTCGATCAGGAATATGATGAAACGATTGTAAAGTATTCTGAAACTGGCTCTGAGTGCCTGCTTGTGTGCTGTCCATTCGTCAAGAAAAGGAACAATGGATGCAGAGATCTCTGCGCATTCGGCATCACTCAGTTCGCGGCTGCTCTGGTAAACCCAAACGCGCGAATCTTCCGGCATATCTGAATATGGATAATACATAATTATTTTCTGATGCAAAGATACGAAATCTCAGTATTCTACTTTGTTCAGCGAAAGCCGCCGTAGTCCGGGCAGGAAGAAGGATGCGCCTCCTGCACTGGCTATGGCTACTGCGCCGCCGAAAACTACAGAAGGAACAAGTCCCATGAGCTTGGCGGCGAAACCTGATTCAAATGCGCCGATTTCATTTGAGCTGGAGATAAACATGGTACTCACTGCACTCACTCTTCCACGCATCTCATCCGGTGTCAGAAGCTGGATGATAGTGGCGCGTATCACCACGCTCACATTATCAAATGCTCCGCTCAGGGCAAGCATGAATAGGGAGAGATAAAAATTTTCACTCAGGGCGAAGACAATCATGCAGGCTCCGAATCCGGCAACGCAAAACATGAGCTTGCGTCCGCTGTTTTTCAAAGGAGGATGTTTAGTCATGTACAGTGCCATAATCACCGAACCTGCGAATGGCGCGGCGCGTAACAATCCAAATCCCTCCTCTCCTACCATCAGAATATCACTAGCAAATACAGGAAGCATGGCGATGGCTCCTCCGAAAAGCACTGCTACCAAATCCAGCAGCAATGCGCCGAAAATGGCCTGATTGCCGAAAACAAATTTCCAGCCCTTGCTGATGCTTTCACGCATGCTCTCTTTCTCATCCACAGGCGGCATGGGCCTTCGCGGAATGCGAATGATCTGAAGAAAGGCAAACAATGTCAGAAGAACCACTATCGTATAGGTGCTGATCTTACCGAAAGCACCTAATAGCAGTCCGCCGGCAGTGCTGCCCACCACCACTGCGATGTGCCAGAATGTGCTGTTCCAGGCGGAACTGTTCGCGTAAGCGGATCGTGGTATCAGCATGGTCATAAAAGGAAGTTGAGCAGGAGAATAAAATCCTCTCAGAAATCCGATCAGAAACATGATGCCGTAAAATGGCATGGCTGACTTCATGGAATCTTCCAGCTCGCTGTAGTAATAAGTTACTCCAAGCAATGACAAAGAACACAGCAGCAAAAAAAACTGCGCAAGTGCCAGTATCTTCTTCCTGTCTTTTCTATCGGCAATGTATCCCCCGTACAAAGCCAAGCCCACTGCCGGAATCGCTTCTGCCAAACCAAGCAGTCCCAGCGAAAAGGGATCCTTGGTAATCTCATACACCTGCCAGCTCAAGACCACAAACTGCATCTGCAATGCCAGCGTAAGCATGAACTTGGAAAAGATGAAACGGCGGAAATCCAGGAACTGAAATGCCTGAAGTGATTCCTTGTCGCCAAACACCCTACTTAACATAATAATAAATATTGCAGATTTTATGTAAAGAAACTAAGCTTTGATTTAGACTTAAAACAAGCTGAAAGAAATTATGCACATCAATCCCTGCATTATGATGCGTATTCAGAAAGCTCCAGCCAGCGCATGGATTTCTCATCGAGCTCATTCAAGATTGTATTCATTCGTTCTGCGAGTTCCTGCAGTTTCTGATGATCTTGCCCGGGATTTGAAAGTTGTGTTGTAATGCCTGCCTTCTCCTCTTCCAATGCTGCTATTTCTTTTTCCAGTTTTTCGAATTCCATCTTTTCCTTGTAACTGAGCTTTTTTTTAGGTGTATTAACCTGCGTCTGCTGTGCCTCGTTCTTCTTTTGCGAGCTCATCTTCTGTTCCACAGCCTTTTTTTCATCATCCTGCTTTATCCGAAATTCGGAATAAGTACCGTTGAAATCCCTGATCTCTCCTGCTCCTTCGAAAATGAACAGGTGATCACAGAGCTTGTCCATGAAATACCGGTCGTGGCTTACTATTAGCAGGCATCCCCGGTAATGCAAAAGAAATTCTTCCAGCACACCGAGAGTGAGAAGATCAAGATCATTGGTTGGCTCGTCGAGGATGAGAAAGTTTGGATTGCGTATCAGCACAGTGAGCATGTGCAGTCGCCGCTTTTCTCCACCGCTCAGCTTGCTTACGAATGTATGCTGCATCTCCGGCGTAAACAGAAAAAGGTTGAGGAATTGCGAAGCAGAAACTTTGCTTCCGTCACTTAGCTGGATCACATCTGCGATCTCACGCACCAGCTCAATCACGCGTTTGTCTTGCTTCAGCTCCAGTCCTTCCTGCGAATAATGACCGAAGACAATGGTGTCTCCCACATTTATCTTTCCGGAGTCTGCTTCTTCTTTTCCTGTGATCAGATTCAGGAATGTGGACTTCCCGATTCCGTTTTTCCCCACTATCCCAACTCTTTCTCCAGTCTTGAAAGTGTAGTCGAACCCTTTCAGTATCACCAGGTCTCCGTAACTCTTGTACACTTTTTTCATCTCGATGACTTTCCCGCCAATGCGGTTCATCTTCACGTCGAGCTGGATTTTTTCATCCTTGCGCTTGTATCCTGCTTTGTCTTTCAGTTCATAGAACGCATCGATTCTGGATTTACTTTTTGTGCCTCTTGCTTTTGGCATTCGGCGCATCCACTCCAGTTCGGTTCGGAGTATGTTCCTTGCCTTATCTGTTTCACGTTCCTTGTTTTCCTCTCTCTCTGCTTTTTTCTCCAGGAAGTAAGAATAGTTTCCTTCGTAAGAATAAATATTTCCTTCATCTAACTCCAGAATCCTGTTGCAGATGTTGTCGAGGAAATACCGGTCGTGAGTGATCAACAGCAATGAAATATTGGAGCGGCTCAGATAATCTTCCAGCCATTCCACCATTTCTACATCGAGGTGGTTGGTGGGCTCGTCCATTAGCAACAGCTCTGCTTCTTCAAGCAAAACACGGGCGAGTGCGATTCGTTTTCTTTGTCCTCCAGAGAGCCTGTTTATTTTTCGGTCGAGCTGACTGATGTTCAGACTTGACAAAACCTGCCTCACTCTCCTCTCGTAATCCCATGCTCCTGCATTGTCCATCCGCATTCCGAGCTCTTCGAGTTTCTTTTGTGTTTCAGAATTATGCTCCTTCTCATCCTCTTCCAGACATGCTTCATATTCCCGAATCAGCTGAACAACAGGATCAGCATCATGCAATATGCTTTCCAGAATTGTAGCATGCTCATCGAACTCAGGATTCTGATCCAGATATGCAACCTTGAGATCTTTACGGTAAGTGACAAGTCCGCTGTCGGCTTTTTCCTTTCCGGCAAGTATTTTCATGAGCGTACTCTTGCCGCTTCCGTTCCTGGCGATCAGCGCGACTTTGTCGACTTTCGCGAGGCCAAAGCTCAATCCCTCAAAAAGAATCTTGTCGGTGAATGATTTTCCGAGTGTATCGACAGATAGATAATTCATCTTTAATCTTTCGAGCCCTTCTCTCCCACAAAGTTATCGCCCTGGTACTTGAAAAGCACATTGAAAGTAGTGAGCGATCCGTAGCAACGTGTGATGTACTGCTGGATGTTTACTTTTTCCTCATCACTCAGGTGTTCATTTGAGTTGATTCTTTGTTCCAGTACGCGAAGGCGGTCGCGCAACATCACAATCTTGTTGAAGAAAACCTGAATGGGAATTTCCTTGCTCTTCAGTGAGCTGTCTCCGGGTTTCAATATCATGGTTCCCCCTATCCATTTATTTCCCAGTTCCACGCGTTCCTGAATGTCGGAATATTTTCTGAGCACATTCACAAGCAAAATTTCGAGGTCTGCGTAACTCACCAGATCCGGATCAGGATCATTCGCATCTATCACTTCCAGCTTGTCTGTGGTCCTTTCAATTTCTCTCATACCATGCTGAATGAATGTGATTGTATAATCTTCCGGTTTGATTTGTACGATCACACCGTCTCCGAAATCAGGATGCCTGACGCGGGAACCAATTCCCAGTGAAATATTGCTCATAATTTTTATTTGCAAAGTTATCCGATTGATAAGATCTGCACCCTGAAAAGCTTGTCTTATATCAAAAAGATTTCAGTCAATCTGCCACTCATGAATATCCCCTGAATTTCAGGGTTTTAAAACATCATTTTCAGTGTAAAACCGAAGATAAACCTTAAGAAATGTTAATGTTTGTCATGATAAAGTAATTCAATTAAAACCTAAAACAAAAGCGGTCTTACTTCGTTATTTTTGTTGGAGTTTTTGTGTTCATGTTTTTCGTGTGGGAGCCGCCGGCAGAGATGTTGGCGGCTCTGTTTTTTCAGACAGGGCAATGAAATGCATTTTCTCCAGGAATGTTTGCACTCATTTTCAAACTAATTTCTTCTCTATTAAATCAGATTGAAGCTGAAAAACAATCAGCTTTTAGCGGAATGTCTTATATTCGTCATGCCATAATTCCTGTTACTTTTTATGATCAGCACAGAGGAAAAAGAAATCTTTGCGGAGCGCCTTTTCAGCGGCAACCTCTACAAGCTCAAGCAACTGGCTTCTGAGATTTCTGCAGAGGAATTGGCTGAATACATCAATGGATATAAGGAGATAGATTTCAAAAAAATCTTCCAGGTGCTGGATCCGGAGAAGGCCATCAAAACATTTGAGAACCTCGACTTCGAAATTCAGATGGCGCTGCTGCGCTCTTTCAGCGTAGAGCAACTTTCCAGCACCCTGAACCAGATTTCTCCCGACGACAGGACAGCACTTTTTGAACAGCTTCCGCAGGAGACATTGCAGCGTTACCTTTCTCTGCTCACTGACGCGGAGAGAAAAACTGCCAACCAGCTACTTCAATATCCTGAAGACAGTATAGGCCGATTGATGACCACGGATTTTATCTCCGTGCGCCCCGACTGGACCGTTCAGCAGACTCTCGATTTCATTCGTACATATGGAAAGTACTCCGAGACGATGAATTTTATTTATGTGACGGATGAGCAGGGATTTTTACTGGACGACATCAAGTTGAACCAGCTATTGCTAGTTCCTTTGGATAGCAAGATCAGTGACTTGATGGAAGAACATTATGTTTCGCTTCAGGCAAAAGATGACCAGGAAACTGCCATCGATGCATTTAAGCAATACAACCGTGAAGCCCTTCCGGTCACCGATTTCAACGGACTTCTGCTGGGTATCATCACCATTGACGATATCGTGGACGTAATCGAAGAAGAAGACACAGAGGACATTCAAAAATTCGGAGGAACAGAAGCGCTGGAAGATCAATATCTCAAAGTAAGTGTACGCGAAATGATCAACAAGCGGGCAGTCTGGCTTGTGATTCTCTTTGTAGGTGAAACGCTTACTGCCAGCGCGATGGGATTCTTTAAAACAGAACTCGACAAGGCGGTGATTCTCGCTCTCTTTGTTCCGCTGATTATTTCATCAGGTGGTAACAGCGGCTCCCAGGCTGCGACGCTGATAATTCGCGCAATGGCTCTCGGCGAGGTAACTCTGGAAAACTGGTGGCAGGTAACCAAGAGAGAATTCGCATCCGGACTTGCCCTTGGAACTTTTCTCGGGATACTTGGTTTCTTGAAAGTGCTCATTTGGACAATTTTCTCTGATGTATACGGTGAACACTGGTTGCTGGTAGGCCTGACTGTCGGCATCACACTTATTGGTGTGGTGATGTTCGGTACGCTGAGCGGATCACTTTTCCCGCTCTTGCTGAAGCGGCTCGGAAAAGATCCTGCAGTGTCTTCCGCACCTTTCATTGCCACATTGGTGGACGTGACCGGTATAGTGCTTTATTTTACTCTCGCTTATTTTATCCTCAAAGGAACACTGCTATAGCGAACTCCAATGAAAAAAGCGCTCGCAGGCACAGCCGCTTTACTTACAGCTTTTTATGTTATCATCTGCATCCTGGTGTATTTCTTTCAGGAAAAACTGATCTTCTTTCCGGAGAAACTGAAAAGAGATTTCTCGATTCCGCATGAACTTCCATACGAAGAGCATTTCATTCATTATGAAGAAAATGATTCTCTTCATGCAATGCATTTTAAATCCGAACACAGCAAGGGACTCATTCTTTACCTGCACGGCAATGCAGGATCCCTCAGAACCTGGTCGCAGATTGCAGCATTTTATACAGTTCTGGGGTATGATTTATTTATGCCTGACTATCCATCATATGGCAAGAGTACCGGTAAAATAAGAAATGAAGAAAGCCTGCAAAGATCCATCGACTCAGCATACAGTTTCGTTAAAAAATTATATCCTGAAGATAAAATCATTGTGCTGGGTTATTCACTGGGAACAGGTCCGGCTGCCCGACTTGCTTCGCAGAATAATCCATCGCTTCTCATTCTTCAGGCTCCGTTTACCAGCCTTACAGACATGAAGGACAGCTTTTATCCTTTCATTCCGGATTTTCTTTTACGCTATACCTTCCAGACTGATGATCATTTGCCAAAATGCAGGATGCCGGTAATTATTTTCCACGGGGACTCTGATGAGGTGATTCCTTATATTTCATCCCTTGAACTGAGTAAACGATTTAAAACCGGCGATACGCTGATCACCTTGCCCGGCCAGCGTCACAACGGGATGTCTGCACATCCTTTGTATAAAGAAGCCTTTGAAAATATTATTTCAGCAGACAGTGTCAGAGTTTCCTTCTGAAATGAAGTATTGCTTTGCGGAATGCTTGAGGCTGTTCGATGAAAGGGAAATGACCACTGCCTTCTATCAGAATATACTCTGAATTTTTAAATGTACGGTGCAATTCTTCGAGTGCTTCGGGATGAATTACATCCGATTCGGCACCGATGATCAATACCGGAATTTTCAGTATTGAAAGTTCCGGATTGAGATTGTAACTGAGTACTGTGCTGTCTTTATACAACTCCTTCATCAGTTTTGAGCTCTCCTTGTAGTCCGGACTGAAATAAAAATTCAGCTGGTCAGTCTTGTCGGGATCATGAAAGCTGGTTTTGAACTGAAGGCGCCAGAATTCAAGCAGTGTTTCAGGATTCTTATTTTTAAAATTCTCAGTGGCAGCAATCGTGCGCAATTTCTCAGAGAGCTCCGGACTTTGCTTCCTGCGCAGCATGTCATTGTTTTTCTCTATCCATTTCGAGTCAGCAGGCGATGGTGTGATTAGGTTGAGTGTGATGATACGTTCAGGATATTTAATGGCATAACGCATTGCGCTGAGGGCTCCGAATGAATGAGCCAAGATGTTAATCTTCTCATATCCGAAGTACGAACGGATGCTGTCAATATCATCGACCATATGATCTAAGCTGATCATGGAAGGATTGGCATTTTTGACAGACTTGCCGCAGCCTCTCTGGTCAATATAAATCAGTCGGAACTTATCTGCCAGCATGTTCATGTGAGGAAGAAAATAATCATGGCTCAGACCAGGACCGCCATGCAACACAAGCATAGGCTCACCCTCTCCTACGCTTTTGTAGTAAATCCTGGCCCCTTTCATGTCAATGAAACCTTCAGTCTCAGGATGCTTTGCATTCATAATCAATGGCAACTGCATTAAGATCAATATACTTACAAAAATCCTTTTCATGAATTCTGAATTAAGTTGCAAAGATAAGTTTTGAAAGGATTTTATTTGAAAGGATGATTTTAAGTATTTTTAGAGCCCTGATCCTAAAGCTGATCCTTCAGCCAGATCAGATTCCAATAGTTAAGATTAAAAAATCAACACCGCTTTATGATTAAAAAACTATTTCTCATTGCGCTTATTCTTTGGCAGCCATTCCAATTGTTTTCTCAGGTGCTCAGGGTAATTGATAAAACCACATTAGAACCGCTTCCCTTTGTGACAGTTACTGAGAATGCAAGCGGCATGAGCGTTCAGACTGACGGACAGGGAAAAGCTGATCTGGCATCATTTAAAAACAAAGAGAACAGCATTACAATTTTTTCAATGGGATATCACACTGTGGTGATAAAAATGAGTGAACTGGAAAAAACAAAATACCAGATATTACTCGCACCGCAGACGATTTCATTGCAGGAAATTGTGATTTCCGCCAGTAAGTTTGAAGAGAAAAAATCCGATGTGCCGGCTCAGATTAAATCTATCTCCTCCCGTGAGATTCAATTTCAGAATCCGGCAACCAGCGCTGACATGCTTAGCAATACCGGTCTGGTGACAGTTCAGAAGAGCCAGCTCGGTGGCGGAAGTCCGATCATGCGCGGCTTTGAAGCGAATAAAATTTTGCTTGTGGTGGATGGCGTGCGGATGAACAATGCTATTTACAGAGGAGGCCATTTGCAGAATATTATCACGATGGACAATAGCGTTCTTGAAAAAACCGAAATAGTCTTTGGCCCGGGAAGTGTTATTTACGGAAGCGACGCGCTTGGCGGCGTGATTCACTTCCACACCAAAAAACCAGTATTGAATCATACATCTAAACCATACATAGCCCGCACGAATGCTTTTGCCCGTTACAGTTCGGCATCCGACGAAAACACAGTGCATGCAGACGTAAACCTGGGATGGAAAAAGATCGCGAGTTTCACAAGCATCAGCGGATCACAGTTTGGTGATCTGAGACAGGGCAACAGAAGAAATCCTTTCTACGGCGATTGGGGCAAACGCCTTTTCTACGTAGAACGCTTTGGCGACCGCGACAGCATGATCGCGAATGATGATTTCAATGTACAGATTCAGTCTGGTTATAAGCAGTACGATGTGCTGCAGAAATTTCTTTTCCAGCCCGGTGATTTCAATTCGCACGAGCTGAACTTCCAGTATTCCACCACCAATGATATACCGCGCTACGACAGGTTGAACACATTACAAAACGGACTTCCGCGTTTTGCAGAATGGTATTATGGTCCGCAGGACAGAATAATGGGTGCTTATACCTTCAATAACAAACTCAGCGGCCGCTTTCATGATCATTTCCGGGTGCTTGCAGCATATCAGAAAATTGAAGAAAGCCGTCACGACAGGAGATTCAACAGTAATAATTTAAATCACCGCACAGAAACAGTCGATGTATTTTCAGTCAACGCGGACGTGGAGAAAAATATCTCTAAACATGAAATCCGCTATGGTTTAGAAGGAGTATACAATAAAGTGAACTCCGTAGCAGAAAGGGAGCACAAAATCACAGGAGTTCGTTCTGCACTTGATACAAGATATCCGGATGGAGGATCTGAAATGCTGAACGCAGCTTTTTTCATCACTGACCAATGGGAGATCAGTGAAAAATTTATTCTTAGCGGTGGTGCAAGGCTGAGCTATGTGAAGCTGGATGCGCAATTCCGTGACACTACGTTTTTCCCTTTTCCATTCAAGACCATCAGCCAGGAGAATATTTCGGCAAACGGGCATGCGGGCATAGTGGTTAAGGCTAAAGAAGGCTGGAATTTTTTCACCAGAGCATCATCAGGATTCCGCGCTCCGAACGTGGATGATCTGGCCAAAGTATTTGAAAGTGTGCCGGGTAATGTAGTGGTCCCCAATCCTGACCTGAAACCAGAGTATGTGTATTCGACCGAGATCGGCATTACCAAATATTTTGAAGACAAGCTGAAGTTTGAAGGTAATGCTTATTACGCATGGTATCGTGACGCGATCAGCACCGCTCCTTCCCTGTTCGCCGGAGCTGACAGCATAGTGTATTCAGGGCAGCTAAGCAGGGTTACAAGCAGCCAGAACAACCAAAATGCATATATGTATGGATTCAGCGCCACTCTTACTGCAGAACTGAACGAGTTCTTCACTCTGGAAAGCGCACTGGCATATAGCTACGCAAGAATTTCAACTGACAGCACAGACTATCCACTGGATCATATTCCTCCAGTGAGCGGAAAAACTTCAATTCAGCTAAACCTGAAGAAGTTTCAATCGGAATTTTCTGTGTATTATAACGGTTGGAAACACCTGAGCGACTATAATATGTTTGGTGAAGACAACTTCAATAATGCCACACAATTCGGAAATCCTGCCTGGTACACTTTAAACCTGAAAGCATCATACCAAGTCCACCGCAATATTCGAATTCAGGGTGCTATAGAAAACATTCTTGACAAAAACTACAGAGTTTTTGCATCAGGCATCAGCGCTCCGGGAAGGAATTATGTGTTTACTGTGAGAGCCAGTCTGTGAAAAAATTAATTCCTGCTGTGTGACAGCATCACGATCACTTCCATACATCTGCTTTCACTTCAAATTTCACATCCGAATTCATCGGGTCATTGAAGTATACATTGAAAAAATAAGATTCAGCTCCTGATTTTGCAAAACTGTTGAATTCGACATTCAAAACAGCGGAAGCGCCGGGTTCAATTTCAGACTTACTCACACTCAAAGTCAGGCAGCCGCAACTTGTTTTTGCCCTGTGAATTTTGAGAATCTTTCCACCTGTATTTTGTATCAGGATTTCCTTTTTCAGCTTATCACCTGCTTTGACTTTTCCAAAATCTACAATCTTCTCCGCCACAAATACTTTGGGATCAGGGATACTGTCGCCTGATTCTTTCGGCGGAAAATATTCCCGTATTGAAGCAGTGATGTTGATGTTTTTCAAGGGCATTTCGGCATCATCCGTTTTTATAATCAGCCTGTCGAGCACAAAACCGAATTCATCTCTCTTGCTGAAATCATATTTCAAAACAAGATAGCTCTCAGCACCGGGGGACAAATTGGATTCAGAAAAAACAAGCTGGAGGTAATCAGGTGTTTTGCCTTCTGTTCCGATGTTCATGGCCTTCGCAGATGAATTGAATAATCTGATCGTATCAATTTTAACCTGATTATTATAAACCTCACCCCAGATAAGGTTGAGTTTTGAAAATCTCAAGGCACCTGATTTTTTCGGATATCTGTCATCGAAGTTGCCATCGCTATTCTGCGCAATTGATGCAAGTGACATAAGTACGCATGCTGCAATGACAAAAGCTGATATTTTAATCTTATTACTGCGCATATTTAAAATTTTATTTTGTCAGCCTGTGAGCAAGATTCATCAAGTCCATTCCGTCGAATGTGCCGCTGCTCATGAGAAGGTATACATCATTATCGCTTTTCATAGAAAGAAGATCATGTTCCAGCTTTGATGAATCTTCGTATGTCTTCAAATCATTTCTGCCAAATGCGTTCTTAACCTGTGATTCTGTGAGTGGCTGAAGTTTTTTATGCTCAATGGTTTTGGGATTGTAGTATACCATTGCTACATCAGCCATGCTCATGGAAGAATCATACTGACTGAGGAAATCCGAGTTCAGGCTGCTGAAGGTATGTAATTCCATGCATGCAATGATACGTCGCCCGGGGAACTGTGCTTTTACCGCTTCAGTGGTGGCTTTAAGCTTGGAAGGAGAATGAGCAAAGTCTTTAAATACGCTTACAGCTTCACCTTTTGCAAGAAGCTCCAGTCGTCTTGCTGCGCCTCGAAAACTTTTTATAGCACCATAAAATTCATTGTCTTCAACACCAATCAGTGAGCAAATTTTCATGGCACCGGAAAGATTCAACAGATTATGCTGGCCGAAAATTTCCAGCGGTACTTCATTTCCTGCACCATCTAAAAGGAAAGTCTGTCCGTTCCTGATCACATGATTTGGAACGAAATAAGGAATTCTTGTTGCAGCAGATTTAGAGTCTGACACTACCCGCGACACTTCTTTATCATCATTGCAATACACAATATGTCCGTTTGCGGGAACCTGATCGCAAAAAATCCTGAATTGATCAGTATAACTTTCATAAGTAGGAAACACATTCATGTGGTCCCATGCAATGCCGCTGATGAGGGCTATATCCGCCTTATACAGATGAAACTTCGGTCTGCGATCCACAGGAGAAGAAAGATATTCATCACCTTCAAGAATTATCAGGGGCGCATCAGAAAGCCGAACCATATTATCGAAGCCATCGATCTTTGCACCGACCATGTAATCGAAATCCCTGCCAAGAGATTTGAGCACATGAAGTATCATGGATGTGATTGTAGTTTTGCCGTGGCTTCCGCCAATGACTACACGTTTCTTTTCTTTGGAATGCTCATACAGAAATTCAGGATAAGATAAAATTCTTTTACCTTTTCTTTCCGCTTCTTTCAATTCAGGATTATCGGCCCGGGCATGCATTCCCAGGATGACGAACTCGAGATCATTGCTGATTTTTTCAGGAAACCAGCCTTCTTTTTCAGGAAGCAATCCGGCATTGAGCAAACGTGACCTGGAAGGTTCGGCAATTTCATCATCTGATCCGCTTACATTCCATCCGTTCTTTTGCATTGCCAGTGCAAGGTTGTGCATGGCTGCTCCTCCAATTGCAATAAAATGAACTCTTTGCATGAATTGAGATTTAATAATAGCGAAGTTAAAGCAAAGCATGTGCATTTAACAAGAGCACAAAATATATTTTCATCCCCTTACTAACAGGCGATATTTAGTAATTTGCGATTCATTAAAAAGCAATTCCATGAAACTTCATACCATTAATACCGGATATTTCAAACTGGACGGGGGCGCCATGTTTGGCGTAGTTCCAAAATCAATCTGGCAAAAGCTCAATCCTGCTGATGATAATAACATGTGCAACTGGGCCATGCGCTGCATGCTGGTCGAAACAGGAGATCGATTAATACTGATTGACAACGGCATTGGCGATAAACAGGATGAGAAGTTTTTTTCTTACTATTATCTGAGCGGAGATGATTCACTTCATGGCTCTCTCAGGAAACTTGGCTTTACCGCGGAAGACATCACCGATGTTTTTCTCACCCATCTGCATTTCGATCATTGCGGCGGCAGCGTGAAATGGAACAGCAAACGCGATGGATATGAAACCGCTTTCCCTAATGCAACTTACTGGAGTAATGAAGCACACTGGGAATGGGCTACCAAACCCAATGCAAGAGAAAAGGCAAGTTTTCTGAAAGAAAACATCATGCCTGTTCAGGAAAGCGGTCAGCTGAAATTTTTAAAAGAAGGAGAATCACTCATGCCCGGTTTTGATGTAAAATTTGTAAACGGTCATACGGAGGGAATGATGTTACCTGTTATTGAATACAAAGGAAAGAAGGTAGTGTATTGCGCTGATCTTATCCCTTCTGCCGGACATATTCCACTGCCGTATGTGATGGCTTACGATACGCGGCCACTCATCACGCTGCATGAGAAAGCTCTCTTTCTAAAAGAAGTGACAGGCCCAAATCACGTATTGTTTTTTGAGCATGATCCGAAAATTGAGTGCGCCGTGCTTGAAGCAACTGAAAAAGGCAGCCGCCTGAAAGAGAGTTTTACGCTTGGCAGCCTATAAGCTTTATCGGAAGTGATAAACAAAAGCTCCTTGCTTGCGCAATGAATGAAATTCAGCATCATTCCTTTGAGCAAAATCATTCCACACAGCTGTGGCTTTTAAAGTCATGGCCGGCCCGGAAATGACGTATTTGACCTTCACATCTTCCAGCAACTTCATGGTCTTTTTACCCGGATTGTTTTTCAAAATAAGAAAATCCAGCTGCTGGTTGTCAGGGATCAAAAGATCACTTTCACCGGAACATATCAGAAATGATTTGTCTGAATATTCGAATGCAAATTTTCCTGCAACATGAAAAGTATCTTTTCCGAATGCAAATGATTTCGGACTAAGCGGTAAATGAAACATAGTGTTTTCAACAATTCCATGTTCAAGCCAGGCTTGCTTTAAAATACGTTGTTTTCTATGCTCCTCCTCCATCAAAACACTGTCAGAAATAAGAATGGATGAGCGGCCTTTGCAAAACTCCATCAGCAGTAAATTTTTATCCTGATATAGTGTAAAAAATTGCTGTGAATTAGTTCTGAATGAACTTAGCGAGAAACAAAAGAGCAAGAATGATAAAAAAACAAGTGCCATTTTAATATAAGGTGACTCGGCTTTCATTAAATGGAAAATAAATGCCGCAATCAGCATGTAGAGCAGAATCATTTCAAGCAGGCCGAGTTTTATTCCTTCAATGTTTGAAGCAGGCAATGCATTGATAAACATTACTGATTGATTGAGCAGCAACAGGAAAAATGACAAGACACCGGAGAAGTAACTTGCAATTTCATCAATCCAGGCAATCAGCGTGTATGCAATTCCGCCAAACATGCAGATGCTTGCAAGGGGAAGCACAACAATATTGGCAGGAAGAAAATACACAGGAAATCGGTTGAAGTAATGTACACTGAGCGGAAAAGTAGCAAGCTGCGCGACAATTGATACGCAAACGACACTCCAGATATTTCTCAGGAAATAATTACCTGGACAATACAATGAATGCAAGGGCTTATACATCCACATAATCCCGGCTACGGCCATGAATGACAGTTGGAATCCGGCAGAGAACAGAATTGCCGGGCCAAAAGTCAGAAAGAGAATTATTGCAGAAGCGTACAGTATGTTGAGTGGAGGTGTTTTCCTTGACAGCATTCTTGATACAATCAGCAGAGATAACATGCAGGATGCCCGAAGGATTGATGGAGAAAGTCCGGTTACAAGCGCATAAAGCCAAACACATGAGATCAGGATAAGCGATTTGATTTTATCTTTTCTTCCACCTGTTCCAGGGTAACGAAGCAAAATACACAGTGCTCCATAGATTAGGCCTACGTGCATACCGCTCACGGCAAGCACATGCATTACTCCTGAGCCCGCGAATGCAGAAAGCAATTCAGAGTCAATTTCATCATCTTGTCCGAGCAGCAATGCAGAAAGTACAGCATATTCTCTCTCATTCATTCCGCTTCCTGATAACAGATCAAGCAGTTTGTCTCTCCAGGAAATGGCTATGCTTTTAATGCTGCTTTCAGGCTTGTTGCCGAGCAGGTAAAACTCAGAATCGCCGAGATAAACCTGCCGGTAAACCTGCCTCTGTGCAAGCCATTTTTTAAAATCAAATTGTCCGGGATTTGACTTTGAGGATGGTTCTTCAGGTTTTTTGCTGAAACAAATCAGGTCACCGTATTTCAATGACTTTCCTGAAGAATCAGGCTTGATGTATAAGAGGCATCTGCCTTGGGCAGCACGCCATTCTCCTTCATACTTAATTCTTTTTACCTCAAGTTCTGTACGAATATTTTTTCCTTTCATAACCGGAGGCAAATCGACAACTGCTATGAATAATTCCGGGTTATCTGCATGCATGAAATGATTTGCGGCAAATCTCTCGCTGCGAATATTGGCCAGGATAAAGAAAAAGTAAACTGTAAAAATCAGTCGTATGACAGAGTGTACATAGTGCCAACTGTACTTTCTCTCTTGGTCTGAAGCTGACAAAAAGATCAGGTAAGCAATCAGCAGCAATACAGCTACGACAGCAGGAAGCAAAGGATCAAGAGGAAATGCCGAAGCAATAAAAATACCTGCGCATGCTGAAATGAGCAGCTTGAAGATAGCGGGCAATGGTTCGCTGTGCACGCTGACAAATTAACAAAGGGTAATTCTTTAGACAGACGAAAATAAAATCACCCGCAGACTCTACACATCATGAATGATGATTTCTTATCCTGCCCAGTGTATCCATCATGAGCTTTGCTGCACGGGCAGAGGCACCTGAACCGCCGAGTTTTTTCCTCAGTTGCTCATAATCTGATGACATTTTTTCCCTTATCATGGGATTGAGAATTCGTTCCAGTTCAGATTTCAGGGATGAAACATTGAATTCGTTCTGAATTAGTTCCTTCACAACTTCTCTGTCCATGATAAGGTTTACCAGGGAAATATATTTCACTTTCACCAATGAACGGGCTATTGCATAGGAGATTGATCCACCTTTATAGCACACTACCTGTGGCACGCCGAAAAGAGCTGTTTCCAGTGTTGCTGTTCCGGATGTTACAAGAGCCGCATATGATTCAGAAAGCAGTTCGTAAGTTTTCCCGTAGTGAATTTCAACATTTCTGCCTTTGCATATTTCATCGTAAAAAGCTGGCTCGATGGAAGGTGCTGCAGCAAGCACAAACCTGAACCTTGGAAACTCTGTTGCAACCTGGAGCATAGAAGGCAACATGGCTCTGATTTCCTGCTTTCTGCTACCTGGAAGGAGTGCAATCACAGCAGATTTGTCATTCTTTAATATCTGACTTGTCTTGATTGTTCTTGCCGATCCCTCACTTATCACATCCAGCAAGGGGTGTCCGACAAAGTCAACATCGCAGCCAAAACGTGCATAGAATTCTTTTTCAAAAGGAAGAATGGTGAACATGCGGTCCACATCTCTTTTTATCTTATGAACCCTCGATTGTTTCCATGCCCAGATCTGAGGAGAGATGTAATAAAGCACGGGAATATTTTGCTTCTTCGCGAACTCAGCGATGCGCAAATTGAATCCGGGATAATCAACCAGTATCAATGCGTCAGGTTTGTATTCCTGGACGTCCTTTTTGCAAAAGCTGATGTTGTTCAGTATCGTACGCAGATTCTGAAGCACTTCAGTGAAACCCATGAATGCGAGATCCCGGTAATGCTTCACCACTAAAGCTCCCTGTGCTTCCATCTTATCCCCACCCCACACTCGAAACTCCGAATTCTGGTCAAGTTTTTTCAATTCCCTGATCAGGTTGGAAGCATGCAGATCACCCGAGGCTTCACCGGCTATCACATAGTATTTCATCAGAATATACGCATATATACAACAACAAATGCATAAATCAAGGTAGCACCGATGACACCGCGAGCTGAGTTATCATTATTTGTCCAGATAAAAATATAAAACAAGAGCAAATTCGGTATGGCAGCAAGGGCGATTATATGAGTTAGAATCTTATTCTTCAGAAAAAAAGCAATCATTTGCAAAAAGCTGCTTTCATAACCGGAAATGACCAGATACAGCCATAAGGAAAAAACAGGAACAATTAATCCTGCAGTCATTCCTGTAAACAAATTGTTTTTCCAGTTCTTCATCGCGATCACTTCAGTTTATAATGCCAAATGAAATATGCGAATGTTGCTAATACAGTAGTGAACAAGACACCCTTCGCTGTTCTCTCACGGTTGAAATTCAGGAGAAGGAGGCGAAAGCAAATAAGTGTAAGCGCCATTGCCACAAGCTGAACACGCGGTGGTGCGAATATGTATGGATCATTGTAATGCAAAACAAAAAGATACCGCACTTTGTCAGCAGCAAAGTAAAAGATTAAAAGCAATACTGCACCAAGCACAAGCCCGGAAACGAACCTGTCCTTCTTCCACCCACTAAAGTTCATAACTCAATGTGTTGAGAAAAGGGATCGCATGGTGGGCAGTAAAATCAAACTGCACAGGCACAATGGAAACGTAGTTATTTGAAAGCGCCCACTCGTCAGTATCTTCTCCTTTATCCTGATTGATGAATTTTCCGGTCAGCCAATAATACTTGCGTTTGTTAGGATCCATCCTCTCGTCGAATTCCTCCACCCACTTGGCCATTGCCTGACGGCAAATTTTAACGCCCTTGATTTCATCCAGACCGGCGTTCGGGATGTTAACATTGAGAAGAGAACCTGTAGGCAATCCTTTCTCCAGTACATTTTTCGCAATGACTCTTGCATATGCAGCAGCAGGGCTGAAGTCAGCATCCATACTATAGTTTAGCAGAGAAAAACCGACTGAGGGAATTCCTTCGATTGCACCCTCCATGGCGGCCGACATGGTACCGGAATATATTACATTGATGGAAGAATTTGAACCATGGTTGATTCCTGATACGCAGAGGTCCGGCTTGCGGTGCAGTATCTTGTCAATTGCCAGTTTGACGCAGTCAACAGGCGTTCCGCTGCTTTGATACCAGACATGGTCTCCGTGCATTTCCACTTTATCCAGGCGAAGCGGATGATTGATTGTGATGGCATGCCCCATCCCTGACTGAGGGCTGTCAGGAGCTACCACCACAATTTCTCCAAGATCTTTCACAGCTTCTACAAGAGCATGAAGTCCTGGAGCGGTAATTCCATCGTCATTCGTTACAAGAATAATTTTTTTGTTCGGTGGAGCCATTTTCTACAATTCATGATTAATGGCTGCGAAGATAAAAAAATTAAAGCCCTTCACTTAAATGAAAAACCCCGATACAGAATCGGGGCTCTTTCCAGCACTAAACACATGAAAAACGATCAGGAAATTTTAATTTCAAGAGGCTGCTTCTTGCGTGCTTCCTCCTTTTTCGGAAGAGTGAGCATCAGCACTCCGTTTTCATACTTCGCGATGATGTTTTCTGAATTCACTGATTCAGGTAAGGTGAATGAACGAGAGAAAGTGCTGTAAGAAAACTCTTTGCGAGTGTAGCTGTTTTTCTCCTCAGAATTTTCCTCTTTTCTTTCCGCTGAAATACTCAGTACACCATTGTCTACGTCTACTTTAAAATCTTTCTTGTCCATTCCCGGAGCAGCAATCTCAATCCAAAACTGATTTTCATCTTCTCTGATGTTCACTGCAGGTACGGAGCGGAAAAGTGAACGTGGAGCAAGGTCTTCGTTGAAGAAATCTCCGAAAAAATCTGAGAACATGGATGGCATATAAGGCATGCCTACGTTTTTGTTGTTTTTAAATTTTACTAGTGTCATGATTTATCCTCCTTAATTTTAGGTTTTACAATTTCGCACCACATTGGACAAGATTCATACCGGAGGTAAAAAATACAATATTCGGCGACAAAGTGTCTGGCCTGAACAATTTTTAAAGACAAAAAGGCAAAAATCTGTCTTTGAAAAGGACATTTTTTCAGTTCCTAAATTAATTTAGGCTGTGAGTAATTTAAAAAGCAGAAAATTACTTTTTCAATGCAGCTTTTGCATTTTTAATCTCCTGTTCGAAGAGTAGCTGCGTAAGGTTGTTGTCATTTTTAAAGTAGAAAACTCCTCCCCATGTGTACACAATTTTCTGGTAGTTATGTGTGGAGCCTTCCAGTTTAACAACAGTGCGGTATATCACACGATTCGATTCATTGATCGTTTCCTCGGTGATGCCTTCCATGTAATCGGAGTCTTTTATTTTAGGCACAGTGTTGCTGGGTTTCGCAGGAGGGGGGCTTGCTTTTCCTTCTGTCTCGCTGGACTTGGCGAGCATTTGCTTCTTGGCTTCAATCTCGGCCATCGCCCTGGCTCTTCTCTCCTGCTCTTCCTGTTCCTGTTGCTTTAGCCGGACCTGAGCAAGGGAATCCTGCATTGCTTTATCTCTTGCCTGCTGCTCTTGTCTTTCTCTTTCCAGTCGGGCTTTCTCTTCTGCATCAGCAAGTGCCTTAGCCTGCGCTTGAGCTCTTGCTTTCTCTGCATCCGCCTTTGCAGCGCTGTCTTGAATGGCCTTTATTCTGATCGCAGCTTGTTTTGCGGCTTCCTCTTCCAGTTTCTTTCTCTCAGCTTCTTCCTTACGAGCTTGTTCCTGTGCGAGAAGGCGTGCCTGTTCGTCTGCCTTTGCTTTTGATATTGAATCCTGTTTCGCCTTTTCAGCCGCTGCCAATGACGCTTTTCTGTCTGCTTCCGCCTGGGCCCTGGCTTCTTCATCAGCTTTTTGCTTTGCCTTTTCAGCTGCAAGAACTGAGTCTTGTCTGGCTTTCTCCTGCACCTTTCTGTCTGCTTCTTCTTTCAGCCGGGCTTTTTCGGCGGCTTCAGCCTGCAGGCGCATCTTCTCCGCTTCTGCATTTGCTCTTTGTATGGAATCCTGAATAGCTTTCTGTCTGGCTTTCTCCGCTGCTTCAGCCTGAAGCTTCATTCGCTCTGCTTCCGCATTGGCAAACTTTGTAGAATCTTCCACAGCTTTCTTCCTTGCTGCCAATTCCGCATTGGCTTTCGCAATTGAATCCTGCCTTGCTTTCTCGAGAGCCTTTGCTTCCGCTTCGGCTTTTTGCTTTGCTTCTGCTTCCGCTCTCAAGCGGGCCAGCGAATCCTGTCTCTCTTTTTCCGCTTCTGCCCGGGCAATGGAATCCTGCCTTGACTTTTCTCTTGCTTCCGCCTGTGCCTGAAGCCTGGCCTGCTCGGCATTGGCTTTCATGATTGAATCTTGTCGGGCTTTTTCTTTTACTTCGGCCTCTGCTTTAAGTCTTGCTTCTGCAAGCGCAATGCTGTCGATGCGAGCTTTCTCTCGAGCCTGTGCCGCCGCAGCGGCAGATGCAGCAGCCTGTGCTTTGCTTATAGAATCCTGACGCGCTTTCTCCAAAGCAGCTTTTAAACGGTCTTCTTCTGCTTTCTTAGCCAATAACTCCGCTTCACGCTGCTTTACCAATGCAAGCGAATCGTTCCATCGCTTGTTGAGAGAATCAAGACGAGCACGATCCTGTTGTTTTTGAATATCCTCAGCAGCTTTTCTGGCCAACTCCTGTTCAGCCTGAATTTGCTTGGTATAATTCGCGTCATGCACAAAATCTTCGTAAGTAGGGTTGTATGAAATTTTAGCGACAGGCTTATTCATGGCCTTGTCGTTCATGATGCCACCTACATCATCGAACAAATCAATGTTGAATTCATTCTGAAAAATAATATCCATCTGATTCGGAGGAACCGAAGTGTTGAACTCCACGATTTTTGTGATGAGTCCGGCTTTACTGAAAGTGATGGTATAAACTTTTTGTAGCTCTATTGTAACCAGGAATGTCCCGTTCTCTTTTGTAGTGGCTGTCTGCGAAGGCGATCCCGGACTGGTAATATTTACTAAAACACCGCCTACAGGCTTATTCGACTTCCTGACTTTTCCGTTGATCTGAACTTTTCCAATTACTTGTGCATACAGGTTTTCAGTGCAAAGCATATTCCCTGCAAGCAGGACCATTAGCAGTATTATCTTATTTTTCAAAAACATCCTCATTGAACGTTGACAAGTCTGAATTATTCTTTGCAAAATTAACAGAATTCCTCCATTGTTCCCTGTTTTAATCAAATCAATCCGGAAATACAGTTCTTATTTACAAGCATTGAAAGGCCATTTCAATGGAAAATCCGGGCAGCGATTTTTCTCGCAGCTTGAAACTCACTTTCCTTCAGTTGAAACTCGCTGACATCAGAGACATAATCCAGAAGAGTTTCCGTGGCGAGGTTTCCAACAAGTTCATCTTTAGCCATAGGACAGCCGCCAATCCCCATGATGGCTGAATCAAACCTTCTGCAACCGCTTTCCCAAGCAGAGGCAATTTTTCCCTTTGCATGTTCAGGACGCGAGTGAAGGTGTGCTCCAAACTCAACCTGAGGTAGCGCAGGAATCAAATCCCTAAACAACATGGAGATATTTTCTTCAGTACTCACCCCTACTGTATCGGAAAGAGCAATGATTCTTATTCCCATATCAGATAATCTACTGACCCAGTTGATGACAATCTCCGGGCTCCAATCTTCTCCGTAAGGATTTCCAAAGCCCATTGAAATGTAAATCACAAGCTGACGGGATTTTTTAAGACAAAGCTTTTGGATTTCTTCAACCCTCGAAAGCTATTCGAGAATGCCGGCGTTAGTATTTCTTTTTTGAAACTCTTCAGAAACAGAGAAAGGATAACCCAGATAATCTATCTCTTCAAAGTCAAGAGCATCTTCGGCACCCCTAAGATTGGCCACAATGGCGAGAAGCTTTGTTCCGGCATCTCCCTTTTGGATTTTTTTAAGCACTTCCGCGGTATCCTTCATCTGAGGAATCGCCTTAGGTGATACAAAACTGCCAAAATCCAATGTGTCAAAACCGACTTTCAGCAAGGCATTCAGATATTCAGCCTTAATTGCTGTAGGAATAAATTCAGGCCAGCCCTGCATCGCATCTCTCGGACATTCTATAAGTTTTATGGGTTTAGCCATAGGGAATGATATCGCCTTTTTTCTGTGAAAAAACCTGTTATTAAGAACTTCAAAAATACTCTAAATAATTGTTCATTTACGGAAAAAAGCTAATTTTGCAGCCTTCATTTGAATACACCTGATTATGGCAGAAAACAAAACGGAACTGGATTTCAACGTAACTGAAGCGATAAGCAAGACTGAATCCTTCGTTGATCAGAATAAAAAAAGTTTGAGCGTGATTCTTGTCGCGCTGGTGGTAGCTATTGGCGGATATTTGTTCTATACCAAAGTATATGTGAGCGGAAAAGAAAAAGAAGCTTCCGTATTACTTTTCAAGGCAGAGCAGTATTTCAAAATGGATTCACTTAACCTCGCTATCAATGGTGACGGCAACAATCCCGGTCTGGAGGAAATAGCTTCTGACTATGGAATGAGTCCTTCCGGTAACATTGCACGTTACTATCTTGGCATGGCTTATCTCAAGACCAAGGAATTCGACAAAGCCATCGATGCTCTTAAGTCGTATGATGCAAATGATGAAATTACCGGATCACTTGCCCTCTGCGCTATCGGTGACGCCCACATGGAACTTGACCAGACCAAAGAAGCAGTAAGCTACTACGAGAGAGCTTCCAAAGAAAACCCGAACAACTTCAGCACTCCTATTATCCTGATGAAACTCGGCCTTGCATTGGAAATGACGCAGGATTACAAAGGAGCTCTTAAGGTTTACGAGAAAATCAAGAAAGATTATTCAAGCACTCCTGAAGGTTCGCAGATAGACAAGTACCTCGCAAGAGCCGAAGCACTCGCAGGAAAATAAATAACTTAAAACCGGGCATTGTCCGGTTTTACTTTTTTAAGCATGGCTGACAAGAAAATCAATCTGAGCGAACAGGATTTTTTAAGAGTTCCTGATGCCACTGGAATGAAATTCGGCATTATAGTTTCCGACTGGAACAGTGAAATCACTTATTCAATGAAAGCTGCGGCCCTGGATATATTGAAAGCAAAAGGTGTGAACAGTTCCGACATATTTATTTCGCACGTACCGGGAAGCTATGAACTCACTTCAGGCGCACAGTTTCTTGCAGAAAAATTCAATCCTGACGCACTGATCTGCATTGGATGTGTAATACAAGGCGAGACCAGGCATTTTGAATTCATCTGCAATGCAGTGGCAAACGGACTCACAAACCTTGGATTGCAGTTATCAAAGCCTGTTATTTTCGGCGTACTCACCACTGACAATTTGGAACAGGCCAGAGCAAGGTCTGGAGGAAAATACGGCAATAAAGGCGTAGAAGCCGCTGTTACCGCAATTTACATGGCCGCTCTAAAAAGAATCTGATTAGGATTATCAGTTGGATGCCGAGAATGTTTTGTAGTAGGGTCTTCCTCCTACCAGCATACGCAACAAATAATTGCCATTTTTAAGATTGAGCTCTGAAGCATTCAACCTGATTTCCCTTTCACCGGCCGGATGCAGAGTTGTTTCACTTTGCCAGATAAGTTCTCCTTTCATTCCGAAAATCTCCAATGAAACTTCAGACGATTTTTTTAATTCGAATTTGAGATTGAAGGTTTCTAAAACCGGATTAGGATACAAAGTGAAATTCAAATTGCGCAAGATCTGCTCATCTATACCGACTGTAGAACGAGCTGAGTCCTGATAAAGCACCTGGGTCACCGCGCCTGTCGCACCGGTGTTGATTTGAAGCAATGGGAGTCCGTAACCTGATCCCAACCACTTGTATTCATTGGTAGTGATTGGCGGCAGATTGAAACCGAAGCCTAGCGTGTCGAGATACACACTGTCTCTTTCAACAATATTGGATTTGACACGAATAGTATTGAAGCTTCCGTAGGGTGTGATGAGAGTTCCCCATCCGTCAACTTCATTAATTCTGGTTTTGCGCACACGGATATACACACCCAAAGTAGAAACCTGGTCGATCACATAGCCGGAGTTGGATGTATCCCTGTTTCCGTAAGCCAGAGGAAAACGATACTGAATGTCGTGCGGACTATATGCTATCGGCAAAGGAATTCCATTGATTCCTGCGCCGAAACCTGTTTGTTTGAAAGATGCGCTGGAGTTATAATAGAAATTGAATACATCACTGATGCTGAATGCACCAATTGTGAATGAAGGTCCTCTGGTGGCCTGATTCGAACGGTTTGGATTTAAAGCATTGTCGATAAACACAAAAGAGAACAAGGGATTTGTAGCAGCTTCGTCAATGAATGAATCCACTCGCTGAGATGCGCTCTGTAAAAATCCAAAGTCCCAGGAATGATTCGCGCCGGTAGCCAGAGGATCAATGGTAGGATTAGGAGCGGCAATACTCAGGCGAAAGGTGTCTCCGGCAAATGTGAGATCCGCAGAGTTTATTGTAATTTGGGCACTGGAAATCTGGAAAGAGAACACAGCGATTATGGCAGATATTATTATTCGTGTCATTTGGTTTTGCATTAACGAGTTTTAAATTCTGTAATGAATATTTTTATTTGATCGTATTAAGTTTCTGGAATGAAGTATATGCTTATTTAAAGTAAAGGAATATTTCTGCATTTTCCACGCATCTCATTTCATTTCAGATAAAAATCCGGTTTAAATCAATGTACAATATCGTACAAAAAGGATTTCCTGACAAGAAAATTAAAAATATTGGTCTGATTCTCTATCTCTAAAACACAAAGCAGCCAAAGACTTGTTTGATTAAGTCTAGAATGAATTCTTAAAAATATATCTTTCATTTTATTTAATTTTGTGAATCACTGACCTAATTAATTACCCATGAGATATTTCATCCTCATTCTAGTGGCGACAGGCTTTTTTTTATTTAACAGTTGCAGAAAAGACAACAGCATCGATGAACCGAAAGACGGGCCATTTCTTGTTTTTAAATTTCGCTTTGACAGCACTCAGGCGAGGCTGAATAACTTTGGTCAACCACAGGGTATCCCAAACGGACACGGGGCACAATCTCCCAGATTCAATAAAATCAGCGCACACTATATCGAACTGGCTCCTGATAGCTTTACGCTGCTTGGCCAGGGAAAAGTGCTCTACATGGCTTCGGAAACGAATGCCGGAGGAAGCACAGCGATTGATTTTTCTAAATCTATAACGGTATCTGAGAATGAAGTTTTTCTAAGAGTGCCTCTTTCATCTATTTCTGCAGGCACATATAAATGGCTGCGGGTTTCTCTCTCCTATCAGAACTATGACATTCAGCTTCGCAGCAGCGGTTTTGATTTCACCGGAACTGTAGCCTCTTTTATTGGCTATAACACCTATATTTCTTCTTTTAGGCCAAAGAATCAGCTCGTCACTGTCAACCAAAACAAATTGCAGGGTTACTGGGCTTTTGAAACTTCCATCTTCGGAATGGATACCGTAATCAGCGGAGACGCAAGCAATACGACTGTACCAAATCCTATCGCTTCCACCTCACCCATTCCAGCTGGTTCCTGTGTGGTGACGGGAGCTTTCAGCGGTCCGCTGATTATCACAGGCAATGAAACCAATGATATCAATGTGTTGATGTCTCTTTCTATCAATAACAGCTTTGAGTGGACAGATGACGCCGGAAATAACATTTATGAACCTCCACAGGATGTAGTGGTGGATATGGGCATCAGGGGACTGATTCCTTATGTTTCCTATTGATCAGGATTTCAGAATCGCCTCGAACTTATTCATTGAAGCTTTGGGTGCAGCAACGAGTGGCAGGCGGACATGTTCCGAACATATACCCATCACACTTAGCATTCCTTTGATTCCGCTCGGATTGCCATCAATGAAAATGGTATTCATCACATTGAAAAGCTTGTAATGCAATTTCCTTGCTTTATCATAGTTTCCGTCCACTGCCTGGCGAACCATTTCTGAAAAATCTTTCGGAAAAGCATTGGCTACTACGGATATTACTCCATCTCCTCCACAAGCCAGGATTGGCAATGTGATGCTGTCGTCACCTGATATCACCAGGAAATCCTTTGGCTTTTCATGAATGATACTCATAATTCTCTCAAGGCTGCCGGAGGCTTCCTTGATGCCAACTATATTCTTCACTTCCGCAGCAAGCTCAAGTGTGGTTTCAGCCTCAATCACACTCCCTGTCCGTGAAGGAACACTGTAGATGATTACAGGAACCGGAGCTTCATTGGCAAACATCCTGTAATGCTGGAAAATACCTTTCTGAGTTGGCCTGTTATAATATGGTGATACAGAAAGTATGGCACTGACACCTGAAAAATCATAATCGTCGATGGAAGCAATCAGCTCTCTTGTATTGTTTCCTCCCAATCCGAGTACAACCGGAACTTTGCCATCAGCAACTTCAACCACAAAATCAAGAACAGCACGCTTTTCGTCTTTGTTCAGAGTTGCTGTTTCTCCGGTAGTTCCGAGCGGAACAAGGTAATCCACTTTCCCGTCGATGCATCGTTCCACGAGTTTTTTAAAGGATTTGAAATCTATGCTTCCGTCTTTGTGAAATGGAGTTACAAGAGCAACGCCTGTGCCTCTTAGTTTATTCAAATTCATCTCTATGGTTTTATCTGTTGAAGAAATTTATGCATTTCCTCGATGATGGTTTTGATGTCAGGATTGTCTCTGATATCAAGCAACATGTCATAACTTGATAAATATTTTTTATCATACCTTCCTATTCTGAACCTTGAACGGGATACAGTTGCAATGTAACGAAGCGGAAAGCATTTTCCGCTGTCAAGATTTACCAGTATGTCGAAACGGTTCTCGATAAAGTTGCTGACTATCGGGTCGTTGGGAATCATCCTGAAATCAAGATCCTTTCTTGTGAAAAAATCCAGACCATACTGTGCGAATAATTCCGGAGGAAGAACTTTCTTGTCAAAATAGCCAAGTGCAAGCACATCCTTTTTATACTGGCTGCGCAATGTTTTCACGTAATTCTTCACAGCTTCATAATCCTGAATGTCGCCGGCATCGTATAAGATTCCGATCTTTTCCGCATCCTGAAAGCTGACCACCTCGCGATGCACATCCAGCTTCTGGATTTCCTTGAGCACCTTAAGCTGACCGAACTTAGATCGGATTTTTTTAGAAACTATCATTTGCCGGAATTGATCATGTTTAACAAATCTTCCTCGGAAATAACCTGGACATTCAACTTGCCGGCTTTGTCGAGTTTGCTTGGACCTGCCTCCTGGCCCGCAAGCAAGAAGTTTGTTTTTGATGAAATGCTTCCAATCACCTTTCCTCCGTGTTGTTCGATATAGGTTTTAACTTCATCCCGGCTGAAATTACTGAAAACTCCTGAAACAACAAATGAGAGTCCTTCAAGCTTGTCACTCAGCACCGTATTGTTTGTTGAGATATCTGATTCCATCCTGAGACCTTGTGACTTTAAATCCTGAACAAAATTAATATTCAGCGGATCCTTGAAATATTCATGAACACTCTCGGCAATTTTATCACCTATCTCCTCAGCCTTTATCAATTCTTCGACTCCCGCCTGCATAATATTTTCTATGCTCTTAAAATGAACCGCAAGTTTCTTTGCCACAGTTTCACCTACATAGCGAATTCCCATTGCAAAAAGTAATCTTTCAAAGGGCATTTCCCGTGAGTCCTCAATTCCTTTCAGGATTTTTTTTACTGACCTATCCTGCAGGCTGATTTTTTTTCTTTTGCCTGTTTCTTCGTCTTCAATCACTTTCTCCAGGCCTATGAGATTTTCATATTTGAGCTTGTATAAATCAGCCGGATTGGCAATCAATCCTTTGTCAAAAAGCATCTCGACTTTCCCTTCACCCAAACTGTCTATATTCATCGCTTTACGGCTGATGAAGTGGTAAATCCTGCCTTTGATTTGCGGTGGACACTTCAATGAGTTAGGGCAATAGTGTTGCGCTTCACCCTCCTTTCTGATCAAAGCTGTGCCGCATTCGGGACATTGATGTATAAACTCAAATGATTTGGCTCCGGACATTCGTGATGACAAATCAACTGATGTGATTTTGGGAATTATTTCTCCGCCCTTTTCAACATGTACCATATCACCTTCATACAGTCCGAGTTTCAGAATCTGATCTTCATTATGCAATGTGGCCCGCTTTACCGTGGTGCCTGCAAGTAAAACCGGTTCAAGATTCGCAACAGGAGTCACTGCTCCCGTCCGTCCCACCTGATAACTGATCGAATTGATTCTCGTAAGCGCGCTCTCAGCCTTGTATTTGTATGCTATTGCCCAACGGGGAGATTTTGCAGTGAAGCCAAGGTCAGACTGCTGCAGCAAAGAATTCACTTTGATCACCACACCGTCTGTGTCATAAGGCAGGTTGTATCTTTTTCGTTCCCACTCGTTGATGAATGAAAGAACGCCTTGCAGGTTATCGTAGACTTTACTGTGCTCACTTACATGAAAACCCCAAGACTTTGCAGCTTCGAGAGCTTCAGAATGCGTTTTAAAAGGATCTGCATTACATAACACAGCATACAGGATGCAATCGAGTTTTCTTTTTGCGACCACCGCTGAATCCTGCATTTTGATTGTCCCGGAAGCGGCATTCCTCGGATTCTTCAGCAACCTTTCTGCAATTTCTTCTTCATCATATCCCTCCCCTTCAAGCTGAGCCTGCAATTCAGTATTAATCCTTTCAAAAGATTTTCTGGGCATGAAAATTTCTCCACGGATTTCAAATTCATCCGGATATTCACCGGTAGACAGCCGCAAAGGAATGCTACGAATGGTTCTTACATTCGTTGTGACATCATCACCCTGCTCTCCGTCACCTCGTGTAACAGCCTGCACAAGTCTGCCATTCTTGTATGTTAGTCCTATTGCAACCCCGTCAATTTTTAATTCACAGGCATATTGGAATTCATCGCTGATTGCTTTCCTCACTCTTTCATCAAAATCCCTCAACTCCTCTTCATTATAAGTGTTGCCGAGCGAAAGCATGGGATATTTATGCCGCACTTGTCGGAATTCTTTGGTAACAGTTCCTCCAACCCTTTGACTTGGTGAATCCGCACTTGCAAATTCAGGATTTTCCTTTTCAAGTTTAATCAGCCTGTCCATCATCTGATCAAACTCCCGGTCTGAAATTTCTGGTGCAGAATTTACATAGTATAAATAATTATGTCTTTCCAGCTCTTCCCTGAGCTTTTCTATTTCTGTGCGGATATTTTCCTTGCTCATAATTTAAAAGACAAATATATTCAAATAAAAACTCTGAGATCTTGTGCAGAACATCAGCCTGTTCAGTGTGTATATACCGCGCTGATCATCCTGTCTTTTCCGAAAAAATCTTTGCGCACTTCCACATCCTTGTATCCAAAGCTCAGGAGCAAATCCGAAAGTTGCGCAGATAAAGCTTCATTCAATTCAAGGAACAGACTTCCTCCTGATTTCAAGACCTGTGAAGATTTCAAAGCGATCTCTCTGTAAAAAACAAGAGGATCTTCATCCGGAACAAAGAGAGCAATATGCGGCTCAAAGGATTTCACCCTCACATGCATTGAACTCATTTCTGAATCCTTGACATACGGCGGATTACTCACTATAATATCAAACAAGTTCTCATTATTGCTTTCAGATGGATTTAACAGAGAGAGCAGCGCAGTTTTATCGCATGCCAGAATATCCAGTAAGCTGAAATTAATTGCAACATTGTGACTCAAGGCATTCTTTTGCGCCACTTCAAGTGCAGGCCCGGAAACATCCAATGCATAAATATTCCAGGATGGTCTGAGTTTGCTTATGCTGACAGGTATGCAAGCACTACCAGTGCCGATATCAAGAAAATTAATCTGAGAATGATCCATTGCAGGGAATCGTTCCAGAATCCACAACACAAGCTCCTCAGTTTCAGGTCTCGGAATAAGCACATTCTTGTCGACGTAAAATTTCATATCCATGAACCAGGCCTCATGCAAAACCTGCTGGACAGGTTTGCCGGTTTCCAGCTCACCAAAAATTCCTGCAATCTTTCTATACTCCTCATCACTCAGGTCAGCATCTGCTTTCATTATAAGATCTTTGCTGTCAAGTGAAAGAGCGCTTGAAAAAACCATCTTGAGCACGTTTTCAGCTTCATGCCTTTCATAGCAAACGCTTAAGGCATTTCTACCTTGATTGATAAGGTCTTTCAGCTTGTGCATGAAGCAAAGTTAATGCATTCAGAAAGAAGATGCCTGAAATTATTTAATGAATTGTAATTTTATCCCCTGATGAATCATGAATTGTACATGCGACGTTGTCTTGATCTGGCCAAAACCGGAATGGGCAATGTGGCACCCAATCCGATGGTAGGCGCCGTGCTTGTTCATGAAAACAAAATCATAGGAGAAGGCTGGCATCAAAAGTACGGAGCATTGCATGCTGAAGTGAATGCCATAAACGATGCATTATCAAAATTTGATGAGTATACACTTCGGAACTCAGTCTTATATGTGAATCTGGAACCCTGCTCTCATACAGGGAAGACACCTCCCTGCAGCCGTTTGATAATTGAAAAAAAGATCCCCCACATCGTAATTGCCTGTTCTGACCCTAATCCATTGGTTGCAGGAAAAGGCATTCAGGATTTGAAAAGCGCCGGAGCCGAAGTAACTATCGGTGTGCTCGAAAAAGAAGCACATCATCTGAATAGAAGATTCATTACTTATCATACTAAAGGCAGGCCATATATCATATTGAAATTCGCGCAAAGCGCAGATGGATTTATTGCATCTGAAAAACCTACAGAAAAAAACAGATGGATCAGCAATGAGTATTCAAGAACCCTGGTGCATAAATGGAGAAGCGAAGAAGGAGCGATTTTGGTAGGAAGCAGAACAGCTATGCTTGACAATCCTCATTTGGGAGTGAGAAACTGGACAGGGAGAAACCCTCTCAGGGTCTTGTATGACCGTAAATTAAAAGTGCCTAAGGAGTATAAAATTCTGGACGGAAGCATCTCTACTTTGGTATTTAATGAAATTAAGGATGAGGCCATCGGACAAACTGAATTCATCCGTCTGAAAACTGACTCGGAGCATGTGAAAGAGATTCTGAATTCGCTGCAGGGGCGCAGGATAATTTCACTTATAGTGGAAGGAGGAAGCAAAACTCTTCAATTGTTCATAGAAAGCGGACTCTGGGATGAAGCCAGAATATTTACATCATCAATAAACATCAATAAAGGCCTCAAAGCGCCAATAGTGAAAGGTTTTGTCAAAGAAAAACTAAAAGTCAGTGATAATACACTTGAAATAATCAACAAAATTTTTATACATTGATAAATGGATTTAAACTTATTGAAAGAGCTTTGCTCCATTCATGCACCTTCAGGAAATGAAGAGAAGATGACCCACTTCATTCTTGATTACGTCCAAAAGCACAAATCCGGATGGAAGAAAGAACCTCAAATACACTTCGGTGATGATTTTCAGAACTGTATAGTGCTGGTGTTTGGTGCACCTGTAACAGCAGTATTCGCACATATAGACAGTATCGGTTTTACGATAAGATATAACCGGGAGCTCGTGAAAATCGGTGGTCCGCATCTCGAAAGCGGCACCAAGCTCAGAGGATGGGATCAGAAGGGACTGGCTGAATGCGAGGTTGTGATTGACGATCAGAACAACATACGATATAAATCGGATAGGGATATTGAGCGCGGCACTGACCTCAGTTATGCGCCAATATGGAAGGAAGATTCCGAATATGTCCAGTGCTCCTACATGGATAATCGTCTGGGTGTTTGGGTGGCATTACAGTTGTGCGAAACAATGGAGCATGGCGCAATAGTATTTTCCTGTTGGGAAGAACACGGAGGAGGAAGCGTTCCTTATCTGATAAAATTTCTTTGCGAGCAGCATGCACTCAAAAACGCACTCATTTGTGACATCACCTGGATTACAGAAGGAGTAATTCCCGGTAAAGGGGTGGTGATTTCCATGCGTGACACAGGAATACCAAGGAGAAAATTCCTGAATAAAATAATTGAGGTAGCCGGAAAGAGCGGAATTCCCTTCCAACTTGAGGTGGAAGGAAGCGGAGGCAGCGACGGAACGGAAATTCAAAAGCAGCCTTATCCGGTTGACTGGTGTTTTATTGGAGCGGCTGAACAAAACGTTCACACTCCGAAGGAAAAAGTGCATAAGAAAGACATTGAATACATGCTTGGCATGTATAGGTATCTCACAGAACCCGGCAGATTGTAGTGATTCAGAAAAAACCGGAAATGCTCTTCACCAAATCTCCAGGTGCCGGTCTTGGCTTTCCTGTGGCGCTGTCAATAAACACCAATGTAGTTTCAGCTGTATTTAAAAGCAGGTCATCCTGGTTATAAGTTTCATAACGAAATTTAATTCGTGCACCTGGAATTTCAGGGATGACTGTTTTTATAAGAAGAAGATCGTCGTAATAAGCAGGTTTCATGTAACGAATTGAATACTCAAACACCGGAAGGATGATTCCGGAATCTTCCAGGCTCTTATAGCTGTAGCCCAGATTTCTAAGGGCCTCTACCCTGCCTACTTCGAAATATGCAGCGTAGTTGCCGTAATATACATAGCCCATGCGGTCTGTTTCCGCATACCTTACCCTGATCTGAGTTTCTCCGGTGTACATGAAATAAATTTGGACAAATATAAAATTTGAATGATCGTTTTCTATTTGAAGAATCGTTTATATTTTCGAACATGATGAATTTCCTACGAATGGGTTTAGCCCTGCTTTCATTTTTCCTGCTCGCCTGCTCACCTGCATCCCAGATTTCACTCAGAGAAAGCACTGTTTATCCAATGAATGATTCCACTGTCGCAGAAACTGACTCTTTCACAATTCAGCTGATTCGCCCTTACTCCGATCAGTTAAGATCAAGTATGGGCGTAGTGCTTGCCAGAAGTTCAGGTTCTCTTGAAAAAGGCTTACCTGAAAGTCCGCTCGGAAATTTTGTTTCTGATCTCTGTCTGCTACGCGGAAAGCTTGAGTATAATCCTTCTGACGGGAAGAACATAGATTTTGCAGTATTCAATAATGGAGGTCTTAGGAAATCACTTCCTGCAGGAGAGATCACAAAAGGAGATGTCTTTGAACTGATGCCATTTGAAAATGAACTGGTCATTCTCACCATGAATGGTGCAGATGTGGAAAAAATTTTTAACTTCATAGCCTCTAAGGGAGGAGCGCCTGTTAGCGGAACCCGTTTTACAATCAGTAATGGTCGCGCAGAACATATATTAATAGATAACAAGGCGCTGGATGAATCAAGAGAATACAAAATACTCACATCAGACTATCTGGCCAACGGAGGAGATCAATTTAACCTCTTCACAAAAGCAATTCGACGTGAGAGCACAGGCATCAAGATCAGGGATGCAATTATTCAGCATCTTTATATAATGGGAAGGACAGAACAAATCGTTCATGCAGAGAGAGACGGGAGGATAATAAAAAATGATCAATAACAGAAGAGATTTTATTAAAACATTTGGCAGCGGACTGGCTTTGCTCGGGCTCGGACTAAATCCTCTAGAGCTTTTGGCAAAGCGCGAGATCATCAAACTGACTATCCTTCATACGAATGATGTTCACAGCCGAATTGATCCTTTTCCTGCAAACGACCCAAAATTTCCCGGAATGGGGGGAGCAGCAAGAAGAGCTGCCATCTTAAAAAAGATAAGATCCCTTGAACCAAATGTTTTGCTTTTCGATGCAGGAGACATCTTTCAGGGAACACCTTATTTTAATCAGTTTGGTGGCGAACTGGAACTTCGACTGATGAGTGAAATGGGATATGACGCTGCAACGATTGGGAATCATGATTTTGACAATGGCATTGAAAATCTGCAGAAGCAAATGACACATGCTAACTTCAGCTTTATCAGTTCTAATTACAACTTTAATGATACCGCACTTGAGGGAAAAATACTGCCATATAAGGTTTTCAGACGAGGAGAACTTACTATTGGTGTCTTTGGATTAGGCATTGAATTACAAGGGCTTGTTGATACTCGCTTATACGGAAACACCAAATACAATGACCCGCTTTCTGTTGCAAATCAAACTGCAAAAAAGCTAAAGTTTGATTTGAATTGCGACCTGGTTGTTTGCCTCTCTCACCTTGGATTGAGATATACAGATAAAAAAATTTCTGATGAGCTGATTGCAAAAAGTTCCAATCATATTGATCTGATCATCGGAGGTCACACTCATACTTTTTTGGATGTGCCTCTCAATTATAAAAATGCAGAAGGAAATGAAGTACTTGTTGCACAAGTAGGATGGGCAGGAATAAAACTTGGTCGTGTGGATTTTTATTTCGATGTTCGCAAAAGCAAGAAAGATGCGCTAGGATGTTCAGTAAAAATTTCTGAAAAAACAATAGCGATATAATTTTTTTTTTACTTTTTTTTGAGGAATATTTGTTAGCGAATTTCAACAGTGATTATTTACAACAACAAGAATAAATCTGAAGAAAGAATCAAAGAATAATAAACACAAAACCTAAACAAAAAACTTTTCTTGAAACCCACTATGGAGAAAACTTGCGAAAGCGTTTGGAAAAAATGCCTGCAGATAATAAAAGACAACGTAAGTGCTCAGAGTTTTAAAACCTGGTTCGAACCTATCAAGCCTGTTAAACTCGACGGCAAGGTTCTTACAATCGAAGTGCCCAGTCAGTTTTTCTACGAATGGCTAGAAGAGCATTACATCACTCTCCTGAAAAAAACCATCCGTCAGCAACTTGGCAACGAAGGTCATCTTGAATACAGCATCGTAATGGAACCGGCACTTGCCGATTCTAAACCATATACTGTCAAGATCCCGACAAAAGGACACGGAGAACTGAGAAACAGTCCGGTTAACATTCCACTCAGCTCTGGCGGAAACACAATCCGTAATCCATTCATCATTCCCGGCCTTAAGAAAGTGAATGTTGAGTCTCAACTCAACCCGAACTACACTTTCGAGAATTTCATCGAAGGCGACTGCAACCGTCTGGCCCGCTCTGCCGGTTATGCAGTTAGCAACAAACCCGGCGGAACTTCCTTCAACCCACTCCTTATATATGGAGGAGTCGGAATGGGAAAAACTCACCTGGCCCACGCCATCGGAATTGAAATTAAAAACCAGCATCCGGGGAAGACTGTATTATATGTATCCTCTGAAAAATTCACACATCAGTTCATTGATTCCGTAAAGAACAACGAGCAAAATGATTTTGTGCATTTCTACCAGATGATTGATGTGCTTTTGATTGATGATATTCAGTTCTTTGCAGGAAAAGAAAAAACACAGGATGTATTCTTCCATGTATTCAATCATCTTCACCAAACCGGCAAACAGCTGATTCTCACTTCAGACAAAGCTCCGGTTGATTTGCAAGGAATGGAACAGCGACTTCTGAGCCGCTTTAAATGGGGACTCGCCGCTGATCTTCAGATGCCTGATCTTGAAACAAGAATTGCCATCCTGAACAAGAAGATGTATCTCGATGGAATCGAGCTGCCTAAAGAAATCGTCGAGTATATCGCTTATTCCATCACATCAAATGTACGTGAACTGGAAGGAGCCCTGATTTCAATTCTGGCACAAGCTTCTCTCAACAAGAAAGCTGTTACACTTGACCTTGCCAAACAGATGATTGACAAGTTTGTCAAGAACACAACCCACGAAGTTTCCATAGATTATATCCAAAAGGTTGTGTGCGATTATTTCGACCTTCCTATAGAACTTCTGAAATCAAAGACCAGAAAACGCCAGGTGGTGCAGGCAAGACAAATCGCAATGTACTTCGCGAAAAATCTTACCAAGTCCTCCCTCAGCAGCATTGGAGCTCATTGCGGAGGAAAAGATCACGCGACAGTGCTTCATGCCTGCCGCACAGTGAACAACCTGATTGAAACCGATAAAAAATTCAAAGCCAGCGTACTGGAACTTCAGAAGAAGATCAGTATAAACAGCAAGTAATCGTTATCAAAAGATGAAAAGCCGCGAAAGACCCGCGGCTTTTTTTATTTTTACACTCCTTCCTGAAACTCAACTGGTAAACAGAAGATAATTTCGAATGAAAATATCAGAAGTCAGAACTTCCGCAGATGCTGAACAGTTTCTTTCTCTGCCGGGCAAAATTTACATGAACGATCCTAACTGGATTCAGCCTCTCAACAAGGATATCATCCAGGTCTTTGATCCTAAACAAAACAAGTTTTTCAGGCATGGAGAATGCACCCGCTTCCTGCTGTGGAGTGAAAAAGGTGAAGTGATCGGACGTATTGCCGCCTTCATCAATAAAAGAACTGCAAACAAGGAAAAGCAGCCGACGGGCGGCTCAGGTTTTTTTGAATGTATTGACGACCAAACCGCTGCCAATCTTCTGTTTGACGCAGCCCGGGACTGGCTCAAGGCAAGGGGAATGGAGGCAATGGACGGACCAATCAATTTCGGAGAGCGTGACAGCTGGTGGGGATTGATTGTAGAGGGCTTCAGTCCTCCGCCTTACAAAATGAACTACAATCCCCCCTATTATCAAAGCCTGTTCGAGAACTACGGTTTTAAAAACTATTTCGAACAATGGTGCTACAGTCTTAAAGTCAGAAGTAAGCTTCAGGATAAATTTTATGAGAGGCATGCAAAACTTGCTTCAAATCCGGACTACAGAGTTGAACACATCCGTAAAAATCAACTCGATAAATATGCTGAAGACTTTAGAATTGTCTATAACAAAGCATGGGGAAAACACGGAGCTGGAAAAGAACTGGAAAGCAAACAGGTGCAGATGTTTTTTTCAAAAATGAAACCTGTGATAGATGAGAAACTGATATGGTACGTTTATCATAAAGATGAGCCGGTAGCAGCCTGGATAAACCTGCCCGACATCAATCAAATTTTTAAATTATTCAGGGGAAAGTTCGGTCTTCTTGAAAAAATCAGGTTCTTCTTTCTGTTGCGCAAAAAAGTCAGCCAGAAAATTATTGGATTAGTTTTTGGTATTGTTCCAGAACACCAGGGAAAAGGCGTTGACAGCTACATGATAGTTGAAGGAGCTAAAGTGATTCAAAATCATACTGACTATCTGGATTTTGAAATGCAATGGGTTGGTGATTTCAATCCAAAGATGGTGTCAATTGCTCAAAGCCTGGGCACATACAAAAGCAGAACACTGGTGACTTACAGGTATCTCTTTGACCGGAACATTCCTTTCAGCAGGCATCCCGTACTCTGAATCATTTTTTAGCTGAGATTATCTTGTAATATTTTTCCAGCAAAGCAGATGCCCAAGGCTTGACACGAATTTTTTCAAAGACCCAGATTCCTCCCACCGCACAAATAATTCCTGCCAGTACATCCAGAACATAATGATGATTCAGGTATACGGCTGAAAACCAGATTCCAGTCATGATGGTGAAGAAAAAAGCGTTAAGGCTTCTACTCCCTAATTTTCTTCCATAATAAAACACCGCTAGCGGATAGGCTGAATGCAATGAAGGCATGGCGGCAAAAACATTTGAGCCTTTCGAATAAATACCTTCAAACAATGGGAAACCAATGAGTTGATCGAATCGCAAGAGGCCTGCAGGATTGCTTTTCACAGAATAATCATGAATGAATCCATACTCTGTCACATACCAGGGTGGAGCAGCAGGATAAAGGTAATAAATGACAAAGCCTATCAGATTGATGATGAAGAAAGCAATTGAAAATCTGAGGAACAAAGTCTGGTCTTTCAAAAATAAAATGAATGCAAATACCAATGGAACCGGTATCCAACACAAGTAAAAGATAGCAGTGCCGACATCCAGGAATGTACTCAGATTCGCCTGGAAGTATTCGCTTGGCATCACAATTTTACCTGCATACTCAAATCCGAAAAATTTTTTCTCAAGGTTGTATAATTCCTGAATAGATACAGACTTAAAAAGATAATTCGGGTAGAGTTTCATGGAATCATAAAGCCACCAGTACACGAGAAAAACGGAGAAGGCCAGGATAAACCTCCGGGCAGCACCACCGACAAAATAACATCCCAGAAAGAGTACCAGCAATTGCCACTGGTCAGCTCTCACTCCACCGCTCAGCCATGCATACAATACATAAAGTCCTGAAACTCCCAGGACTGTTAATGCACCGTTCAAAGAAATTTTATTCCCGGGATCTGACATTCAACTGATAGTCATGGTTTGAAGTGCTCCACTACGATCTGGCGGCTCTCAGGATCATATCCATACAATTCAATGTCATCGATTTTAGGAAACCAGAATGTACCTCCGCTGATGGTGATAAAAACCCTTTCCAATACTGCCATTTTACCGTTAATTTGAGTGTAGGTGGAATAACCACTGCCGTCTTTTCTCTTCATGAGATAGAGCTTCTTTTTCGCATATGAAACAAAGTTCATACTGTACTGTGACGGGTTGCCAGGTAATGCAGATATGTTCAGACCATAAGCGTACTTCTGCTGAATGTAATTCAGGTCAGCAGTGGTTGAATCATGTGCGTATCGGATCCAGTATATCTTCACCGGATCCTGCTGATTCAGACTCCCGTCAGCATTCTTATTCAGCTCGTACACGATAGCATTCGTGTTTTTACTTCTCTGAATATAAAAAAGTGAGTTTGCATTTTTCGGAGGAACAGGATAAGTTCCTCTTATCCCTTCAGCTTTTTCATCAGTGTGTGAGCGTCCTATTACATACAGGCTGTTAAAACAAAAGAAAAAAAATACAGCGATTGCCCCTGAGTAATATACCCGCATATTATAAATTGTTTCCTTCCTTTTCACGGTCCTGCATATAGACATAACAAGTCCTCAGTCTTTGTATTGCAGTATAATTTGCCATAACGGCCACAAAGGTAAGCGGAATAGTGAAAACAGAAATGGATTCGAATGCCTGAAAGGGTAATCCATCAAAATACCATTTGCGGTCTCCGCCGACATAATGAGCTACAATGCCGCAGGCAAGTGCAGAAACTCCTATTGTGATGATTCTTTCCGGTCTCTGCATGAGTCCGTCTTTACAAGGAATACCAAGCCCTTCTGCTCTGGCACGTGTATAACTTACCATCATAGATCCTATCATCGCTATGAAGCCAATAAGAGAACTCAGAAAATAATGATGTGCAACCAGATAATAGCATATGCCCAGAAACATAAACAACTCACTATATCTGTCCAGCACAGAATCATAAAGTGCACCGAATTTAGATGCTTTTCTTCCAAGCCTTGCCACTTGTCCGTCGATCATGTCAAACAATCCAGCGAATAAAATCATTGCACCACCCCAGCCAACATAACTCAGGTCTGCGCGGTCTCCCTGCTCGGCACCAGTCAGGAATATCACTGTGACAAGGATATTCAGCATTAGGCCAATCGTAGTGACTGCATTGGGTGAAAGCCCCAATGCTATGAAGGTTTTCACCACCGGATTCAAAACTACATGAAATCCTTTTTGCGCCCTGTCTCTGAATGTCATCCGTGCTTGATTAAAAATCAAATTTAAATCTTCCGCGGATTCCGAATTCATCCACAGTAGGATTATGAAGATAGGAGAATCTTTTAATTACATCAATCCTGAACAACTTGAATATATTCGCCACACCGACACTTGCTTCCACATAAGGCTTCCTTTCGAGTGTATAAGTAATTGGTGTACCGTCTGGCTTCACCGGGAACTTGAACAAATCCGGATTGTTTTCAGGACGATTTTTATCCGAAATACCACCGTAGAGCACTTTCACTGTCATCACTTCCCTGAGCTTTAGCTTTTTCATCAAGGGCAGCTTATTAAAGATAAACCCGTTGAAATAGTGATCTACATTCATAGCCACAAACCTGTCGCTGATAAATTCAAGAAAATTCATCAGGTTGTAAGACTGCAGCTGGTAAGAAAATGTCTGATTGGCCCGGTGAATGTCGAGCAAGGGATAAGGTACTGTTCCCAATATCTGACCATATTCCAGAAAGACATCAGTATAACCAATCGGAGAAAGATAAAATCGCTTGAATACAGAGAAGGCGAAATTCTGGTAATCATACTCCCCTCCTGCAAGACCTTTTATTCCTGCACCCAGGCGAAACTGCAGAACAGGATACTTGTTGTACATCGGAATCCTGTAAGACTTGCCCTGGTAAAACTGCTCATTTGGAGCGTATCTGAGGTTCAACAGCAACTCTGTAGTGGTGACGGAACGTACTCTCATTTCAGGGACACCGTCGTAACTAAAAGTGTTGAAGAACAGATCACCGGCAGGCGCTTGCTCCCATCTTTTAAATCCAGGTGAAACTGAAAAGTGACTTCTGAATTCATGCTGATAGGAAAAGTTGAAAATTTTATTGTATAAAAGTTTGTTGTTGTCACCCCGTTTGATTGAAAGAAGAATGTTGTCTTCCTGCACGAATTGAAGTTCCTGACCTGGTATTTTAGTTTCATCCTGATAGGAAGCTTTGAAAACACGCAAAGGAAACTCGTTGTACACGTAATTCTTAAGCGAGTATGTGAGTCCACCGTAGTATTTCCAAAGCTCATCATCAAGTCCGTATGCTGCATAGGTTTCTATGTTAAGACGCTTGCTGAACTTTTGTGTGGTACGGCCTCCTACCCTGAGACGAATGCCTTCAATCGGATTGTAGCTGTAGAAAGTGTTCACAGGCCCGATTTCAAATCCGCCTACGTCTTTGTAACCGGCCATCAGGAGCACCAAAAGATTCATAGTTCGTCTGAATGCAGGAATCTTTTGAATAGTGTCCATCATCGCGATTACACCTGCCTCTGACTTAGTAAGTTCAGTGTGTCTTGCATCTCTCCAGAACTCATCCGATTTTCCCTCTACGCTGTCTGGTATGATGGGGCTGATCTCCATATAAAAATCTTCTTCCCTCACCTTATTTATTCTGTAATCCTTGTAGGACAGCGAACGCTGCCCGAAAATCCCCAAGCCATTATTGCTGATTCCAAAGTCAATGCTCAATTCATCTTTGGTTATCATCCAGGTTCCGGTATCAATCTGGTTAAACTCCTGTACGATTTTGAGCTCCTTGACGAAATTCAGGTTGATGTCTTCGCTGACGCCAAGATCACACCTTCGGACCGCATAATTTCCGTCGAGCGTGATGTAGAGGTCTCCCTGTAAAAGAAAGTCGGTTTTGTTCCTAGGGAAAAATCCTAAGCGTATACATTTAGTGGTATCAATCATCAAAGTATCCAAAATGTAATACCTGTAAAAAACCGGACCAAGGTCAGAAATCGGACTTGTGAACTGGTTGGTAAGTATGGTTACGCGGCTGTCGTAAATACTGATGTCCTGATACAGGTATTGCATGAACTGAGTGATTCCGCTGTTGTCAAAATACTCATCAAAATTGACTTTGCGGGTTCCCTTCAATTCTTCTTTATTGAATCGGGGATCGTTCCGGTAATAAACATCACTGATATTTTCGAGAAAATAAACAGGAAGAATCTCTTTGCCTTTCAGTTTTGTGGTGTCCACATTTTCAAAAATAAACTGAAATTTTCTGAGGTACCTTCTGTTTTTGAATTTTTCCGAGATGTTGCTGAGTGCGAATTGGATCTTCTCATACTTCTCAACTTCATATGCATCCAGCGCTTCCCTGCGGTTCTTATCTTTGTTATCAATAACAAGACGGATTAATTCAACTGCAGGATTGTCTTTGTTGCGGTATTTTCTTTTTTCTGCCTTTATCGTTACCTCTTTTAACTGCTTTGCCTCTTTCTCCAGGCTGATGTTTACAATCTGCGATTTCGAAGGTGAAACATTGCGTATCACAGATTTGTATCCGAGATAGCTGATTTTTATTCTGCTGAAAGGTTCCAGGTTTTGAAGCACATATTGTCCGCTAAAATCACTTGTTGTTCCAAAAGGTTTTTTAGTGTCCGCAACAATATTGACAAAAGGAAGAGGCTCGCCTGTTTCAGCATCCGTGACAATTCCTTTCACTATCGTGAACTGAGCATAAGCGTTCTTTGCTGAATTCATCAACATAAATGTCAGCAATACCAGTCGGAACCATTTATTCAACTTTTGCATTATCTGAAAACAAATCTTTTTGCAAGAAAATAATTATAACTGATACCGATTGTGATTGAAACCAATGTTTTGATCACCAGATAATTCACACTCGTTAACTCTGTAAAAACAAATACAGCACCTGTGTTCAGAATCCAGCTTCCTGCTGCAACAAGTATATATCGGAACGCCTGCACCTGCACCGGTTTCTCACCGCGTCCAAAAACCCAGGATCTGCTCAGTATAAAAGCTGTCATGGCGCCTAATGCGGCTCCTGCACCAACGGCATGCAAATACCAAAACCCGAGAATTTCACTGAGTACGATGGTAGCTGTAAAATCCATACTCGTGGCACCAAGAGCGGTAACCTGAGCCCTGAGAAACCGCCGTAATCCGCCGTTATGAGCATGATCGACTGCGAGTGATTCTGCATGTATTTTTATTTCCCTGATCTTCATAAATGTCATATAAAGCAGAGGATTGCAAGTGTGAGTAAATTGGCTGCTATCCCTGCAACAATATCATCCAGCATAACGCCTGTAGCACCTCCAAGTTTTTCAGCTTTCCTAATTCCCAATGGCTTCACAATATCAAAGAATCTGAAGAGTGCAAGTGCAATGCAGTAATTCAGAATTCCTGCTGGAATCATGAAACATGCAATGGACATGCCTGCTACTTCGTCTATCACTACGCGCGAAGGATCCTTACCCCATTCCGGCTGCACTTTACTCACAGAATAGAATCCTGCCATGACTATGACTGCTATTATCAACAGTTGCAGTACAAAGCCAGGATCGAAATATTCTGCCATGAGATACCAGGCAGCCACTGTCAGGACAGATGCCCAGGTCCCCGGAGCAAGAGGCAAATAGCCGATGCCTAATGCAGTGGAGATGCTTTTTTCAATCCACAAATTCATCAGGCTTCTATGAATTCCTGATAATAATCAAGTCCAAGATGTGTGATTAAATCCTCTCCCTTCAAATGTCTGAGGGTGTTTTCAAGCTTCATGAGTTGCTTGAATATGTCATGTTGCGGTGGAAGCCCTTTTGCAGTCTGAGGTGATTTAAAATAGAAGGACAGCCATTCCTGTATACCACTCATGTTGGAACGTTGCGCCAGATCAAGAAACAATGCAAGGTCAAGCACGACTGGAGCTGCCAATATTGAATCCCGGCAGAGGAAATTAATCTTAATCTGCATCTGATATCCAAGCCAGCCGGTGATGTCAATATTATCCCAGCTTTCCTTATTGTCTCCGTGCGGAGGATAATAATTGATTCTTACCTTATGGTAGAGTTCTTTGTACAGTTCAGGGTGGCGTTCCGGTTCAAGGATGTTTTCAAGCACACTAAGTTTACTCACCTCCTTGGTTTTGAAACTTTCAGGATCATCAAGCACTTCGCCGTCGCGATTCCCCAGAATATTGGTTGAGAACCAACCGCGAATGCCTAATGAACGGGCTTTGAGTCCTGGTGCCAGAATTGTTTTCATCAGAGTTTGCCCAGTCTTGAAATCTTTACCTGCAATAGGAACATTCATTTTGTTTGCAAGTTCTTCGAGAGCATGACAGTCACAAGCAAGATTCGGAGCACCATTTGAAAACGGAACTCTCTCCATGATTGAAGCGTACGCGTAAATCATGGAAGGCGAAATTGAAGGATTGTTTTCTTTAAGACCTTTTTCAAATGCCTCAAGAGTTTCATGTACCGCTCCGGGTTCGATGTATACCTCAGTAGATGCGCACCAAATCATCACTGCTCTGGAGCAGTCATTTTCACGCATGAAATTTCGGATGTCCTCTCGAAGAGCCTGAGCCTGATCCCATTTGTTGTCAATATTTTTGACATACTCCCCGTGCAGTTTCTTTACATAATTCGGATTAAAAACCGCTTTCATCGGCTTTATTTTTTCAAGCTCAGCTTTGATCCTGTGCAGGTGGCGGTATTCATCAAGGACACCGGCATGAATCGCGGATTCATATGCATTGTCTTCAAAAATGTCCCATGCACCGAATGCAATGTCTTTCAGATCAGCGAGTGGAACAAAATCTCTGACTAATGGGTGACGCTTTTCAGTTCTTTTGCCCAGACGAATTGTTCCAAGTTGAGAGTATGACCCGATAGGAAGATCCGTCCCATTGCGAATTGAGATGACTCCGGCAATAAAAGTCGTTGAAACTGCGCCAAGTCCGACTGTAAGTACACCTAATTTCCCTTGTGCGGGTTTGATTTCTGCATTCATAATGAGAGAGTGTTAAATGATATATCAATGATTTATATAAGTTGATTTATGTCTTCTTTCAATCCTGGCTCATGTGATGGTTGAAGATAATTCTCCAAAAGCTTTGAGGTCGCTTTCTTATGCCTTTCAATGTAACTTTCAAATGCCTGTTCATTCTGATCGAACATTTCCAGAACCAAAGGCTTGGCAATAAAAGGGTAAGTGCTAAGGGAAAGAATGTTGACGAACAATGTTTCTGCGTCCACTTCTCTTACATTACCTAATTCAACTTCCTTTTCCAGCAATGCTTTAAAGTTTCTGAACAATTCATGCAATCTGCATTTTCTGAGTTTCGCCAGGCATGATTCAGTTTCCTGATTCAATTCACTGAGTATAAAAAGTGAAAGCTTCGGGCATGCAAGGTGCGCATCCATTTCAGCTGAAATAAGTTTGCTGATTTTATCGGTCAGGCTGCCGGCACCGTTAAGAATAGCCTGAAGCTGAGAATAAAATTTATCAAGTTCATCTTCAAAGATGAGAAGAAAGAGATTTTCTTTTGTTTCATAGTAATAATGCAAAAGTGATTTGTTCAAATCAGCTTCTCTGGCAATATCCTGCATCCTGGCTCCGGCAAGTCCTTTTTCTAAAAAAATTTTTCTTGCTGCTTCCCTGATTCTTTGCTCAGTTGACATTGATTCCATGAAACTCATAGGATTTAACCAAGTGGTTAAGCCGCAAAGTTATTAAGATTCACCGATTTAAAAAGTCGTAATTCTTAAAATAAACACAAAATTTCAGCAATTTAAAGTTGTGAAACTCAGAAAATTCCCAAATACCATATCATGAACTGTCAGCATTCACTCATTCAAATTCCCCTATTGTAAGTTGATTCTTCAAAATCATTTACACCAAACCAATATATTACCGATCATGAAAATGGAATTCATGACAAAGCAAATTGCTTTACAGAATTTCAAATCATACTTTATTCTGATAAAATTCTTTTCTTTGCATACATCAGATCCTCAGCATTTCTTATTCAACACAGGATATTTTTTCATTTAACCGGAGGAATGAAGCCATCCTGATGAAAGCCTGGTTCTGAACAGATTTTTTTAATTCCGGAATTCAGATTTGATTAACCAACCAGCGAATAATAATTTATGAAAAGAATTTTTACTCTCCTCTTCCTTCTGTCAGCAATCAGCTTAGAAACATTTGCTCAGGCTCCGCTTCAAAAAGGTGAAAAGCAACTCAACGCCGGATTTGGTTTTTCCAATTGGGGACTGCCAATTTATGCCGGAGTTGATTTTGGTGTCCACCAGGATATTACTGTCGGACCACAGATCTCATTCCGAAGTTACCGTGAGAAATTCAGGGACATCAGATACGGGCATACTATAATTGTGCTCGGTGCCACGGGAAATTATCACTTTAATACTCTTTTAAATATTCCAAGTGAATGGAATGTGTATGCAGGTCTTAGCTTAGGTTACTTTATCTGGTCTTCACCATCTGCGTACATAGGCAGTCGCGGCTCCGGCATCGGACTTGATGCGCAGATTGGTGGCAGGTATTTCTTCAGCGATCAATTTGGACTTAACCTCGAATTCGGAGGAGGAACTACTGCAGGTGGAAAAATTGGCATCACTTACAAGTTTTGAGTCAGAGATTAATCACTTAGATTAAAAATAAATATTTATCACATGGAGTCCAGGAACCATTTCAAACGGGGTGTATTCCGAAAAACCAAATGAGTAGGATTTAAATTAAATTCTTATGAAAAAAAACGTGCAAAGATTAATCATGTTTTTAAGTGTTTCATTCTTCCTTACAGGATGTTATACTTATGAAATGTCAGTTGGAAAAGGTGCGCAGTCAGGAGTGGAAGTTAAAAAAATGAATCATTACCTGATTTACGGCTTAGCTCCAATCGCAGTATCGAATCCCAAGGATATGGCCGGAGGAGCTGAGAATTACAATGTAAAAATCCAGCACACATTCATCGATGGATTGATTAATGCCATCACTTTCGGTATCTATACACCAACCACAACCACAGTAACCAAGTAATTTACTCAAATGAGCCTGCTGCTTAAAAATAGCAGGCTCATTTTGCTTTTAAGCCAGCTCCATGCGCAAGTTTCTTTTTTATAGCGGAATATTTATTGCTTTTATTTCCCTGATTTCAATCATTCAATATGGACCCGGATTCAATAGTTTTTCTGAATACGGCCAAGGTTATTTTTTTGGCAAAATTATCATGCTGATTTTTGGATTGGCGCTTGTATTCATTTTCAGAAAGCCTAAACTCAAAAGCTGAGGAGAATCCCGGCATTCTGTCACTTATAACCCGGGAATTTCAAATTAAAGTTTGGCTCTTCCTCTAATTTCAGATACCGATTAAATTAAACCTGGGTGATTTTTCACTCTTGAATAAATCCTTTTCATAACTTTCAATGACACTTGAAAAAATGCTGATAATCAAAAACATATAGGCTACAAAAAAAAATACCTGCGATTACTCGCAGGTATTTGGCTTTCTTTGGTGATCCCGCTGGGACTCGAACCCAGGGCCCATACATTAAAAGTGTATTGCTCTACCAACTGAGCTACGGAATCATTTTAGCTGCGGAAAGCGGGTGCAAAAATAACAATCTTACAGATAATCCAACAAATAATTTTATTTTTTTTCATATTCATCTTCAAAAGAAAATTCAATTAAAATGGCCAGAACTCCTTCAAACATGATAAGACTCGGCACTGTCATGCCTGAGTTTGAACTTCCGGATGTGAGAACAGGAATACTCTTCAGATCAGCTGACATCAGTCCTGCAACTGTCGTTTGTGTAAGCTTCATTTGCAATCATTGCCCTTACGTAAAACACATACTTGAGGGATTTTTGGAAATGACAAAAAAGTTCGACCCCGATTTGGTTCAATTCGTATGCATTTCATCGAATGATGCCATTGCATATCCTGAAGATTCACCGGAACAAATGAAACGACTCGCTGCTGAAAAGAATTTCCAATTCCCATATCTGTATGATGAAAGCCAGGAAGTAGCAAGGATTTTTCAGGCAGCCTGCACACCTGACTTTTTCCTTTTCGATAAGTCTGGGAAACTGGCCTACCGCGGACAAATGGATGATTCGCGTCCCGGCAACAATATTCCGGTAAGCGGAGATGATCTTTCTGCAGCGATTGAAGCCTTGTCTGAAGGAAAAGATGTAAGTGCAATTCAAAAGCCAAGCATTGGATGCAACATTAAATGGAAAGTCGAATAAGACATGGAAAAAAATAAAACGCATACGGTTAATGAAGCACTGGGCACAGATGAAATCAACGCATGCTTTGAAACTATGCAAGCATTGAGACCGCATCTTGTAAGGGAAAAATTTGCAGAGAAAATAAAAGCAATGCAAAGCTCAGGATATCGCATGATATATGTAAAAGGAAACAACACTGTACCTGCTGTGGCAGGTTTTAGGTTTTCAGAACATTTAGCATGGGGTAAAATAATCTATATTGATGATCTCAGCACGCATCCGGATTTCAGAGGAAAAGGATTTGCCACTGCCCTTCTCGACTATATTTTAATTCAGGCCAAATCAGCCGGATGTAAACAGATTCACCTGGATTCGGGTTGCGGCCCACAGCGTTATGATGCTCATCGCCTCTATCTGAAGTATGGATTCAATATTAGCAGCCATCACTTTACCCTGGATCTGAAGTAAAGTGATTTTTTTTCTGACTATGATTAAACCAAAGTTGAATCGTGAGGTCAGACCTTACAATTCAACAAATAACATCATGAAAAAAATTCACCTTAATCTCAAATGCACCCTGCCTGCGGCTGCAATATTATTTGTCAGCTTCTTTTCAGCCTGTAAAAAAGAATCTTCTGATCCTGCAGACGATTTTCAGACTTCTTCACAGGAAATTGGACTTATGGAAAGTATGAACACTGAAGTAGATAACATGGTGGCACAGGCTTCCCAGAACGGAACAATCAACATGCGGATTTCTGGTAATGAAGATCAATATTCTATGAGTTCATGCGCGGTGATTACAAATGACACTGTGAATGGTGTCCTCACAATCGACTTTGGAAGTGGCTGCACAGGCCGTGATGGTCGTGTGAGAAGCGGAAAAATAATTATCACACATTCAGGAGGCAGATATTTTGATCCGGGCTCCACACGTTCTGTCACCTTCGATAATTTTTTCGTTGACAGCACACAGATTGAAGGAAGCAGAACGGTAGTGAATAACGGATTTAACTCTTCTGGAAACATGAACTGGACCATCACAGCCACAAACATGAAGATCACAAGACCGAATGGTAACTGGAGAAGCTGGAACGGACAGAGGACAAGGGAAATGACAGCCGGCTACGGCGATTCCACCTGGGTAAATGACGTATATCTCATCAACGGAAGTGGAAGCGGAACCGACCACCATGGAAACACATTCAGCACAGTAACAAGTAATCTTGTGCGTGATAATTCCTGTCACTGGATTATCAGCGGTACAATCACCTTCACTCCTTCAAACAGACCTCAGCGCATCATTGATTTCGGAAACGGAAGCTGCGATGATCTGGCTACCGTTACAAGCAACGGTGTCACAAGGACAATTCATCTGCGCAGATAGTCCTGCTGACGCAAAAGAAAAAACGCCGGAGATTCCGGCGTTTTTTTATCAATTGATTCCGGGATCTTCCGGAAAATCATTCATGATGCCATACACATGTCCCATCCTCTTCAGCACATTTCCCCAAACAACAGTGGGCTCTTCAATCAGAAGTGAATAAATGTCGGCTTCTGTGATCCACCAGTTTTCTCCTTTCATCTCTTCCTCCAATTGTTTAGGACTCCAGGCTGAATAACCTGCAAGAAACTTAATCTGGTTTTCAGAAACAGCACCTGCTTCAATCATGGCTTTCAATTGGGAATAATTTCCTCCCCAATAAACTCCTTCAGTGATTTTATGGCTTCCTTCAAGCTCAGGAAGTGAATGGATATAGTAAATTGAATCCAGCCGAATGGGCCCTCCCCAATAAATATGCACATCAAACTCAGGAAAATCTTCCAGCGCCTCATGAATCTTCAATGGCGTTGGTTTATTGATGATGAAACCTATGGATCCCTTGCGGTTATGCTGGCTAAGAACTATTACTGAACGCTTAAAACTAGGTTCAGGATTGAACGGCTCTGAGATCAGCAAAGCGCCTACTTTGGGTTTCGGCAAATTCCGGGATTTCTTCTTCTTAGCCATCTGGGGGTCATCCTTTAACATAAGAAATCAGAAAAATGTTCCGCTAGTGCAAAACAGAAAAGTTAATTTTTCAGTCTATCTGAAAACCAATATCTTACTGGAAAGGAAAGAGTTAGGCGATTCCACCGAAACAAGGTAAAGGCCGGGCATCAGTTCATTTTCGAAATATGGCCGGATGATCTCCGGTTCACCTGTATTGGTTACAGTACTTTCCCAAATCAGCTGTCCCTCTACAGTTCTGATGCAAATTTTGTATTCATGAGCTTTTAACCTGTCAAGCTCCATTGCAAAGCTTCCACTATTTGGATTTGGATAAATTTTCAAACGCACATTACCGGCAATTTCTGCCACAAAAGGAACAGGTCCTACTTCGAATGTAGCCATCACAGGAAGGTGATCTGAAGCTGCGTATAAAGCATTGGCGACAGCAGCCGGAACTGCAAGGTTCACATTCGCATTTACAGAAAGATTATAATGATTTCCGTCATTACCTACTGATGTTAGAGATCCGGGGACGTAGTAAATGCCGTTAGGCCCGATCATGGACTCAGAATAGAGAATCATATCAAAGCGGTCATCCAAGCCTCCTCCTGCTCCGCCACCGAAAGAATTGGAGCGTGTGGATTGTGTATGATACTGCCGGTAAAAACTCTGATTCCAGATACCGGGCATGAATAGCGGATCGATCAGATGGCCATCATCCCCGGGAAGGTCTTCTACAAGCCTTTGGTATGCCTGCTCGAATGTTCCGTAAATATTGAAGTCACCGCAAGCAATAAAATAGCTGCCCGGTGACAGTCGTCCGGTCACACTTCGCAGTGAATCCACTTCCAGCAATCTTTGATTTTCATATGGTTGTCCGCTTCCGGCCTTCAGATGCAGTGAGAATATCCTGAGAGTATCACCGCTTGACTTGAGCACAAGTTTGAATTCATTGATGTCCCTCACATCAGTTTGAGTGCGGGTATTGCTGATAAAAGTGAATAGAGAGTCTTTATAAAATATTCCATTGTTGGTATCGAAACCGTTTATAAAGCTGCCCTGGCGGTAAGCGTTTGAATTATAGTTCAGTGCACAATTCAGAAACCATGTTGTACTGTACGAAGCTGAGTTTTCCTGTGTGACAATTATATCAGCATCAAGATACTGCATCACAGTTCTGAAATTCGGACAACGGCTGGAAGAGTCAGAAACTGCAGCCGATATTATTGGCCAGTTCAAAAGATTCCATGTTACCAGCTTAAATGATGACTGGGCTCTTATCTCTGAAGATAATAGCAGGACAATAATTAAAATGCATGAACGAAATCGCATGAAGACTTGTTTGAATAACATCTAACGAATTCAGTTCCCAGCCAGTTTCATCTTTTCAAAGGTCTTGCCGCGTATGGCGTCAACTGCCTTTCTCAGTGGCATGTTGTTGTCATTGATGATGACATAAAAGGCATTCGTGTCCCAAAGGTTTCTTGCGATCAGGGCTTTGAGCTGAAGTTTAATAAACGGTTCGGAGATCTGGTAACCTGCAGAATCCATCTTTGCTCCCATTTTTTCTGCAACATTCAGAAAATCATTCATGATTTTATCATCGATCACAAATGCATTTTTAAATGCTTCCACATTGCCATAGGAGGATTTCAACTCATTCCGGTTGTTGTCTACATAAGTAAGAGGAAACTCGTTCATCACTCCGCTGCGGAGAAGATTACTGTAATAATCTGAGTACAGGCTTGTGTCAATAGGAACAAAAATATCAGGCATAATGCCTCCTCCGCCTCTCACCACTCTTTTTGCATTGGTAAAGTATTTAGTTGTGTCGGAATACTGAATGCTATCTTCATGAAACCACTCACCTCTTGCCGATCTTTCAGAAAAATCTTTGGCATACTCATCTTCTTTACCCAATTCATAATGCCTTTGAATATTTCTTCCGCTTGGAGTATAGTAATGAGCCACAGTCAGACGGATCAGGGAACCATCAGGTAGCTGGAATGGCTTCTGGACAAGGCCTTTTCCGAACGATCTTCTGCCTATGATCAATCCGCGGTCCCAGTCCTGTACAGCACCTGAAACAATCTCAGATGCCGAAGCTGAATACTGGTCTATCAATATTGCGAGTTTTCCTTTTTCCCAACCACCTTGATTAGACGACATGAAATCTTCATCAGGATTGCTTCTTCCGCGGGTGAAAACTATTTTCTTTCCCGCAGTTAAAAACTCATCCGAAAGCTCTACGGCACGGTTCAGATACCCGCCTCCGTTTCCTTGAAGATCAAGCACCAAACTTTCCATGCCCTGACTTTTCAATGAAGCAAGTGCTTTTCGGAATTCATCCACAGTTGCATCGGCGAAGCGGGAAATTTTGATGTAACCGATTCCGGGTTCAACCATGTAGGATGCATCTACGCTGAAGAGCGGTATCTGATCACGCGTAATTACATAGGTCAACAACTTTGCGCTTCCCTTTCTAAAAATGTCAACCCTGACTTTGGTCCCTTTATCACCTCTTAATTTTTTGAGTACATCATTGTTTGTGATCTTCACACCGGCCACATTCGTATCATTGATATTCACAATCCTGTCTCCTGCCTTTATGCCAAGCTTTTCGGATGGTCCGCCCGGAATAGTCGCGGTGACCATGATAGTATCTTCATGTATGTTGAACTGAATGCCGATTCCTTCAAACTTTCCTACAAGTGGTTCATTCATCTCGCGCAATTCTTCAAGAGGAATGTACACTGAATGCGGATCAAGTTCTTTGATGACAGAGCGTACCGCTTCTTCCATCAGCTTTTTATCATTGACCGTGTCCACGTAATAGTATTTGATGATCTCCAAGGCATGATCCACTTTGCTTGGTTGAAATATCTGAGCAGACGCATTCAAAACATGCAGGAGACTGGCCAGGAATATCATGGTGAAAGCGGCCTTGCTTGAGCTTTTTAACATATTCATATCAATCCGGATTAATTCTTTTCTATATATTACAAAGATAAGCTTCATGTTGTTAAGAAAATGTCAAATTATCTTGCATTATACAACACGCTTCATGCACAAATCAGCTTGCCATAGTTTGAAAACCAGCCTTTTTTCATACAGGTTTAGAAATCCCGAAAGGAACTCTCAAACGAATGGAGACATTTCTTCCCTGCTCATACAATCCGCTGTTTCTGAGCAATGAAAAATGATGCCTGTAAAGTTCATCCACAACATTGTTTACGCTGACATTCAAATCAATGTACCTGAAGCCCCATTTGATTTTACCTCCGATAAATACATCGAACAAACTGTAGGAAGGAGTTGAAAGTTCTGAATCAGCAACATCACTGCGCTCCGTGAAATGCCTGAACATGAGCTTCAGGTAAGGATTGTGGAGGTAGTTCATTTTTTTTGACTGAAACTGAATGCTTGCATTAAAATGCGGCGCAGGCAAATTAGGAGGAGTTCCTCCGCTTTTGAAAACATGATTTTGAAAATCGAAACCTGCATGCATTTCCAGCCAGGGAGTTTGAGGCAGATGCATGTTCAAATAAAATTCTGCACCGGCAATTTCTGTATGCTTTTGTGCATAAACAAAATAAGGCACAAGCGAATCAGCGCCATTGATTTTTACCAATCGGTCACCTCCTGCATAGACCAGGTGAATATGTGATCTGATCTCTCCTGCGTAGATATTAATTCCTGTGCTGATAAATTCGTTCTTCCAGTCCAGGCCGGCTTCAGCCTGAATGCTTCTCTCGGGAACCAGACTGTCATTCCCTGCTATAAAAATTCGGCTCCTGTTCTGATATCCGTAAATGAAAAGCTGTGACAAATCTGGCATATAAGCTGCTGAGGAAAAGTTGAGCCTGAGGTTCAGATTTTCAGCAGCTTTCCTGATCACAGCCGCTGAGAAGGACAAAGGCTCAAAGGTTCTTTTCGCAGTTTCAGGTCTTATGTCTGTAGAGTCCTGCACAGGCATGTATCTGTCCATTTTCTGATAGCGGGAATCAATTCGGCCAGACACCTGGAATGTCCACTTGTTACGAAACAAATGCGCGGCAATGAATCCTGATATTTCCGTCAGACTGCCTTCCGGGAGCAGGTTATCCAGGCTCTTGTTCTTCTGCTGCTGCACATGGCCCTGCGAACCGGCCCTAAAGCCGATCTTTCGTGAAGGGTCAGATTCATAGGCGATCTCATAAGTACCTGTGTTAAGAATGAAGTCATTGACAAGAGGTACAGCTCCTGATTCTGTAATTGCATATTCTTCCAGTGTATTGATCTGATAACTCAGGTTTATTCTGAGCCTGGAGCTGTCACTGATAATTGTATTCTCCAGTGCAATCACAGTTGAATTCTGCAATGAATAAGGCCCGTCAATTTCGCGCTCTCGTTGGTATTCATTGTAATCGTCAATACCTTCCAGAGAGTCCTTTATGAACCCGGCCGTGCCGTATTTTTTTTGAAGCCATGAAATGTTCAACTCGCTTCTTCCCCAAGATTTACTCATTCCGGCTCCGGCTTTAAGTTCGTCAGAAAAAAACTTGCTGTTTGGGGCATAGGCTACGCTTTCAGTATTTTTTCTTTCCTCATCTCCTCCACCCTGCACAAAGCTTGTATGAGACTGCCTTCCAAATCTTGCCCTGTAATCCAAGCCTGATTCAGATGTTCCTTTCAGGCCACCCTGAAACTGGATGCCGCTTGTATTCGTGTGATAACCCAATGCGGCTTCTCCTTCATGAAATCCTGCAGGCAATGGCTCATCTTCAATGAAGCGAATCATTCCTCCGGATGCATTACCGTAAATGAGCGCAGAGGGTCCGCGAACAAGCTGAATTCTTCCTGTACCCAAAATGTTGACCATGGGATCAGCGGAGCTGTTCCACTTCAGAAACTCGTACCTGCTACCATAATAATTAAATAACACCCTCCTGCTGTCAATCCCCCTTATGAAAAAATTTCCCGAATAGGGACCATTGCTGATCAATTCAAATCCCGGTATGTATGATAGATTGGATGAAAGATTCAGGTTGCCTTTGCGATTATCTTCCAGCAAGGAATGATCCTGAAGTCCCAGAGGCAAACGTGAGGACAAATCAGTGATTCCTCCTGCCACTCCTGGAAATTCCATTTCAGAAAAAGTTTCTTTCATCTCCACATGCACTACTGTTGCTGTATCCAACATTTGCACTTCTTTCAGAATACTCTTAAATCCGACTTTGTAAAAAAACAAATGATAAGTACCCGGGCCCAATCCACGAAGCAAGTAAGTTCCACCCTCCTTGGAGCGGTCAATTTTATCGCTTTCCAAAATGAGAATGTGAGCCCCTTCAAGAAGCCTTGCACCTTCTTTGTTGCTCCCTACAATTCCACTGATAGAATATTGCGCAATTGCAGCTGACGGAAATAAAAAACTCAAAAAAAGCCAATACAGACATCGGGTTGGCAAACAACTTTTTTTTAATCTATTCTGGAGTGCGAGGTGCATATTTTTGTATCTTCGGAATTGCGAAATATAAGGAGCTTTTTTCATCCAGCTTATGTAAAAGAAATTACAATTGTGTTTTTAGGAGTGAGCAGCCCATTGACTTTTTTGTTTATGGGTTGCTTTGTTTTAATGCATCAGCTATTGCCTTGCCGGCAATCCATCCACTTGTCCAGGCCGCCTGGAAATTGAAGCCTCCCGTAAAGGCATCTATATCCAGCACTTCGCCTGCAAAATACAAACCCGGATGCAATTTACTTTCCATAGTTTTGAAATTCACCTCCCTGAGTGAGATTCCTCCGCAGGTCACAAATTCTTCTTTGAAAGTTGTTTTACCTTTTACTTCGTACTCATCGCGATTCAGAATACTGCATAGCTTATGTATGTATTCATTGCTTAGGTTAGCAAAACCCGTTTCCGTGTGAATACCGGATTTCTCAACAATGAACTCCCACAGTCTGCGAGGAAGATTGAAAGGGTTTGCAGCCATTACACTTTTTTTTCCAGCTCCCTTTCTTAAGGAGAAAAGTTCTTCGGAACATTCTGTTTCTGAAAGTTCGGGCAGCCAATTTACATTCATTTTTACCTTGTAATTATCATCGTTTAATTTCCTTGCCGCCATTGCACTTAACTTTAATACTGAAGGACCACTCATACCCCAATGAGTAATCAGCAGCGGTCCGCGGCTTTCTGATCTGTATTGAGGTATGCTGACAATAGCATCAGCAACACTGAGTCCCATTAGTTTTGTGACATCATTTCCAGGCAAATTCATGGTGAATAATGAAGGCACAGGTGAGATAATTCTGTGATTAAGATTCTTCAGCCAATTGTATGATTCAGTTTTGGGATAACCACCGGCACTGACAAGCACCTTGTGAGCTAAGTATGTGTTTTTTGAACTTTCGATGATAAAAGTTCCGTCAGACTTCGGAACAATGTTCAGAACAGATTCTTCAGTATTTATTCGCACTCCCGCTTTTTCTGCTTCATTCAAAAGACAATTCACAATACTCATTGAGTTGTCAGAAATTGGAAAGATTCTGCCATCCGCTTCTGTTTTGAGCATCACACCCCGGCTTTCAAACCACTGCATTGTTTCCGCAGGCCCGAAAGAATAAAAAGGACCCAGCAATTCTTTCATGCCTCGTGGATAATTGTACACAAGGCTTTGAGGGTCAAAACATGAATTGGACACGTTGCATCTTCCGCCACCGCTGACCCTGACTTTTGACAGGAGTCTGGCGCTTTTCTCAAGCAAGAGCACTTCAGTATCCTTTGAAACTGATGCGCATTCAATAGCGCCAAAAAATCCGGCGGCTCCTCCTCCTATTACTACAATCTTCCTCATTGCGGATTTAACAAAGTTAATTGCTCCAAATATATTCTGATAATTTCATGCTTTGAAACAAATCTCAAAAATGGAATCTTTGCAGTATGCAAATACACGGGGAAGATACGGCTGAAATGTTTGAATTTGACAAGGTTTTGGAACGGCTTGAGCAACATTGCCGCTTTCCGTCTTCAAAACAGCTTGCTAAAAATCTCATGCCTGAATCATACAGGGACCGGCTCAGAATCATGCTTCTGCAAACAGATGAGTATTGCCGTAATTTGAGAGCAGGTGCATACTTTCCCGACTTTCTCACAGAGGATTTTGAGCAGGAAGCACTCATGCTGGCAAAAGAAGGTTCCACACTCACCGAACTTCAGTTTGCAAACATTCGCTCGGCATCCGAGAGCTCCAACAATCTGCTGAAATATCTAAACACACATGCTCTCGCATTTCCAAATTTACTCCTTGCATCAGGAGAAATTTATCTGACAGATGAAATAATTGTGCTTATCAGCAACATCATCGACGCACAGGCTCAGGTGAAAGATAATGCCTCAAGAGAACTTGCAGAAATCAGAAGCGACCTGAACCATAAGCGTCGGGAAGCTGACAAGAAATTCCGATCATTCATTCTCGAGTTGAAGAAAAAAGGATGGCTTCGCGACAACGAAGAAAATTTCTACAACAACCGCAGGGTTTTGTCAGTGCCTAGTGAGTACAGAAGAGAGGTAAGCGGAATCCTGCACGGGAAAAGCGATTCGGGAAAAACAAGTTTTGTGGAGCCGGAAGCCATGGTTGAGCTCAACAACCAGATTGCGGAACTGGAACAAATGGAACGAATGGAAGTAATGCGTTTGCTGCGGGAACTCACCGGGAATCTCAGGCCTTTCTCAAAACTGATCCTGCAATATCATTCCTTTCTCACTGAAATGGATTTTATCAGAGCAAAGGCAATCTTCGCAACAGAACTGAACGCGCATCTTCCTCAACTGGAAAAGAACTCGGTGATTGAACTGCATGACGCGCTTCATCCTCTCCTCTTTCTGAAAAACAAAACTCTGAGTAAAATCACTGTACCTCTCAATATCAGGATGGATCAGGAACATAGAATTGTTATCATATCCGGTCCGAATGCAGGTGGTAAATCCATCACACTAAAAACAGTAGGTCTCCTTCAGATCATGCTGCAAAGTGGACTGCTTATTCCTGCGAAAGAAAGCAGTCGCATGTGTTTCTTCAACCATTTCATGGCAGACATCGGTGATAGTCAGTCGATAGAAAATGAGCTCAGCACATACAGTTCAAGGCTGGTCAAGATGAATCATTTCATCCGAACAGCAAACAATCGCACTCTCATACTCATAGACGAATTCGGAACCGGAACAGATCCTGAATTGGGCGGGGCGATAGCGGAAACTGTTCTTGAAGAATTGAACATAAAAAAATGTTTCGGCGTGTTTACCACACATTACACCAATATTAAGCTGATGGCAGAAAGTCTGCCCGGCGTGCAAAACGCTTCCGTTCTGTTCGACCTTGACACTCTCAGCCCGAAATACAAACTCATTCAGGGACAACCCGGCGCTTCCTACACATTTGAAGTGGCAGAACGCATTGGCACACCGGCTCATATATTACAAAAAGCAAGGGCAAAAGTGCAACGCGATAAGTTAAAGCTCAACACCATGCTTGCAGGACTACACAAGCAAAAAAACATACAGGACCTGCAGCACCGTGATCTGCAATTACAGAAAGAGAAAACAAAACAAGCAGAAGAAAAATATCTGCGACTCGCAGGCAAACTGGAAAGCAAAATGGCTCAGGAAGCTGAAAAGCGTGAAGAACTGAGGCGCTTTGCTGATTTGGGAAGGAAAATGAACAGTCTGATTGAAGAATGGGAAAAGACAAAAGACCGGAAGGAAGTTATTCGAAAATTTGTTGGCTCACTGACTGCACAAATAAAAAAGAAGGCCGCAGAAAACACTCCGGGAAAGGTGGCCAGGCGAAGAGAGAAACTGATTGAAAAACTAAAGGCGGAAATACGCGAGGGAAGCCTCGTCAGAATGCTGAAAGGAAAACAGGTTGGCATTGTAGAGGAGATCCGAAAGAATGACGTAGTGGTGATTTTCGGAAATCTTCGAGTGACTGCCACATTCGAAAATCTCGAACCTGTTCACAACCAGGAAGAGGACGTTTCCGGGAAGAAGTAATTACTCAACGAATGCGGCAATCAGTTTTTCAACTGACATTCCTTCCGCTTCTGCTTTGTAATTGCGGACAACACGATGTCTCAGAATAGGTTCTGCGACTGCTTTCACATCTTCGATGTCAGGAGAGTATTTGCCGTGCAATGCCGCGTGGCATTTTGCCCCGATAATCAGGAACTGTGAAGCCCTCGGACCGGCTCCCCAGCTAAGGAAAGCGTTTGCCTCCTTAGTGGCAGACTCGGTGTTGGGACGTGTTTTGGCTGCGAGCTTTACTGCATACTGAAGCACATTATCGCTCACCGGTATTCTCCTGACCAGCTCCTGGAAGTAAAGAATTTCTTCTGCGCCCAGAATCTTCTGCAGTTTCGGAGTAATATCCGAGGTGGTGTTTTTTACAACTTCAATCTCCTGACTTAATGTCGGATAAGTAAGCATCACATTGAACATGAATCGATCCAGCTGCGCCTCGGGCAATGGGTATGTTCCTTCCTGCTCAATCGGATTCTGAGTGGCAAGAACAAAGAATGGAAGGTCAAGTGCGTATCTTTTACCGGCAGCTGTCACTGCGTATTCCTGCATGGCTTCAAGCAGAGCGCTTTGAGTTTTCGGCGGAGTACGGTTGATCTCATCAGCAAGAATTATGTTTGAAAACAATGGGCCTTTGATGAATCGGAAGTGCCTTGATTCATCCAGAATCTCAGTACCAATGATATCTGAAGGCATCAGATCGGGAGTAAACTGTATCCTGTTATAACTTAAACCAAGAGTCTGCGCAATTGTATTCACAAGAAGTGTCTTGGCCAGTCCGGGTACACCTACAAGCAGGCAATGTCCCCTGCTGAAAATTGAAATCAGTACGTCCCTCACTACCTCGTCCTGACCGATGATCACTTTACCGATCTCCGAACGAAGTTGCTTGTATTTGCTGACCAGTTCCTGAACCGCTTCCACATCTGAATTGAAATTTATTGCCATATGCTTTTAGAAATGTATTGCTATTAAATGAAGAATCTGACTAAAATGTTTCGTCTTTCCAGTGTTTTAAAATATCGCAACCTTTGTATTCTTCATTGATGTCAATGTATGTAGTTTTTTTTCTCTTGTCGATCCACTTTTCAAGGGTATTATTCTGTTTCTCTTGCAATGCAGTTTCCTGAATACGCTGATAATCTTCCTTGAGATTCGCTTTGTGCGGCAGAGTTCTGCTTTTCACCATCACTATGCGGTAAGCCTGTTTTCCGTCAGATGTATTGATAAATAAGGGTGATGATACAGTGTTCAGCTTCATGGTGTCAACCTGGAAAAAGAGCAGGCGTTCCATCTTATCAGGCGACAGCCGTGTTGTGTTAGTCTCAGGATTGATGAGCAGTCCGCCGTTGTTGCGAGTATCTTCATCATCCGAAAACTTCTGAGCAGCTTCTTCAAAGGTGATTGTGCCAATGTTGATTTGCGTTCTCAGGCTGTCCAGAAATCTGACAGCTTTCACCAGATCATCATCTGTGGTTTTGGGCTGGAGAAGAATATGACGCACATTAATCTGATCAGCTCTTCTGTCAATCAGCTGAAGGATGTGAAATCCAAACTTGGTTTCAATCACCGGAGAAACGATCCCTGGTTTCAGGTTGAAGGCAGCCGCTTCAAACTCAGGTACCATTGTACCTCTTTCAAAAAATCCTAACTCACCGCCTTTTTTGGCAGTTGTTTGATCCTGAGAATACAGTGCGGCATAAATTGCAAAATCCTCACCAGCCATGATTTTCTGACGGTATTCTTCGAGACGTGCACGTACTTCTCTTCTTTCTTTGTCAGAAACAGGCGGCTTGCGAACAATCTGAGCGACTTCGATTTCCGCATCCACATAGGGTAAGCTATCAGGATGAATGTTATTAAAAAATTCCCTGACTTCATTTGGTGTAACAACTACGTCTTTTGTGATCTTACCCTGCATAGTTTGTACCAGCAGCTGTTCCTTGATAGTCTCTTTCAGTTCTGCTTTAAGCGAGCGAATGCTTGTCTTGAAATATTCTTCCAGCTTTTGTTCTGATCCGATTTGCCTGATGTAAAAACGCATTCGTCGGTCAAGTTCTCCCTCAACCTGCGCATCGCTCACAGTCACACTGTCTAATTCCGACTGGTTCAGGAGCAGTTTTTGCAGAATAAGCTGGTCGAAAATGGCGCACTTCAATTCCTCTCCCTGTTCATACCCTTGCGCCTGATACTGCAGATATTGCTTTTCAATGTCTGACCTGAGAATTATCTTACCTCCCACCACGGCCATTACCTGATCTACGATAACCTGTGCAGAGACGGCCTGCGAAATTATAAAAAGTGCAGGGAACAATATTCCGTGCCTTATACGCTTTTGTAAATTATTGATTTTCATGGACGGCAAAGTTAATCTTTTAATAGATTTCCAGCGCTCCTTCGTTTTTGGCTTCATCATATGCCTGCTGTTCCATCTTTTCCAGCAAAGCGAGTTTTCGCTGATTGATGATGAGGTTTCGAATGTTGTTCCGCTCAAAACTCAAAGGTGAGGTGCTTTTCTTGATCATGAATCCTTTGATGCTGACCAAATAAATGCTGCTGGAATCCTCAATTTCAATATTTCTGTTATTCTGAAGAAACTGTTCTTTGTCGTAAGTCTTGATCGGAATTTCCTTGAGCAAATCATCAAACATTAGCCAGGTCGCGTCATCAAGAAAATAGTTTTCCGCGTATTGCACACAGTATTCATGCAAGAGGTTACGGTCTTTGGGAATACTGCTCTTATACCACTCTTTGGCCTTGTTCAGTTTGGGAGAATTTTTTTTCAGCTTCAGATATATCACCCTGATGATATTATCCTTGAGCTCGAAATTGTTTTTATTCTTCTCGTAATAATCCTGGATTTCCGTGTCGCTCACAACAGTGTCCAGTTTTTGCCTGATTAATTCCGTTTCATACGCGTAGGTTACAAGGGAATTTCGGTACTCTTCCAGCTTCTTTTCCACATTCTTCTTTTCCTCATCCAGATTCCTCTCAGCTTTGTGCAGCACAACCTTTTGTCTTATCCAGTTCTCAATGAAATTGCTGGTGATTGCGATACTGTCCTGACGAGAAGCGCCTTGCGGCACAATGCCGGTCAGATCTTCTTCCAAAAGAATGTAATCATAGACTCTTGCAACAGCTTCGCCTTCACCGTGACTTGTCCTTTTCCCGAACCAGGAACATCCGCAAAGGCTTACGGATAAAAGCGAAAGAAGAATAAGACTGAATTTTCGCAAGCCTTCAATATTTAAAACGGATTCAACTATATCCGGATAAAAATCAATTCCGGATTGAAACGTGAAACAGGCGGAATTATTTGACGCTTATTTCGAAGCCACTGAATCAACCACATCTTGATTCACCTTGACTGTATATTTCTTTTTAAGCTCTTCGATCCATTCCTTTTCAAGCGCATTTTGGTAATCGGCAGTTACGAGTCCTTTTGCTTCCTCAAGAGATTTAGGCTGAGCAGGAAGCACTCTTTTCACTTCTGCGAAAACAACCTGCTTATCCTTTACAATGTCTTTGGTGACTCCGGGCTTCCAATCAATCTGATCAATGATATCATTTTCTCCTCTAGGGAATTTACCGTATTTGACTTGCAAATTGAGCTGTGAATTTTTATTCACCCTGGCCATCAGAGTATCAGGGTCATCAACTTTTTTCATCAGCTTTCTTACCTGTGCTGAGATTTCCGCATTTGCACAGGTATAAATGGTGGCTTCAAGACGTTCACTCCACATATAATTCATCTTGTTCTTTTCATAGAACTCTTTCAGTCCGGCTGTGTCTTTAACTGCCTTAGACCATACCTTTTTATCGGTAAGTTCGAAAAGTAAAATGCCATCGCGGTACTCCTGCATTAGGTTACGGAAATCAGGATACAGTGAATCCAGTTTGGATTCTTCATATGCAATGCAGCCATCCATCACCCATTCACTATAAATATGATTTGCAAGAGCAAGCGGTGCCATGCCCTGGTTTCTTTTTGACTGGTGATTTGCGATATAGAGGGCAAACTGATCCTGTGTATGCGCTTTGTTGCCGATGGTGAACATGGTTGATTTCAGACCATCTGCTTTGTCGATAGTCCAGTTACCTTCGCTCAAAGTGCTGTCAATGCGTTTCATGAAATCAGTCTTGGATTTGGCGTTTTCAGTAAAGCCGTATTTTTCCTTGATGCGGCTTATCATAGAATACCTGCTCAGATCAGAACGCGAATCACGCTGAACTTTTTGACGGATATCATTTTGAAGGGTCTCGAAATTTCCAATTGGTTTTTTCTCCAGCAGTTTGATAATATGCCATCCATATGAGGTTTTCACCGGACCTGAAACATCATTTACGTTTTGAAGAGCGAATGCCGCTTTTTCAAATTCTGGCACCATCTTGCCGGTTGAAAACACGGGAAGAGTTCCTCCATTCCTTGCCGAGCTGGGGTCATCGGAATATTGTCTTGCCAACTCTTCAAACTTCTCGCCGGCCTTAAGCTTATCATGGATTTCATTTATTTTTTGCGCAGCTCTTAATGAATCTTCAGGTGTTTGGCCGGGTGATGTCTTCACCATGATGTGAGCGACTTTCACATCACCCTGTGCAGGTCTCGTATCAATTGTTTTAACGAGATGGTAACCGAATCTGGTGCGGACCGGAAGAGAAATTTCTCCCACTTTCGTATTGTAAGCTGCCGATTCAAAAGGATAAACCATTTGCAGAACGGTGAAATAACCCAAGTCGCCTCCATTCTCCTTTGCCGATGGATCATCAGAATATTTTTTTGCAAGCGTAGCAAAATCGCCTCCTCGCAAAAGTTCACTTCTCACCTTCATAGCCTTGTTATATGCCTCCTGAGTGTCTTTGGGAAGTGCATTTTGTTCACACTTGATCAGAATATGACTGGCTCTTACATCCGTTTTCATTCTCTCATGAGCTTCTCTGACCAGATTTTCCGTAACCGCTTTATCAACCAGGTAAGGCTGGGCCAGTTGCTTGCGGTATCCTGCCAGCTCTTCAACGAATGCAGCGACAGTATCCATTCCCATTGACAATGCCTCTTTAACTTTTAGTTTATAGTTTATATAAAGCTGCAGATATTCATTTACAGCTTTGCTGTCAACTTTTGTGTCCTTGGTGTTATTCTTTCTGAACACTCTCTCGAATTCACTTTTAGTGATGCTTTCGTCATCAATCTGCATGATGACAGGATCTTTTACAACCTGAGAAAAAGATTTTTGGCTTAAAGCGATGATCAGGACTGATGAAAGAATGAGAATTTTCTTCATGGTTATACTTTATTGGGAGCGCAAATTTAACAAACCGCGCGTATTGTCAAAGTCGCGCAAATTTTTAATTATTAGTCTAATTTTCAATGAAGTATTAATGAAATCAAGTCATATAAAAATGCCTTAACATTTTATTAAACAAAACAACAAAACATTGATGCTCAGCGGTGGTAATTAGGTGCTTCTTTGGTGATTGTCACATCATGCGGATGGCTTTCTCTCACACCAGCTGCAGTGATCCGGATGAAGTTCACATTTTGCAGTTCTGATATGTTGGCAGATCCGCAATATCCCATGCTTGCGCGAAGTCCGCCAACCATCTGATACAATTCCTCACCCACATGACCTTTATAAGGCACTCGTCCAACAATGCCTTCAGGAACCAGCTTTTTGACATCGTCTGTCTGTGCCTGAAAATAACGATCCTTGGAGCCCTCCTTCATTGCTTCAATGGAGCCCATCCCTCTGTACAGTTTGAACTTCCTTCCTTCGTATATAATCGTTTCACCCGGCGACTCTTCTGTGCCTGCCAACATCGAACCCAACATCACGCTGTCGGCACCTGCAGCAATTGCTTTTGCTATATCGCCGCTGAACCTGATTCCTCCGTCGGCTATGACAGTCACTCCACTGCCTTTGATTGCCTTGGCCACTTCGTGAACTGCTGAGAATTGCGGGACACCGATCCCGGCAATCACTCTGGTTGTACAAATTGAACCTGGACCTATTCCTACTTTTACCGCATCAGCTCCGGCCTTAACAAGAAATTTAGCGGCATCTGCCGTGGCTATGTTCCCCACGATTACCTGCAGGTTAGGAAATAGTTTCTTTACCTGTTTCAGTGAATCTGCCACACCTTTTGAATGGCCATGCGCTGTGTCAATCGTGATTACGTCCACACCTGAATCCACAAGGGCTTTCACCCTTTCCAGATTGTCTTTTGTAACACCTACTGCAGCACCTACTCTGAGCCTTCCAAATTCATCCTTGCAGGCATTTGGCCTTGACTTTACCTTGAGTATATCTTTATAAGTTATCAATCCAATCAGGCGGCTTTTCTTGTCGACCACAGGCAGTTTTTCAATCTTGTATTTCTGAAGAATACGTTCTGCATCAGCGAGATTCTTTACACCTGTCGTGGTCACAAGGTTTTCACTTGTCATGATTTCAGAAACTGGCCTGTTGACATTCTTCTCAAAACGCAAATCGCGGTTTGTGCAAATCCCAACCAGCACCTTATCTTTGTTGATCACAGGAATCCCGCCGATTCCGTATTCTCTCATAATCTGCAAGGCATCCCTGACCAAAGCGTTCTCATGAAGTGTGACCGGATCATGGATCATGCCGCTCTCACTTCGTTTTACTTTGCGCACTTCTGCAGCTTGTTGCTCAATGCTCATGTTTTTGTGAAGCATTCCGATTCCGCCTTCCTGAGCCATAGCGATGGCCATGTCAGCAGCAGTTACAGTGTCCATCGCTGCTGAAATAACAGGAATATTTAACGGGATTTTTTTCGTCAGACGGGAAGAAACATCCACGTCGTTCGGCAGGACTTCTGAATAAGCAGGCACCAGAAGTACGTCGTCATAGGTGAGAAATTCTCCAAGGAAGCGGGGTTGTGCAACTTTCATGCGGAATGGGGTTGAAAAAAAGTTGCACGCGAAGATAAGCAATTAATTGCTCTTTGCAATTCGCTTCAATGACAACAAAACTCTAATCATTAACGGATAAGCGTCACTGAGTCTACAATGCGGATGGAACTGCCATCCGGATGTTCCGCCTCAAGCAGATAAATATAAACTCCTTCAGGGGAGCTTCTGCCATTGCTGCTTCCGTCCCAGCCTGCCCTAGGATCATTCGTCTGAAAAATTCTCTCCCCCCAGCGGTTAAAAATGCTCATGCTGTATGTGCGCGCATCCACAAATCCGTTTACAGGATAAAAGATGTTATTAAGTCCGCCTCCGGGATGGAATGCGTTGGGTATAAAAATCTTCGGTGCCTGCACAAGACAGATTTCATTCGACCTTGCAGAATCGAGGAAGAAGAATGGGTTTCCAAAAGCTTCTACAGCTTCAATCACGTAGCAAAACTGCCCGTCACTGTAAAACTCATCTATTACTGTGTCTGTAAACATGAATGCTGAAGAAGCATAGATTACAGCAACCGGTGAAGCAGACAATACACCATTTATTCTTCTGTAAATGTTATAATGTGATACACCTCCGCCCCAGAGGGAATAAAAATCCCATGATAAAGAATTGGTGTAATCAGGATTCGCTGTGCCTGATAAAAGTATGGTTTTACTCACCTGTGACTCCAGAATACCCTGTCCGCAAGAATCCACAGTCAGCATTTTATAATAATACGGGCGCGCAGAAGTGTTCACGGTATTATCCGTGAGAATGACTGAAGATACACCTGTAACAAGAATGGTGGCGACTCTTACGAAGGGACCTGACTGCGATTCCGATCTCAGCAAATCATAACCGCGAACTGTTGCAGCAGGATCAACAAATGCCTCTACACGCACAAGATTTTCACCTGCGACACTTACAGATCGAATGTATGAATACGCTGGAGGAGGCGGAAATGCAGGACTGACACATGCTCTGTTTGACGTGGACGACCTTGCGGTGAAAGATTCTTTTGCCCGAACCCGGTAGCAATAAGCGCTACCTGAAATCAGGTTCTGGTCGGAGTAAGTTGTGGAGGAAGTGCTTCCAATTACAAATTCTGCACCGCCGTTCACGCTCAGTAAAATATCATAAGTGACATTGTTACCCCAAAAAGTATAAGGATTCCAGCTTAATCTGTTGGCACGTTCGCACTGACTGAAACTCACATTCAGGAATATTGTGCTGTGCGGAACGCTTTGTGAGCTGGGATTTCCACAGCTGTCTACTGCAATAACATTGAAAGACTGAGATGAGTTGGATGCGCTGACAAATGAAAGATAGTTCGTATTGTTTCGGTTGAAGACAGTGTCAAGAATAGTCCAGATTCCATTGACAAGATGTAGTACCGCATAAGCTCGTGTGTCAGTAGAAGGATTTACATTCCACCCGATAATGCCATTTCCATTGATATCAGTACTCACAGAATCAAGAACAGGAATTGCAGGCGGCTGAAGGTCTCTGAACAACTCCCCGTCGAGATTCGATACTGAAATGCATCCGGAAGCATCAGTTGCGACTATCCTGTATTTGATTGTATCGCTGCAAATGGAGATCTGATCTGAATAGGTCATTTGACCTGCAGATATTGAGGCGTCAACCGAATCCAGCAGAGTGAAAAATCCCCGAGGATACTCCCTGTAAATTTTGTACCATGAATTCTGACTGGCGATCAATGGAGAATGAGTGGCATTCCATGATAAATTCGCGAAACCTGTCCGCGGATTCAGTACATTGATAAATATTGTTCTGATGGTATCTGAAATTACAGGAGGATTTCCTGAAAGAGGAATGAATGAAACAAAATAATACGCAGGATTATTATTGGCTAATGCAGTGAGGTGAATGCGATTGGTCTGATTGAAAAAAAACACGCTGTCAATCAGATTGAATGGCCCGCTTGCAGATGTGGAATGATAAATATACCAGGCTCTGAAATCTGCCGCATTCAATCCTGTATTTTCCCAGGTGAGTGTGACGTCTCCGGCCGGTCCGACTGAAGCACAGCGTGTTCCATATGCCAGGCTTTTTTGGACAGAAATTGCTGTTAAAATCAGCAAAAGAAGGAATGGATGCAAAATTCGCATTCTGATCAGGATAGGGCTAAATTACATTTTCGCCCAAGCGGTGTCAATTATTTTCGGCCAACGACCAGTTCTGTCATTTGAGCAGGATCGAGGTATTTAACTGCCAATTCTCTGATTTCATCCGGACGAATGGATTTCAGCTTCCGAACAAAGCGATCGAAGTAACTGTAATCCAGCCCACTCAGGTAAATTGACTTGAATTTATCAGATATGTGGAATGCGTTTTCAATGCTTTTCAGGTGATTGCCCATCATATAATTCTTCACTGTCCTGAGTTCAGATTCAGGTACCAGATCATTTCTCAGCTTTTCAATCTCGAAGTAAATTTCCGTAAGCGCCTTTTCAGTGACATCCGCTCCAACTTCTGTGGAAATGAAAAATAATCCGTCACGACGGTAAGAAATATTAGCAGAACCAATTCCGTATGTATATCCTTTGTCTTCACGTATGTTGGACATGAGGCGAGAACCAAAATATCCGCCGAGAATTGTATTCATAACAGCAAGTCCGGGGTAATCAGGGTGAGACCGGTTAATGGACCTCTTCCCAATCCTGATTGCTGACTGTATGGCTCCGTCTTTCGGGATGTAATTTTTCATTTCCCCTTCTCCAATTACATCAGGGAAACCTGCTACCTTTCCGTTACTCCTGCTCCAGGCAGCATCACCCAGACAAAGATTGATAGTTCTGATTACAGCATCATCAATCTTTCCAGACGCTACTATTGTGCAATGTCCGCTGATGTACTGGCTTTTGTAATAGTTCATAAGGTCAGACCTCAATAAGGTATTATAATCCTCTTTTATGAATTCGTGGCCATAGGGATGATGATTACCAAAACACATTCTTGCAAAATTCTTTCGCGCCACTGCACTCACTTTCTCATCTTCAATTGCGAGGCGTTGCAAACTGTTTCGTTTTAATACGTCAATTTCTTCCTGCGGAAAAACAGCATCGCTGAGCATTTCCCGAACAGTGGGCAATGCAGCTCCGAGATGCTTATTCAATGTGAACAAGGACAATGACGAGTAATCGGGCGATTCGTAGCTATTAAGATATGCGCCATAATAATCGATCAGATCTGCAAGTTCCTGGGCGGAATGTCTGCTTGTGCCTTCTGACATCAGGCGATTGACCGCAAGAGGAATCACCGGCTTGTCAGCAGGAAATTCAAGATTCTCAAAAATCAGCTCTACCTTAACCAATTCCTGCAATCCGGAATTGATATAATACATTGGCACTCCATTATCCAGAGTGACTTTTTCCGCTCTCGGAATTTTCACTTCCCTGATTTCCTTCAGTTCCGGCGGCATTGACCTGTCAATTATTCCCGACATTTTCTTCAGATTAATTTTTAGACATGTAATAAAGTACAGAACAATTTTCTTCCCTGAATATCTGTGCAGCCCGCTTTTGAATATCCCCCGCGCTCACATTTCTATATTTTTCCAGAGTGCTGTTAACCAAACTGATATCACCAAGCCACTCAGCAGATGCGAGGTTTAACGCACGGTCACCTAAATCCATATCTCCGAATTCTTTTCTCGACTCAAGTTTGTTCTTTACTTTTTCCAACTCGAATTCTGTCACAGATTCATTGATGACTTTTTGAAGCTCCTCATCAATTGCCTTATCGGCTTCTTCCATCGTTTTTCCTTTCAATAACTTTCCTTCAATAACAAGGATGCCTTTATCATGACTTCCTGAAACATAAGTATGAATTTCACTGAAGATTTTCTTTTCCTTGACAAGCGATAAATACATCCGTGAAGATTTTCCCTGATTCAGAATATCCGTCAGTAAATCTTCAGCATAGTATTCATCGTCTGTTCTCGCGGAACTGTGGTATGCACGGTAGAGAGAATTGAAAGGGACATCCCTTTCCACTGTAAGCACACGTTTTTCAGTTTGAGGGGGCTCTACAGGGTAAGGAACTCTTGTCGCAGCACTTCTTGAAATTGAGCCAAACCATTCCTGCGCTTTATTAAACATTTCTTCTGCCTTCACATTTCCAGCCACAACGAGAATTGCGTTATCGGGTGCATAGAAACGATAGAAAAAATCCTTCACATCATCCAATGTGGCATTTTCAATGTGCGAAATTTCTTTTCCGATTGTCGCCCATTTGTAAGGATGAACTTTGTACACCAAGGGCCTGAGCAAGAGCCATACATCGCCGTATGGCTGGTTAAGATAACGCTGCTTGAATTCCTCTATCACAACACTTCTTTGAACCTCCAGACTTTCTTCTGTGAAAGCCAGACTGAGCATCCGGTCGCTTTCCAGCCAAAAACCGGTGTCAATATTATCTGAGGGCAAAGTCAGATAATAATTCGTGATATCGTTTGAAGTGAAGGCGTTATTGTCGCCTCCGGCAAGCTGCAAAGGAGTATCGTATGAAGGAATGTTCACAGATCCGCCGAACATCAGATGCTCAAACAAATGTGCAAATCCAGTCTTGTCGGGACTCTCATCTCTTGCTCCGACTTTATAAAGAATGTTGATGGTAGCCAGAGGCGTTGAATGATCCTCATGTACAATCACAGTAAGACCATTGTCAAGTACTTTTCTTTTATAATTAATCATGATCCTTTTGAATCTTAATTGCAGTCTAAACTATTCACACGGCAAAATTTAATTTTGCCAGCCTATCTTTTTCACTAAGGAACTCGTCCCAGATTTCCCTGACAATTTCTGCGGCAGGTTTAAGTTCAGAAATCAAAGCACTCACTTGTCCGATTTCCAGTTCACCCTCGTCCAGGTCTCCTTCAAACATTCCGAGCTTGGCCCTTGCCCTTCCTAACAATGACTTAAGTTCCTCTTTTGAAGCTCCTCTTTCTTCAGCCTGCCTCACACTTTCATAAAACTTGTTTCTGATCAGGCGCACGGGCGTGAGTTGCTTGAGAGTGAGAATGGTGGAACCTTCCTGAGCATCCAGAACTGATTTTTTAAAATTATCATGTCCGGATGATTCATATGATGCTACAAACCGGCTGCCTATCTGTACACCTTCTGCGCCCAAAGCGAATGCTGCAAGCATCGCAGATCCGCTTGCGATTCCTCCAGCAGCTATGAGCGGCAGATCAGTATTTTTCCTGATCAATGGCCAAAGCACTAAGCTTGTAGTTTCTTCTCTGCCGTTATGTCCGCCGGCTTCAAATCCTTCGGCGACGAGTGCTTCCACTCCTGCCTCCTCCGCTTTTTTTGCAAACTTTGTATTCGATATAACGTGAACCACGGTAATATCATTTTGTTTCAGAAAAGAAGTCCAGGTGGCCGGATTGCCGGCAGATGTGAACACAATCTTAACTCCTTCTTCCACAATGATATCCAAGATCCTTTCAACTTCTGGATACAGAAGAGCCACATTCACTGCGAATGGTTTATTAGTCGCTTTTTTGCATTTTTGAATATGTTCCCTCAAGACATCGGGGTACATTGATGCAGAACCGATTATTCCCAGTCCGCCAGCCTCACTAACCGCAGAAGCCAGCCTCCAACCACTGCACCAGAGCATACCCGCCTGAATCACAGGATACTTGATATTGAACAACTTACAGATGCGGTTTTCTTGCATAAAAATTTGACTTTTATCAAAAAAGCTGATGGACAAGCTCGTCAAAAATAATACTTTTACCCCCTCTTATTGAGAGCAATTTTCTCAATTTTAAAAGACTTATGAAGGTTATTATACCAGTTGCCGGAATTGGCAGTAAACTCAGGCCGCATACGCACACTCAGCCAAAGGCACTTGTACCGGTGGCAGGAAAACCCATCCTTGCTCACATCGTGGATAACCTGATTGAAGCAGGCATGAGGGAGTTCATTTTCATTGTCGGATACCTGGGAAACAAAATCGAAGATTACATCAAGATCAATTACCCCGGAATTGAAAAGTCATTTTTAATTCAGGAGCCCAGAGAAGGAACGGGACATGCTGTTTGGCTGGCAAAGAAAATGATTGACAAAGATGATGAGCTTGTGATTGCCCTCGGCGATACAATCTTTGATGTAAACCTGAGGGAGATTATTGAAAAAACTGACTCCGCGCTTGGAGTGAAGAAAGTTGATGATCCCAGAAGTTTTGGAGTGGCCGAACTTGATGAATCAGGATTGATAAAAAATGTGATTGAAAAACCACCGATTCCTAAATCTAACTTAGCTCTGGTCGGTCTTTACAAAATCAAAGAAGGATTAATACTGATGGAAGCGCTTGAAGAGCTGATCGGAAAAAACGAAAGGACTCAGGGAGAGTTTCATCTCACCGACGGCATCATGAAAATGATTGAGAAAGGCTCTTCATTCAAGACCTTTGCGGTTGAAAACTGGTACGACTGCGGAAGCAAAGACAGCCTGCTTGAAACGAATGCCATGCTGTTGAAAAAGCTCAACGGACGGGGATCAAAGCATCATTTTGAAAATACCATCATCATTCACCCGGTGAGCATTGCGGAAAACTGCAAGATCAGCAATTCAATCATAGGTCCGAATGTCTCCATAGGAGACCACACTATCATCAATCATTCGATACTTAAAGATGCCATCATTGGTTCATACAGCGAACTTGAAAACGCAGTGCTTCATCATTCTGTAATTGGCAGCGATGCATCTCTCAAAGGAATGAGTCAGTCTCTGAATCTTGGTGATAGTACCGAAATCGATTTTGGCTGATCAGAAGAATGAATCAGCATAAGCCAAAATCAATCTTTCAGCAATCTTATTAAAACACATCCAGGAAAATTCATATGGAAAGAGATAAGGAAATATTCAGTCTTATTACAAAAGAGAAGAAACGCCAGCAACACGGAATTGAACTCATCGCATCAGAAAATTTCGTCAGCAAGCAGGTAATGCAGGCCATGGGTTCCTGTCTGACGAACAAATACGCTGAAGGTTATCCCGGCAGAAGGTATTACGGAGGATGTGAAATCGTCGATCAGGTGGAGCAGCTTGCAATTGACAGAGCCAAATTGTTATTCAATGCTGAATGGGCTAATGTCCAGCCTCACTCTGGAGCGCAAGCTAACGCAGCAGTCATGCTCGCACTGTTGCAACCAGGAGACACAATACTTGGGTTTGACCTCAGTCATGGTGGGCACCTCACTCACGGTTCAGCAGTTAACTACAGCGGCAAACTTTACAGTCCCGTTTTTTACGGAGTGAAGGAAAGCAGCGGAAGAGTGGATTATGACGCAATGGAAAGTGTCGCAAAAAAAGAGAAACCAAAATTGATAATTGCAGGCGCTTCGTCCTATTCGCGCGACTGGGATTATCCGAGGATGCGAAAAATTGCAGATTCAGTTGGCGCATTTTTAATGGCAGATATTGCTCATCCTGCCGGACTGATCGCACGAGGTCTCCTTTCAGACCCACTTCCATTTTGTCATGTTGTTACTACTACTACGCATAAAACTTTACGCGGACCGCGTGGCGGGATGATTTTGATGGGAAAGGATTTTGAAAATCCCTTTGGACTAAAAACCCCCAAGGGAGAAATCAGAATGATGAGCTCATTGTTTGACAGTGCTGTGTTTCCCGGAATACAGGGTGGACCTCTTGAGCATGTGATTGCTGCGAAAGCAGTAGCTTTTGGAGAAGATCTTAGTGATGATTACCTCGAATATTGCGTACAGATGGTAAAGAATGCACAAGCCATGGCAAAAACTTTCATCGAGCTTGGTTACAAAGTGATCAGCAACGGAACAGACAATCACAGCATGCTGATTGATCTCCGCTCAAAAGACCTGACTGGAAAGCTGGCAGAAAACACTCTTGTGAAAGCAGATATCACAGTAAATAAAAACATGGTTCCTTTTGATGACAAATCGCCATTCATCACCTCCGGTATACGTGTTGGCACTCCGGCAATGACTACGAGAGGAATCAGGGAGCGCGACGCCGTGAAAATCGTGCAGCTCATTGATGAAGTACTCATGAACCACGACAATGAAACCCGTCTGAATGCCGTTAAGAAAAAGGTGAATACCATGATGGAAAGATTCCCACTTTATTGAGCCAACATTCAATAGGACATACTTAATTAAACAAGGATAAAATCAAACTGAAAAATAAATACTGAAGCATTCTTATGAAACAACTTATAAAAAAGAAAATCCTCGCGCTTGCAATTCTTGCAACAGCTACGGGAGCGACAGCACAAAAAAACACAAATCAGCAAACCGGAAAAATGGATAAAGAATTCTTAGCCGCGCAAACTGACGGCATTTATGCAAAGATTGAAACAAATAAAGGTGACATTTACCTTATACTTGAACATGAAAAAACGCCCATGACCGTTGCTAATTTCATTGGCCTTGCTGAAGGAAAAATTAAAAACAACGCGAAAGCAGAAGGTGTTCCGTATTACGACGGACTTAAATTTCACAGGGTAATTCCTAATTTCATGATCCAGGGTGGATGCCCTCAGGGAACTGGCGCAGGCGATCCCGGATACAAGTTTCCTGATGAGATTGACACTACCCTGAAGCATACTGGTCCTGGTATCCTGAGTATGGCAAACGCGGGTCCTGCCACAAACGGTTCACAGTTTTTCATCACTCACGTGGCAACTCCATGGCTTGACGGAAAGCACACTGTTTTCGGACACGTTGTAAAAGGACAGGATGTGGTGGATTCAATTGCAGGAAATGATTCTATTATGCATGTAAGAATTCTTAGAAAAGGAAAACAAGCTGAAAATTTCAAAGCGGCAGAAGTTTTTGAAAATGAAAAAAACAAAATCATCGCGATGGAAGAAGCAAAAATTGCGGCAGCAAAGGCAAAAGTCGACAGCCTGTTTGCAGGAAGCACTGTTACAGCAAGCGGATTGAAATACATTGTAGTGCAGGAAGGGACTGGCGCTTCACCAGCTGCGACAAGCAATGTCACCGTACATTATACCGGCATGTTCATGGACGGGAAAATTTTTGACAGCAGCGTTCAAAGAGGACAGCCGGCTACCTTCGGACTCAATCAGGTTATTAAAGGATGGACAGAAGGATTGCAATTGATGAAAGAAGGCGGCAAAACGAAATTCCTCATTCCTCCGGATCTTGCATACGGACCAATGGGACGCCCAGGAATTCCTCCTAACAGCACATTGATATTTGAAGTGGAACTGATCAAAGTCAACTGATCAGTAAACTCAGAAAGATTCGAATCAGCCCTCGTACCAGGATTTATAATATTCTCCTCGTATGAGGGCTTCGCCGTCTTTGGTAATCCAAAGAGGGCGAAAAGTATCAACCATTACCGCCAGTTCCTTCGTTTCCTTTTGACCTATGCCCTTCTCCACGGTACCAGGATGTGGTCCGTGAGGGATGCCGCCGGGATGCAGAGTAATCATTCCCCTACTAACTGTTTTGCGGCTCATGAAATCTCCGTCAACATAATAAAGCACCTCGTCGCTGTCGACATTGCTATGATTATAAGGAACAGGAATAGCGAGCGGATGATAATCGTACATGCGAGGAACAAAAGAGCAAATCACAAAATTCCTGGCTTCAAATGTCTGGTGTATTGGCGGAGGAAGATGCACACGGCCGGTAATCGGTTCGAAATCATGAATTGAAAAAGCGTAAGGATAAAAATTTCCATCCCAGCCAATGGCATCAAAAGGATGAGTGGCGTAAATGTATGGATACATCCGCCCTTCTTTCTTAATCATGATTTTAAATTCGCCCTTTTCATCAAAAGTCCGCAGCCTGTCAGGCTTGCGAATATCCCGCTCACAAAACGGTGAATGTTCTTCAAACTGCCCATATTCATTTCTGTATCTTCTTGGCACTTCAATGGCAGTGAACGACTCTACAATGAAAAGCCTGTTCTTTTCTGTCTTGAACTCGATCTGATAAATTGTTCCTCTCGGAATGATCAGATAATCGCCATAGCCGAATTCTATCGAGCCGTAAATCGTATGCAAGTCCCCTTCCCCTTCGTGAATGAAAATCACTTCATCTGCATCCGCGTTTTTGAAGTAATAATCTTTCATTGATTTTCTCGGAGCAGCCAAAGCTATCTGCAAATCATTGTTCATCAGAACAACTTTACGGCTTTTAAGAAAATCGTCTTCAGGCTTCAGATCAAAGCCCTCGAAACTTTGATGTTTCAATGATTTTTTGTGTGCGATTTCCGGTTCCACACTATAGCTCTCTCCCACTTCCTTGATGATTGTCGGAGGATGACAATGATATATCAGCGAGTAAACATTTGAAAAGCCATGTGTACTGACCAGTTCTTCCGCATAGAGACTACCGTCCGGTTTGCGGAATTGCACATGTCTTTTTTTGGGAAATTGTCCGAGTGAGTGATACTGAGGCATTTCTTTCTTAATTATTTATCAAAAATACGCATTTCTGTAAAATTCGCCGGCATTAAACTGTAAGAAAATGCCAAAATGTGCAGCAATTTCCATTCTTATCCGCTTGAACAAGATGACTTCAGTCATAATTTATTTTCAGGATGATTAATTCTTAACAGAATCGAGCTTCTGATGACAAATTCATAGTTTTTATCCAGCAATCTTTCAAGTGCAAGTTTCCTTATGCAATACAATACACTAGCTTTTAATCCCATCGTTTATTTGTATTGTAAACATCATGCAGATGTGGTCAACAAAAAGATACGGCATCAAATGTAAAAAGAGCAGGTACAGCAGATATAAGCTGACAAGATATTAAGATAGTTTTCATGGTTAGTTGTGATTTTGGTTAGTGAAAAAGGGCTCTGGGTCGGGCCCTTTTTCGTTTTATACCTTTTCCTGATTGCCTCTTTTCGTATTTTAGCAGAAAATCAATTATCTGCCATGAAACTATTGAGCTTTTTACTGGAAGGAGAGGAAAACTACGGTTTATACGTTGACGGAAACGTCTTCTCCCTTAGATCATCCGCTGAAATCCTGAACATCAAGACATTTCCTAATACGATGCTTGAATTCCTTCAGGAAGGCGAATCTGCAATGAATGCCGCAATGCAAATTGAAACAGAAATAAAAAAAGGAAACAAAAAAATTATTCCCGTGCCAGTTTCCGCCGGGAATGTGCTGGCTCCTGTTCCACACCCAACCTCCTGCCGCGACGGTTATGCTTTCAGGCAACACGTTGCAGCCGCACGAAGGAATCGCAAGGTGCCGATGATTCCTGAATTCGACCAATACCCGATTTTTTATTTTACCAATCACAATGCTGTACAAGGCCCCGGTGATATTTTCTGCATGCCCGATCATTTTCAAAAACTCGATTTCGAACTCGAAGCTTCAATAGTGATCGGAAAGAAAGGAAGAAACGTCCGCGCTAAAGATGCAGACAAGTACATTGCCGGCTATATGATTATGAATGACATGAGCGCCAGAACTCTTCAGATGGAAGAGATGCTACTCAATCTTGGACCGGCTAAAGGAAAAGATTTTTCAACTGTCATTGGCCCATGGCTTGTCACCCCTGATGAACTTGAACCTTACCGAGTGAATGCGAAGCCCGGTCACATTGGAAATTCATATGATCTAAATATGCGTTGTTGGGTCAATGAAGTTCTCGTAAGCGAAGGAAATATGAAAGACATGGACTGGACATTCGCAGAAATTATTGAAAGATGCTCTTACGGAGCCGACATATTACCCGGTGACGTGATTGGATCCGGCACTGTAGGCACGGGTTGTTTCCTTGAATTGAACGGGACAGGACTTCTCAATGATCCTGACTATAAAGTGCAGTGGCTGAAAGAAGGTGATGTGGTCGAGATGGAAATAAGCCTGCTGGGAAGACTTAAAAACACAATAAGGAAGGAAGACAGCGACTTCAGCATTCTTTCTCTGAAAAAAATGCCTGAAGAAGCCTGAACATCACACTTAGCTTCTTGTTAAACCATCGAAATATCAATCTGAGAGAATATATTCATGTCCGAATCAATGCCTAAAATATTGGATGCAGAATCTGAGAAAGACCAGATTCTGAAAGCATACAAGGCCCTTCTGAGAGCCCTCAAGCCTTCATTGGGCAAGGGCGACAAGAAGATGATCCGTCTTGCTTTTGACATGGCATTAGAGGCTCATAAAGACATGCGCCGCAAGACCGGCGAACCGTACATCCTCCACCCTATTGCTGTGGCTCAAATCTGTGCAGAGGAAATCGGACTTGGCCCACTGGCTATTGCGTGTGCCTTGCTGCATGACACTGTGGAAGACACGCACATGACCGTTGAAGACATTCGCGCTTCCTTCGGAGACAAGGCGGCTGTCATTGTCGACGGACTTACAAAAATCTCAGGAGTTTTTGACAAAGGCACTTCGCTTCAGGCAGAGAATTTCAGAAAGATGCTCCTCACACTTTCTGATGATATCCGTGTTATTCTAATTAAGCTCGCAGACCGCCTGCACAATATGCGGACTTTGGATTCGATGGCTCGTGAAAAGCAGCTAAAAATTGCTTCTGAAACTGCATATCTATATGCCCCGCTGGCACACCGTCTGGGCCTGTACAGCATCAAGACGGAGCTGGAAGATCTGTCCATGCGCTACACAGAACCGGAAATATACGCTGACATCACCGCAAAGCTTGCGAACACTCGAAGAGAAAGAAACAGATTCATCAATGAGTTTACAGTTCCGATCAAAGAAGAACTCAACAAGCAGGACTTTCAGTATGAAGTGAAAGGAAGATCAAAATCAATTCATTCTATCTGGAGCAAGATGAAAAGGCAGGGCGTGACATTTGATGAAATCTATGACCTCTTCGCGATACGAATCATTATAGACACTTCGCCTGATAATGAAAAAGCAATGTGCTGGAAGGCCTATTCAATTATCACGGATTTTTATCATCCGAATCCTGACCGATTAAGGGACTGGATATCCACACCCAAAGCTACCGGATATGAATCACTTCATACAACAGTGATGGGACCCGGCGGAAAATGGGTTGAGGTGCAAATCCGTTCCAGAAGAATGGATGAAATTGCTGAAAAAGGATTTGCTGCCCACTGGAAGTATAAAGAATCCGCAGCTGAAACAGCACTTGATGAATGGATTCATAAAATAAGAGAACTACTTGAAAATCCCGAAAGCAATGCGCTTGATTTCATAGATGATTTTAAACTTAATCTTTTCAGCGATGAAATTTTTGTCTTCACACCAACAGGAGAAATGAAATCGCTGCCATCTCAGGCAACAGCGCTTGACTTCGCATTTGAAATCCACACTGATCTCGGAAGCAAATGCATCGGCGCCAAAGTGAACCACAAACTTGTACCACTGTCACATAAGCTCAGAAGCGGTGACCAAATTGAAATTCTCACTTCCAACAAGCAGACTCCGAAAGAAGACTGGCTGAATTATGTGGTGACTGCAAAAGCAAAGTCCAAGATTAAAGGTGCGCTTAAGGAAGAAAAGAAAAGAGTCGCTGAAGACGGAAAAGAAATCCTTGAACGCAAGTTCAAGCATTTGAAGCTGCATTTCAACAACGAAAATATCAATGAGCTCCTCGCTTATTACAAAATCCCGAACAGCATGGAGCTGTATTATAGGATTGCCAAAGGAATCATTGACATACAGGATCTGAGAGACTTCAAGCAGGATAAAGGAAGCATCAAGATCCATACACCACAGAGAATTGAACAGCAATCACTCGAACAAATTGTAAAAAACGTAAGAGGCTCGAGTGACATGCTTGTGATTGGGGAAAGCCTGGAGAAGATAGATTACAAGCTTTCACCTTGCTGCAACCCAATTCCTGGTGATGACGTCTTTGGTTTTATCACTGTGAGTGAAGGCATCAAGATCCACCGGGTGAGTTGTCCGAATGCAATTCAGCTGATGTCGAATTACGCCTATCGAATCGTGAAAGCCAAATGGACGAACCAGCAGCAAATTGCATTTCTTGCGGGTGTTCGCATGACCGGTATCGACGAAGTGGGTGTTGTAAATAAAATATCCAAGGTAATTTCATCTGAACTCAAAGTGAATATGCGAAGCATCAGCATTGATTCGAATGACGGAATATTTGAAGGAACCATCATGCTTTTTGTTCATGACACACATCATCTGGACAAGCTTATCAAAAAGCTTAAAGAAATTCACGGAATACTGACGGTCAGCAGAATTGACACAGGAAACCAGTCTGCCTAAGACAAGAAAGCATGAGCATTAAAAAAGAAACAAGACAACTGGTTCGCAAGGCATTCACTGAATATCTGGAAAAGCACGGACAAAGAAAAACGGCAGAGCGATTCAGCATTCTGGATGAAATATACTCCATGGAAGGCCATTTTGACATTGACCATTTGTACGAACACATGCTCTCAAAAGGACACAAGGTAAGCCGTGCCACGCTTTACAATACTATTGAACTCCTTCAGGATGCCAACCTGGTTACCAGGCATCAGTTCGGGAAAAACCTCGCCCGCTTTGAAAAAAGCTTTGCCTACAAGCAACATGATCACTTGATTTGTGAAGACTGCGAACATGTTTTCGAGTTTTGCGACCCCAGGATACAGCAAATTCAGAGCATGATGGGTGATCTTCTTAAATTCGATATCAGTCATCATTCACTTCATTTATTCGGAAAATGCCGGGAACTTGCAGAAACCGGAAGCTGTAAGCACCAGATTCAGAGCCAAAAACAGAAGAATTCCTGAATTAATTATTATTATTGCGTTGTTAAAAACTGTCTCAGCGCAGAATTTTGAACATTTGATATTTCACATACCTTCACTATATGGACTTCAATTACAACATCAGCAATAAAGGGAATTACGCAATCGTTGAAATGAGCGGTAACCTGATTGACAAAAACCAGGCTACGCCATTGCTGGAAGATATTCAGGCATTGATCGACAAAGGAATCAACTCTTTTGTGATTTCCATGGAGAACTTCCGTTACCTGAACAGCAACGGACTCAATGTGCTTGTCAATATTCTCACCAAGAGCCGTAAAAACGGAGGGGATACTACAATCTGCTGCATCAGCGACAAGATCAAGGAATTGCTCATCATTACGAAACTGAATACAGTTTTCACAATCACGGAAGACCTCCCCGCTGCAATCAGCCAGTTTCAGAACTAAGACCTTCAAAGATTTCTGCTAAATCACCTCCGCAAAGGGGTGATTTTTTATTTTGACTGATTTAGAAAGTTTTGGGAAAATTGTGGTGAAATTTATTCCTGTCCTGTCTGCTTCCTCTTATTTATTTTTTTCTTTGTATCGTATATTGAGTTATACGAATCCATTCAGATATTAAATTTTGAAAAAAATTATGCCGGTAGATGTACTATTAGGATTGCAGTGGGGCGATGAAGGGAAAGGAAAAATTGTTGATGTATTTACGCCAGAATATGATGTAGTGGCACGTTTTCAGGGCGGACCTAACGCGGGACACACTCTCGAATTCGAAGGAATAAAACATGTACTGCACACCATACCTTCAGGAGTATTCAGGAAAAACTGCATTAATATTGTCGGTAACGGAGTTGTCATTGACCCAATCACACTTAAGAAAGAAATTGAGTCACTTCAAAAGCTGAATGTCGACATCAGTTCAATACTTCATATATCTCGCAAAGCTCACATTATTATCCCCACACACAGGATATTGGATGCCGCCTCGGAGGCTCAGAAAGGAAAAGAAAAAATAGGTTCTACTCTTAGGGGAATTGGTCCGACTTACATGGACAAAACCGGACGCAACGGTCTTCGTGTAGGATACATTGAAGATGAAGATTTCATGCGCAGGTATGACAAACTGAAAAGCAAGCATGAGGAACTTCTCGAACAGATGAATTTCGAATATTCTCTTGATGAGGAGGAAAAGAAATTCTTTGAGGCCATCGGACTGATGCGCACGCTTTCATTCACAGACAGCGAACACATGCTTAACCGACTGATGAAACAGGGAAAGAAAATTCTTGCAGAAGGAGCCCAAGGCTCTCTTCTGGACATTGACTTTGGCTCTTACCCATTTGTGACTTCATCAAATACAATCAGTGCCGGAGCCTGTACGGGCCTTGGCATTGCTCCAGGAAATATCGGCAGGGTGTTCGGTATTTTCAAAGCATACTGCACACGTGTCGGCAGCGGCCCATTCCCTACCGAACTGAATGATGATACTGGTGAACAATTACGCAAAGCCGGTAATGAATTCGGGGCAACCACCGGACGACCCAGACGCTGCGGTTGGATTGACATTCCGGCGCTTCGCTATGCCATTATGATTAACGGCGTCACCGACCTGATCATGACTAAGCCGGATGTGTTGAGCGGATTTGATAAGATAAAAGTTTGCACCTCGTACAAAATCGGAAGCAAGACGATTGATTATATGCCATTCGACTTTGTGAATGCCCCGATTGAACCTGTCTATGAAGAATTGCCCGGTTGGAAAACAGATCTTACAGAAGTCAGAGAAGAAAGCAACTTTCCAGCTGAACTCAGCAATTACATTTCTTACCTTGAAAAAACACTGGAAGTTCCCGTATCTGTAGTTTCAGTCGGACCAGACAGGAGCCAGACAATTATTCGCAAGAAGTAAAGAATAAGAAATCATCGGAAGTTTTCTTCAGTGTTCGCATAATCTTCCTTTTACTTTTATCGAATCTCCGGCAGACTCGATTATTTCTTCATTCGTGAGAAGGTCAGAGCTCATTCCTTCAAGATCAGGACTCCCTGCCTCCACCCATGCGCTGTACCAGAAAGATCCAACTGTGAATACCGAGGAGAGCATTCTCCTTTCAACTTGCCCGTTCAGCAAATTATGAAAGGCATCTGAAAATTCCCTGCTGTAAACCCTCTGAGTAACTATGCCTCTTGCTTCAAATGTGTACTTCAAGTCCGACGGAAATGTGTCGCTCAGCAGCTTTTCGAAACGAAGCACAGAATCTACTGCTTGAAAACTCTCAGCTATTCTTTCCCAGATCAAATCAGATACATTCGGAATGTAAACAGCACTTCCGCTTAGCATATCGTAATCTGAACCGTAAAGTTCCGGAAGCCTCGATTCCCACAGGCCGTGAATGCCATGCTGATTCGTAAGTTGACCATTGTAGTTTTCTGTGCAATGCAATGGAACATGAGCATCTCCTATGTAATGACCGAGGTTTGCAGCGTAATAAAGAATCATTTTTTTATTTTTTTCATAAAATGCATGACTCAGATTTCTGTACACTTTCAGAATGTGCCAGGGTACAATGCCATGTGCCATAAGCGTGTCTTCAGAATATTTTTGAACTGCGAGTTGCCATACCCTCGGAACAGAGTCGAGCGGATTTGCGCCATACTTATCGAGATCAATGTAATGCCGGGGAGCTTCATTCACGTCTGAGTGCCTACGCTTGTCTGCATCCACAGCGTGTTCACTCAGATACTCAATATGCTTTCGAAAAAATCCGAATAATGGTTCAGGCAATGTGAAGCAAGCCAGATAATTGATGCGTTTGTGTGCCCAAAAGCCCCAGGCAAGGCATTCATGCACGGGGATCATCAGGATAATAAAAATAAAGACTAATTTTCTGTTCATCCTGCAAGATCACAGAATGAATGAAATTCTAAAACCTAATTTATCAAGGATATTTTATTGCAATGCTTCAGGCAGTCTGAAGAGCCTTCAGGCGAATCAGAGCACCATCATGAAGGACAGGGATCACACGCGTTTGGTCATGAGTCAGGCAATACTTGATGTCTTTTTTCAGATTCAATCTCGCCAGTCTTTCACGATGTGATGAATGTTTTAAAAATTTATTCGGATCCTGCTCCGCCATTTGATAAAGATATTTCAGTGCCAGACAGGCATCGCCGCATTTGTAAGCATCCGACATCTGCGCGATCATTTCTGAAACAGCGCCTGCAAACAAAGCATCTTCGAGATTGAATTTATTTTTCCAACCGGAACACAAGAGCAGGATATTCCTTTTTTCACTGATAAGCCATTCGCACAATGCAGTGATATTCAAGAAAGAACCAATCACAACCCGGTAAGCATTTTTTGCAGCCTCAATCGCCTGAGTGCCATTGGTAGTTGTAATTACTATAGTCTGGTCCTTCACCTTTTCACCCATGTATGAGAAAGGCGAATTGCCAAATTCGAAACCATCCACCTGAACTCCGTCTCTTTCAGCTCCAACCATATATCCTTTTTCCTTGTAAGAGCGAGCTTCATCTACAGTAGCCACCGGAATTATTTTTTCAGCACCATGTTCGAATGCTGTACATATTGCGGAAGTGGCTCTCAGAATATCAATGATTACCACTATGCTATCGTTATCTTTATAGACAGGATATAAATAAGGAGAAAAGCAGGCATCAATTTTCAATTCGTGCGAATCTGACATGTGTTATTGATTAATGTGAAAAAACACCAGAGTATTTTACCTGTGAGATATACTTTTCAAATGTAACTAATTGCAGGAGAACATAAAATATTAAAAGCTTCCCAGGTTCATCGCAAAATATTAAATATCAGTTTTTTATAAATGGAACCTTTACAATTTTAGCTTTCATGGCCTTATCCCGTATACTTATGAAGACTGTACTTCCGGGAGCAGCAAATTCACTTTCTACATATCCCATGCCTATCGCTTTCTGAAGTGTAGGCGATTGAGTACCGCTGGTGACCCTTCCTATCTTTCTTCCATTGGCATCAAGGATATCATAATCTTTTCTGGGTATTCCCCTTTCTTCCATTTCGAATCCAGCCAGCTTTTGTTTTACTCCTTCTTCCTTTTGCTTTTTCAAGGCCTCCGAATTTGTAAATTCCTTGCTGAATTTGGTGATCCATCCAAGTCCGGCTTCAATGGGTGATGTAGTATCATCGATATCATTTCCATAAAGACAGAATCCCATTTCCAGACGCAGAGTATCCCTTGCACCAAGTCCTGCGGGTTTGATACCATGTTTTGCACCGGCCTCCATGATGCTTTTCCAAATATGATCAGCAGAACTGTTTTCAAAGTAAATCTCGAAACCACCGGCTCCGGTATAGCCCGTCGCGGATACAAGAACATTTTCAATTCCTGCAAACTTTCCTTTTGAAAAAGTATAGTAAGTCATTCCCTTCAGATCCATGTCAGTCAGTTGCTGCAATGCTTCAGCTGCAAGCGGTCCCTGCACAGCCAGAAGCGAGGTTTTATCCGATATGTTGTGCATCTCTACACCTTCTGTGTTACGCGAAAGAAACCACTGCCAGTCTTTTTCAATGTTGGATGCGTTGACTACAAGCATATAAGTATTCTGATCGATTCTGTATACCAACAGATCATCTACAATTCCGCCCGAGTGATTTGGAATACATGAATATTGAACTTTTCCATCTGTGAGTTTGCTGACATCATTGCTGGTGAGTTTCTGAATCAACTCAGCTGCCTTTTCACCCTTGAAGATGAATTCACCCATATGAGACACATCAAAAACGCCAAGTTTATTCCTCACATTCTCATGTTCCACATTAATTCCTTCGTATGAAACTGGCATCAAGCATCCGGCAAAAGGAACCATTTTGGCTCCCAGTTGAACGTGCTGATTGTAAAGCGCTGTTTGCCTGATTGTGCTTTCGGTTGTTTCCATGTGAATGAATTTTGTGAGCAAAGATACTTAATCGGGCTGAAAAATCATTCAAGCCTGAAGCGAATCAGTTCTTTTCTTTCAGAAGATTATTGAAGGCAGAAAGGTAAGCGAATTGTTGACTGTTCACAGAGTACTCTGCTTCCACTGTTTTCCTTGCCTCCATGCCGAGACTTCTCCTGAGTTTTTCGTCTTCAATCAAAACAGAAAGTTTATGCACCCATTCTTCTTCTTTATCAGCCAAAAAACCATTGATTCCATCTCGAATGATCTCTGTATTCACTCCGACCGGTGACATCACTGTAGCAATTTCAAGAGCCATGTATTGCAGTCCTTTGAGACCGCATTTGCCTCTGCTCCATTCATCATCCGGAATTGGCATGATGCCAATATCGAATTTTCTCAGCTGCACTATCTCATCTTCCCTTCTCCAGGGAAGTCCTTTGATGCCGAGCTCATCATTTGAATAATTCTCATCGCCTATCACACGGAACTCCAACTTGTCTCCGTACTTATTTCGAAGAGCTTTAAGAAAAGGGACTGCCAGTTCGAAGTGTCGTATTGTGGTCATGCTTCCGCTCCATCCGATTACAATTTTCTCTTTAACGGAAATAGAATATTCCGGAATATAAACTGAAGTATCAATCGTTGTGGGAATTACAATCACATTCTTATTGAAATTTGAAGCGAAATCAGCGAGGTATCTGTTCCCGGCAATGACAAGGTCTGACATGGCAATGATTTTTCCGGTCTTCCCTGCGTCTTTCAGCCAGCCCAGCTTCCTGTTGGCATGCGATACATCGTGTCTCCAGATAGCATCATCAAAATCAAAAACAAGCTTTGCCTTGCTCATTGCAAACAGTCTTTCAAAAATCATCGACCCGGTCATGAAAGCTTCACGCTGAACAAAAATTATATCATACTTTCTTCCTCTCCATACGTCTCTCAATCTCCTATAGCTACCTTTGAGGAAGATGAGCGATTTTCGCAGCATTCTGCCGGGCTTGTAAAAAATACGATCGTCCCTTTCAGAAATAAGGAAAGAAAAATCACAATTGAAACCGTTGGCTTCAAGGAAGTGGAAATATTGCTCAAAACGAAAACGCTGTGATGGAGACCGGTCGAGCCTGTGTGACGCTATGAAAAGAATCCTGGGCATGCTCAGTCTTCCAGCCAGACCTGAGGAAGATTTTCAGTGATTTCAATGTTTTCAAAGCGGCTGCTTTTTCGAATTCCTGCTTCTTTGGCCCAGGCAGCCATCCTGGTTAAACCTGTTAGAAGATCCACAGGATCTGAGGTGCCGAAGACTTTTCGAATTTTACTGTGATCAGAATGCGCATGAAGCACTTCATTTCTTGCAGGCAGGAAACGGATTTCGCCTTCAATTCCCATGGCTTTCATGGTGGAGTCAGCCAGTTCCTTTACTGTGAACTGCCTGTCTGCGCCTACATTAAATACCTGGTTGTATGCATCCGGCACATCGACAGAGCGGGCTATGTGAGGAGCCACATCGGAGATATAACTGAATGCCCTTGTCTGTGAACCATCACCGAAAACTGTGAGTGACTTTCCCTGCATTAACTGATTCATGAAAATTCCCACCACATTGCGGTAACGGTCACCGAGATTTTGATATTCCCCATATACATTATGCGGTCTGAAAATGATGTAATTCAAACCGAACATTTCATGAGTAGTCTTCAAATCCTGTTCCACCGCAAGCTTTGCTATTCCGTATGGATCTTCCGGCAATGGCTGGGTTTCCTCGCTCATAGGCGGGGGAACTGAACCGTACACTGCAATGGAGGAAGTGAACACAAAACATTTCACCTTGTGGCGGACAGCTGCATTAATTAGCACTACGCTTCCGATAAGATTGTTTGTATAATTGAATTTCTTGATAAAATGACTTAATCCCTCAGCCGCATAAGCAGCGAGGTGATATACATAATCAAATTTATATTGCATGAACAACTCTTCCACAAGCTGTTCATCCGTGATCGACCCCTCAGTAAACAAGGCATCCGGATGTACGTTTTCCCTGAATCCTCCCGAAAGATCATCGAGCACAACTACCCTGTGACCCATTGCAATGAGTTCATTTGTTACGTGCGCTCCTATGAATCCGGCACCGCCGGTGACAAGTGATGTGTTCATATTGAATACGGGCAAATTTATAAATTAGTTATTATTAATACAGGGATGTATGGGCTCAGTTAGTGTATTTGTGCTTGTAATTAACCTGAATTTAATTCAACCTTATTAAGACCAGACATTTAGGTGCTTGAACTGAATCCTTTAATAATTCAAGAAAAAGTACATGTCTTTTGATCAAAATATTCAATCCAATCAATAAAAAATGAATAATCATATCTTTGGATTCGAATTCACAAAGCATGCCCAGGCGTTTACTTGAAAAAAACACACCAAGATGGATTATCTTCACCATCGACGTATGCATTTGTCTGCTTTCCTTGCTGCTTGCTTATGTGGTTCGATTCAATTTCAAAATTCCGGACATTGAAATCGAAAGGTGGATTTATGCATTCCCTGCTGTAATCGGAGTAAGGATTGCGAGTTTCCTGATCACCAGAATTTACAAAGGAATCATACGTTATACAAATACCCGGGATGCCACAAGAGTTTTCTTCACCATCACCGCCGGCAGTGCCTTTCTCGCGCTTCTGAATATACCTGTTTATTTCTTAGTCGGAATTTATCTCGTTCCCTATTCCATCATAATCATTGAGTATTTCAGTACGGTTTTTCTGCTCACGGCATTCAGGATTTTCGTAAAGACAATTTACAATGAAATTAAAAATCCTTCGCGAACCAAAAAGCAGGTTATAATCTACGGTGCCGGAGAAAGCGGACTAATCACAAAGCGCGCACTTGACAGAGATGCAGGCACACGCTACAAGATTCTGGCTTTTGTGGATGACGATAAGGCCAAAGTCGGAAAGACCCTTGAGGGGATTCGGATTTATAATGCTACAACTGATCTTGAGGAACTGATCAGGTCTAACAGCATAGAGAATCTCATTATCAGCATCCAAAATATAAGCGGTGCTGTCAAGCAAGATATCATTGAAAAATGTCTTGGCCTCAATGTAAATATCCTCAATGTTCCGCCGGTAAATAATTGGATCAACGGACAGCTTAGTTTTAATCAGATTAAAAAAGTAAGAATTGAGGACCTCTTGGAGCGTGATCCCATCAAGTTGGACCACAAGAAAATCGCTGAACAACTAAAAGGTAAGACCATTCTTATCAGCGGTGGCGCCGGATCTATAGGCGCTGAAATCGTGAGGCAACTGATTCCATTCAGTCCGGGACTTTTAGTAGTGCTTGATCAGGCAGAATCTCCCCTGTATGAACTGGAACTCGAGATCAGCGAGAAATACGGATGGAATAAAATTGAAACTGTAATAGGTGATGTGCGCCAGATGGACCGCATGAAAAGAGTCTTTGATGCATTTAAGCCGCAGATTGTATTTCATGCTGCCGCATACAAACATGTGCCTGTCATGGAAAACAATCCTTCAGAAGCAATTCTCACCAATGTTCATGGCACAAAAATTCTGGCTGACCTGTCACTCCAGTTCGGAATTGAAAAATTTGTGATGGTAAGTACCGACAAGGCTGTAAATCCTACAAGCATCATGGGCGCTACCAAGAGAATCGCTGAGATTTATTGCCAGAGCATGAACAGCAAAGGTAAAACGAAATATATCACTACACGATTTGGAAATGTGCTGGACTCAAACGGCTCTGTGATTCCCCGATTTAAAAAACAAATCGAAGAAGGCGGTCCACTTACCGTCACTCATCCTGAAGTCACGCGTTATTTCATGACCATACCTGAAGCCTGCCAGCTTGTGCTTGAAGCCGGAACTATGGGTAACGGTGGAGAAATTTTTATTTTCGACATGGGTAAGCGTGTCAAAATTGCTGACCTTGCTAAAAAAATGATCAGGCTCAGCGGTCTCGAACCTGACAAAGACATCCAGATCATATTTACGGGGCTTCGGGCGGGAGAAAAAATTTATGAGGAATTGCTGGCTGATAAAGAAACCACAATTCCGACACACCATGAAAAAATTATGATAGCTAGGGTGCAGGAGTGTAACTTTGAGTCAGTGCAAAAGCAAATTTCCGACCTAATTGAAATGTTCCGGACACAAAATAATGATGCTATAGTCAGAAAGGTAAAGGAAATTGTTCCTGAATATGTATCGGCCAACTCAGAATTTGAAAAACTGGACATCCGAAGTACGTAATTAACCAGAATGAAATCAGCTTCAGATATATTCAGACATAAAAGTAAAATTGAAATCCGGTTTGCAGACATTGATGCTTTCAATCATGTAAACAATGCCAGGTATCTCACCTATTTTGAGCAGGCAAGAATCGAATACTTTAATGAAATAATTGGCTGGAATTATGACTGGTCCAAGCAGGGTATCATCCTTGCCAGAGCGGAGATTGACTTCATTGTTCCTGTGAATTTGAATGATGAGGTTTATGTCCATACAAGATGCTCCAGACTTGGTAAAAAGAGTTTTGACCTGGAATATAAAATGACCAGGAAAGATGCAAATTCTGAGATTACAGTCTGCAGCGGAAAAACTGTGATGGTTGCATTTGACTATGAAATGCAAAAATCAATTGAGATTCCGGATGATTGGAAAAAAATCATTCGAAGTCATGAAGGAATGCAGGATTAGCCGTGAATGGTTTCTTTTTTTCCGTACTTACCTATTATCTGGGCTTCGTATTCAAGAAACTCTTTCCAGCGCTGATCCACATCAACATCAGTCGCATATTTTTTTGCCAGACCAATAAACATAGTATAATGATTGGCCTCGGAAATCATTAACTCGCGGTAAAACTCCCTTAATTCCGGATCGTTGATGTTTTCACTCAGCAATTTAAATCTCTCACAACTTCTTGCTTCAACAAGAGCCGAGAACAACAGTCGATCGCAAAGCACGATGTTTCTGGCATGTCCTTTTCTTATGAATTGATTGAGTTCATATACGTAATCATCCCTTCTTTCCCTTCCGAGTACAAGATTTCTTTCCCTGATCTTTTCATGCACCATCTGGAAATGTGAAAGTTCTTCCCTTGCAAGTTCAAGCATTGCTTCCACAAGTTCAGGAATGTCAGGATACTGTATGATCAGGTTGATGGAATTGGTTGCGGCTTTTTGCTCACAATAAGCATGATCTGTAAGGATTTCATCAAGATTCTTTTCTACGATGTTTACCCATCTCGGATCAGTAGGAAGTTTCAAACCAAGCATAAATATTCAGTATATATTGCAAAGAAAACACATTTGATGAAATGTAAGAAAATAAAATAATAAGAACCAACAAAAACGGATGCGATAGAAACCAATTCTGTGTTATTTTTGTATTAAGATCAAACATGCCGCCATTAGTATTATACGGAGACAAACTGTGCGTGAAGGTGACACGTGAATTCAAGCAGCTGGTGAATATTTCCATTGCTGCAGGAAAGTTCATTCTGATTCATCCGAATTATAATCTCATTCGAGAAGCAATGCGTCTGGATGTAATACAGGATTGTATGCTTGAAGATTTTGAAGTGCATAACTGGCAGTATGAAGTGGGCGAAATCATTTCTTTCGACACAAAAGAGATTTTTTTCTTTTATGCACTGCTCGAGCTCAGCTGCAGAATCTTTCTTTGTGAAATCGGCGATGACCTGGAAAAAATGGCAATTGAAAACGAAGAAACCGATGAAGAAGAATTTAAACGAGTAAGAGGATTTTATCTCAGGCAGGCTGAAGACTTCCTGCATGAAATTAAAAGAAGCTTTAACGGCAACAGGCAATTTTATGAGCTCGACTGGAAAATCAACCAGTTGAATCTTACCGCATAACAATTGAAATTTCAATGAAGGTCCGGGCTCTCAGCATTCTCCCTTAGGGTGTCAGCTTGCTCCTCGACGACAATAAAATTTCTCGCAGGCCCCGAAACTTCCACATCAGGCTTGAGATTGTCTGCTTCTTCCTGAGAAATCAATCCTTTCTTCAGCATGAATGCTGAAACGATTCGGTAATAATCTGCAAGATGCGGACGCAATTGGCCGTCTGATCCAAATTGAAAACGAAATGCTTTTGGCTTGGGAAGGAGGCTGGCAAGGAAGATTCCTTCTGCGAGACTGAGGTCTTTGGGTTTTTTCATGAAATAAAATTCTGAGGCCTCCCCAATGCCGTATACTCCGGGGCCCAATTCGATAATATTCAGATAAACTTCAAACATTCTCTCCTTGCTGCAAAGCCTATTGCTTTCAATCAGCCACACAAGCAGTGCTTCTTCTACTTTGCGCGCAATCGTTTTATTCCTGCTGAGAAATACATTCTTCACAAGCTGCATGCTGATTGTACTTCCTCCTCTTACAAATCTGCCTGCCTTGTAATTGGCAACGATTGACTGTTTGAATGCTTCAGGATTGAATCCGTTATGAAAAAAGAAGGAACCATCTTCGCTGGTAAGCACCGCATTTTTAAAGTTCGGTGAAACCTCATCCAGGGGAGTGAAATAAGGATTGCCAGGACCAACCTCAATCGTTCTGAATAGTTTTCCCTTTTCATACACCTGATGCAGAAAGACATCATTCATTTTGTAAATATTCTGTTCACCGGATTTTGTAATCCTGAATTTCCTGGCTCGCAAACGAGATTCGAACTTCACACTGTCAGGTATATTAGTGTCAAATTCAAAATTCAGCTTATAGGTTAATGTACCTTCTGCCTGTACACCACTTACTGCTGTAAATACACCTTGCGGAAGAGAGCCGAAAAAATTGTCAGCTGGAATTTCATCTGAATCTATTTTCAAATGAACCTGCTTGCCTTCACCGCTGTGAATACTGGCGAAAGCCCTGAATAAGATCTGATTGATCTCAGCCGTTGAAGTACTGTCCAGCTGCAAATAAGAAGGGCCAATTGCCAATCTGTAGTCAAAAAGAAAATGCTTTAAAACCGCTGTATCTGAGGAAATGCGCTCATGATAAAACTTTAAATTCTCAGCTGAAAAATGTCCACTTAGCCTGACCTCATCACCGGCTTTTCCGGCCTCCTGCATTGAAGCATGGATGGTGTCGAGAGTGAAACTTAATCCGGTCATTGATTTCAGCAAGGGCAAATGTTTGCCGTGAAATGAACCTGGATACAGATATAAATCAAAATTTCTGCCCGACTTCGAGAACTCCCCCTTCAGATTCCAGCTTATGGTTGAATCACCGTTATTAAATACGCCGGATATATTGCTTTCATCCGATTGAAAATCCGGCATGATAAATTGTTCCGTATCTCCGTTCCGGCTGTGACTGATTGTTATATCCCTTAAATAAGCTTTCGAAGGTGCAAGTCTGAAGATGTTGTTCAGCACCCTTTCTGCAAGTCCGGAAAAATTTAAGGATGCCTTCTTATCAGATTGTTCTTCAATTTCTGATCCGGCTTTTATACCAGACCGGATAAAGCTGTCATAGTTGCAAATTGAATCTGTGCAGACGAGATTGATGCGAAGACCAGAAAGGAATAAATTCCTGATATTGACTCTTCCTGCAAGCATTTGAAGAACTGACGGAGACACATTTAGTGTATCAATGTGAATCAGCTCTTCACTTTCTTTATTAATAATTGAAAAGTCAGAAAAGTACACTGATGTTAGAGAGCTAAATCCTGATTCACCTGTCTGAAACTTAATACCGTAACGTTGGTTCAAACCAGACTCAATCTTGTCCAGAATCTTTTGAAGAATTGCGCCACGAAATGCAAACAACAGTGTGAATAAGATTCCTGTAACTACAGCAATTGCGATGGCAATGCGGATAATAAACTGTTTTCTGATCATGAGTCAATTACACTCACAATTTGAGGAATCTTTCCAATGAAATCAAAAGAGATTTCATACACAATAAACCGTTGATAATTTTCGTCCCAAATGCCTTCCCTGACTGAATGAAAAAAATTACTTTCGGGCATATTCCCGATACACATGCGGATTCTGGGTCTTAGGTGTTTTTTACTTATTCCTGCTATTCTGATTTTTCTGAGCCGGGAAGCAGCATATTCATCTGCAGATACAAGCTTTTCATTCCTGGCTAAACCGGAATATACTTCCAAATTAAAGGAAGCATCAGCTAAAGCTAATGAGCACGAGTCCAGGAATCTCAATCGATACGCTATTGAGAAGCTGAAAGAATACGACAGAATGCTGGATGAAAATTCATCACGTGCAGCTGGTGACAGCATCGCAAAGATCGAAGCAATATTTGAAAAGATTAACGCGAACCGGCTTGCGGAGTTAAAAGGGCTTAAAGAGCAGATAGAAGTCCTAAAGGCCCAGAAGGAAAGCAATGACAGTGCATATAAGGAACTGCTGAAAAAAGCCGGGATAGCTTTCTTCATCTGGTTAGTGATTGTACTGGCATTGCTTAAGTTGCGGAAAATGCGCCTGAGTAAAAAACAAGCTGCGTTAAACAGAATACAAACTCAGTACAATTCAATTGAATTCAACGCATCGAAAGGTGAAAAACTTATTAGTTCAGCAGAGAAAGAACTTCACAGGCTGCATGATTTGAAGCTTAAATCTCATGAACTAAATGAAGCACTTAATTCTGAAATGGAATCTCTTGTTCCCGGAAGTGAAAACCTTCAGCAAATGCAAAGCGCCATCAGGAATTCGAAGGATCTTGGGCAAAAACTCGAGCTTGAATCCGCCGTTTTCGATACCATAAAAAACTTTCAAATTCAAGCCGGATCTGAATTTGAAGACTGCGACATGAACATCATTTGCGATTCAGCACTAGAGATCGCATACAGAGGTTTCAAAAGTGAAGACGCTCCCGAAAATCTGGCAATCGAAAGAAATTTTGAGAAAAAAATTCCTCCTGTGAGAGGCAACAAATCAGCCATTACCATTGCTCTGCTGAACATCCTGAAGAACTCCTTTGAATCACTGAAAGCCAAACAGGCAAATGCCGCAAAAGATTATAAGCCAAAGGTTACCATCAGTACACGCATACTTCCAAATTTTGTTCAGATAAGAGTGAGAGATAATGGAGCAGGAATGGATGGCAAAGTGATGGAGAAAGCCCCTGAACAGTTTTTCTCTACGAAAGATGTTTTGGTTGGCACAGGATTAGGACTCAGCGAAAGCATTGGAATTATCCGTGATATGCACAAAGGGGAATTGAAAATTGAAAGTGACCCAAACCATGCTACAGACGTGTATATAAAATTCTTTTTAAAAAAGAGATGATGAAGTTGGTTAAATACACTCTGCTCAGCTTCGCGCTTTCATTCGCATTGTTTTCTCACGCGAATGAAAGTGAGCTTAAGAATATTTTGTCTGATGCGAAAACAGTTTATATAAAGCCAGAAGCGCTAGACCGGCTGATTATCAGGCTTAGGCCAATAGAAGAAAATCTGAATCCTGATCTGGAAACTGATATACTTGAAGCATACAAAGTGATATCTGACCAGTATGCGGCAAATCATCATTACAGTCAGGCTCTCGATGTCTTTAAGAAATATATTCAGCTAAAAGATTTCATCAGCGGCAGGGATTATTTACTAGCCATTAAATTCCGTCAGGATTCTGTGAAAGAACTTCGTACTGCCCTTGGAGCCGAAATCATGAATCTGAAAAACGAAGCTGAAATGCTGCAAATCGACAACGATTATCTGGTTAGCAAGAAGCAGAATTTTAAAAAGTATTTTTCATTTATCATCATCACCCTGAGTGCAATCTTTGCGCTGATGCTCACAAGTTTCGCTGTGAAGTATTTTAAACTGCACTCTCAGATAAACGAGTTTCGTGATGCAATTAAAAATCTTCATGGTGTGGCCACCTTGGGCTCACTTTCTCAGGGATTTATTTCAAATACAAACGAGAAAATTAACCAACTCGAAGAAATGCTTGAGCAACTTAAAAATGACGTATCTCATTCTCCCGGCAAAATTGACCAAATGCTTACTGGAATGAAAAATGAACTGAAAGATTTTTCCAAAAAACTCGGCACCGGCGTCTGACCGGAAAATAACCGATGTCAACTCTCAAGCACGTTATCTGCATAGGCGCCTCTCTGGTCGACTTCAATTTTAATTGCTTTAAGAATCCGGTACTTAACACTTCCAATCCGGCAGCTATGTCCAAATCCCCCGGAGGTGTGGCAAGAAATATTGCACATCACCTGTCTCTGTTAGGATGTAAAGTCACATTGATCACCTGTGAAGCTGATGATGCCGAAGGTAAATGGCTGAAAGAAATAAATGCATCTGCCGGTATCGACACATCACTTTCTTGCAGAGAAAGCAAAACTGGTGTTTACGCTTCAATACATGATCACCTGGGAAACTTTCATATAGGCGTTGTATCCTCTGATGTGGAAGATAAATTGAATGCAGAGTTTCTTTCCGGTGTGCTGAGCAGGATTTCTGAAGCAGATTTGCTTATTGCAGACTGCAATCTTTCTGTAGATTCGCTTAAGAGCCTGCTCGATATATCTGAAAAAAGAAAGTGGCCTGTAATACTTGATACAGTGTCCGTAAGCAAGGCATCCCGGATTATTTCCGCTCTTCCCGCTTCCGTGTTGATGATTAAACCGAATGAAGATGAATTCAGGCAGTTTGCGACAGAATCAGAAAGCTTTTATCATGAAGATGAAATTTTCGAATTCCTGCATCGCAAAGGAGTGAAAAACGTTTGGTTGAGTCGCGGAGAGAACGATTCAATACTTTCAATCGGATCAGACTCTTTCAGTTTATCTGCACCTTCGGCCAATATCATAGATACAAACGGAGCCGGTGATGCGGCCGTAGCAGGATGGGCTTACGCTTTTCTACAGGGTAAAAACATACGGGAATGTCTTCAATTCGGACATGCAGCAGCAGGCGCGATACTGGAATCGCAGGGATCCGTCAGACCAGACATGAGCACAAAGCTGCTGGAAGATTACGTGAAAAAATTAAAATGAAAAACCATATCGAGATACACAAGGAAGTTCAGGAAGCTCTTAAGCAAGGCCAGGCTGTCGTGGCGCTTGAGTCTACAATCATCGCACACGGAATGCCATGGCCGGAAAACATGGAAACTGCAATGGCTGTAGAGAAGATAATCCGCGATAAAAATGCCATTCCCGCAACCATTGCCATACTTGATGGAAAGATTTGCATCGGCTTAAAAAACAGTCAGCTTGAGCATGTGGCAAAAAGCAAGGACGTTCTGAAAGTGAGCACACGGGAAATCGCCTACGTTTGCTCAAGCGGAAAAAATGGCGCCACAACTGTGGCATCCAGCATGAAGCTCGCATCGCTTGCAGGAATAAAAGTATTTGTGACCGGAGGCACAGGTGGTGTTCACCGCAACGGAGAAAACACAATGGATGTTTCCACAGACCTGACTCTTATGTCCAAAACTCCTGTCGCAGTAGTTTCAGCAGGAGTGAAATCCATCCTGGACATCGGACTTACTCTTGAAACTTTGGAGACGCTCGGTGTGCCGGTCATCACATTCAGAAGCGATTATTTTCCAAGCTTCTATTCCTCGGCAAGTCCGTACCTCAGTCCCCTTCGAATGAATGACACAGCAGAAATTGCAAAATTAATTCGTACACATTTTGAATTAGGTATGGAAAGCAGTGTGCTGGTAGCAAATCCTGTTCCTCATGAAAATGAAATTCCCTATGACGAGATCGAATCATTAATACAGACTGCAATCAATAAATCACAAAGGAATGACATCAAGGGAAAGGACATTACACCCTATCTTCTGAAGGAAATCGCGGAGGCAAGCGGAGGCAGAAGTCTTGCAACTAATATAGCGCTGATAAAAAACAATGCCGTGCTTGGTGCGGATATCGCAAAAGCAATGGAATTCTGATCAGAAATTTTTCACCACATCGCGAATGATCGAAATGCACTCATGCAATTCATCCTCGTTGATTGTGAGTGGTGGCGCAAAGCGAATGATATTTCCGTGAGTCGGTTTTGCCAGTAGACCTTTCTCCATCAACTCGACGCAAAGGTCCCAGGCGTTTTTCTTCCAGTCGCTCTTAATTACCAAAGCGCAAAAGAGTCCTTTGCCACGAACCAGTTCTATGGCCGGATGTTCAAGCTTTTTCAGTTCGTTTAAAAGTAAATTGCCGAGGCGGTAAGCGTTTTCTGCAAGTTTTTCATCTCTGATAACCTGAAGTGAAGCCATGGCAACCTTACAGGCAAGAGGATTTCCTCCATAAGTAGAGCCATGCTCTCCCGGTTTAATGCATAGCATGATGTCATCATTGGCTAGCACTGCACTTACAGGCAAAACACCACCGGCAAGGGCTTTTCCGAGAATGAGAATATCTGGTTTTACATTTTCATGATCGCAGGCAAGTAATTTTCCGGTTCTGCCGAGCCCGGTTTGAATTTCATCTGCTACAAAGAGAACATTGTTCTTCCGGCATAGATCGGAACAAATTTTGAGATAGCCTTCATCAGGAACAACGACTCCCGCTTCACCCTGAACAGGTTCAACCAGAAAAGCGGCAACAGACTTATCGCTTAGCGCCTTTTCGAGCGCCTTAGTATCATTATATGGTATTTTTATATAGCCCGGAGTGAAAGGTCCAAATCTTCCGTAAGAATCCGGATCTGTAGAAGCTGAAATTACACTGATTGTTCTGCCGTGAAAATTTCCTTCGCATACAACAATCTTAGCCTCGTTCTCTTCCACTCCTTTTTTATCATAAGCCCATCTCCTTGCAAGTTTCAAGGCTGTCTCCACCCCTTCCGCACCTGTGTTCATAGGAAGTACCTTATCGTAACCGAAGTAACGGGTAATAAACTCTTCGTAAGGCCCCAGGCAATCATTGTAGAATGCTCTTGAAGTCAAAGAAAGCTTGCCTGCCTGTTCAATGAGAGCTGAAATAATCTTAGGGTGATTATGTCCCTGGTTCAGGGCTGAATAAGCCGAAAGAAAATCGAAATATTTCTTTCCCTCCACATCCCACACAAAAATTCCTTCCCCCCGCTCCAACACAACCGGAAGAGGATGGTAATTGTGTGCGCCATACTTGTCCTCCCGTGCAATAGCTTCTTCGGTAAGTTTCCTGTTTTCAGCAACTTGCTTCATAAAAATATTAACTAAGATAATTGCCAAAGGTAATTATAATCAATGAAAACAGACTCATGCGGCTATCATCATTAATTCAACATATAAGCTTATTTTCGCGCCTGATGGGTAAAACTGAAGAATCCTTGGATCTTAATTCGCTTGTGGTTACAGACATTTCTGACAATGGCGAAGGCCTTGCAAGAATAGACAATAGAGTGGTTTTTATCAAAGGCGCCGTGCCCGGTGATGTGGTGAATGCACATGTGTACAAGAAGCAAAAGAAATTTTTTCAGGCCAATCTTGAAAGCATTATTACACCTTCCCCAGATAGAGTCATACCATTTTGCACTCACTTTGGAGTTTGCGGAGGCTGCAAATGGCAGCATCTTTCTTACGAAAAACAGGTTGAGTTTAAGCAGAAGCATGTTTACGATGCTCTTGTCAGAATAGGGAAGCTTGAAATCCCCGGCATTGAACCGATTCTTGGCTCAGTGCGAATAAAAAACTACAGGAACCGGCTCGACTTTTCATGTGCCGATAAGAAATGGCTAACTAAGCAGGAATTGCAGTCCGGTCTTCCAATGAAAGAAGATGTGATTGGTTTCCATGTTCCGGGAAGATTCGATAAAGTACTTTCGATTGAAAATTGTCATCTTATGGATGAAAGGGTAAACCTCATCAGGAACGAAATCCGTTCTTTCGCGGTGAAAAATAAATTCAGTTTTTTCGACCCTGTAAATCAAACCGGATTTCTGCGCGATATTATCTTCAGGCATACATCAACTGATGAATGGATGTTGATTGTGGTTTTCAGGGAAGAAAAAGCAGCAGAAATCGAATTGCTGATGAATCATATAATTACGCGTTTTCCTTTCATCACTTCCCTGCTGTACATCATCAACCATAAAAGAAACGACACTATATTTGACTTGCCAGTTAATTTGTATTCAGGAAAAGATCACATTACAGAAAAGATGGGGGACCTGAAATTTAAAATCAGCGCAAAATCCTTTTACCAGACTAATTCATATCAGGCTTGGGAGCTTTATAAGGTTGCTGCCAGATTCGCCGGTCTCAGCGAAACCGAACTTGTGTATGATCTGTATACAGGAACAGGAACAATTGCCAATTTCATCGCTTCAAGGTCGAAGCATGTTATCGGAATTGACAATGTACCGGATGCAATAGAAGACGCGAAGGAAAATTCCTTAAACAACGGGATTAAAAACACCACCTTCATAGCAGGGGATTTGAAAGCTACACTCACAAACGAGTTTGTTGCGAAACACGGAACACCAGATGTCATCATCACTGATCCTCCTCGCTCTGGCATGCATCCTGACACTGTAACAAAAATGGCAGAATTTTCTCCTCGGAGAATCGTTTATGTTAGTTGCAATCCATCTACACAAGCAAGAGACATTGCAATGATCAGTGACAAGTACAGAATAACACGAGTTCAGCCTGTTGACATGTTTCCGCACACTACTCATGTGGAAAATGTAGTATTACTCGAGAAAAAATAAATACTGATTGAAGAACTGATTTCACAAATGAAATTTTTTCAATTCATATTTCTACTAACAATTCTGAATTTTATTCAGACGGGCAGATCTCATGCAAACATTTCCGGACCCATACAAGACCCGGAACAGCAGCAACTGGAGTGGTGCTTTATATTTTCCAATCTCCTCGGATTTAACATGCAGTACGTAACCAATCCCCGCCTTTATTACAATATCGGCGACTGGATGGGCACTCCATATAAGTACAGTGGCAAAAGCAAATCAGGGATTGATTGCTCAGGATTCGTTTGCAAAATGCTGAATGAATCCTACAATATTCCTATTAGCGGAAGTTCCCGGGATTTGTTTGATCAGGTTAAAGTGGTAAACACCTCAGAGTTAAAGGAAGGAGACCTTGTTTTCTTCAAGATCAGAAAAGGACGAATTTCACATGTAGGCATTTATCTCGGCAATGGTAAATTTGCACATTCAAGCACTACACGCGGAGTGATCATCAGTGATCTCAGTGAAAATTATTATGACCGGCATTTTTATAAAGCAGGCAGGTTAAAAAAATGAAATAATAAATCATGAGCAATATGCGCACAGTACTTCTCAGCAACAAAGAGATAAACCAGCGTATCAACCGACTTGCTTACCAGGTTTATGAGGATAATCCTGATGAAAAGGAAATCATTCTCGCCGGAATATTGCAAAGCGGCTTTAAAGTCGCACAAATGCTGAATGATGTCATTCAAAGAATTTCAGCACTCAAAACCACATTGGTAAAAGTGGAAATTGACAAGCATAGCCAGGTAGAAAAGGAAATCAAGATAAGTATCCCACGCGAACAGCTGAGCGGAAAAACCATCATATTAATCGATGACGTCCTGAATTCCGGAAAAACCATGATGTACGCTCTCAAACCTTTTCTAAATGCAGACATCAGAAAAGTGAGGACGGTCGTGCTTGTAGACAGAAATCACAGGAGGTATCCGGTCGCAACTGACTTCAGCGGTCTTACTCTTTCCACTACCTTAAAAGAGCATGTCAGTGTGGAATTCACAGGAGACGAAGCCATCGCTTATCTCGATTAATTGCTTTGGATTCTATCCGAAATAAGTTTTGCCAGCTTCGAAGAACTCAGTGAGACTGCATTCACCTTTAAACTGGCCTGCTCATAAAATTTTTTTCGAACCTCCAGATGAGTAGTAATGTATTCAAGCAATTCATCTTCTGTGAAACCTTCAAGCAGCGGTCTTTTTGCACTGGAGGATTTTAAGCGCTGAAAAAGAAAACGAGGCGTTGCTTCCAGATAAACCGTAAGTCCGTTGTCATTCATCCACTCCATGTTGTTTTCAAAGCACGGCAAACCTCCTCCCGTCGCTACAACGGCGTTAAGTGTATCTCTGAGCTCTTTTAGGATAAAGCTTTCCCTCTTGCGAAATTTTTCTTCTCCTTCCGTTTTAAATATATCTGAAATGTTTTTTCCAAAATCAATTTCAATGAGGTCATCGGTGTCAAAATGCAGGAAACCCAACTTGGATGCAAGAGATTTGGATAAGCGGCTTTTACCGGAACCCATATAACCAATTAAAAAGATTTTCATTGCGCTAAAATTTGATTCATTCTCGGGAAAGTGATAATTCAATCGACAATTTACAAAGCTTTGATTCAAAAACTAAACTCGAGTTAATATTCTGCAAATCAGGGTTAAGAAAAAATTCAAGTCGGGGTGGCGGGATTCGAACCCACGACCTCCAGCACCCCATGCTGGCGCGCTACCAGGCTACGCTACACCCCGGGAAATTATTGAAATTTCAGGTTCGCAAATGTATTAAAAGTATGTAATGCGCAAGACAAGAATTGTAAAATTCACTTGAATTTCAAAGAAAACTGTATTTCATATACTTGATCCTTTTCTACCGCTAACAATCTTTCATTACAAATGGAAAACAAACCTTACAGGTTTTGTGACAGACTCAGTTTTAGAGCAGAAAACTGCGAATCGCATACATCTTGATTTCCATTTTGAGAAAAACCTTACATAGAGCCTGCATGGAGCTTTTCAAAAGCATTCCCCTTCTGGTCCGCCTTAGATTTATATGCAACAATGCATGTCTGATATCAACACAGGCAAAGGCAAAGGGAGAATTGTATGAAAAACATCATCAATCAGGTAACAGCTAAATACTTAGTATTTTTATTTCTCCTCATCTCCGCCCAATCATCCAAGGGAAGCCATTCCATGGGCGCAGACCTGACATACGAGTGTCTCGGGGGAAATACCTACAGAATCACTGTTTCATTTTACCGTGACTGTATTGGAATTCCGGCGCCATCTACTGCTTATGTAAGTATCAATTCTTCGAGCTGCGCACAAAGCCTTGGTGTAACTTGTTACCCAAGACCAGGAACAGGCCAGGAAGTAACACCGGTCTGTTCAAGCGCTACCACGACATGCAACGGAGGAAGTTTTACCGGAATTCAAGAATGGATTTATGATGGAATTGTCACGCTTCCGATGCAGTGTACAGACTGGACATTCGCATATTCTTTATGCTGCAGAAATGCTGCTATTACAAACATCAACAATCCGGGTACAAGTACATTCTATATTTATGCCAATCTGAACAATACGATATCACCTTGCAACAGCTCGCCTGTATTCAGCAATAAACCTGTTCCGTTTCTATGCCTGGGACAGCAGTTTTGCTTCAATCACGGGGCACATGACCCTGACGGAGATTCTCTTGTTTATGAATTGATAACTCCAAGGCAGAGTGTTTCAGCTACAGTTAACTACAAAGCTCCGTACAATGCGAACAATCCGCTAAACTCATCGCCTGCCACATCATTCAGTACTGTGACAGGTGATATTTGCATGACACCAATGGCACTTGAAGTTACTGTTATGGCAGTGCTTGTGAGAGAATTCAGGAACGGAGTTCAAATCGGTGCAGTGGAAAGAGACCTTCAGCTGACAGTAAGAAATTGCAATAACAACCTGCCGTCTCTTACAGGAATAAACGGTACAAATAACTTTTCAATTACGATCTGTGCGAATACTCAAACTTGTTTTGACATATTCTCCATTGATCCGGATGCCGGACAAAATCTTACTGTTACATGGGATTATGGAATTCCAGGTGCACAGTTCAATACCAGTTCCGGACCAAGGCCGACCGGAACTTTTTGCTGGAATCCCTCATCATCGGAAATAGGGCAATCTTTTTCATTCACAGCGACAGTGGCAGACGATGCATGTCCCTATTACGGAACACAAACTTATTCATATACTGTCAATGTTATCGGAATAAGCGTGAATGCAGGTCCGGATCAGGAAATTGCCTGCAGCGATTTAGCTACTTTAACTGCTGTTGCTAGCGGCGGAAGTGGTCCGTACACATATTTATGGAGTACTGGATCTACCATGCAATCGATCACCATGGGCACAGGAACATATTGGGTGACTGCAAGTGACGGAACTTGTACTGCTACAGACACAGTGGTAGTGACTATGCCTTATATTCCGACAGCTGCATTTACTTACACTCCAATTACCTGTATCAATGCCCCTATTACTTTTACAGATCAATCAACCACTCCAGGCGGTATCATTACCAACTGGTACTGGAATTTCGGTGATGGCAACACATCCACGATTAGGAATCCGGTTCACACCTTTCCTTCTGCCGGCACTTATAATGTAAGTCTTGTTGTTGAAAACAACCTTGGTTGTTTGGATACGATTGTACAAGCGGTAGCAATAACAGATCCTCCGGTGAGCAATTTCAACTTTGTCAATTCCTGTCAGGGTAATGCTGTTGTGTTTACAGACCAAAGCACTCCTGCAGGCAGCGTCAACGCCTGGGTTTGGAATTTCGGCGACGGAAATACTTCGGTCAGCCAGAATCCTTCACACATATACGCCAATTCAGGAACTTATACTGTTACATTAAATACCACTACAAGTAACGGTTGTACATCTTCAGTCCAAAGAAACGTGACTGTATATCCAAGACCGGTCATCAATGCCGGTGCTGACCAGACGATTTGCGCCGGTAACAGCATTACCCTCAGTGCCAGCGGCGGGCAAACTTATGTATGGAACCCGGGCGGAACAGGAAGCACGATTACTGTCAGCCCTGGCGGTTCTACTACATATATCGTTAGCGGCACTGATATGAATGGATGCTCCTCGACAGATACAGTGGTAGTAAACATATTGCCTGTGCCTAATGTGAATGCAGGTGCCGACAGAACAATTTGTATTGGTGGTTCAGTAACACTTACTGCGACCGGGGCAAGCAGTTACATCTGGAACCCAGGTGGAATGACAGGAAGCACAATCACAGTGAGTCCGGGATCTACAACAAATTATACAGTAACAGGAACATCTTCCAACGGCTGTACCGCTTCTGATGCCGTGCTTGTGACTGTTAATTCTTTGCCGCTTGCAAATGCCGGACCTGATGCAAACATCTGTTCGGGTACACAAGCTACTCTGACTGCAAGCGGGGGCAACGCATATAGTTGGACACCTGGCGGCAGCACAAACCAGACTATCACGGTCAGTCCTGGAACGACAAGCTCATATGTTGTCACAGTTACTAATGCAAATGGTTGTACATCAAGAGACACTGTTGTAGTGAATGTTCACCAGCCACCGGCCGTACAGATGCAGTCAATATTCCTTTGTTCAGGAAGCTCCTTGACACTTGATGCTGGTGCAAGCGCAGCAACTTACATCTGGACTCCTACCGGGGACACTACCAGATCCATCACTATCAGCTCAGGAGGAACCTATACAGTCACTGCTACCTCATCTCAGGGATGCAGTGCCAGCGCAAGCGCAACAGTTACAGAAGGTACCATCATACAAGTCATGCTTGACGACGTTTCATTCTGCCAGGGCGACAGCGCTGTGCTGGATGCAGGCCATCCTGGAATGAATCATAACTGGAGCACAGGCCAGACTTCGCAGAGCATTACAATCTACAATGGAGGAACTTACTCGGTAACCGTTAGTGACAACTTTGGCTGTACAGGTTCTGTGACCATAAACGCGACAGTATCACCGCTTCCGCAGGCAGGTTTTATTTCAGGCGCAGCCTGTGAAAACACAACTTTGGCATTCACAGACACCTCTTCGCTCAATTCAGGATCAGTAACCGGATGGAGCTGGGATTTCGGAGACGGAAACAGCTCTTCGGTCCAAAACCCATCACATACTTATACCAGTTCAGGCTTATACTCTGTTCAACTAAACATTAGCAGCGATGCAGGATGTACCTCATCGGTTACAGGGAATGTTTACATAAACCCACTTCCATCAGTAGACTTCTCGGCAAACAATGCATGCGCAGGTTCTCCTGTTTCATTTAATGACCAGTCTTCTGTGAATCCTGGAAATATAAATTCCTGGTCATGGAATTTTGGCGACGGTAATACTTCGGTCGTTCAGAATCCATCTCACGTGTATTCCGGTGCGGGAAGTTACACTGTAAGCCTGACCGTAACTACATCTTCGGGATGCTCTGCTACAGGAACATCGACAGTGACTATTCATCCAAAACCAAATGCAGCATTCAGCACCTCTTCAGTGTGCCAGGGCAATGCAAGCAATTTTATCAATAATACAACAATAAGCAGCGGCTCAGTTTCATCTTATTACTGGAACTTCGGAAATGCTTCCACTTCAGGACAGAGTCATCCGGTTGTGAACTACTCAAATCCGGGCAACTATAATGTACAACTGATAGCCACCTCATCATTCGGATGTTCTGACTCTGTTACAGCGCCAGTAATTGTTTATCCTCGTCCGATCGCAAACGCAGGCAGCGATACAGTGATCTGCAGAAACAGCTCAGCCACATTGAGCGCAAGCGGCGGAACTTCATACACTTGGACTCCCGGAAATTATAACGGTGCAGTTTATACTGTGAGTCCTGCTTCCAATACAAGCTACACTGTTACCGTAACAGACCTTAACGGATGTACTGCAAGTGATGCGGTGAACGTTTCTGTAAATCAGTTGCCCAGTCTTAGCGCTTCTCCTGCTACAAATATCTGTACAGGCAACACTGCAAACCTCTCTGCAAGCGGGGCCGTGACGTATACGTGGCAACCTGGAAACATTGGTGGTCAGAATATCAGCGTAACTCCGACAAGCTCCACCAATTATACTGTGACAGGTACAGACATGAATGGATGTACAGCCACTGCGAATGTCAATGTAACAGTAAATGCATTACCGATTATCAATGCAGGTCCAGACAGGACAATTTGCAACGGCTCAACAATTTCAATCAGTGCTACCGGCGCTACAAGTTACAACTGGAATCCGACAGGCATGACAGGATCAAGCATATTGGTTTCACCTTCATCGAATACAACATACATTGTCACTGGTATAAACTCTAATGGATGTCAGAACAGCGATACAGTTAATGTAATGGTGAATCCCTCACCCAGTATCAGCCTGACTCCTGTCTTCATCTGTCAAGGATTCAGTGCAGTGATCGATGCAGGAAACAGCGGATCAAGCTATACATGGTCAACAGGAGAAACCACGCAAAGCATCACGGTCAGTAATGCCGGAAGTATCAGTGTGACAGTCCGTAACAGTTTTGGTTGCAATACTAATGCCTCCACAAATGTTACAGTCGGAAACGCTCCGAACAATCCTCCTGTCCAGCTTGCTATATGCGACGGACAATCAGCGACGCTGGATGCCGGAAATCCCGGAAGCACATATACCTGGTCTAATGGTTCCAATTCCCAAACTGTCAGCGTCAGCAATGCCGGAAACTATTCTGTTCAAATTACAAATCCGAATGGTTGCAGCGCTGTTCAAGTCCATACCTTGACTGTCAATCCACTTCCCATTGCCTCCTTCAGTTTGCAACAGGCTTGTGACGGATTGCCGGTGAATTTCAGCAATCAGTCTTCAATAAGCAGCGGAAGCATTCAGTCATATCTTTGGGATTTCGGAGACAACACAGTTTCATCCACTCAGAGTCCTTCACATACATATCCGAACTCAGGAGGCTTTACAGCAAGCCTTACTGTAACAAGCAATGCCGGTTGTACTTCATCAACTTCAAGAAATTTGGGAGTCTATCCATTGCCGGTTGCAAGATTCAGCAATACAAATGCCTGTCATGGCAGTCCTGTGAATTTCACCGACTCCTCTTACATCAACAATGGCAACATTGCATCATGGAACTGGAATTTCGGAAACAATGCAAGCGCGAGCGGAAACAGCGCAAGCCATACATATGCAAATCCGGGAACATACCAGGCTATTCTCACAGTGGTATCTGATGAGGGCTGTACAAGCAGCGTTTCAAGACCTGTAAGTATTTATCAGTTGCCACAGGCAAGTATTTCGGTTGGCAATACATGCACAAATCAGAATGCGAATTTCAGCAGCTCGGTAAATCCTGGTTCAGGAAGCATTGCCTCCTACTCCTGGAATTTTGGTGACGGAAGTGTTTCATCGCTCTCAAATCCTTCACATCTATATTCTGCACCGGGAGTTTATTCTGTTCAACTTGAAGTAAGAAACAGTTATGGCTGTATAAGTTCAGCAAACAGCAGCATTACATCATATCCATTGCCGCAAGCTGCATTCAGCGCACCTGACGCATGTCAGTATTCAGCAATCAGCTTCACCCAGAATTCTACAATAACTGCAGGTGTAATAAGTTCATACTACTGGAATTTCGGAGACAATAACAGTTCAGGACAGGCTTCACCGGTTCATTCATATAGTTCAAGCGGAACTTATACAGTAAGTCTTATTGCAGTCTCGTCTAATGGCTGCATGGATACAAGTGAGATGAATCTGACTGTAAACCCTCTGCCTCAGGTTGTATTCTCTGCGCCTGATGCCTGTGCCGGAACCTTTATTCAATTTAACAATCAAAGTTACGCTTCGAACGGAAACATCAGCAGTGTACAATGGGATTTTGGTGACGGAACGATTTCCTCTCTTCAAAACCCGGTACATACTTATTACAATCCTGGAACTTACAATGTTCAACTGACAGCAATTTCATCTGCCGGATGTATGGCAGTCTTCGCCATGCCGGTGAACAGTTATCCTACTCCACAGGCAGACTTTGCAAGCCAACCGGTTTGTGATGGTTTCTCAACAATATTCTACAATCAAAGTTATGTGCCGGGCGGATCTGGTTATACAAATGAATGGAGTTTCGGAGATGGTGCGCGTTCAGTACAACACAGCCCTGTGCACCAGTATGGAGCCTCAGGTGTCTATGGCACAAGCCTCACTGTAACCAGTGACCATGGTTGTACTGTTACAGTAGCACAGGTGAACAGAGTTTATGCGAATCCTGTTCCTGACTTCAGCACCGCTGACGTTTGCGTCGGAAATTCGACAACATTCACCGACAATTCTGTATCCTCAGACGGAAATATATCTTCTTGGCGCTGGAATTTTGGTGACGGAAGTTCATCTAGTCAGAAAAGTCCTGTGCATACATATCAGCAACCGGGAATATATCAGATTGAACTCATTACAGTAAGTGAGTTTGGATGTATGTCAAGAATGCTTGGCACGGTTGAAGTTTTCAGCAGTGCAAAGCCCCAAATACAAACTGCAAATGCATGTGCGGGCAGTTCAATCCAGTTCATCAATAACACAACGAATAATACCGGTTCACAACTGAGTTATTCATGGGATCTCGGGAACGGTGTTCGCGTCGACAGCTCAAGCGTCAATGTTACATACAATACTCCGGGAAATTACAAAGTCATCATGACCGCAACAACAGCTGAAGGTTGCAGTGCGCAAGCAGAAGCTGATGTGGAGATCTATCCCTTGCCTGCAATATCAATTACGGCAGGTAATGCTTGTGAAAATGAAGCTATCCAGTTCAACAACTCCGCTTCCATTCTTTATGGAGCGATCACCTCCTACCAATGGAATTTGGGCAACGGACAAGTATCTTCTGATCCCACTCCGTCTTACACTTATTCCTCAGCTGGAGATTATCAGGTCAGTCTGACTTCAAGTTCAGACAGAGGATGTGTTAATTCTGCAGTTTCTACACTTAGAGTTCATCCAAAACCTTCTGTTAGTTTCAACTCTGGAATTCAGGGATGTGCTCCGCTGAATGCAGGTTTCACTGATCTCTCTGTAATAAGTACTGGAAATATCAGCGGATGGCTGTGGAATTTTGGTGACGGTTCAATTTCAACAAACCAGAACCCTCAACATCTCTACACTAATGGTGGATCTTATGATGTCACTCTGACTGTCGTTTCCGACATGGGTTGCAGCAATACTTTCACTAACAGGAACAGCGTAACTGTCTTCGGACAACCTACGGCAAATTTTACCGCAGATCCGATTCATACGGATATCCTGACTCCTACAGTTCACTTCACAAATTTGAGCCAGTCATATACAAGCTTTGTGTGGTCATTCGGTGACGGGACGGTGAATACAACTGATATCAATCCTGTACATACATTCAGAGACACAGGGATTTATTATGCACAGCTGATTACTGTTAACGCTTATGGTTGCCGTGATACAGTGGCCAGATATATTGAAGTGAGACCTAAGTCTACATTATTTATTCCTAATTGCTTTACCCCGAACGGTGATGGCCATAACGACCAGTTCATGCCATATCATACCAATATGGAAGATATACAGGTATGGATTTTTGACAGATGGGGATTGCTGTTGACAGAATGGAATTCATTGCATGGTTCATGGGATGGATATTACCAGGGTCAAAAATGCCAGCAGGATGTATATGTGTATAAAATCAAAGGTCGTGGTATCGACGGTAAATTCTCAGAATGGGTAGGACATGTGAGTATAGTCTATTAAGATAGTGCGTTTAGTTTTTCGTGGTGTGTTTGAAAGGCCCTCGGATTTTCCGGGGGCTCTTTCATTTGTTTCATCTCTGGCAACCCAAGCTGACAGTTCAGGCAATGTCCCAACCGGGAGGATAAACAGTCCGGGTGAAGGGCCTGGTTTTAGCAAGTGAGCGTAAGTATGCGATTTTGTTTGGTGTGCCAAAGATTGAGCGGAGCTTTTTGAAATCTTCGAAAAGCGTGATCTGCTTGTCGTTTTTCGGTGCAAAGCCGGCTGAATGAAATTCGTTGTAACGCATTGATTATTATTATTTTATTACTATAAATATAAAGTATTGGTGCAGAAGTTTCAAGTATTGTTGGTACATGAATGAAATTTCAGGGTGAACGTCTGGCATCAACGGGTGAATAAAACATGCGTTTTTAACGTAAAAAGAATTCGAATTTGTTTCATTTTTTGAGGTTCTTATTCAAAGCCCAAAACCCTTCCGTTTTTTTTGCGGAAGGGCTTTAGACATATTCACCTAAACAAAACCTGTATTGAAAATCAATCCTGGTAACAGGCGGCAATCAATTAAAGCAGGATGGAAACGAGACCTGCTGTTAACGATTACCTGAAAAACTGCGAAAAGAGTGAGGGATTGAGGGGATTGACTCTCTTCGGATGGGATCCAGGATTTCAATATTTATATCTGATGAGGAAAAGATCAGATAAAGAACTCAATGAGGTAGCAAAACTAGAATTTAGATATTTCAGAAAATCTCAATTTTTGTCAATACCTGAATACAATGGGTGAAGAGTTAAAAATCGATTGCGAATAATTTAATCAAAATTTTTATCTCTAAATAAAATCCTCTTTTTGTCTGAATATGGCTCAAATTTTCTAAAAACCTTATTTTGATTAATTTCGCAATCCGAAATTTTTAGCATAAATCCTTAAATCATGATGATGAGAAATTACTTGCTCCTCTCCTGCTCTCTGTTAATCACAGGACTGATTAACGCTCAGAATTATCCGCAGACTAAAAAAGAACAAGTCACGGATGTATATTTTGGAACTCAGGTGAGCGACCCTTATCGCTGGCTGGAAGATGATCGTTCTGCAGAAACCAAAGAATGGGTAAAAAGGCAAAACAAAACAACAGAAGAATATCTTTCTAAAATTCCATACAGAGATTCTGTAAAGGCCAGAATGAAAGAACTCTGGAATTACCCAAAGATGTCGGTTCCATTTCGTACCAAGGATAATTATTTTGTATACACTAATGATGGATTGCAAAATCAATTCGTACTGAACATACTCCGCACAGGACCTTCCTCCAAGCCTGAACCTTTTCTTGATCCGAATTCACTTTCAGAAGACGGAACGGTAAACATTGGCGGTGTTTCTGTTTCAAAAGACGGCAGATACATGGCCTTCTCAACTTCAAAAGCCGGAAGCGACTGGAACGAAATACGAGTGAAGAATGTAGTCAACGGAAACTTAAGCGGTGACCTGGTCAAATGGGTGAAGTTTTCTGGTATCGCATGGCACAAAGACGGATTTTTTTATTCCCGCTATGATGAACCGGATTCAGCCCAATTGCTGAAAGGTAAAAACGAATTTCACAAGGTCTATTATCATACCCTTGGGAATCCGCAGAAGTATGATGTACTGGTCTATCATGACAAGGAAAATCCCCTGAGAAATTTCTATGCCGGAACTACAGAAGATGAGCGCTTTCTGATACTTGCCGGATCACAGGGCACAAGCGGAAATAACCTGATGGTAAAAGATCTCAGTCTGGAAAACAGCGACTGGATTACTATAGTGGATCATTTCAATTCTGATTATGACGTCATCGATAACGACAGTACCCGACTGCTAATCCTTACAAACAACGGAGCACCCAGATACCAGCTGATCTCTGTTGATGTACGCAATCCGAACGAAACTCCCAAAGTAATCATTCCTGAAAGCGAAGATGTACTTCAGTATGTTTACCCTGCTCACAATTTTCTTGTGGCTAAGTGCATGAAAGACGCTAGAACGGTGCTGAAAATATTCACGCGTTCCGGCAAATTCGTAACTAATATTCCTCTGGCTACAATTGGCACAGTAGATCAGCTGTCGGCAAGCAAGAAAGATGAGCTTTTGTTTTATTCTCTCACTTCATTCACCAGTCCGTCTACAATTTACCAGTACAATCTGAGAACTAAAGTGCAGACAGAGTACTTTGCTCCGAAAATTAACTTCGATTTCTCTGCCTATGACACTAAGCAGGTATTTTATCCCGGCAAGGATGGGACAAAAATCCCGATGTTCATCGTGCATAAAAAAGGAATCCAATTGGACGGAAGTAATCCGGTTCTCTTGTATGGATACGGGGGGTTTAACCTTCCGCAAACCCCCTCTTTTAAAATTGAACGGCTCGTATTCCTTGAACGAGGCGGCATTTTCGCACTAGCCAATATTCGGGGAGGTGGTGAGTATGGTGAGGAATGGCATAAAGCTGGAACCAAACTCAGAAAACAAAACGTGTTTGACGATTTCATTGCAGCTGCTGAATATCTTATTTCTGAAAAGTATACATCTCCTGAAAAAATCGGAATTCAGGGGAGGTCAAACGGCGGACTGCTTGTGGGCGCAGTCATGACACAAAGACCTGATCTTTTCAAAGTGGCTCTGCCGGCAGTGGGTGTACTAGATATGCTGCGATATCACAAATTCACGATTGGCTGGGCATGGAAAGGAGATTACGGCAGCAGCGAGAATGAAGATGAATTCAGATATCTGCTTGGATATTCACCACTGCATACACTGAAACCGGGAGTGCAGTATCCTGCCACCCTGGTAACGACAGGCGATCACGACGACAGGGTAGTACCGGCGCATTCTTTCAAATTTATCGCACAGCTTCAGGAAGTGCAATCAGGCAATAATCCAGTCCTTATTCGCGTTGACATAGACGCAGGACACGCCAGTTCAACTGCGCTGGGTTCGTCCAAACCCGTGGCTAAGCAAATTGATGAGCATACCGACGTATTTTCATTCCTGATGTACTACCTGGGAATGTAAGTCAGGTTTTGAACATGAATGATGTAAAAGTCGGATTGCTTTAATCTCCTAAAGGCATCCTTTTTATAACTTTACAGCCATCCTGTAAGGAGGCTGCACTACTATGAAAATGAGAGTTGGAATAATATTCGGAGGCGATTCAAGAGAACGGGAAATTTCATTTGCCGGCGGAAGAACTGTATACGATAATCTGAATAAATCTCTCTTCGAAGCTGTTCCGCTGTTTGTCGACAGTTTCAGGAATTTCATTTTAATTGACTGGCAATATATTTACAAAGGCAGCATCCGTGATTTTTATCCACCTGTTGAATTTCTTCCTGCCTCTGAAAACGATTTTCAGGTTTATGCCGAAAGTCTGGGAGAACGGAATCCACTTCAGGAAGAAAAACTATTTTCCAAACTAGGGAAAAAAGTCAGGCCCGATGAACTGACCGATCTCATCGATTTCGCTTTTCTTTGTCTTCATGGTCCTTACGGAGAAGATGGAAAAATTCAAGGGTTGTTAGAATCCGTCGGCCTCCCCTATTCCGGCTCAGGAATATTATCTTCCGCAATCGGCATCAACAAAGTCATCCAGAAAAAACTGATGAAGCATGCAGGTTTCCCCGGACCTGCGTTTACATCGATCAGCAGAAGAGAATGGCTCATTTCTGATAAGAACGCTTTTGAAGTAGTAAAGAAAATTTGCGGATTCCCTTGCGTTGTTAAATCTGCCAGCCAGGGATCATCAATTGGCGTAAGCATTCTGCATCAGGAAGATAAAAACTCATTCGAGGCCGCTGTAGACAAATCGTTTTTCATTCGCAGAGTCAGCAACAAAGAATGGAATGCCATGGAGAAATCTGTCATGGCCGCATACATACGAAACCTCTGTGATATCCGGGAAGGAATCGGAATCCCTGTCAGACTGAATGCAGGAAAAAAATCTGAAATCATCTTCCATCCAGAAATACTGCTTTCACGTCTCAGTGATTTGTTTGAAGGCGGAACAGAGCAAGTGATCTTGGAATCGCTGGACTCTGAAAGCGAAGTCCTGGTTGAATCATTTATTGCAGGAAAAGAATTTTCCTGCATTGTGATTCGCAACAATGATGGCGAACCGGTCGCTCTTCCTCCTACTGAAATCAGAAAAGGAAAAGAATTGTTTGATTACAGATCCAAATACCTTCCGGGACTTTCGCGAAAAATCACTCCGATCCACCTCCCTGAGGAACAGATTGAACTCATTCGAAGTGAATGTGAAAGATTATTTAAATCGCTGGCGTTTAATGTTTATGCCAGAATCGACGGCTTTATTGACAATAAGGGAAATGTATTCCTGAACGATCCGAATACAACAAGCGGCATGATGCCTTCTTCCTTCTTCTTTCATCAGGCAGCGGAGATCGGACTGAATCCTTCTCAGTTTCTCAGCTATATCATCAGAACCTCTTTGCTTGAACGCATTGATGGCATGAAGGATTTTGTAAAACTGCCGGATTTGCTGGATCAGCTCGACAGAAACATAATTGAACTGAAGAAAGAAGCAAGAAATAGAATCCGAGTAGCTGTGATCATGGGTGGCTATTCTTCCGAAAGACATATCAGTGTTGAAAGCGGAAGAAACATTTACGAGAAACTTTCATCGTCTGTTAAATACGAAGCCATTCCTGTTTTCCTTAGCGGCGACAGCAATTCATACCGCCTGATTCAGATTCCGGTGAATCTGATGTTGAAAGACAACGCTGATGACATTCGAGAGAAAGCTGAGAATTATGTCAATCATCCTGTCATAGACAGAATCATGAATCAATGCCAGGGCATCACTTCTCGATACACCATGGAAGCGAATGTGCTTCACCCGCGTGAGCTCAGTTTTGCAGACCTGGCAGAAATGTGCGATGTGGCTTTCATCGCACTGCACGGAAGACCTGGTGAAGACGGCGCACTTCAAAACGAACTTGAAAAAGTCGGACTGCCATACAACGGATCCGGAATCGATTCTTCACAGATAACAATTAACAAATACGAAACAAACGAAATCCTGAAGAAGAACGGATTTCTTGTCGCTGATCACACTCTTGTGAATGAGGCAGACTGGAGAAAGGACAAGAAAGAGCTACTGTCCAGAATTTCTTCCAGATTCACTTTTCCATTTATCGCCAAACCTGTAGATGACGGCTGCAGCAGTGCCGTAAAAAAAATCAGGAATGAAAAAGAGCTTGATGCATTCGCAGAAATGATATTTCGAAAAAGCGAAGATCATGTTCCCTTACCGGCTGAAATTTTGCAATTGAAGCCGAAAGAAGAATTCCCGATGAAGAATGAATTTCTTATCGAGGAGCTCATCTCCCGCAATAATGCAAAGCGTTTTTTGGAAATTACCGGAGGACTTCTTACTACCGTAAACGATGACGGAACAAGGAACTACCAGGCCTTCGAAGCCAGCGAAGCACTTTCGGAAGGAGACGTGCTTTCACTTGAAGAAAAATTTCTTGCCGGAGAAGGACAAAATATTACGCCTGCACGTTATTCCACTGATTCTGACTTAAGAAATAAAATCAGTGAAAAGGTCAAAGCTGAACTTGTCCGTGCAGCACAGGTTCTCAATGTAGAAGGATATGCCCGAATTGACGCTTTCGTAAGGATCTACGACAACAATAAAACAGAAGTGATTTTTATTGAAGTCAACTCGCTTCCGGGAATGACTCCCGCAACCTGCATATTCCACCAGTGCGCCATAGCGGGTTACAAGCCTTATGAGTTCATTGACGCAATACTCGAATATGGCATGCAGAGAAAAAAACAACTTCAAAAAATAGCCTGAATCCGAAACCCGTGGGAATATTCAAGTTTCTTACCAGTAAAACTTTCCTGATCAACCTTGCTATTGCTGCCACAATAGTGGGTGTCGGAATGTTCACTCTGCTTCGTTGGATTGATTCATATACTTTGCACGGTGAAAGCATTGAAGTGCCAGACCTGAAGGGAATGAAAACCGAACAGCTCGACACCTTCCTGGCAGCACACAGTCTCAGATACCAGATCATAGACTCTCTATATGATACAAGCAAGAAGCCTGGAACTGTTTTAGATCAGGATCCTGCTTTTGAATCCAGGGTGAAGAAAGACCGGACAATCTATATAACAGTAAACTCTATACTCCCCCCTAAAGTAAAAATGCCTGATCTAATTGATGTTTCACACAGGCAGGCAGAAGCTATCCTGACTACTTATGGCTTTAAGGTCGGCAGCATTACATTCGAACCGGACCTGGCAAAAAACGCAGTGATTGCTCAACGCTACAAAGGCCAGTCTATACGTCCGGGTACAGAAATTCCTAAAGGCTCAGTGATCGATTTAGTACTGGGCGACGGAATGGGCAACTTGGACATCGATGTGCCTGACCTTACAGGGCTCACAAAAACTGAAGCCTCCTTCGTATTGCGTGGAGCAGGGCTCAACATTGGGAAAGTGGTTTATGACGAAGAAAACCGAAATCAGGAGAAAGCTAAAATCTATAAGCAGGAACCTGAAGCCGGGCCAAACTCTTCAATCAGAAACGGCGACCCTGTTGACATCTATCTGCGCTGATTTATCCTGCTCAAATCAAAATAGTTTCCGTAATTTTGAGTTTTCCTCAGGGAATTCTCAGGCAACAATATGACAAAATTTCAATTTATAAAGACCTCGCTGGCCTTCTTGGTTGCATTTGTACTGATACGCGGGTTGGCAAGTGCTCAGGAACATGTGTACCCTCTTGGAGTGAATCATGTCATCCTTGAATACCTTGAAAAAGATCCTGGTCTTGTATCGAGAAGAACAGCCATATTCGACACTGTACAGCTTCCCTTCGTGGATGATTTTTCCAGACCGGGCATTTATCCCTTTGACAGTCTTTGGGAAGACAAGGATGTTTTCATCAATTCAAATTACGCCAATCGGCCTGTTACAATCGGAGTGGCAACGTTTGACGGACTGGATGCTTTTGGAAGACCACATGACAGCCTTTCCAGCAGCGATGCGATTGCAGACTACCTGACCTCAAGACCAATTGATCTCGGTGGATTGCAGAATGACCCAACGGTTTGGCTTAGTTTCTTTGTCCAGCCTCAAGGATTGGGAGACATTCCTGAGCCTCAGGATTCGCTGGTTCTTCAGTTTAAAGACAGCAGCGGAAACTGGAACTGGATGTGGTCTGAAGCAGGTCGCGCTGATTCAGCATTCAAACGCGTGAACATTCACATCAACGACAATAAATATCTCTACAAAGGATTTCAGTTTCGATTTTACAACATAGCCACAGTAAACGGAAACAGGGATCACTGGAATCTCGATTATGTCATCCTGAATAAAAACACCGCCGCGAATGACTCCATCCGTGACAATGCATTTATCAATGTCCAAGGTTCTTTGTTGAATGAATTTTCAGCCATGCCCTACCCTCATTATAAATCGCTGAGCAATCCTGCAAGTGCTGTTCGCACTTCGTTCAGCGATACAATCAGGAATATTAATTACGGCAACACTTCATTAAACTACATCCTTGAAATTCAGGATGAGCAACAAATCGTTCAGTACTCTTCCATTCCGAGCAACCTGAATTCATCTTCAGGAACAAACACGATATTTAACACTACAACTACATACAGCTTCTCCAATTCGCTCCCAAAGGACAGCACTCATTTCCTCTTCAAAAGTTATTTCAGTCAGCCGGGAATTCTGTCCAACGCGAACAATGATACAAGTTACCACACCCAGTACTTCCATAACTATTACGCATATGATGATGGTTCAGCTGAAATAGCTTACGGCATCACTGGCAATGCTGATGTAAAACTTGCATACCTGTTTAATGTAAAAATGACAGATACACTCCGCGGAGTTCAGATTTATTTTAATCCTACCGGACTGAATGTGCATAATAAACTTTTCCAACTGGCAGTATGGAGCCAATTAACAGTCGGCAGCAGCAACGACAATCTGATCTATAAAATGATAGACCAGAAACCGGCCAATCCCGACAGCATCAATGGCTTTGCCACTTATTATTTCGATTCACTGCTGGTTATTCCTGCAGGAAATATCTATGTAGGCATCATTCAGAATGAACCGCAGACACTTTACGGAATCGGTCTAGACCGCAACACAGATTCACGCTCGAAAATGTTTTATCACGTTGACGGTTTCTGGTATCAGACTTCAGTGAAAGGAAGTTGGATGATAAGACCATTCTTTGGAAAAGAGAGTCCGGTTGTTTCTGTGAATGAAATTAATCCCGAAACATTCGAAGTGACCCTTTATCCAAATCCGGCCAATTCCCAATTCAATATTGAAATTCCCGGCAGGACGCATGATGATTACCAAGTAACTATGTTCAATATCACAGGCCAAAAGCTGCTGGAAGAAAAATTCAACCCTCAGCATATTTATAATACAAAGTTTCTGTCCCCTTCCATTTATTTCGTCAGAATTACTGATAACAGAAAGGGTACTGTTTCTGTCCGCAAACTAATTATCAGGAATTAACACTACTCCTGCATTCTTTACATGTCAGATTCAGAACAATTTAATTCCGGTGATTTTGAAAATCAGGAGCAGGATGAACTTTACGAACATCACCGCATCATCGTAGATAAGGGGCAGTCTCTGCTTCGAATTGATAAATTCCTGATGAATCGCCTGGAGCACACATCCAGGAACAGGATACAACAAGCATGCGACGCAGGAAACATCCTTGTGAACGGAAAAGAAATCAAATCGAGTTACAAGGTAAAACCGGGTGACCAGATACAGGTAGTACTACCTGAACCGGTCAGGGAAATAGAACTAATTCCTCAGAACCTACCGATCAACATCGTTTTTGAAGACCACGATCTGGTGATCCTTGATAAAGCAGCGGGAATGGTTGTGCATCCTGCCTATGGAAATTATACTGGCACTTTGATGAATGCTTTGGTATATCATTTCTCAAACCTTCCGGCTTCAGAACACAATCTCAACAGACCAGGCCTGATTCACAGAATAGATAAAAACACCTCCGGCTTGCTCGTCATCGCAAAGACTGAAAAGGCGATGACCAAACTAGCCAAAGAGTTTTTTGACAGGACTATTGAAAGAAAATATCTTGCTCTTGTATGGGGAGATTTTAAGGAAGACGAGGGAACTATTACCGGAAATGTAGGCAGAAACCTGAAAGACCGTAAAGTGATGGATGTATTTCCGGAAGGAGATCACGGAAAGCATGCAGTCACACATTATAAAGTGATAGAACGATTTGGCTATCTGACATTGGTAGAATGCAAACTTGAAACCGGGAGAACACACCAGATCCGTGTTCACATGAAATATATCAATCATCCCCTTTTTAATGATGAGTCATACGGCGGAAACAGAATTCTCAAGGGAACTACATTCAGCAAATACAAGCAATTTGTAGAGAACTGCTTTGAGATAATGCCCAGACAAGCGCTGCATGCCAAAACACTGGGTTTTGTTCATCCTGTGAATGGAAAGAAAATGTTCTTTGAAAGTCCGCTTCCTGAGGACTTTTCAACTGTTTTGGAAAAATGGCGGAATTATATCCGGCATAAAAAAGAAGACTAAGTTATTCAGCTTTAAATTACTGAGATAACTCCTCTGAATAATCCTTTATCACATTGTAAAGGGTATCCCTTTCAATTGGTCTCCTTCCGCTTTCACGTATGAGTTCAACAAGCTGCTCTGTTGACAAGGCAGGATTCTGGTCTTCAGCACCTGCCATGCTGTAAATCTTCGTCGAATCATCGATGGTTCCATCCAGATCATCCACTCCAAATGCCTGGCTTAGCTGAGCCGTGTTTCGACCAATCATCGGCCAGTAGGCTTTCACGTGAGAGAAATTATCGAGGTAAATTCTTGAGACAGCATAATTTTTCAGATCTTCAACTACACTGACTTCAGGCACATGTGACATGTCATTTCCCTTATTCCTGAACTTGAGCGGGATGAAGGTATTGAAACCTCCTGTCACATCCTGCAGCTGACGCAATCTTTCCATATGATGGATTCGGTGAGAATAATCTTCGATGTGACCGTAAAGCATAGTTGCGTTGCTGTGCATTCCCAACTTATGTGCGGTTTCATGAATTTCAAGCCACTCATCAGCGTTGCATTTATCTGCGCAAATTTTACTTCTGATTTCTTCATCAAATATCTCCGCGCCTCCACCGGGCAAAGAATCAAGCCCTGCTGATTTCATCAGGCGCAAACCTTCTTCTATGTTAACTTTTGCTTTTCTGAACATGTAGTGAAGCTCCACGGCAGTAAATCCTTTGATGTGAAGATCAGGTCTGAGCATTCTGATTTCTTTCAATAAGCGTATGAAAAAATCAAGATTCATTTTGGGGTGCACTCCTCCAACGATATGCACTTCAGTTACAGGTTGACCTTTGTACTTTTTTACCAGATCGAGCATCTGATCCAGACTTAACTCCCAACCTTCTTCCTTTTCCTTCAGCATTCTGGAATATGAGCAAAAGTTACAGGTGAATACACAGATATTCGTGGGCTCAATGTGAAAATTCCTGTTGAAGTAAGTCGTCTTACCATTCTTCCGCTCTCTAACCGCATTCGCAAGTGAGCCTAAAAATCCAAGACTTGCATCGCTGTATAAAATAAGTCCTTCTTCAGGCGTGATTCTCTCAGAAGCAAGCACCTTAGCAGCAATTGCTTCAAGCCTTGGATCCCGGTTCTCATCCTGATATATGAAGCTTTCGAAAACAGTTTGATTATAAATCATAACAGAACAAAGATAAGCAAAGCCATCCAAATGAAATCTTCATTGGAAAGGAATTCGTGCATTTCATCCTGATAAAAAACATTATGTATTTTTAAAGCCAGAACATTGCTATGTGCGGAGTCGCAGGATATATTTCATTTAGTCACAGCAACTCGGAAAAAGAACGTTTGCTGAGAATAGCCGTTTCCTGCTTAGCCAGAAGAGGCCCTGACAATAGCGGATACTATAACGACAGAAACGTTTTTCTTGGTCATGCTCGCCTGTCGGTCATTGATATTTCCGATGCGGCATCCCAGCCAATGACAGATCCTTCGGGGAGGTATACAATAATTTTCAACGGAGAGTTTTTCAACTTCAAGGAACACAGAGAATACTTGCTCTCAAAAGGCATCAGTCTGATTACTCAAAGCGATACGGAAGTGTTGCTACATCTTTATATTCTTGAGAAAGAGAAATGTCTTGAAAGGATAAACGGATTCTTTGCATTCGCTATTTATGATAATTCTGAACAGGAAATTTTTATCGCGCGCGACAGGATTGGGGTGAAGCCATTGCTTTATTCTTTGGATGCCGGTAAATTCATTTTTGCCAGCGAAATGAAGGCGATGATGGCGATGGGAATTGAAAAAAAGATTGACAATTCTTCAATCCTCACCTACTTACAACTGAATTATATCCCTGCTCCGCATTCCATTTTCGAAAACGTGAAAAAACTGATGCCCGGGCACTTTATTAAGTTCAGCACTAAAGGATCAGTTCCTGATATTAATCCGGTGCGCTATTATCAGATTGAAGTGAGGGAAGAAAAACGCGATTATGCTGATGCCTGCAGCAGATTGAAAAATCTTCTGGAAGCATCTGTGAATCGAAGAATGATATCGGATGTGCCTCTGGGAGCCTTTCTGAGCGGCGGGCTTGATTCATCCATCATCACAGGCATTGCCGCAAGCATGACGGACAAACTCCGCACATTTTCAATCGGCTTCAGAGATGAGCCAAGGTATGATGAAAGCCACTATGCAGAGATTGTTGCAAAAAAGTTTCGCACCGAACATCAGACATTCATGCTGAAAAACGATGACCTGTTCAGCAATCTTTTTGAAGCTCTTGACTACATTGATGAACCCTTCGCAGATTCTTCTGCACTGAATGTTTACATACTCAGCAAAGAAACCAGAAAACACGTAACTGTAGCTTTAAGTGGAGATGGCGCTGATGAACTTTTCGGAGGATACAACAAACATGCGGCTGAACTCAGGGCAAGATCAGGCGGTGTATTGAATCAGCTTCTTCGTTCATCTTCGGTCCTGCTTCAGCATATGCCACAGGACCGCAGCAGCGGTTCTGGAGACATATTCCGCAAGCTCACCCGAATGTCGATAGGACTAAAACTTAGTCCGGCTGAGCGTTACTGGAGGTGGGCATCTTTTGAGAGCGAAGAAAATGCAGGACATTTCCTTGCCCCTGATTATTATTCAGAAAGCTCAAGAGATGAAAGCAATAAGAGAAAAGAAGCTCAATTAAAAAATCTGAAGGAGCCACACAGCATGCAGCAAGTGCTGCTTACTGATATGCAATTGGTTTTAGTCAATGATATGTTGGTGAAAACCGATCTGATGTCGATGGCCAACTCCCTTGAAATCAGAAATCCATTTCTCGACTATACTCTGGTCGATTATGCATTCAGCCTACCGCTTGAATACAAGATTCGCCACGGTGAAAGAAAGAAAATACTGCGTGATGCTTACAGGGATTTTCTTCCAGATGAAATCACAAGAAGGTCAAAACGCGGCTTCGAAGTACCTTTGTTGAAATGGCAGCGTAATGAATTAAACGCATTGCTACGCAATGAACTCCTTGAAAAAAACTTCATTGAAACACAAGGGGTATTTAATTTTCCTGCAATAGAAAAACTGCTTAACAGGCTCCACTCAAAAAGTCCGGGTGATGCCCCTGCACAAATCTGGGCGTTGATGGTGTTTCAGTACTGGTGGAGGAAGCACATCGCTTGAGATCCTGTCTGCGTCAGACGAGAGCGTGTTCTGCCTGCGCGCTGCGCGCTTCGGCAGACGAGAGTGAGTGTGGGTTCGGGTGTGGGGTAAGTTCGCAGTTCGTCATTCGCTAACCGTTAATCAATATTCGTTATTCCTTTTTCAGATTTTGAACAGCGAATGCTGAACACGAACCTCGAACTCGTTCCTGTGCACTCCGAACACGTTCTGGCTGGGTCATGTGTTCAAAATGCCGACCAGCAGCAGATAAATCCGGCTCCTCATCTGCAAATTCCTCATAAAAAGCAATATATACAGATTAATTTTAAAATAAATTAGGATTCGGAGATTTTATGGGTATCTTTGCAGTGCTACAAAAGAGAGGTGAATCTCAGGCGATTGAGATTATTGATTTTTACCAAAGGTTTCTTTCACATTTTTCTTTAGGCGATAAAACGCATTCAATCCCGCCTCGTTTAGCATAACAATTTTAATATTACACATGTCATTTACCGAATTACAGTTAATCGAGCCTTTAATGGAGGCTTTGAAGAAAAAATCCTATACAGTTCCAACACCGATTCAGTCCAAATCAATTCCTCCGATTTTAGAAGGAAAAGATATCCTTGGGTGTGCCCAAACAGGAACCGGAAAAACAGCAGCCTTTTCACTTCCGATGCTGCAACTATTGCACAATTCCAAAAACGGATCACGTCGTAATATTCGTGCTCTTATACTTGCCCCGACAAGAGAATTGGCTACTCAGATTAAAGAAAGCATTGACACTTATGGCAGCGGATTAGGCCTTACACATACCGTTATCTTCGGTGGTGTTTCACAGGTTAACCAAGTTAACAGATTGAAGCAAGGTGTAGAAATCCTGATTGCCACTCCCGGAAGGTTACTCGACCTGATGCAACAGGGATTGATTAAACTCAATCATATTGAGTTTTTTGTCTTAGATGAAGCAGACCGCATGCTGGACATGGGATTCATCCATGATATAAAGAAGATCATAGAAAAACTTCCGGCAAAACGGCAAACTCTGCTCTTTTCCGCGACTTTTCCTGATGAAATTAAAAAGCTGTCATCCAAACTACTCAAAGATCCAGTCCAGATCAGCGTAACTCCTGTTGCTTCCACTGTCGACACAGTGAAGCAGGTTGTTTACTATGTAAACAAGGCAGATAAGCGTTCCCTCCTGAAGCACGTGATTAAAAATGAATCCATCGATCACGCAATAGTCTTCACAAGAACAAAGAGAGGAGCCGACAGAATTGTGAGGGAACTGAACAAGTCAGGAATCAAATCCGATTCCATTCATGGTGACAAATCTCAAAACGCCAGGGAACGTGCATTGAAGTCATTCAAAAGCCGCAGCATTCAAATTCTGGTAGCGACCGATATTGCATCGCGTGGTATTGACGTAGACAAGCTTTCCCATGTGATCAATTTCGAAATCCCTGAGACTCCGGAAGCCTATGTACACAGAATCGGCAGGACAGGTCGAGCCGGAGAGAGTGGCACCGCACTTTCATTCTGCACAGAAGATGAAATGGATTATATGAAGCAGATTCGCAAACTCATCAGAAAAGATCCTGAAATCTATGAGTCGCATCCGTACAGTAACAGATAAAACCAACCAATCAATTATATTACATCATCAAATTAAATTACAATGAAAAAAGGAACAGTAAAATTCTTTAACAACACAAAAGGCTTCGGATTCATTATTGAAGAAGGAAGCGGAGAAGAAATCTTTGTACACACCACAGGTCTGAGAGATGATATCCGCGAGAACGATACAGTAGTTTTCGAAACACAGCAGGGAAAAAAAGGCGTCAACGCAGTGAATGTGAAGCTGGCCTGATTTATATCTGATTTGCCTTAAGAAAAGGCAAAACAAAAGCCTGGAATCTCATTTGATTCCAGGCTTTTTATTTTTTATCCGAAGATAATCAGTTCTTCACAAAACGAACCTGCTTTGATTCTCCACCAGCACTTCTGAGAACAAGAAAATAAGAACCCTGACTGAGTTGATGAATCACAATTTTGCCGGGAACTTTTTTGCCTTTCATCACTTCCTGGCCTGATTCATTAATGATAGTCCATGACTCAAGATCATTCATATCAAATCCGTTAATACCAAGAATGTTAGTGGCCGGATTAGGATAAGCGCTTACACCTTGAGAGGAAGTTGGCTTGTGTATTCCTACTGTTGTGCTACTTCTTAAAAAGTGTACATCGTGCAGACCTGTATCATCAAACAGCGCATGAGCAATATGCTGCAAACTCTGGTCACCGTACCAGTAAAATGCGGAATCCACATATGTTTCTGGAAAACCCGGAAAGAACACCCACTGGTTACCTGTGGATGCACCTTTCATCCAGGCTGTATCAATTGTGGTGTTTATTTTTCTTTCGAGTATTGAAGGAAAACTTCCAGATGGCAATATAATAGTTCCAGAAGCAATCACGTCTGCATCCATTATCAGTGTTGACTTCAATTTTACCGAATCCAGTTGAGGTTGTCCGATATCAGCACCAGTTGCCTTAACTTCATAATATGTATTCATATTAACTGAACTTCCGTAGGTATATGGAAAATTCATTGCAGCTGAAGGTGGATTGAGAGGAACCGGTACCAGGTTTCCGTTACCTGTAATGTCTGTCAGAAGACCTTGATAGATGAGTGCGGAAGGAGTCACCTGCAGAATTACCCAATCTTCGTCATCATTCTCCCTGGTGGCGTGGGTGGCTGATGTAAAGAAAGAACCACCGGGAATTGTGGAAGGATGAACAAAATACACCGTATCCTCATCAATCGGATCATAGAAAAGGGAAGAGAAATCCCATGTGTTACCAGTTCCACTCATACTGAAAGTGAATGGCGGCGAAGGAACATTGGCATCATGGTAAAATAACATGCTGTTCACCGATGGTGCCAGGGACGAATTTAAACTAACCTGTGCATTTGAAATCACAGGAATTACTACAAACAGAATTGCGTAGATTTTTTTCATAAAAATTGGTTATAAGTTTGAAACAAAAATAACTTAATAATGCGCAGCTGAAATCGCAGACTATCAGCATATATGTATTTTTTTCAACCACAGCTGTTGATAATAAGTGAGTTAAAAACTGAAAAATTTATAAAACACTCACATTCTGATTCAGCAGATTATTGCAGAATTAATTAAAAAAATTTGAAAATAAATCCGGACTTGAGAGGCTTTTATTTTCAAATGGTATATTTTCTTCCCTCGTTTATCTTTTTCAGGTAATCCATCAGAGGAGAAAAATACTCCAGCATTGCTCTTGCGCTCAAATCTTCCCCTGTACTCTCTTTAAGCAGTTTCCTCCAGTCGACGCTGCTGCCCGGACGCATGAGTCCGTCAATGAATTTGCCGACTTCCTTATTGCCAAAATAATTCGTGGCTCTCGGATCCTGTTTCAGGATATTCTTTGATATGTGATCATGGAATTGAAATAAGAGAATATAAGACAATGCGTAATCATAATACTGAGCCGGGTCATCATTAATGTGCGTTTTAGTTGCCGCATCGCAATACATCTCCCCTCTCGCATCCGGCGGAACTATTCCCTGATACTGTTTCACAATCTCCCACCATTTTTTATTCCACTCATCTGGCTTTAAATTATTCCTGTACAATTCATACTCGAACCGCGGCATAGTACCTGCACTCCACGGAATAAAGACAACGTAATTCAATGCGTCTTTCAACAACTGCTTCATATCGTCTGTCGGAGTGTTGATATCCACAAGTCCAAGCCCTGCCGCGAATGGTTTCTGCATAGCTGCTAAGCCTAAAAGGCTTCCCAAAGCTTCATGATATGCACGGTTCGCTCCTTCTCTCAATATGTAAGGCACCTGAGGATTGCTATAGGATAGATAATAGTATATATGTCCGTATTCGTGATGCACTGTTTCATACCAGGATGCATTGGGAGTAACACTCATGAGCGTACGCACGTCTTTCTTCAGATCCATGTGCCATGCAGATGCATGTGTATTCTTTTTATAGCCGGCATCCTTGCTGACAGGATAAATGCTCGACAATTCCCAAAACGATTTAGGGAGCTCTTCGAATCCGAGAGAAACATAAAACACTTCACCCTGCCTTGCTACCCACTCCGCTCCTCTTTGTTTCAATGCTTTATCAAGGTCAAGCCCTTCCACAGTAACCATCTCGCTCCAATCCTGACCCCAGCGGTTACTTAACAGGTGAGCCGGAATGTAATCAGGTACATCTTTCAGAGTAAATTTCTTAGCGAGTTCATAACGCATGTAAGTATGCAACTCTCTGTACAGCGGCATGAGTTCAGAATTAAACTTGTCCAGCATACTCATCATTTCATCTGCATCCATACCATAATCAGAAACCTGATAGCTGAAGTAATCCGAATAACCCAGCCCCTGCACCACTCCATTTCTTAGGTCTCGGAGATTTTCAAGGCCCGGCTTAAGTTCAGCTCCGATTTGTTTACTGGACTCCCAGACTTTCCTGCGTTTTACCGGATCAGTTTCAGCAACCATCAGAGAATCGATATCATTTGGAGTGATCTCACGGCCATCGAGTATGAATTTATATCCATATAACTGTTCAGTTTGTGCGGTATTTGCCTTAATCAGGTCTTTCACTTTTTCTCCGACGCTCTCAGGATTTCCTGCGGCCAGATAAAGTACTTTCTTCAGCTGGCGGATCTGTAGATCGCTGAGCATTTCTGTTTTTTTCAGGTACTCTTCGGCTTTTTTTATGTTCTCTGCACTGCCTGTATATGCTGCCATGGCCTCATCCGCCTGTCTTGAATTCCAGGCATTCATGGTATCTCCCTCCACTATGTAGGTATTCACTTTCCATTGCCCTTCCGCACTGGCATTGTAGAGTTCACGGTATTTCTCGTTGTATCCGTCCAGAAAGCCCTGGACATCTTTCTGAAAATCTTCTTTTCCACCCTTGCAGGTAGTCATGGCAAGCATCAGAGATAATATGATTAATGCTTTGAACTGAAGTTTGATTTTACTGATCATAAGGCCTTGGCTTTAAAGTAAAAGAGCTGCAAAATTGCAGCCCGGATTGGTGGAGATAGTGGGACTCGAACCCACGGCCTCTTGCATGCCATGCAAACGCTCTAGCCAACTGAGCTATACCCCCTTTTAAATCAGGCAGCAAAGAAAATAAAAATTAAGAAATCCTGAGTATGATTGGAAAATTTTAAGCGGTGATTTGCAATTGCATGAATGATATGGATCAGATAGGGCGGTCCGGTTTTTGTTATCAACAATTTGCAAAAAAGGCATGTGAATGACCCCAATGTGATTCTTAGCCAGGCCCTTTAATTCTCTTATTTTTGCGTCAACAGATGTTCCAGAAGTTCCAAAGATTTTCCGCCCCGATCCCGCAGATACTGCTTATCAGTATAATGCTGATCGTAAGCGCATGTAGCCCGATGAAGCATGTACCTGAAGGAAGTCATTTGCTTGTAAAGAATAACATCATCACTGATAAGGACATCATTGAAACAAGCAAGTTCGAAGACCTTATTAAGCAAAAGCCAAATCGCCAATTGCTTGGGATCTACAAATTTCATCTGAACATGTACAATCTGGGCAATAGAGGAAAGGAAACACGCTTTAAAAACTGGCTGAAAAAAATCGGTGAAGAACCTACCCTGCTTGATTCAGTTCAGACCTGGAGAACACGCAATCAGTTCAGACTTCTATTGAATCAGAAGGGATTTTTTAATTGCGTTGTCAGTGACACTACAGAACTCAGAAAGAAAAAAGCAATCGTCAATTATTACATTCAGTACAATGAGCTGTACACATTGAGGAATATAAAATACGATACCAAGGATCCTAATATCAAGGGCTACATCGACTTTTTCAAAAACACTAGTCTGCTCAGAGCAGGTGAAGCTTATGATGAAGAATTATTCAATAAGGAAAGAGAAAGAATCAGTTCTGAACTGAAGGACAGGGGTTATTATTACTTCAATAAAAACTACATCACTTTCACCGTCGACAGCTCACTCAACTCCCATCAGGCGGATGTAAGCTTATACATCAACAGAATCAATGAAAACATTGATCCTTCTTTGGCCGGTGTCAGACCGATTGCAAATCATCAGTCATTTTATCTGAATACAATTTACATACGAACTGATTATAATCCCAGAGATCCATACGGGACAGTCCGTTCAGACACGATCGTGTATAAAGGATTTCATATTATCAGTTCGGATTCAGTCAGGTATTTAAAAGACGATGTTCTTCTGAATAATATTTTCATTTCAAAAGGTGACCGTTATCTGCAGCGTGACCTTGACTACACATACAACAGACTTCAGGATTTGAATATATTCAAGTTCATCAACATTTCATTTACTGAAGTGCCCAGAGATTCTGTTCAGACAGCATATCTTCTTGACGTGAGCATACAACTCACGCCAATGGAAAAGCAGGACTTTACTACTGAAGCAGAAGCAACCAATACCGGTGGAAATTTCGGAATTGCCGGAAGTTTTGGCTACAGAAACAAAAACGTGTTCAGCGGAGCTGAGGTCTTTGAATTAAAGTTTAAAGGCGCACTCGAAGTGCTGCCTAATTTTGGCGATTCTTTGCGCGACAACAAGGTGCTGTTCTTTAACACCTATGAACTCGGACCTGACGCTTCACTTTCTTTTAAAAAATTCCTGCTGCCTGGATTCATCAGCAAGAATACTTCGAGGTATTTCAATCCTCGAAGCGTATTGAACGCAGGATTCAATTTCCAGGAAAGGCCTGATTACAAACGCTCCATTCTTAATGCCTCCTTTGGATACAACTGGCAACTGTCACGAAGCCAGCGATGGCTGGTTTATCCGGTAAATGTCAACTCTGTATACGTTGAACCTACTCCGGCATTCACTGCACGCCTCGACTCTTTGCGTGACCCGCGCCTGAGTTACAGTTACGAATCGCACCTCATTCCAAGCTCTCGTGCTACCTGGATATTCAACAATCAGGCAGTGAGAGTGAATAAAAACTTTGTGCAGTTCCGTGCAAATCTTGAATGGTCAGGACAAATTTTGCGCGCTCTGGCTCCTTCTCTTAACTTGAAGAAAGATGATCTTGGTAATTTCCAGGTATTTGGGATACCGTTTTCCCAATTTATAAAACCGGATGTGGACATGAGTTACCACATGCGCATTGACCTGAACAATACATTGGTTTATCGTTTCGCGGCAGGAGTTGGATTTCCTTTTGGTAATTCAAGCGTTCTTCCGTTTGAGAAAAGTTTCTTTGCCGGAGGTCCCAACAGTCTCAGAGCATGGAACGCACGAACTCTCGGTCCGGGTTCATACCAAAAGACTGTGAACATTGAACAAAGCGGAGACATTAAACTCGAAGCCAATGTAGAGTACCGCTCGTTTCTGTTTAATGTACTCGAAGGAGCAAAACTCGAAGGAGCACTTTTTGCTGATGCAGGAAACATCTGGACAAGAAATGAAGACATCGGCAGACCGGGTTCAGAATTCAAAGTTGAAAATCTTATGTCTGAACTCGGACTCGGTGCAGGTGCCGGCCTGCGCTTCAATTTTTCTTTTTTCATTCTGAGATTCGATGGTGCCGTGAAATTGCGCGACCCTTCTCTTCAGATTAATAAGAGATGGGTGTACCCTAATCAGAAATTCGTCATAGGTGATATCACTGTCAGCCTTGCGATCGGATATCCGTTCTGAAACATGATTCAATTTCATCATTCAGCCTGAAGCCAAAGTTTTGTTATATTTTATGCGGAAAATGAATGAGAAAGCGCATTTTCTAATTCAAAATTCTGTCTTAGTTTTGTCAGCCCAATTCAATTAATTATTTAAACATGTCAATTCAGAAAATTACCGAACTGCTCGGTCCTGCGGCCAAAAGCCTTCTCGAACATAATTGCCAAACTATTAGCAAGGATCATCTCCATTTGCCCGGACCTGATTTCGTGGACAGAATTTTCGCGCCAAGCAACAGGAATAACAATGTACTGAGGAGTTTGCATTCCATTTACAATCACGGAAGACTCGCAGGTTCTGGTTATGTTTCCATACTTCCGGTTGACCAGGGAATTGAACATTCCGCCGGAGCGTCATTTGCTCCCAACCCGATTTTTTTCGACCCTGAAAACATTATCAAACTAGCCATTGAAGGAGGATGCAATGCAGTAGCTTCAACATATGGTGTACTGGCAAGCGTTTCAAGAAAGTACGCACACAAGATTCCATTTGTCGTCAAGATAAATCATAATGAGTTCTTGTCATATCCGAACAAGTACGATCAGATCATGTTTGGAAGCATCAGAGAAGCATGGAACCTTGGCGCTGCAGCAGTCGGCGCGACCATCTATTACGGTTCGGAAGAATCTTCCAGACAGATACAGGAAGTGAGTGAAGCATTTGAATATGCTCATGAACTAGGAATGGCTACTATACTCTGGTGCTATATGAGAAACAGCGACTTCAAGAAAGATGGCACCGATTATCATACTGCCGCAGACCTTACAGGTCAGGCCAATCATCTGGGAGTGACAATTCAGGCCGACATCATCAAGCAAAAACTTCCTACAAACAACGGAGGATACACAGCGATCAAGTTTGGCAAAACACATCCTAAAGTTTATTCTGAACTCTCCAGCGAACATCCAATCGACCTGTGCAGATACCAGGTAGTGAATTGCTACATGGGAAGAGCCGGACTAATCAATTCAGGCGGTGAATCCAAGGGCGCCAGCGATCTTTCGGAAGCGGTGACAACGGCTGTAGTTAATAAAAGAGCAGGCGGACAAGGACTTATATCCGGAAGGAAAGCATTTCAGAAACCTATGAAAGAAGGAATTGAATTATTGAATATGATTCAGGACGTTTATCTGAGTAAGGAGATCAGCATCGCTTGATTATTTTGCATTTCGTATCTTCATTGAAATTTAGTCATACACTATGTCCTGGTTCAAAAGAATAAAAGAAGGCATTACCACCTCCACCAAAGAGAAAAAAGAAACTCCGGAAGGCCTTTGGCACAAATGCCCAACCTGTAAAACCATCATCCCAACCAAGGATCATGAAACACATATGTATGTCTGTACCGAATGCGGGCATCACGACCGAATTGGTTCTGCTGAATATTTTGAAATCCTTTTTGATGACAACCGTTTTGAAGAACTGGATGCAGACTTGAAATCCGACGATCCTCTGCAATTCATAGACACAAAAAAATATACAGACAGAGTCAGGGAAACCGAGAAAAAGACTGGACTGAAAGATGCCATCCGCACAGCCGGAGGGGATATTGACGGCCAGGCCATTATCGTGGCTTGCATGGATTTTAAATTCATCGGAGGATCTATGGGATCTGTAGTAGGAGAAAAAATCTCCCGAGCTATTGACCATGCTTTGAATAAGAAAGTTCCGCTCATGATAATCTCCAAATCCGGAGGTGCCAGAATGATGGAAGCCGCATTCTCACTGATGCAAATGGCTAAAACATCAGCTAAATTAACCTTGTTGGCAGATGCCAGACTGCCATATATTTCACTCCTGACAGACCCCACAACTGGTGGAGTAACAGCATCTTATGCCATGCTGGGGGACTTCAACATTGCTGAGCCGGGCGCACTCATCGGCTTTGCCGGTCCCAGAGTTGTGAAGGAGACGATTGGAAAAGACCTTCCAAAAGGATTCCAGACTGCAGAATTTGTCCTGGAACATGGATTCCTTGATTTCATTGTAGACCGTAGGGAGCTTAAAAGCAAAATCTCCACTCTTTTGAGAATGCTTAAAAATTAATTTATTATACTTGTTTGTTCTGAAATTTCAGTACATTTGCAGTCCTAAAAATTGAAAGAAGAAAAATGAAGCTGAATCAAGAAGCAAAGAAGCAGATTTTTAAAAAATTTGGCGGTTCTGAAACAAATACCGGTTCCTCTGAAGGTCAAATTGCCCTTTTTACAGAAAGAATCGCATCCATGACTGAGCACCTTCGAATTAAACAGAAGGATCACTCGACAGAGCGTTCTTTGATACGCCTGGTTGGTAAGCGCAGAAGGCTGCTGGACTACCTCCACAAAACGGATATTGAAAGATACCGTAAGATCATCTCAGATCTGAACATCCGAAAATAATTTCACCATTAAGAGTATTAAAGGCAATTCCAAGGATTGCCTTTTTTTCTTTTTTAGATATATATAAATAAGCAACAAGAAGATGTCGAACAAAGCAATCATTAAAGAATTTGACCTCGGTGACGGAAGGAAAATCACCATTGAAACAGGCCGCCTCGCCAAGCAGGCAGATGGCTCAGTCGTAGTACGCATGGGAGATGCCATGCTTCTTGCGACAGTAGTATCCAATGTAGAAATCAAGGAAGGAACAGATTTCCTCCCGCTCTCTGTGGATTACCAGGAGAAGTTCGCCTCAGTGGGAAGATTCCCCGGCGGGTTCCTCAAGAGAGAAGGCAGGATGTCTGAATATGAAATCCTCATTAGCCGCTTGGTTGACAGGGCCCTCAGACCTATGTTCCCGGACAATTACCATGCAGACACACAAGTGATGATATCGCTCATCTCCGGTGATCCACGTGTTCAGCCCGATGCACTTGCAGGCCTTGCAGCATCAGCCGCAATTACGATCTCAGACATTCCCTTCAACGGTCCGATTTCAGAAGTGAGAATCGCGAGAGTTGAAGGTAAGATGCTTGTAAACCCTTATACTGAAGATATCGAAAAAGCAGATCTTGACCTCATCGTTGCCGGCTCAATGGACAGTATCGTGATGGTGGAAGGCGAGATGAAAGAGGTGACTGAAGAAGTGATGCTTGAAGCAATCAAAGCTGCCCATGAAGCTATCAAGATTCAGTGCCAGGCTCAGCTTGAGCTGCGTGAACTTTGCGGCAACAAGCCTAAGCGTGAATACGAACACGAAGTGAATGACGAGGAACTGCGCAAAGACATTCGCGCAGCAGTCTATGATAAAGTTTACGCGGTTGCGAAGTCGGCCAACCCGAACAAGCAGCAGCGTAAAGAGAACTTCAAGGCAATCCTTGAGGAATATGTTTCCAAATTTTCAGAAGAAGAACTCGAAGAGAAATCAGCCATGATCAAGCGTTACTTCCACGATGTGGAAAGCGAGGCCATGCGCAACTGCATTCTCGATGAAGGTATTCGCCTCGATGGAAGAAAGACAACAGACATTCGTCCTATATGGGCTGAAGTTGACTACCTCCCTTCCACTCACGGCTCTGCAATATTCACACGCGGTGAAACTCAGTCACTCACTACAGTTACTTTGGGAAGCAAACTTGACGAGCAGATGATTGACGTAGCCATGAGAGAAGGCTCCAGCAAGTTTCTCCTGCAGTATAACTTCCCTGCATTCTCTACCGGAGAAGTGAAGCCAAACAGAGGTCCTGCCAGAAGAGAAATCGGCCACGGAAACCTGGCCATGCGTTCACTCAAAGTTATTCTCCCGAATGAAAATGATTGTCCGTATACAATTAGAGTGGTATCAGATATACTCGAATCAAATGGTTCATCTTCCATGGCCACCGTTTGCGCAGGAACATTGGCGCTGATGGACTCAGGTGTGAAGATCACCCGTCCTGCTTCAGGCATCGCGATGGGACTCATCATGGATGAGAAAGGACGTTACGCTGTACTGAGTGATATCCTGGGTGATGAAGATCACCTTGGCGACATGGACTTCAAAGTAACAGGAACAGAAAAAGGAATCTGTGCCTGCCAGATGGACCTGAAAATCCAGGGACTTTCTTTTGAGATCATGCTGAAAGCCCTCTTCCAGGCGAGAGAAGGACGCATGCACATTCTCAATGAAATGCTTAAGGCAATCCCTGAGCCTCGTGCAGATTACAAGCCACATGCACCGAGAATCGAGAAGATGATTATCGCAAAAGAATTTATCGGCGCTGTTATCGGACCAGGCGGTAAAGTGATCCAGGAAATGCAGCGTGAAACTAACACCACCATATCTATAGAAGAAGTGAACAATGAAGGAATCATCGAGATCTCTTCTGTAGACAAGGCCGGCATTGAAGCTGCCAAGGCAAAGATCAAAGGCATAGTAGCTATTCCTGAGATCGGAGAGATCTACGAAGGAAAGGTGAAAAACATCATGGACTTCGGAGCATTCATCGAATTCATGCCTGGCAAGGACGGACTACTTCACATATCAGAAATCACATGGGAGCGTCTTGACACCATGAAAGGAGTATTCACTGAAGGAGATTTGGTTAAAGTGAAACTTATTGATGTGGACAAGAAGACCGGCAAGTTCAGACTTTCAAGAAAAGTGCTTCTTCCAAAACCTGAAAATGCAAATCAGGATGGTGGAAGGCCACAGAGAAAGCAGCCTCAGAGTTAAAAATCCCGCTTATGATTCTTTTTATTGATCGTAAGCATCAAAAATCCTTCAATCTTTAATGAAAGCAAGCCTCGTGCTTGCTTTCGTCGTTTATGCGAAATATTGACTTTTTTAAGTGATTTTTCAATAAAATGAAAGATCTGAGACTCTTTTTAAATTCATTTATCACAAGGCAGCTGTAAGAATGCAAAGCCCCTTTTTAAAATTTCCTGAAACTTACATGAAAGGTTCACGTTTCAAACGCATATCAATTTTATTGACACGGTTAAACAAAACAACAAAACTTATTTAAATAAAAGTACAGAAGCATGAGACAACTAAAGATTACAAAGCAGGTAACGAATCGTGAAACAGCATCCCTCGACAAGTATTTGCAGGAAATTGGAAGGGTTGAACTGATCACCGCGGAGGAGGAAGTGAGACTTGCCCAGCTTATCAAGAAAGGCGATTCAAAAGCCCTTGAGCGACTCACCAAAGCGAACCTGCGATTTGTCGTATCAGTAGCCAAGCAATATCAGAATCAAGGCCTTACTCTGGGTGACCTTATTAATGAAGGAAACCTCGGACTAATCAAAGCCGCACAGCGTTTCGATGAAACACGCGGATTCAAATTCATCTCCTACGCGGTATGGTGGATTCGCCAGTCAATTCTGCAGGCATTGGCAGAGCAGTCAAGAATTGTTCGTCTGCCGCTTAATAAAATCGGTTCAATCAATAAAATCAACAAAACATTCTCTGTACTCGAACAGGAATACGAACGCGAACCATCTACTGAAGAAATAGCCACAGCAATGAAAATTTCTGTTGACGAAATACAGGACGCGATGCGCACTTCCGGCAGGCATATATCAATGGATGCTCCCCTTACCCAGGGTGAAGACGGAACACTGATCGACGTACTTGGCGACGATGACCAACCGCATCCTGACAGCACACTAATCACGGAATCTCTCAGAAGAGAAGTTGAAAGAGCACTTTACACACTCACTACCCGTGAAGCAGACGTAATCCGCCTCTACTTCGGACTGGCAGAAGGAGAACAACCGATGACACTCGAAGAAATCGGCGACCGTTTCGATCTCACGCGAGAAAGAGTGAGACAGATAAAAGAAAAAGCGATCCGTCGCCTAAAGCATACCTCACGCAGTAAAATATTAAAAACTTATCTCGGCTGATAAAGCCTGGTGATCCCGCAGGAAAGAGGAAATGACATTGTCGTTTCCTCTTCTGCTTTTCAGGAGGTTCTATTTCATTATTATTAATAAATTTGAATCTCAAATATTCAATTTATGGCCATTATCGCTCCTTCCATTCTTTCAGCAGACTTCGCCAATCTTCAGCGTGACATTGAGATGATCAATAAAAGCAAGGCTGACTGGTTTCACATAGATATCATGGACGGAGTATTTGTTCCTAATATATCATTTGGCTTTCCTGTTTTAAGTGCTATAGCTAAACACGCGAAAAAACCTCTGGATGTTCATCTGATGATTGTTCAGCCTGAAAAATACATTACACGCTTCCGTGATGCCGGGGCAAATGTTCTAACTGTTCATCTTGAAGCATGCCCTCACCTCCACCGCTGCATACAGGAAATTAAGCAGGCAGGGATGCAGGCAGGGGTCGCCATCAATCCGCATACCCCGGTCTCAATGCTTGAAGACATCATATCCGAGATTGATCTTGTTTGCATGATGAGTGTTAACCCCGGTTTCGGAGGACAAAAATTCATCGATCATACTTTTGAGAAATGCCGCATGTTAAACGACATCACTTCAAAAAGAAATGTAAGTGTAAAAATTGAAATTGACGGAGGCGTGGACCTGATTAACGCAGCTGCGCTTGTGAAAGCCGGAGCAGATGTGCTTGTAGCGGGTAATACAGTTTTTTCTTCGAAAGATCCTCTGGCTACCATAGAAGAACTGAAGAGCTTTTAAAAGCGCTGAATCACAGTATAATACTGCAGTGAAAAAGAATGTGAAAATCAGAATTTCTTCACGGTCGAAATAATTATGAGATTTTATTATATTTATTAAAATTCAAATTGAATTCTCATGAAAAAATTTCTACTCATTCTTCTCTTATTTTCTTTTTGTAAAAAAACAATAAAGGCGCAGCCAATTCCGAATGCAGATTTTGAAAACTGGACACTGACTCCTTATTCAGAACCCGATGGATGGTTCACAAGTGGAATTTTCAATCTGTTAGAGCACGGTGTGATCAATGTTACGCAAGTTCCCGGAAATACAGGAAGCGCTATTCGTATGGAAACAGTGGTAGTTGGAGGCGATACGCTGGAGGCTGTGATTACAAACACCTTCGGTGATCCGCTTTCAGGAGAAGGCGGTGTTCCTTTCTCTCAGCAGGCGACAGATATTGAGGGGATGTACCGCTTTAATCTTCCGGGGAATGACTCTGCATTGCTTCTTGTGATCTTTAAAAACAACGGTACCATAATCAGCACAGATATTTTTAAAATCAGAGGAAGCGGATCGCAAATGACTTTTGCTCCGTTCTCCTTCCCGGTTTCTCTTGCTTCAATGCCTGATTCCGTGATTATTGCAGCCACATCCAGCAACCTCATCAGCAACACCGGAGTTGAACATGGCAGCTGGCTGGAGCTTGATGATCTCAGATTCACTGGGCCCGGCGTAACGCAACAAATCCCCAATGCAGATTTTGAAAATTGGATGAACAAATCATATGACATTGCAGACGGATGGTCAAATTACACCATTGGAATCAGCAGAAGCAGTGACAGCCACTCCGGCAACTATGCAATGCGGATGGAGAATATGTACTTTGATGGCATGGTACAGATGGCATCAGTGACCAGCGGAGAAATCACAAATACCGGAACGAATGCAGGACACCCCTATTCTCAACTTTCAGATACTCTCAGAGGCTACTATAAATATGTGACAAGCGGAAGCGACAGCGCCACCATCATTGTTTCTCTCAGCAATGCCGGAGCACTTGTCGGCTGGAATATTTTGCTGCTCCCTCCTGCTTCTGCTTATACATTTTTTGAAATGCCCTTTGACGCAGCTATTCTGCCGGATTCAATCAGGCTTGACATTTACGCATCAAGCTTTCCTTATGACCAGATGATTGACGGTTCAGCATTATATATTGATCACCTGAGTTTGAGTTCACTCAGTACATTCATCAGAAATTCTGACAGTAATAATGACAGCCCTGCACTAGCCTATCCAAATCCTTTTCATGATAAGCTGCGTTTCACGTCTGTGAACAAATCTTTCAACACTACCTACAGAATATTCGATACAGGAGGATCGCTTTTGAAGGAATTGAATTCATCAACATCAGAATTCAATGCTGAAGACCTTGCACCCGGGCTTTACATTCTTGAAATGCGAAGTGAAGACAGTGTTACAAGGCAAAAACTGATCAGAAGATAATCAGGATTATGAATGAATGATAAATGCTCCGGAATTTCCGGGGCATTTCTTATCAGAGGCCGGCATAATCTTTTAAATAATCGAATCGGGGCATCAAGGCACCATTATTTGCGATTGTTGCCCGCTCTATTAACTCTGTATTCTCCCGTCCGGTAAGCGATGGCAAAACCCTTTCAATGAGATGTTTGCCAAAACCTTCGGATGCATCCCTGGGCAGTTCGCATGGAAGATTATCAATGGCCATTACGGTAATCACATTGCTACCGAAAGGATCAGTAATGCTCTCCTTCAAGGGATCGTAACCGTAAAATTTATTATCGATGGTGCTTGCCTTCATTGTGGAAGGAATACTGCCGTTGATATCGCATGTGACATCCGCAATCACGCTGATACGGAAATCAGGATCACGCATTCTGGATTTCGAAAAAAGAATATCAGCTTTAGGATCCCAGTAAGTGCAATGAATCAGAAGATCCGTTACGCTGGCGAAAGAATTAGCATCGCTGAATTTACAGCGGTATGATTCAGGATTGTTGTGAAAGTCCCAGGAACTATAAGGCGAGTTGTCTCTTGCTTCATAATAATCTTCTGAATGGAGCTGTACATAAACTGGCTCACGAAACGTATAGTTTAAAAACTCATAAGGAGTCACTTTGCGCAGGTTCATTGCACCCATAGTTTCGCAGGCTCCGTTTGCCACTCTCCCGCTCCCTGTAACGACAATCTTGATATTGGGAAGGTTGGCTTTTTGAAGTTCGGAAAAGACCTCCTTTTTATCATGGCATTGATCTGCAGGTTTCAGATCAAATAATTTGTAATGTTTACCGTAAGCCATCACGCCGTTATAAGCCCCGACTATTCCAGCGTATCTTCCAAAACCGATGATGCGGTTATCACGATGATCCACGAGGCATTCGTAATCAGTGAGCTTTATCTTCTTCTTCAATGATTCCTGCAAAAGTTTGCGATTGTGCTCCTGTTTCTTGATGGTATGTGAAAAGAACAGATAATGCTTTTCGGGTATGAGCAAATCAGGTGGAACTTCCTTGATGCCAAGCAATACATCGCAGTTTGAAATGTCTTCAGAAATGCTGACTCCGGCCTTTGTATATTCCTCATCAGAATAACATCTCCAGGCACTGGGCTGAATGCATAAATCAACTTCATTATAATTCGCTATGATCCAGGAGCATTGTTCGGGCGTAAAAGGAACTCGCTTATCATGTGGTTGCTTCTCTTCCCTGACTATCCCAATTTTTATTTTTTTCATGAATGATTACCGGAATACCTTGTCCGACTTAAAGTTAAAAGCCGGAAGACTGACAGACTATTACGAAAGGAATAATTAAAGGTTTTTATTAAAAAATAAAGATTATTCCCTAAAGCTTTGTTACTTTTATCAGATATGAACACAACTAAAATCATCACACTTTTTCTTCTGCTTAGTTCAGCAATGATTTACCCATTTAAAATTCAGGCACAAGACCGTCTGGATGTTTCAGAATCACAGGAAATGATGAGCCAGAACATGCAAAACGGCTTTGGTATCAGCATTCCAAAGGCCAAAATAAAAGATGTGGAAAAGGCCTGGAAAAAATACGTGAAAAAAGAAAGCAAGGCTTCCTTGAAGGAAAATGAAGGAGAATATTCTGCCATGTCCTGTGTGATACCTGCTGTCTCAACCGATACTTGCAATCTCTACACTCGCTTCAATGAAGCGGACAATGCAGTACGGATGTTTGCATTCCTGGAGGTGAACGACCGATTCATTTCTTCTTCAAGAGATTCAGAAAAGACAACAAACTTCAAATTCTGGATTCGCAACTTTGCTCTCGAACAATACCGCGAAGCTGTTGAGGATGAACTGAAGACAGAGAAACGAAATCTTGACAAGATGGAAGGAGACCTGAAATCGTTTGAAAAAGAAATCAGCAGCGCGGAAGACAGAATCAGGAAAAACAACAGAGAGATTGAACGCCTGAGATCAGAGATTGAAACGCTTCGCAAGGAACAAGCTTTTACCAACAATGAAATTCTCAAGCAAAAGCAAATGCTAACGACATTCCTGGGCAGTGCTGAACAGAGAAAGGTAGAGGAAAAACGTCTGAAAGACATGGAAAAGGAATACAAGCGTTCAGTTAAAAAAGATGAATCTGCTCACAGGAAAATTGACAAGCTTGAAGATGAAATAAAGAAGCTTGATAAGGAGATTGATAAGAACAAGAAGAAAGAAATTCCTGACAAGAAAGATGAAATCAATGCCCAAAAACTCAAGGTAAAAAATGTGGAAGATCTCCTGAGCAATATCCGTTGATTAATTTTCCGTTCCTCACATCATGAGAATTGATATACTTAGCGTTGTCCCCGCACTGCTTGAAAGTCCGTTTGCACACTCGATCATGAAGCGTGCCATGCAGAAAGGACTTGCAGAAGTGCACATTCATAACATCCGCGATTACGCCATAAACAAACATAAAACTGTGGACGACTCACCTTATGGCGGAGGCGCGGGAATGGTGATGATGATTGAACCTGTGGTGGCCTGCATGGAAGCGCTAAAGTCACAAAGGGTATATGACGAAGTAATATACATGAGTCCTGACGGTGATACACTCGACCAGAGAATAGCCAACAAGTACGCGCTTTCAAAAAACCTGATGATACTCTGCGGACACTATAAAGGAATCGACGAAAGGATCAGAGAGCATTTTATTACCAGGGAAATTTCCATCGGCAATTTTGTAATCAGTGGAGGCGAACTGGCTGCGGCAGTTTTTGCAGACGCTGTAATACGCTTGCTACCGGGTGTTCTCAATGATGAAACTTCTGCCCTCTCCGACTCTTTCCAGGATGACCTGGTGGCCCCTCCGGCCTATACCCGGCCAGCAGAATTCAGGGGACTGAAAGTGCCAGACATCCTGCTCTCCGGACATGCTGGAGAAATCGAAAAATGGAGGCATGAAAAAGCGCTTGAAAGAACCAAAAAGCGCAGGCCTGACCTGTTGAAATAAATTTTGAGTCAGAAAGCCATTTCTTTTTTTATTTGAAAAATTCCGTATATTTGCGTTCCGATTTCGGACAAACCGCATCGTAAAATATTGAATATCATGGACTTAATTAAGGTTGCCGGCGAAGCAATGGTTGAAAAGCGCGAAATGCCCGACTTCAAGGCAGGTGACACAGTCACTGTTTACTATAAGATCATCGAGGGTAACAAAGAGCGTATCCAGCAATATCAGGGAGTGGTGCTTCAGCGCAAGGGAAGCGGCATCTCTGAGACCTTCACCGTTCGCAAAATCAGCAACGGCGTAGGTGTGGAAAGAATTTTCCCTTTATACTCACCAAAGATTGATAAGATCCAGGTTGATAAGCGCGGAGTTGTTCGTCGTGCGCGCATCTTCTACCTGAGAAACATCAGCGGTAAGAAAGCAAGAATTGAAGAAAAGAAATCTTAATTGATATAACTTTTCAAAAAACAGCCCCCAGTCGCCAGACTAGGGGCTTTTTTATTTCAGTACTGTCCTGTGGCAATCATCACAAGCGTACAGGCATTTTCACATATGATGCCTTCAGCCCTCGCTCTCTTTTCAAGACGAGGATTTTCCGCACCCGGATTGAAGATGATTCTTTCAGGCTTCAATGATAAAAAGTAATCTTCCAGCTCTTCCTGGCGTGATGCATTTAAGTAAAGAGTGATGGTGTGTACCGGATTAGCAAATTGCGGACGTCCTTTCAATATAGGCACATCCGCAATCATTCCTTCTCTATAGCCAAGCGCGTAAACCGAATTTCCGCTGTTCCTCAGTGAACGCACTGCGCGGTTGGAATAGCGGTCAGTTTTTTCCGAAGCCCCGACAACAAGAGTATATTTTTCCATGATTAAATTTCCTTGCTTTTTCTATCAGCATTCTTCAATGTAGTTCAAGTCGCGGCTGAAAGAATCTTTGATGGAGAAGATTCCGATGAAAGCCAGTATAAGGCAAATTATTCCGACTACTGATGCGCTGTAAATTTTAGCTGTTCCGCTCGCCAAGAATACCGGTTCGAGTTGCTTGTAAAGTAAAGTGACAGGCACCACTGAACCTCTGACGAAATTCGGAACAGTATTAGTTACAGTGGAACGGATATTGGTGCCGAATTGTTCAGAGGCTATGGTGACAAAAAGCGCCCAGTAACCCGCAGCGGTACCCAGCAGGAAGCACATGAAGTAGAAAAAAGTGAGCGAAGTCGTAAAAGGAAAGAGAAAGAGATATATCAGCAATGATGAAGCAATGAGATATCCGATCACCACTTTTTTCCTGCTTTTAAATAGCTGGCTGATGAGTCCGCTCATCAAGTCACCTACGGAAAGACCGATGTAAGTATACATGATTGCAGTCCCGGTCACTGCACCGATGATGCCCATCTCTTTTGTGAGTCCGACACAAAGCGCGATGAGAATGCCCACGATGTACCAGATGGGGAGTCCGATGATGATGCAGCTGACATACCTCCAGAAGAGTTTCCTGCTTTTAAAAAGAATGCTAAAGTCTCCCCTTTTATGGCTGCTTGTTTCCAGTCGCGTATACATTCCCGATTCGATTGTACCGATACGCAGGAACAAGAGCAATAATCCGAGCACTCCTCCTACTATGTAAGCCATCTGCCAGCCCATGAATGATGTACCAAATATATCATTCACAAAGCCCGCCACTATTGCCCCTTCCGAGCCTACGAGGGAGGCGAAGACAGCGCCCAAGGCACCGAAAGTAACAATGAGCATAGTCCCGTAACCCCTTGTTTCCTTTGACATGGTTTCAACCACCAGTGTAATTCCTGCACCCAGTTCGCCGGCTAGTCCAAGTCCGGCGAGAAAACGCACAATGGCGTAGGAAGTCATGTCGGTAACAAAAGCATTGGCAATATTCGCTAACGAGTACATCAGAATGGATCCGAACAACACAGAGAGGCGGCCTCGCTTGTCGCCCAGCACACCCCAGAGAATGCCTCCGGTGAGCATACCGATCATCTGCCAGTTGAAAAGAAAAATCTCATTCGACTCATAATCAACACCTCCGAGACCAAGCGCCTCGAGGCTTTCCTTTTTAACCACATTGAAGAGGATGAGGTCGTAGATATCCACGAAATAACCCAGTGCGGCTACTACGACCAGGAGGTTAAAAGGAGATTTGATGCCTTCGGCTTTCATAAGAGAAATTAGCTGCGGCAAAATAATTCAAAGCTCAGAGATGTAAAAGACTGATTTTCCAGCAGAAGATATTTCTTTTTGTTTTTTCGCAAAACGAATAATTCTCTTAATTTCGCCCCCGGAGAGGTGGCAGAGTGGTCGATCGCGGCGGTCTTGAAAACCGTTGACTGTTAAAGGTCCGGGGGTTCGAATCCCTCCCTCTCCGCAAGGATAAAACGCATTGCCCCGCAAGGGGCAATTTTTGTTTCAGGAGGGTGATGAGCTTGCTCATCTAATCGGATGAAATAAAAATTGATCAGGCGCGAAGTGCCGGCAATGCATTTTGGAATTGCAGGAACCACCTTAATGGATCACCGCGGGTAATCCCTCCCTCTCCGCAAGGATAAAACGCATTGCCCCGCAAGGGGCAATTTTAGTTTCAGGAGCGTGATGAGCTTGCTCATCTAAGCGGATGAGATAAAAATTGATCAGGCGCGAAGCGCCGGCAATGCATTTTGGAATTGCAGGAACCACCTTAATGGATCACCGCAGGTAATCCCTCCCTCCCCGCAGATGAATCAAATGAAGGCCCGCGCTAGCGGGCTTTTTATTTTTCCGGAAAGATCACAAGTTTGCTTGAATGATCTTGAAGGGAAAATAAAAAAGACGAAGTCTTTCATTTGATTTTGACAATAGGAGACACAGGGATCACCGCAGGTAATCCCTCCCTCTCCGCAAGGATAAAACGCATTGCCCCGCAAGGGGCAATTTTGTTTCAGGAGCGTGATGAGCTTGCTCATCTAAGCGGATGAAATAAAAATTGATCAGGCGCGAAGCGCCGGCAATGACCGAATCAAATAAATTGGGTAAATATATACCAGATTAAATATTTTCTTATAATTTTATATTGAGATGTTTAACTATTAATTGAAGTAAGAAACAATGGTTAATCCTAACACAAATATCTTTCTTTTAGAAAATGCTCTTGACAATTTATTGGAAGGTTTTCAGATAATCAGTCCAGAATGGAAATATCTCTACGTAAATAAATCCGTTATTAAACAAAGTAAATGTAATTCAAAGGAAGATTTGATAGGCTTTACAATGATGGAAAAATTCCCGGGAATTGAAAATACGAAATTGTTTAAAGTACTTTCTAGATGCATGTTGAAAGGAAATTCAAAATATTTTGAAAATAAGTTTGATTTTCCAGATGGCACTCAAGGGTGGTTTGAATTAAGAATTGAACCAATTCCTCAAGGTTTGTTTATCCTATCAATTGATATAACAGAACGGAAGCAGGCGGAAAAAGAAATTGAGATAAAATCTGCCGATTTATTGAAAGCAAATGCTGAACTAGATCGATTTGTGTATAGTGTTGCACATGATTTGCGTTCTCCTCTAACTTCAATATTAGGACTTTTATCATTTATAGAACAAGATGATAATGAATTTGAGAAAATTAAACATTTAAATCTGATAAAAAGTAGAATAGAAAAAATGGATGAGTTTATAAAAAACGTACTTAGCTATTCAAAAAACAATCGAATAGAAGTAAAAGTCCAGAATATTTCTATAAGAAAAGAAATTGATGATAAATTAAATATATACAAGAATTTATTAGAGAGTAATATGATTGATATTCAACTAGAAATTGATCAATCAGTTCCATTCTATTGCGATCATACTAGATTTTCAATGATTATTGAAAATTTAATTTCAAATGCGATTAAATATCATGACCCTAAAAAATCTAATAGGTATATTAAGATCAAAGGTAATGCTGATATCAATGTTGTAAATTTAATTTTTGAAGATAATGGAATTGGTATACCATACAAGCATCAAGATAAAATATTCAAGATGTTTTATCGGGTATCAAATCAGATCCCTGGATCTGGACTCGGATTATTCATTGTAAAGGAAACTCTAGAAAAATTAGGTGGGAAAATCTGGGTAGATTCAATTCCAAAAATTAAAACATCCTTTAATTGCGAAATAAGAAATTATTTATCATGATTAAATTATTAACATATGTAATAGAGAGGGTGATGATAGTAGACGATGATCCAACTGACTTATACATACTTAATAGAATATTAAAAAAGAACAATTTTGCAAAAATAATTACGCAATTTTCATCTCCAGAAAAGGCTTTACAGCACCTTTTATCTAATCATAAAAAAAACTTTTTTTTTCCACAGATGATTTTTTTAGACATAAATATGCCTTTGATGAATGGCTTTGAATTTCTTAATGAATTTAATAAAATTCCTGAAAACATAATAAGAAATACTAAAGTAATTATTTTGTCTTCCACATGTGACCCAAGGGATTTTGATAAAATGAAGGCTTACCCTAATTCTTTAATGTTTTTTGAAAAACCACTTAAATCAGAAGATTTAGATTTAATTTCAACTATTTTATAAAAATATTTTTCTTTAAAAGATTATAAAAGCCCTCATTTGAGGGCTTTTCATTTCAGATAAAGATTTCATCAGTACTTAAAAATCGGTGCCGAATCTATGGACATGTAAAAGTTACTTCTGCAAGGGGCAATATTTGTTTCAGGAGCGTGATGAGCTTGCTCATCTAAGCGGATGAGATAAAAATTGATCAGGCGCGAAGCGCCGACAATGCATTTTGGAATTGCAGGGACCAGCGTAGTATCAATGTCACCGCGCTTTCAAGTTTAAGACTTTCTTCAGTCAGCATTCTTCTTTTCGGTCCAGTCCACTTTAAAATAACCAGGTCTTTCCTGCACGGCTTGCTTTAAAAATTCAGCATCGTAACCGCAGCCTTTTACTTTTGGTCTTGCATCATCGTTTTCACGACTGTAGCGGTCGTTGTATTTGGCAAAGAGATAATAACCGAGCTCTTTCCAGCGTTGCACTGTTTTTTCTGCTGTGTTAACAGAGTATTCCGTCAGAAATCTGGAAGCAAGTTCAGGATTTGTCGCGTGCAGTTCCGTTGCAGCTTTTTCAATTGCAGGCTGAACAGCAACCGCATAAGTTTCCAGATCTGATTGCACCTGCTGAATTTCTTTAATGATTGGCGCGTACATACCGTAAGCGTAGTTGGCCACAAGATTGAATACCCAAAATGCGGAATTCCAGTCGAAGCGGCTGATGTTTCCAGTCGACAAAGATTTCGGAACTTCAGTCATCCCCATATACAATGGCATATAACAAGTACTGTAAGTGTCATCTACGCCATACCACAGTAGTCCGCCTACATTATCCGGGAGCGCGGAGCGTGATTGTGTCACAAATGAAAAACCGGTCTGCTGAGTGGAGATGGGGCGCTCCCAACCGTATTTTGTCACAGTGTCACCGGGAAGGTGAAAGAACAGTGGCTTCCAGCGATAAGGATTGCCGTGCGGACCCGCAGCAAAGCCCTTGGTCATGTCATACTTCGTTCCCTGAAAATGGTCTCTCATCAAAGCGAAAGCGTCCTTCACTCCTATCTTCTTATCAGGCTTGATGAATAAAGGATAAGGCTCTGCTCCTTTGACAGCTCTCCAGTAATCGTCTGAAAAATTCTGAGAAGGCGCGGCTCTGGAAAAGATGCTCCATACGCGACCTTCGCAAAGCAGCAGACTTGAAGGTTCAGTGGGATGATAAGCTTCGTTGAAAAGAAAGTCATCGTCCCTGCCTGTGAAAAAACCTTTGCTGCGTGCGAAAGAAATCACATCTTCAGACCACATCCAGTTTGCCTTGTCTTTAAAATTAATTTTACCAATACGCGAGTGATTCGCATGGGCGGTGATGTATCCGTCCGGAACTTTGGCAGCGACCCAAACTGCTCCCTTTTCATTTTCCCCTTTTCCAATGAGGTCCATGATCCATACTTCATTTTTATCTGCTATGGAAAATGACTCGCCGGAACTAGCATAACCGTATTCGTTTATCAGCGAAGTCATAACCTGTATCGCTTCCCTGGCGGTTTTTGCCCTTTGGAGTGTGATGTACATCAGGCTTCCGTAGTCTATAATGCCTTTGGATTTTTCAAGCTCTTTTCTACCTCCGAATGTGGTTTCTCCAATAGCAAGCTGATGTTCATTCATATTTCCTATAACCTTATAGGTATAAGGCACCTGTTTGATTTTACCGAGAAATTTTCCGGTATCCCATTCATAGATGTTGAGTGAGTCATTTTCACCGTGCTTCATCGCAGGTTGAAAGTATAGAGGATCCATGAATCCACCGGCATCGGCAAGGTAAGAGATCATGGTGGACCCATCGGCGCTGGCGCCTTTGGATACAAGAAGATTAGTACAAGCCACCGAACTTTTTACAAGCATGGAGGCAATAAGGAAACAGAATGTCAGCCTGACAATTTTCATTTTAATTTTCTTTTGGATTTGGGATTGCGATTTTACATAAAATCTGTCAAAAATCCGAGCTGTGATCACACTATTACATATTTGTGCCCTGATAAAATGACAAATATTCTGATCATTTTCCGATACAGCATATAAAATCCCAGGTAATAAAGCACGATTTTTATTATCTTTAAAAATGGAATACAGTGTAATCATCTAAAACGCATTCTTATCATGAAAAAGCTAATACTCCTCCCCTTTCTCTTCTTGATGTTGTGCCTGGTGAACGCCCAGCCTATCATGAATCTGAGAACCTCTCCAAATTATCCTGAACCAACAGATGATGTTTTGGTGATTATGGATCTAACATTTAACTCCGGCGGATGTGATATGCAATTTTCTAACTTCAGCAGATCGAACGATACAATTACTGTAAATGTATTTCACTGTCCCGGACCACTCACGGTGATCTGTAATACTGTCGACACGGTGAATATCGGGACTTACAACCTTGGCACATATGTGCTCAAAGCCGTGGTACACCTGGCGAACAACTCAACACCCGACCCCTGCTCAAATCACAATCCGCAAGATTCGGCTTATACCACTTTCCAAATCATACTCGTTCCAGGAATTCCTGAAGAGAAATTGAATTCAGGTTTCCGTGTTCTTTACCACGAGCAGGAGAATTTTATTGAAATTGCCTCAGAGCTCAGCAATTATGAATTCACACTATACAGTGCGGATGGAAAGATTATTGAAAGCAGATCTCTGAGCGGCAGAGCAATGATCCCGTCTCATACATTTTCTGAAGGAATTTACTTTTATTCTATCACACAAAAAGGAAACAAGGAATCCGGAAAAATCAGAATTCACAGATAAGACTCAGGCATTTGCATTGGTTCTCTCTGTTCTGGACCAGACTCCGCTTCTTACACCGGCAGCATATCGGAAAAAACCTTTAAGAAGCGCCAGATTCATGAAAGAGAAGTATGAAATGAAACGCAACAAGCGGAAATTCAATCCGACTCTTGAAAATACCTTGTCGAAGACAGGTGAAAAGACCAGCATCAGCTCAGCTATCAGGAGCAGTATAAAATACTTTGAGTAGAATGATAAACCAATAAGGCTGGCTGTGTTTATTATGATCAGAAATGGTGTCATCCATCTGATCACTTTATGACTGATAAAGCAAAATCCTGCTGCAGAGAATGGCCTAAGCAGCATTGAGCTGAATACAACAAGATTTTGAAAATTGCCAGCGCTGATGCGGACCTTTCTCTTGTACTCCTGATAAATATCGTCGGGAAGATCCTCGTAACATATTGCCTCAAGCTCATTGATGCATTTGTATTTTTTACGGAGCACACTCATGCTGATGTAAAAATCATCCACAAGAAAATTCGCCGGAACCGGCAAGAACAAGTCCTTTCGCATGGCATAGCAACCGCCGAACGGTCCCATCATACTGCCCCAGCATTTTCCTTCATGGTATTTTATTCTGTTCTCGCGGGCGATGTAACTCATTTCCTGAAATGAGATTCCCTCGTTCTTCATGCTTTCGTTCAGAATGTTCGCTCCGACCAGACCTGTTTTAGGATCACGGAAATTTTTCATCAGGTGGCGAAGCGCATCGGGGCTAAACATCACATTCGCATCAGTTAGCACTATGAAAGGGTGCTTGGCTTCATTCACAAGATCGTTTATCACAGAAGGCTTGCCTCTGCGTTGTTTGAAATCGATGAAGCGAAGTGATGGGTACTTTTTCGCAAAGCGCTCTGCTATGAGGGCTGTTCCGTCATCTGATCCGTCGGAACCGATGATGACTTCCAGCTTTTCTTCAGGATAATCACTTTCCATGATGGATTCAAGTTTTGCTTCCAAAACTTTTTCCTCATTGAATGCCGAAATGAGCACGGACACAGCAGGTAGGTTTTCATGATTTTCCCATACTAATTTATCATACCTCTTCAGGTTAGAACACAGTGCGAGAATCCATGGAAAAAGCACATAAGAATAAAAGACCATGCCGGCCGAAAAGAGAAAAAACAAAAGAAGGATCAGGTACATCATTGAATGCGGTTCAAAAATACAGAATCAAATCAACCCTGAAAGTTTTTTCATCTTTCTCTGGCATTGTCACCTGATTGTTAAGGTTTAAGGTGCAACTTAAATTCCGAATAATTGCCCTTATTTTTTTGTAATTTTATAGACAAATTGATGGTCATGAAAAGATTGATACTCATTCTGATTGCCCTGAGTTCAAACCTGACAGGTTACGGGGCACTGAACGCATATTTTTCATTTTGCACATTCGACGTGCCCAATCAAAGTCCTTTCGTTGAAACTTATCTGAATATTTCAGGAAACAGTGTGGCAAAAGCGAAAAACAGTCAGGGATTGTACCAGGGTGTTATTGAAGTACAGTGGGTTTACAAGCAGGGAGATAAAGTGGTGCATTTCGACAAGTACAATTTGCTGAGTCCGGAATCAGAATCCCCTGATAAAATTATGCCCGACTTCATTGACCTTCAAAGAGTATCACTCAAATCGGGTGAGTATCAGCTTGACCTAAAAATACAGGATAAGAATGCCAGCGATCAGGGATTTTCTGCCAGTCAGAAAATAATTGTTGATTTTCCTGAAGACCGAATCAATGTTTCACACATTGAATTGCTGGAATCTTATGAAGGTAATGCATCCGCGGGAAAATTTAGCAAGAACGGCTATTCGATGATCCCGCATGTGACAGCTTTCTATCCGAAAGAAATCAGTTCATTGAAGTTTTATGCTGAGATCTACAACACAGCCAAATTCCTAAAGACTGATTTTTTGGTGCGTTCCTTTATCTCCAACAATGACAATAAAGTTCTGCTGAACGAGTTCGCATCCATAAAAAAATACTCTCCTCAGGATGTTTGCATTATTCTCAGTGAGTTTCCGATTGAAAACCTGCCTTCCGGAAACTACAACCTTACTGTTGAAGTGATGAGCCGTGATAATAAATTGCTTGCATTCCGACAGGCATTTTTCCAGAGGAGCAATACCATAGTGAAATCGATACAGCACAGCGATTTCACTGCGGTAAATGTAAATTCGACATTTGTTGCTGAAATGAACAACGCGGATACTTTAAGAGAATATCTGAGTTGTCTTTATCCTATTTCCAGCAATCTGGAAAGACAGATTGCGGAAAACCAGAGCAGCATTGGCGATGTGGAGTCTATGAAGCAGTATTTCTATTCCTTCTGGATGAAGCGCAATGAACTTGATCCTGAATTAGCCTGGAGAAATTATAAACTGGAAGTAATTAAAGTTCAAAATGCATACGGCTCCCGCAACAAGCGCGGACATGAAACAGACAGAGGCCGGGTGTATCTTCAGTACGGAGCACCAAACAGTGTTACACGTGACGATATGGACCCTAATGCGAGGCCATATGAAATCTGGCATTACTACAGATTAAATCATCAGACTAACAGAAAATTTGTTTTCTACAGCCAGGGGAATTCTTCCAATGATTACCGGCTTTTACATTCCGATGCGGTTGGAGAAATGCAGGATCCAGCCTGGGAACTCAAGCTTCATAACCGTTCGCAGCAGTTCGGGAATGACCTGGACACAGAAAATTCGATTGACATTTACGGAAGCCGCACTAAAGAGAACTTCAAGGATCCGAAATAATTGAGTCTGACTAGAAATCCTTTCTTTATCTTCACGATCTAATCCAGAGCTTTTCAAACTTATTTATGAATTCAAATGCGCGGCGCACCGCAGTGGTAATTCTCAACTGGAACGGGAAAGCCTTTCTGGAAAAATTTCTTTCCAATGTGGTGAGATTCAGTGAAGATGATGCTGAAGTGATAGTCGCTGACAATGATTCCACAGATGATTCGGTGGAGTTTGTTCAAAAACATTTTCCTTCTGTCAGGCTGATACAGCTGGAAGAAAACTCAGGATATGCCGGTGGTTACAACAAGGCATTGGAAAAACTCAATCACCAGTATTTCATTCTCCTCAATTCAGATGTGGAAGTCACTCAGAGCTGGATCAGTCCTTTGATAAAATTCATGGACGAAAACCCTAAAGTCTCTGCATGCCAGCCGAAAATTCTCTCATGGCATCATAGGGATGAATTCGAATACGCCGGCGCAGCAGGTGGTTATATTGACAAGTACGGCTATCCTTTTTGCAGGGGAAGGATTTTTAATACTATTGAAAAAGATCACGGTCAATATGATGATGCAGTGCAGACCTTTTGGGCTTCGGGAGCTTGCATGTTTGTGAGATCGGAAGTGTTTAGAAAACTAAGAGGCTTTGATGAATCATTCTTCGCTCACATGGAAGAAATCGACCTGTGCTGGAGAATGAAGAAACTGAACTATGAAATCTGGTTTTATCCTCAGTCCAGGGTCTATCACGTAGGAGGCGGCACACTGGATAAAAACAATCCCAGAAAAACTTATCTCAATTTTCGGAATAATCTGCTGATGCTTTATAAAAATCTTGATGCTAAAGAATTTGTTAAAGTGAAATTTTTCAGGAATGTAGCAGATTTCCTGGCTGCAATTCGCTTCCTTTTTAACAATTCCCTGAAGGACTGTCTTGCTGTACTGAAGGCTCACATAGACTTCAATAAGATGAAAGTTTCAGTGAGCCCCTCAGTGAAAAACCCTGAAAACACTGGGCAACAAGAGATTACAGGCATACTGAAGCAGTCCATCCTCTTCAGTTTTTATGTAAGAAAATTGAAGAAATTTTCTGACATTAATGCATCAAAGGGATTGAAAAATCAGGCCTTGCGATAGTGTAAGGCATGAAGACATTTTGCATAAACTAAATCCGTTCCAACGCTTATAATTCACAATTGAATTAAACAGCTAAATTTTAAGGAACAACAGGCTATTATGGCTACCAGAGAATTCGATTTGCTCATTCAGAGAGCACAGGTATTAAGAGAGAAGAATACAAGACAGGCGCTTGCAATTCTTGATGAAGCATTGAAGAGTGCTCAGGAAAAAGACAACAAGCCTGAAATTGCACTCATCATCCGCGAGAAAGCTGCATGTCATCTTGCACAGAAAAATTTCAAGTTGGCTTTGAGCGGCTTCAACGAAGCTTTTCAATTCTATAAAGGTCAGGAAGACAAATTCGGGCAGCTAAGCTGCTTGCATGAGCTTAGCTCTACCTATTTGAAACTTGAAGACGTTCCATCTGCTCTGGAAGTCACGCTTGACGCACTTAAGATTCACGCATCATGCGGTGACTCTTGTGGAATTGCAGAATGCTACAATGAACTGGGACGACTCTATGTTTACTTAAAAGAATATGATCAGGCTATAGAATATTTCAGAAAATCACTCAAGATTCACGAGGCCACTAAGAATAAACCGGAAATGATCAATTCTTACTTCCTGATCGGAAACGTATACAACTGGAAGGATGAATTAGAAAAAGCCATGTATTATCTTCTCCGCGCATCAAACTCCATTGATTTGATGGAGAGCAGCGATGCAAGGGCTAAAACACTTGGCAGTCTGGCAATTCTTCATACCAAACTCAAGGAGTATGAAAAGGCGTTGGCACAGTTCAATGAAGCGCTGGAAACCTGCGGTCAGGACGGAAGCGCGACAGTAAAGGCCCAGTTAATGAAAAGCCTGGGTAATCTTTACATAGAACTTACACAATACGACAAAGCCATCGATGTACTCAGCAAAGCTCTCACGATTGCACGCTTGTCTCCGGTCGAAGGACAGCTGGTAAAGATTCATCAGTTTCTTTCAATAGCCTATGAAAAAATCGGTGATTATAAAAATGCATTGAAGCATCACCAGGAATTTTACGAGCTGGACAAGCACATCACTTCTGAAGAAGTTAACTTGAAAACTAAGGCACTTCATATCCGTTATGACCTTGAAGAGCTGCAAAAGCAGAAAGAAATCGCCGAGCTTTCGGACAAACTGAAGGAGCAGTTTCTTGCCAATGTAAGCCATGAAATCAGAACACCCATGAATGGCATTCTGGGGATGGCTGAGCTTCTGAGCAGGACTCATCCAACCAATGAACAGTCAGAATTCATTGATGCGATTCGCATTTCGGCGAACAACCTGATGGTCATCATCAACGACATTCTTGACTTCAGCAAAATCAATGCGGGAAAAATCGAATTCACTGAAAGTGCATTTAATCTGCGTGAACATGTAAAGGGTATCGTACAAATACTTCGTGTGAAAGCCGAAGAAAAGAAAATCCAGCTTGGCTGCACAATCGACTACAACATCAGCGAAAATATCTGTGGTGACCCTATTCGCCTTAACCAGATACTTACCAATCTGCTTGGCAATGCAGTGAAATTCACAGAAAAAGGAAAAGTGAATCTTGACATCAGACTCACCGAAGTGAATGAAAAGAGCGTTTCTCTGAGATTCAAGGTGAGTGATACGGGCATTGGAATTCCTTCCGACAAACTCAGCAGCATTTTCGACAGCTTTGAGCAGGCCGGTAACAACAAGCGCAGGTACGAAGGAACAGGTCTGGGACTTACCATAGTAAAGCAATTAGTGGAATTGCAGGGCGGAAAAATAAGCGTCAGAAGTAAAGTCAATGAAGGCTCAGAATTCATCGTTGACATGGAATTCCGCATTGCTGAGAATGCCACGGTTAAAACCGAATCTGCTTCAAAGCTGGAATCTTCTCCTGAACATGGCAATTACCGCATCCTTATTGTGGAAGACAATCGTGTTAATCAGCTACTGGTGAAAAACATGCTTCGCTCATTCGGATTTGTGAATCAACAGGCTTCTGAAAATGGCAGAACAGCATTGAATATGCTGGAAGAAAATGATTTTGACCTGGTGTTGATGGATATTCAAATGCCTGAAATGGATGGTTATGAGATCACACGTGAGATCAGAAGCAGAGCCAGAAAGGAAATGCGAAATATTCCTATTATCGCGCTGACAGCCGACGCATCAGAAAAGGAAAAGAAAAAAGCCAGAGAAGCGGGCATGAATGACTATCTCGTAAAACCTTATTCTGCTGAAGAGCTTTACAATATCATACTGAAAAATTTACCTGAATCCCAGCGTAAAATCAATCAGACAAGAGCAGAAGATTTCAGGAAGCAATCCACAGGCCGCAACCTGGATTTCCTTGAAAAATTTACCGGAGGTGATCAGGAACTCACTATTCAGTTACTTGAAATAATTGTAAAGCAGGTACCTGAGGCAATTGAGAAAATGGACAGGCTCATCCCGGAAAAAAACTGGAAAGAGGTGCACTCCATTGCGCACAAAGTTAAGTCAAGCGTGTCAATATTTGAATTGAACGAACTTAAAAAGCTCATCACTAATATTGAAGAGTATTCGCGCGACAAAATTCACATGGAAAAAATTCCACTGCTATTCGAAAAGTTCAGGCATACTTCCATCGATGAGATGGACTATCTTTCTACTGAACTTGAAAAGCTCCGCAACCTCGTGACTGTATCAAAAGGCAGGTAGGCTGGATCAGGAAAGGTGGTACTCCATCAAACCCTGCATCGGCGACTTGAGGATTTTACCTTTCCTGAAACCACTCTGTTCCAGAGCAATTTCAAGCATATCCCGAAATTCAAAAGCTACGGATCCGGTAAAATGAACTGTATTACCACAGCCCATTTTGATTTGTCTGCTGACATGTATGTCAAGAAACTCCTGAAACGAGCTGAAGATTATTTCTTTCATCTTATCATTCATGTTTGTAAGGATGAAAGGCATGAATGAGGCAAGAAACCTGTTGGGAAACTCTTTCCGGTAAACTCTGTCGAGGATAGCATTGGAATCCAATCCAAACTCTTCATTAAACTTTTCCTCCACTGCACTTCCAAGCTGCCCGTAACAGAGAGCTGTGATAAATTTTTTTCCGATGACAGCGCCGCTGCCTTCATCACCCAAAATGTATCCCAGTGAAATCTGAGTAGCAATGATTTTTTGTCCGTCATAAGCGCAAGAATTGGATCCTGTACCCAGAATGCAAGCAATCCCCGCTTCCTTTCCACAAAGGGCACGAGCGGCGGCAAGCATGTCAGATTGCACTTCTACCCTGCTTCTGGAAAATATTTTTTTTATCCCCTCTTCTACAATGCGCCGGTTTGATTCATTTCCGCATCCTGCACCGTAAAAATAAATCTCCTCAATTTTGTTTGCCTCAGAAGCAATCCTGATCAATCCCGATTGAATAATGGAGGCGATTTTAAAACTGTCTGCAAAATATGGATTGAGTCCTTGTGTGAATTCAGTGACGACCTCTCCTCCCGGTCCTGCCAGTCTCCACTCTGTTTTAGATGATCCGCTGTCTGCTACCAGTATCATTGATTCAGTCTATTGAAAAACGGTCTCCTTCCAATGCAAGCGTAGTGTTGGAGAATTCTGCTTTGGCTTCTTCCAGAAGAGGATAAAGATTTTTATATCTCGCAGAAAAATGTCCGATCAGAAGTCGCTTTGCATTAGCCTTTCTGGCCATAATACCGGCCTGCGCGGAAGTGGAATGAAATGTCTCCTCCGCTCTTGAAGCTTTGTCGCTCATGAATGTTGCTTCATGATACAGCAAATCTACATTAGAAATAAACTTCAAAATCCTTTCGTCGTATTTTGTATCTGAACAAAAAGCATAAGATCTGGGCTCTTTAGGGTCCTGCGTCAGCTCTGCATTTGAAATTGTTTTCCCTTCGGCTGTGACATAATCTTTTCCATCTTTCAGATCTTCATACAACTCAATCGGAACATTGTATTTCTCGATCATATCACGGTCGAGTTTTCTTTTCCTGGGCTTTTCTGAAAAGCGGAAACCTGTACAGGGTATTCTGTGATTCAGAGGAATGGAATTGACTGTGACTTCCTCGTCTTCAAAAATTAACTCTGAGGATTTCGCATCAAGCATATGAAAGACCAATGGATATCTGAGTTTTGTTTCCGAATACTTCAGCTGGATGTCGATGATTTCCTTCAACTCAGGCTGCCCAAAGACATGCAATTCATTGCTGCGCCCCTGCAGATGCATTGTAGAAATCAAACCAAGCAATCCGAGGTAATGATCTCCGTGAAGGTGACTTATGAAAATATGGTTGATCCTTTGATACTTAATTTTGTAACGGATCATCTGAATCAGGGTGCCTTCGCCGCAGTCGATTAAAAAAAAACGCTCATGAATTCTGAGAATCTGAGCGGTTGGATGTCTTTGATAAATCGGTGTGGCGGAACTGCTTCCGAGTATGCTGATTTCAAAATTCATTATCTGCGCGATACAACAAAGCGGCGTGTAACTGAATTCCTGCCGTCAGAAACAATATAAAGATAAACTCCGTTCTCAAGTTCTGCTGCATCAAATGTCCAGTTGTAATTTCCTTTCGAAACACTTCTTGTGGAAGTATGGATCACATTGCCGATGAGGTCTGTGACTTTGAGCGTGATGTTCGCATTTGAAGGGCTGGTCACGGTAAAACTGGTAAAGCGGCTAAACGGGTTTGGTGCATTCTGCTTCACTCCGAATGTGAGCGCCTGCTGTGCTGCAACTGAAGTAGGGTTCTCTATCACAATGCGGTAATTGTCATTGGAATCCTGGATTGTCTGAGGAAAGCCGAGCACGCGTCCATAAATGGTCATGTCCACCACAATTGGATAGATCCCTACCTGACCAACTGTAGGGGCATTGCCCTGAATCAGGACACAAGCATCAGACCCTCCGGGGAAAACGCAGGAATTGGGATTGCATTGATAACTGAAGCCGGAAGGAATGCCTGATACTCCTGTGACTTTGATGGAATCGATGACTGCAGGCAAACCCTGATATACGGTATCGCGAGGAACTTTAACCTGCAAAACTGTTGAGTAAGGCACACCGACGAAAGCATGAGGCAGTCCTGTGGCGGAATCAGGATAGATGCCCGGAATGTTCCGCGTGATGCTGGTATCCGGAATGCACTGAGCAATTCCTTTAAAGGAAAAAATCAGGCAAATCGCCAAAGTAAAAAGGACTGATGCTTGCTTCATCGCAATCAGGTTAATCGTTTTTATGCAATTGCTTCTCCACTTCTTCCATGAAAATCAGGTCAACCGCTTCGTTGAACGTGGGAACCTGCTGCAACATATTGTCCAATTGTGAAATTGAAATGAGTTTGCGCACATGGTCCTGCACTCCGCATAGCACGAAGCTGCCGTTGTTGTCACGACAAGTGCGATAACCGACAAGAATTGCACTGAGTCCGGAAGAGTCGCAATATTGAACTTCTGTAAGGTCAATAATGAGGTTTTTGTAATTCTCGTGGTGGAGCATTACAATTTCAGCTTTGAGTTCAGGAGCTACACCGGAAGTGAGTTTTTCCTCGTGTATTTTGATACTGGCGTACTTTTCCTGTCTGTCGATCGTCGAATTCATAAGAATAGTGTTTTCTCAAATTTACGCACAAAAAGCCGGACAAAGAAGTCCAAGCCATTAATTTTCAACATGGCTGCATGCTCAAATTGTTAATATTCGCGATGTTCAGAGGAAAGCTTAATTCAGCCTTCATTCAGCAGTTCTTCCTGCGAGAAGATACAATACAGCCATGCGTACGGCTACGCCGTTCTCAACCTGACTGAGAATTATCGACTGATCGGAATCGGCTACTTCACTTGTGATTTCGACTCCACGATTGATTGGGCCGGGATGCATGATTGTAATTTTCTTGCTTAGAGAACTGAGGATTTCCATGTTTAGACCAAACAGCTGAATGTATTCACGAAGTGATGGAAAATACCTGATATCCTGTCGTTCCAGCTGGATGCGAAGCATGTTTGCGACATCGCACCATTCGAGGGCTTCCCGTAAATTGTTGCTCACTTTCACGCCGAGTGAATTTATATGCTTTGGAAGTAAAGTGGAAGGTCCGCAAACCATCACTTCCGCACCAAGCTTCTGAAGGCAAAGAATGTTTGACAAAGCAACCCTTGAATGTAGGATATCACCCACTATGGCTACTTTGAGTCCTTTGACATCGCCGAATTTTTCCTGTATTGAAAATGCATCCAGCAAGGCCTGTGTGGGATGTTCGTGCGGACCATCGCCTGCATTTACAATTTGAGCATTGACATATCTGGATAAAAATTCTGCTGCACCGGCATTAGGATGGCGCATGACGATGATATCAACTTTCATCGCCAGAATGTTGTTCACAGTGTCAATCAGGGTTTCGCCCTTGCTCACGGAAGAGGAAGAAGCTGTGAAGTTGATTACATCTGCGGAGAGCCTTCGCTCGGCAAGTTCGAATGACAATCGTGTACGGGTGCTGTTCTCAAAGAAAAGATTGGCAATCGTGACATCCCTTAATGAAGGCACTTTCTTGATAGGACGGCTCAGCACCTCTTTAAAATTCGCCGCGGTGGAAAGTATAAGCCGGATATCATCCAGCTTAAGGTCTTTAATTCCGAGGAGATGTTTTGTACTGAGTGTTGTCATGCTGAGAACTTATTCCTGTTTGTTGTTTTCATCAGTGAAGAGCCAGATTCCGTCTTCTTCATTTTCTTCTTTCCACTTCACTCTGACTTTTTCTGAGCTTATAGTGTCGACATGAATACCAATATAATCCGCTTCAATTGGAACATGACGGCTGTATCGTCTGTTTACCAGGACCATGAGTTCCACTTTGGAAGGTCTTCCGAAATCAAGCATTGCGTCCATGCCAGCACGAACCGTTCTCCCTGTGAATAGAACGTCATCAACCAGTATCACCTTTTTGTTCTCAAGACTGAAATCCATGCTGGTTTTACTGGGCGGTTCAATTCCTCTTCGTCTGAAATCGTCGCGGTAAAAAGTGATGTCCAGCTCACCATATAAGATTGAAGAAAGCGAGGTGATTTCTTTTAAGCTGGAATGGATTCGACGCGCCAAAAGTATGCCCCGGGGCTGCAGTCCGATGATTGCTGAATTTGAAAAATCATCGTGATTTTCGATCAATTGCCAGCAAAGCCGTCTGATCGTAATATCCAGGTGAGTGCTGTTCAGCAGTAAACGCTTTTGCATACCGTTGCGCAAAATACGATAAAAGGACGGGAATGCAAAGACGGGTGTGGGTGTGGGTGTGGGTGCGCACTCACACATCAGCTCCGAACTGTCTCAGGTGGTGAATGCTATGTTTATGCAGCAGTTGAACCCATTCTTCGAAATTCAGTTCGCCGAAAAAAGGATTCTTGATCCTGGCATCTACATTCATCTTGAAATGATTTACAAAGTCGTTCAGCTCTTTCTGAAGCTCGCGGATTGCATCTTCCTTGGATTTGTTTCGAATAGGTGCAGGAGTTTCAGACATGAGTGAATTGGGAGTGTTGGGTCTGAAATCTTTTTCACTCATCAGGAAGTCCTTCATTGGTTTCAACTTTTCTTCAGTTGTGATGATCTGATGCGGATCTTTGCCATTTGCAATACGTACTGAGTCACTCATGTGCTCAATCATTTGTACGACATTCATTTTTCCCCATTGAGCAGGGGTATTTTCATCCAGATTATTCAGGTGTCTGATGAAATCTATTGTAAGAAAGCTTAGTTTGGCGCTAGACATTTTTTTTGAAATTGATATTAATTTGAATTTGATGATGCATGGATGACGGATTACCTGGCTTGAATCAGCTAAGTTCACAAAAAAAAAGATCCGTTCAATAATGAACGGATCTTGTGCATTGATTCTGTATGCTTGATCAGGAAGCTGAATCCTCAGAGTTACCGTTATTCTCAGGTGTTTTCACCGTATCGGTATCACTCTTTTTTGTCTTCTTTTCAGCTGCTTCCATTTCAGACTTCAGATTACTGAGAGCTGTAAGGTCACCAAGAGTAGTTTTCTCAACGCTTTCTTTTACTTTCTTCACAGCTTTCACGCCTTCTTCACGCTCCTTCTCCCTTTCTTTTCCTTCTGCTACACGTGAAGCAGCACTCACTTCCTCGTGAATACGGCTGTGAGAAACAACAATCTTGCGCTGATCTTTGCTGAATTCAATCACCTTGAAATCTGCTTTCTCATCTGCGTGAAGTGCTTTTCCGTTTTCTTTGATCATGTGCTTACTAGGACAGAAAGCTTCTACGCCGTAAGGCATTGCAACGGTAGATCCCTTCTCTCCTACCTTGAGAATTGTTCCTTCGTGAACTGAATCCATAGTGAAAATAGTTTCGAATACATCCCAAGGATTTTCTTCGAGCTGCTTATGACCTAAGCTGAGACGACGGTTTTCAGGATCAACCTCCAGTACCACTACTTCCATCTTGTCACCTACTTTGCAGAACTCAGAAGGATGCTTGATCTTCTTGCTCCAGCTGAGATCAGAGATGTGAACGAGACCGTCGATTCCTTCTTCAAGCTCTACGAATACTCCGAAATTCTGGAAGTTCTTCACTGTAGCTTCGTGCTTTGAACCAACCGGATATTTTGTAGCCACATCGATCCATGGATCCGGCTTTAGTTGCTTAAGTCCAAGTGACATTTTTCGCTCTTCACGGTCCAGAGTAAGAATTACCGCTTCGATCTCATCGCCCACTTTCAGGAACTCATGCGGACTGCGCAGGTGCTGGGACCAGCTCATTTCAGAAACGTGTACAAGTCCTTCTACTCCGGCAGCGATCTCTACGAATGCACCATAGTCAGCAATCACCACCACTTTTCCTTTCACTTTGTCGCCAACTTTCAGATTTTCGTCAAGTTGTGACCATGGGTGCGGAGTAAGTTGCTTCAGTCCGAGAGCGATTCTCTTCTTCTCATCATCGAAGTCAAGAATTACCACGTTTACTTTTTCATCAAGTTTCAATACTTCTTCAGGATGATTGATACGTCCCCATGAAATATCAGTTATGTGAAGGAGTCCGTCTACACCGCCAAGATCCATGAACACACCGTAAGAAGTGATGTTCTTCACAGTGCCTTCGAGTACCTGACCTTTTTCGAGCTTCTTCATGATTTCCGCCTTCTGCGCTTCGAGTTCCTCTTCGATCAGCACTTTGTGGGAAACAACTACGTTCTTGAATTCGTTGTTGATTTTAACGACTTTGAACTCCATAGTCTTGTCAACAAACTGATCGTAATCGCGGATTGGCTTCACGTCGATTTGTGATCCGGGCAAGAAAGCCTCGATGCCAAATACGTCCACAATAAGACCACCCTTTGTGCGGCACTTTACGTAACCTGTGATGACTTCATCACCTTCAAGAGCAGCATTCACACGATCCCAGGATTTGAGAGCACGTGCTTTTTTATGAGAAAGAATCAGCTGACCGTTTTTGTCTTCCTGCGTTTCAACGTACACTTCCACCTTGTCGCCAACCTTCAGGTCAGGCATATGGCGGAACTCGGTCAGAGGAACCAGGCCGTCTGATTTGAAGCCAATGTTAATGAGCACATCTTTAGGGGAGATAGAAACAACGCTTCCTTGAACAATGTCGTGTTCAACCACTGAACTCAGTGTCTGATCGTACATTTTTTCAAGTTTTTCACGTTCCTCTTTGGAATAATCATTCCAGCCCTTTCCTGAGTTTTCCCAGTTGAATGGCTCGGACTTCACTTCCGGTGTCTGGTTTGTAATTTCTTCGGTAATCATTTAATTTTTAAGGTTATTATGAGAGTTTCGGTTCTGATTTTAAAAGGGACGCAAATGTACCAATTTATCCTTTATGAAAAAAGGCATATGCGCTTAATTTTTTAAGCTGAAGCAGTGAAAATGAGGCAGAAAGGCACAATGCCTGAAAATTTTCGCATCAAATCTAACACAAGATTTAAAAAGCTGAATCACAAATAAATATGAATCAGGCCAGGCTTTTATCAAAAGCGGCTATATGATCCTGTGTCTTTTTCATCAGCCACATAGGTGTAGAAGTGGCTCCGCAGATTCCGACTGAGGCGGCATTTTCGAACCAGGCCGGATCAATTTCCGGGACATCAGAAACAAAATAGGATCTTGGATTGACTGACCGGCAGACTTCATAAAGGACTTTCCCGTTGGAGCTTTTCTTACCGCTGACAAAGACAATCACATCATGTATTGCGGCAAACTTCCGCAATTGAGGTTCGCGATTGGAAACCTGCCTGCAAACCGTGTCATTCGCCGTGAGATACTCATCCCTCACCTCATCTTCAGCGGCTTTTTCGGCACGATCTTCTAAAAGTTTCTTCATGTTTTCAAAGCCCTTGGTACTCTTGGTTGTCTGTGAGAAAAAATAAACAGGTTTGCTAAAATCAATCTGATCAAGATCCTCCTCATTTCTCACGATGATGGCTTTGCCATGAGTTTGACCGACGAGTCCGTTCACCTCCGCATGACCAATTTCGCCGTATATGACCACTTGCCCCTCGTTCTTCAAAACTTCATCAAAGCTTGTTCTCACTCGATTCTGTAATTTCAGTACAACAGGACAGGATGCGTCGATGAGTTCAATGTTGTTTTCAAGCGCGATTTTATAGGTCTCAGGCGGTTCACCGTGAGCGCGGATCAGCACTTTGCAATCGCGCAAAGTTTTCAGGCGTTCGTGGTCTATAATCTCGAGTCCTTTTGATCGGAGCCTCTCTACTTCCATGTTATTGTGGACGATATCGCCCAGACAATAAAGCTGTCCTGAGTTGTCAAGTTCATCTTCCGCCATCTGAATGGCATAAACTACTCCAAAACAAAAACCGGAATTGGGATCAATGGTGATTTGCATCGCTGCAAAGATACGAAATTGTACAGACAAAGGTCAACGACAGTGAGCATTATGCAAAAGAGAATTGTGTTTGTCGGGATAAGTTCAGGCAGTCTTCAAGGTGCTTACTAAGTCCATAGCAAATTGCAACTGTTCCTCCTGGTTAAGGTTGGAATTATCGAGAAGCACTGCATCTTCAGCCTGCCTTAGAGGACTTTCTTTTCTTGTGGTATCTTTTGAATCCCTGTCTTCGATGTTTTTGGATACTTCATCCATGGTTACCATGAAACCCTTTTCAGTAAGTTCATCGAATCTTCTTTTTGCTCTCACATTTTTCGAAGCAGTCATGAAAATTTTCAATTCAGCATTGGGAAAAACTTTTGTACCGATATCACGGCCATCCATTACGATACCTTTGTTTTTTCCGTAGATCTGTTGTTTTCGCACCATTCTTTTCCTAATCGCTGGAATGGCGCTCACAGGACTCACCCAATCAGAAACCTTCAGGTCACGAATCTTTTCCTCCACGTTTATATCATTCAGATAAATTTCTGAAAAACCGCTATCACTATTTAAACGAAATGTAATCTGTATGTGATCCAGCATTTTTTCAAGCTGTTCCTCACTCATTCCTGAAAGCTCTTCAAGGGTAATACCGTTCTGCTGAATAAAAAGAGTCACAGCCCTGTACATTGCTCCGGAGTCGATATAATTATAGCCAAGTTTGCGCGCCAGCGCTTTGGCAAGAGTGCTCTTCCCGCAGGAAGAGAATCCGTCAATGGCAATAATTATTTTGCGCGGAAGTATATTGGGCTCTGCCTGCATTTTATAAGCGGTTCCGGAAATTGACCCTGACAACTGCATTTTGATTTTTGGCAAAGTAACAAAGAAAAGGGCGGAACTGAAAGACGGAATTCATGCTGTGAAATAAAAAATAATGCTGAATGCCACGCAAACAAAGTTTTTATTTTTTTCTTGTCATCTCTGAAAAATTTGTTGTGATGGAGATGTGGTCGGCTCCGCCGGCGAGATGATAGTTTGCCCGGCCGTATGATATATGAAATTTGCTGACTTTCATCCCCACACCAAATGAAAAGCCTGTCAAAGCAGTTCTTGTATCCAGTAAAAGTTCCTTTCTTCTTTGAAAGTTATATGCTGCACGCAAATGAAAATTTTTCGACAATAAAACTTCAGCTCCAAGGATGAAATGTCTTGTGAGGTTGTCGAAGAAACCGATTTCTTTTTGCTCAGCTCTTCCGGTAACAGGATCTACATCGCCAAGATTCAGCGGGTCATCATATTTAAGATTGAATTTCTGCAGATTGCGGACTGTCAGATTAAATCTTAAAGGAGTATGAGAAAGTCTTTTGGAAAGCCCCAGAAGAATTTCAGCAGGCAATGGCTCATTATTATCTTTTACATAATTCTTGAGCTGAACACCGGCATTGCGCGCCATCACTGTGACTGTAAACTGATGCGTTGTATCAAAATAAGTTGCTGATAAATCAGCTGCAAGTGCAAATGAATTGTATATATAATAATCGCTGTACACCGGTTTCAATGAAGCTCCCACAGAAAACAATTCATTCAATGGCTTTGACCATCCGAGCACAAGAGCGTAATCAGCAGCCCGGAAGCTGCCCTGAATATCTCCGAACTCATTCGTTTCGGTAAAAGATCCGTACTGAGCAGAGTGAATACCGGCCATGAATGTGCCGAGTGCTCCTTTGTGATGAGCATAAGCTGCATCAGCGAATTTCACTCCGTCTACATAGGACACCGCGCTCAGGGCAAGGTTACGGTGCATGGAAGGATTCAATAATGATGGCGCCTGCATCGCAAGATTCAGGTCATTGTCCTTCACTGAAATGAATGTGCCTCCCATCGCGGCTACTCTGGCAGATGCAGGAATATTCAGAAAAGAATGTACAGCTGATCCACCGATCTGCGCTCCAGCACTGAAACATGAAAACAGTAATAAAAAAAGTAATGCTTTTTTCATCCGGATGCAAAGAAAACAAGATTGGCGGAAAGAGAACGAATTCATCAGCACTTTATTTTCCAATTTTACAAAGTCATGAAGATAGGTCATGCATACTCCGAGCAAAACTTTTCACTAACTTCGCAAGTCCGAATTTTTGCATGCCGCGAGATATTGAATTTCTGGAGGTTTACGGCGCGAGAGTGCATAACCTGAAAAACATTGACCTGAAATTTCCCAGGAACAAGCTTGTTGTGATTACAGGACTTAGCGGAAGCGGAAAGTCTTCACTTGCATTCGACACGATTTACGCGGAGGGCCAAAGACGTTATCTTGAGAGCTTTTCTGCCTATGCAAGGCAATTTCTGGGAAATATGGAAAGGCCCGATGTGGATGCCATCAAAGGACTCAGTCCGGTTATTTCCATTGAACAGAAAACAACAAATCTCAATCCCCGGTCCACTGTCGGAACAATCACCGAAATTTACGATTTCCTTCGTCTTCTCTATGCGAGAGCCTCGGAGGCATTTTCTCATGTAACAGGAGAAAAGATGATCCGTCTCAGCGATGACCAAATCATTGACCTGATTTTGCAGAAGTTCGAAGGCAGAAAAATACTGCTTCTTGCGCCCTTGGTGAAAGCAAGAAAAGGACATTACAGGGAGTTATTCGAACAGCTCATGCAGCAAGGCTTTCTGAGGGTAAGAACCGACGGAAAATTGACGGAACTCAAGAAAGGTATACAAGTGGACAGGTACAAAACGCACGACATTGAGTTGCTCGTTGACCGGATGGAAGTGACCCCCACTGTGCAAGCACGTTTGAGAGAATCTCTGGCACAGGCAATGAAGACCGGAAAGGGAAGCATTTTGATTGTGGACGCTGATACAGATGAAGAGCATTATTACAGCAGACATCTGATGTGCCCCACTTCAGGCATTTCATATGATGAGCCCCAGCCTAATACATTTTCATTCAACTCTCCTTACGGGGCATGCAGAAAGTGCAACGGGCTTGGCACTGTTTCAGAGGTGGATATTCGGAGCATCATTCCAGACCCATCCCTGAGCATCAAAGCGGGAGGAATTGCGCCTCTTGGCCCGCAAAAAGATTCCTGGATTTTCAGGCAGCTTACAGCACTTGGAAGAAAGCATCAGTTCAATCTTTCCATGCCCATTGAAGATATTCCTGAAGAATCACTGAACCTGATACTGTATGGCTCTGATGATGTGCTTACTGTTGCAGGGGATCACACGTCTGATTCGTATCATACCAGCATTACGTATGAGGGAATAGTCAACTTCATCGTCGGGCAAGATAACGAACAGGCTTCCTACTCCCTCAAGAAATGGATAAACAGTTTTATGCAGCAGGTGGAATGTCCGGAATGCAATGGCGCGAGACTGAAAAAAGAAAGTTTATTTTTTCGAGTAGACGGAAAGAACATCAGCGAATTGGCCAACATGGATATCGGCAAATTGGCTGAATGGTTCTCTGACCTGGATAAGCGAATCAATGAGAGACAAAGAAAAATTGCTTCTGAAGTAAATAAAGAAATACGAAAGCGAATAAAATTCCTTCTTGATGTAGGACTTGATTACCTCACTCTGAACAGAAAATCAAAGAGCCTCAGCGGGGGTGAATCGCAAAGAATCAGGCTTGCCACACAAATCGGTTCACGCTTAGTAGGAGTCTTGTATATTCTCGATGAGCCAAGCATAGGTCTGCATCAGCGCGACAATGTCCGACTGATTAAATCACTTCAGGAATTGCGGGATACCGGAAACTCTGTCGTAGTGGTGGAACACGACAGGGAGACCATCATGGCAGCGGACTACATTGTCGACCTTGGTCCGGGTGCAGGTACTCATGGCGGAGAAGTAGTGGCTCAAGGCACACCAAATGAGATTCTGAAACAGGGAGGACTGACCACTGATTACTTGACCGGAAGACGAAACATTGAAGTACCTGAAACAGTCCGCAAGGGTAATGGCAAACACATTGAACTCAAAGGGGCAAGCGGCAATAACCTGAAAAAAGTAAATGTAAAATTCCCGCTTGGGAAACTCATTTGTGTCAGCGGAGTTTCCGGAAGCGGGAAATCCACATTGATAAATGAGACGCTATATCCCATTCTAAATCAGCACTTTTACAACTCTCAACAAAAGCCATATCCATACACATCAGTCAAAGGAATTGAGCATGTAGACAAAGTGATTGAGATAGACCAGAGCCCTATCGGGCGCACACCCCGATCGAATCCGGCGACCTATACTGGGGTATTCACTGACATACGAAATTTGTTTTCGCAACTTCCGGAAGCACAGATTCGCGGATATGCTCCAGGTAGGTTTTCCTTCAACGTGAAAGGAGGCCGGTGTGAGACTTGTCAGGGCGGGGGCATGCGAGTGATTGAAATGAATTTCCTGCCAGACGTGCATGTGGAATGTGAGACTTGCAGAGGCAAAAGATATAATCGGGAAACTCTGGAAATACGATACCGGGGTAAATCCATCAGTGATGTACTCGACATGAGTATTGAGCAGGCTGTAGAATTCTTCAGCCAGCTACCTCATATCCTGCATAAGATCAATACACTGAAAGAAGTCGGACTCGGCTATATCACTCTCGGGCAGCAGAGCACCACTCTTTCGGGAGGTGAAGCGCAAAGGGTAAAACTTGCAAGCGAACTCAGCAAGCGTGACACAGGAAATACATTTTACATACTCGACGAACCTACTACAGGTCTGCATTTCGAAGACATCAGGATATTACTTGAAGTGTTGAACCGACTGGTTGACAAAGGAAATACAGTGCTTGTGATCGAACACAACATGGATGTAATCAAAGTCTCAGACCACATTATTGACCTGGGTCCGGAAGGAGGCGACAGAGGCGGAAGAATTGTGTGCGAAGGAAATCCTGCCGAGATCCTTAAAAGCAAAGACAGTATAACTGCAAGATTTTTACAAAAAGAACTTGAAAATGAAGCAGAATTGAGTAACCTTAAAAAAAACTGATCGTTTTTAAATAAGCTTTACGCAAAGAGACTAACAAATCTGATTCCGGAGTGTTTTCAAGTTCCGGCAAGATTTAAAGGAGTTGCAGAGCAGAAAAATCAAACAGAAAGAAATGAACTTCGACGAATTAAAAATACGCAAAGCATTTTCAGACAAAGACTGGCAGGAAATTAAAGCGCATGACACCTGGCAGATTTTCAAGATCATGTCAGAATTTGTAGACGGCTTTGAAAAAATGAGCAAGATTGGTCCATGTGTTTCCATCTTCGGATCAGCACGAACAAAACCCGAGCACGAATATTACAAGCTTGCGGAAGAAGTAGCATATAAACTCACCAAAGAAGGTTATGGTATCATTACCGGTGGCGGACCTGGTATTATGGAAGCGGCAAACAAAGGCGCAAAGACTGCAGGCGGCAAATCGGTCGGACTGAATATCGAGCTCCCATTCGAGCAGAGCAGTAATCCTTATATTGATTCAGACAAGCTGATCACTTTCGATTACTTCTTTGTCCGAAAGCTCATGTTCATCAAATACGCGCAAGGTTTTGTAGTGCTTCCGGGAGGTTTCGGAACTATGGATGAACTTTTTGAAGCCCTCACCCTCATTCAAACCAAGAAGATCGGAAAGTTTCCGATTGTACTGGTCGGAAAAGAATACTGGCAGGGCCTTTTCGACTGGATCAAGAACACACTGATTACAGAAAAGATGATAGCTCCAAACGACATGAATCTCTTCCTGCTGGCGGAGAGCGCGGATCATGCCGTATCTCACATCAACGAGTTTTATTCCCGCTATCTGCTCAAGCCAAACTTCTGATAATTCACTCCTTGTTATCAACAAATCTTAATTGATAACTGAACAATTATTTCCACAATCCTGTCTGTCAGGGTTGTATTTTCATGGCAGATATCATTTGGATAAATGACCAAATCGCTTGCAGCACTTCTGTCTGCATCCATACTGATTCTTTTGTCTTCCCTGCAATTGCCGCATGAGGATATTTCCGCTACTGTCAAGGTCCCCGGCAATGTGAAGGGGGGTGAAGAGTTTCAGGTAAGTGTTACTGTTTACAAAAAAAACATAAGCGGATTTGCACGCTTACAGCAATTTCTTCCCGAGGGATTCGCAGCTGAACCGATTGAAACGGCAAACGCACAGTTTATTGAAGACGGAAACAGCATCAAGTTCATCTGGATTCAGCTTCCGGCCAGCGATTCTTTTACTGTATCCTATTCAGTAAAATCCCTTGAAGAAAGTTCAGGTTTAAAAGTCATCACCGGGGTTTTCATTTACATTGAAGACGAAAAAACAAGGCAATTTGCTTTGCAGCCTGCCGAAATCATTTTCGGCACTGCACATCAGCCTACCCTCAATCAAAGTGCTCCGACAGTTGACCGCAAATTGTGGGTGACTGCGGCAGAAAAAAATGAATATCAGGTAGAGCTGACCATCAGTCCGAACACTTACGGAATGGCTGCAAAATATGTAGACAATATTCCTGAAGGATTTGAAGCGAGTCTGGTAGAAGCACAAGGCGGAACATTTCTCTTTGCCGACAATAAAGTCATATTCAGCTGGCCGGTTCTGCCGCAAGGCACTTTCAAGATTTCATATCTCGTGAGGTCCGCAAAGTCCGGTGAGACACCCAACATTGACGGAATGCTGGTATACGGGCATTCGGCAAAAAATTTGGAAATAGACAGTTCGACTGAGGAAACAGACATGTTACGTCAGGCCATCCAATCGTCCGCAGACCCTGCAGATAATATTATAGCGGAACTCTTCAACTCCGAAAAAAACAAGGAAAGCATTGCGATGGAGGCTGCAAGAGAAAAGAAAATTCCGCAAATCACTCTTGCTGCCCCAGGTCCGATTTCAACTCCTGCCCTCTCCTCAACTCCCGGAATTTATTACAAAGTCCAGATTGCAGCAACCATCAGAAGTCCTGAACGAAACACCGAATTCTTCAGAAAAAGACATGGAATTGAGGATTTTGTGGAACTGACTTATCATGAAGGCTGGAAAAAGTATCTGATTGGCACATGTCCGGATTATAAAAGCGCACAAGATCTCAGGAAAAAAACTGTAATAAATATACCCGATGCGTTCATTGTTGCCTATAACAATGGAATAAGAATTTCAGTAAAAGAGGCGCTGGAAATTGCCAGTCTTACACCATAATCTGATTTTAACAAACAACATATACGCATTTCAAAACGGTTTTCGTATGATTACATCATTTACGGGGAATTCAATAACACGAGGAAGTTCATCCCTCTTCAGACTGTCCTTGCTACTGCTTCTCTCATTCATTGTCCTGCCTTTCGAGGCAAGGCCTGAAGAGAAAAAGAAAGAGGAGTCTGGTCTTAAATCAAAACTTCCCACATTCGGAGCAGGAGGAGGATTTCTGTACTTCATGGGAGACATCGGCTACAAGCAATACAATGAACCACTCACATCAAGTTCTGCATTCCAGCTTGAACTTCAGCACAAATCCAATTCACGTACATCCATTTCAGCATTTATCCTGTCCGGAAATGTATTCGGCGAAGAAAAATCAAGAAGCCGGACTCTTAATTTCCGTTCTTCAATTGTATCGCAAGGGTTGATGGTGCGCTACGACTTCCTGAATGAAAAGAAGCCAGGGCAGATTCTGATACCTTTTATCACCGGCGGACTTGAATACATGTTCTTCCGTGCAAAAGCTGACCATAAGGATGCAGCAGGAAATACATATTACTACTGGGATGACGGAAGCATTCGCAGTCTGGATCAAAATGATCCGAATGCGCAGACAGCTGTAACACTTTATCGCGACTACAAATATGAAACAGATCTCCGTCAGGCAAACATCGACGGATTTGGCAATTATCGTGAAGGAAGCTTGGCCATGCCGGTTGGCGGTGGTCTTCGTTTAAAGATTTCTCCCAAAGTATCTCTTCAACTCAGCACTGTGATGCATTACGTTTACACAGATATGATTGATGCCATAAGTGAAAACAGCACCGGTACAAGAGCAGGAGATTCCAAGAATGATCGTCTTCTTTACTCATCTGCTTCACTTCGCTACGACTTCTCAGCACGAAAAACTGATGGCAACAAATACAAATTCACAGCAGAAGATTTACGTAATGTAGATTTCAGTTCCATCGACATGGAAGATTCGGATAAGGACGGGGTAATAGATCTTCTTGATGTATCTCCTGATACTCCTAAAGGTGTGAAAGTGGATGCTCAGGGGAGGCCTCTGGACAGTGACAATGACGGCATTCCGGACTATAAAGACAAAGAGCCAAATTCAGCCAAGAATGCAGTGGTGAATCAGGAAGGAGTTACCATCACTGAACAAATGATTGAAGAGAAATTCCGCAGAGATTCGCTAGCAGCCATGCCTGCAGTAATTGAATACATTGACAGTTACGAACGACTTGTGAAGAGGAATCCGGATTTTGAAAAGGAGCAAAAGCTGCAGTCCAAGTCCCTCAACAATTCCAACAAAGCAATTCCTGTACGTTTTTCTACGATCGACACAGACAAGAACGGACACATTTCTCCTCCTGAAATAGGAATTGCAATCGACCAATTCATGGCAGGAAAATCAACTTATACGGTTTCCGAATTCTACAACCTGATTGACTTTTTCTTCAATCAATAGATAAACAATGGATTAAAAATCACCTTTCTCCTGGTGTAAGATTTGGGGGAAATTCGACACAACATCCTTAATGCAATTTTGTATGATATAAGACCGGAAACGGTCTTATATCATTTATAGCTATGTCAGAAAACAAATTGCAAATACTGGTGGTGGAAGATGACCATTTAGACAGGATAATAATAAAAAAGGCACTCAATGGCTGCGGGATACCTGTTAACATTCACTTCGCGGAAGATCATGAAAGCGGATTGGCCGCAGCAGATGGAAAAGAATTCGACGGAATTTTTCTGGACTATAATCTTCCTGGTGGTACCGGGCTTGAGCTGCTTATGGCTATTCGCGACTCAGGCAACACCTCACCCATTATTATCGTGACCAGCCAGGGAGACGAGAAAATTGCTGTAGAAGTGATGAAGAACGGAGCGAACGATTACATTCCAAAATCGCTGCTCTCTCCTGACGGTATCGGACAGAGCGTACGATACATGGTAAATCTCAAGCAGAAAGAAAGCGAGAGCAAACTTCTTCAGAAAAAACTCGAAGACACCAAGAGAAGGCTTCAAACGGTAGTATCCAATTCTCCAATTATACTTTTCACGCTAGACAATCATGGCATCTATCATTTATTTGAGGGGAAAGGCATTGATTCATTAGGGTTGAGCAGCACGGAAATCATAGGCAAACATTTTTCTCAAATTGAAAACTTCCCGCTAAGTCATGACATGTTTGAAAAAGCAATAGCAGGAGAGGAAATCGCCGTGGTTCTTGAAATAGGATCTGCATTCTTCCAGGTCACCTTTACACAAATCCTGAATGACGAAAACAAAGTGGAGGGAATTACCGGTGTTGCTTCCGACATTACTACTCATAAGGAAGCTGAAGCGGAACTTTTGAATGCAAAGATTTATGCTGAACAAACCGCCAAGATCAAGGAACAGTTTCTTGCCAACATGAGTCATGAAATCAGGACTCCGATGAACGGCATTATAGGTCTTACACGACTCTTGCTGGAAAGCAGGCTGACTAATGAGCAGAGGAAATTTCTACAGTCAATCAAGACATGCTCCGACAACCTGCTGGTGATCATCAATGACATTCTCGACTTCTCAAAAATAGAAGCGGGAAAGATGACATTTGAAAAAGTCCCATTCAGGGTCCATGAATTGATTCATCACACACAGGAATTGTTCCAGGTGAAAGCAGACGAGAAATCAATCAGTCTGGTCAGCAGGATAGATGATAATGTACCTGCAAGAATACAAGGAGATCCAACCAGGCTCAACCAGATCCTGAATAACCTGGTAAGTAACGCCATCAAGTTCACGGAAAAAGGAGAGGTGAGTATCAATGTCAAGGCTACGGACATACAAAATAATAAAGCCATACTTCAGTTTGATGTAAAAGACACTGGGATAGGAATTCCACAGGTGAGCATCAAGAACATTTTTGAAAGCTTCACTCAAGCCAAAAATGATACGAGTCGCAAGTTCGGTGGCACCGGACTGGGGCTAACCATTGTGAAGAAAATGATTGAGTTGCAAGGCGGAGAAATAAATGTGAGCAGTGAACCAGGAAAAGGAAGCACATTCAGTTTTAATCTCACATTCGAAATCAGCAATAAATCAGACGCTTCTAAAGAGATGATTGCAGAAAATACAGATCTGGACACTTCTCATCTTTGCGTACTGGCAGCGGAAGACAATCCGATCAACCAGCTCGTAATAAAGAAGTTGTTCGAGAAATGGAACACAAGACTTGTCATTGCCGGCAACGGTCTTGAAGCTTTGGAGAGAATCCAACAGGAAAACTTCGACATCGTGCTGATGGATATACAGATGCCTGAAATGGACGGATATACCGCATGCAGGAAAATAAGGACAGAGCTCCCCACCTCTTACAGGCAAATTCCGGTATTGGCGATGACGGCTCACGCCACACCATTGGAAAGGCAGAAATGTTATGATGCCGGCATGGATGACTACATAACGAAACCGTTTGATCCTCATACACTAAAAAATATCATCATACGCCTAACCCAAAGCAATAAAGCTGCGTTAAAGGACGTTCCCGTTCCAGCACACGAAACGGAAAGTTCCAAACAGTTTTCTGAATCTGATCAAACAAAAGAAATGATTCCACAGCACAATCTAAACTCCGATAAGGCAAATCCTTTCCGGCCAGACCTGACAATAGAAAATCCGTCTGTACGTCCTATTCAGGAAATTCCTGCAGGAGCGAAAATCAACCTCAGCTATCTAAAGGAACTGGCAGAAGGAAATGATGCCTTTATCATTGAGATGATAGAAATGTTCCTGAACAAGACTCCACTTGCACTTGACGAAATGAATGAAAATTTCAAAAAGCAAAACTGGGATGAGCTTCGTAAAACTGCACACAGGATTAAGCCATCTTTTGGTTATATCGGATTGTCTGACACGCAGAAAGCATTAGCTGAAATCGAACGCCTCAGTGAGAATTCCACTGAGCCAGACAAGGTGCAATCGCTGATGAAAGAAGTCAACCATGTCTGCAAATCAGTATTCAGGCAACTTCAGACTGAACTTTCCGCAATGAAATAAAGCATTCTGAATTCAATATGATTAATAACAGAAAAGACTCTCTTGCGAGGGTCTTTTTTTTAACATTGAGGCTTTGATGATATTGATATATTCAGACTTTCAACCAAGCTTGATTGGATTAAAATATTGTATCTTGGCCCTGCCCTACATGCACAAGGCAAGATGAAAGTACTGATCTGTGAGGACGATGAGATGGTCCTCAAAATGGTAGAATTTAAACTCCAGAAAGAGGGATATGAAGTAAGTTTGGCTACAGACGGAAAGGAAGCCATGGATAAAATCCGTTCCTTTGATCCAGACATAATCATCACTGACATAATGATGCCGTACATGACAGGCCTTGAGATTGTTCATCAGGTACGAAAGGAACTGAACCGAGAAACTCCCATCATCATAGTTTCTTCCATAGGTCTTGAAAAGACCGTTTTGGAGGCATTTCAGTTAGGCGCGGATGATTTCATCACAAAACCATTCAGTCCGAACGAGCTTTCTGTCAGAGTGAAAAAATTATTGATGAAATCTGTTTGATTTTCAAACATTTCAATTCAGAAAACGTATAATTTCCGATTGATCAGACGGTTGGAAAAACTTCCATACCTGATCCTATCTTTGTGGCGTTGAATCTTCATGCCTGATAATAATATAAGAAAATACTTCTCAATCCGAATAATCGGTGCTCTGGCATATTGCATTTTCCTGCACTTTTTGCCTGCGGACCTGTTCGCACAAACCGGAAGGGTTGACACTGTGATCATAGTCACCGATACGACTGACCTCGACCGGCTTTTCAAGCGTGCGAGAGATTTCAGCTATGCGGGAAACCATAACCAGGCAAGAAGAATTTGCTATAAGATCCTGGAGAAGAAACCAACATATTATGACGTCCGCACTTTCATTGGCAGAACCTTTGCATGGGAGCAGCAGTACGATAATGCCCGCACTGAACTTGGAAGAGTGTTGATTGAGAAGGAGAATGATCAGGAAGCATTGCTTACCCTCATTGACGTGGAGTACTGGACGAATAATCTTGAAGTCGCCAAAGAATACATGCGAATAGCGGTCAGCAACTACCCCACTTCCCAGTCGGTGATGCTGAAAAAAGCAAAACTATTACTCCGTGAAGGTGAAAAAGAAAGTGCGGCCATTACTCTGCAAAGAGTGCTTGACATTAATCCTGGTAACAGGGAAGCACTTGTCATGCTGAACAGCATGAATGAAAACCGCCTCAGCAATAAATTTCAGGTGAGTTATTCAAACGACTTCTATGACATCAAAGATGCACAGAAATTATTGAGTGCCGAGATGGGCAGAAGCTTTCTTTTCGGTTCTATCATTTACAGGGCGAGTTACGCTGAAAAGTTCAATGATAAGGGACTGCAATCAGAAGCAGACGCGTACGTCCGTTTCGTTAAATCGAATTATCTTTATCTGAACGTCGGTTTCAGCGACTCAAAACTGTTTCCGGACCTTCGCGCCGGGGTGGAAATGTTTCAGAAACTTCCCAAGAGCTTTGAGCTTTCCGGCGGATACCGATACTTACAATTTTCAACACCCGGCACATCCATTTATACGGGTAGTCTCGGTAAATACCATAAAGATTACTGGTTCTCATTCCGCACTTATCTCACTCCGAAAGTGAGCCTGGGCACAGAGAATTTCCTTCAGAAAACTTCGCAAACATACATTCTGAACATTCGCAAGTATCTTGACGATGCTGACAATTATATAGGCTTTCGTGCAGGCCGGGGACAATCGCCTGATGACAGAAAGCTCAGCGAAGAGAATACCCCGCGCCTGAAATCAATCCAGGGCGCACTAGAATATCAGAGAAGAGCATTTGGCCGCTGGGTGATGAAAGGAGACATTACCTACAGCAATGAAGAGGTGAGAACTGAGGTTTATCAAAACAGAATAACCATCGGAGTACAGATGAAAACAGTATTTTAATTTAAGCATGAATAAAATAATCAAGGCAAGCATCATTCTTTTGATCCTGGCTGCTTTCAGCACGGAAGGAGTAATTGCTCAAACCAACGTCAAGTCGAAAAAGCCGAAAAAGCCGAAAGACTACGGTAAATCATTCTTTGACAAGGATGCAGTTCACACAATTCGCATCAACATGCACCAGTGCAACTTCTGGGATTCTCTTGTTTACTACAAGAAGGTGATGGACTCGATTGAAATTGCCCAGTACATGCAGGCTACAGTAAACATCAACGGTAAAATCATGCATGCATGCGGAATCAGGATCAAGGGAGAATCATCTTTTGAATTCTATCCGGGAAAGAAAAAAGCATTCCGGCTCAAGTTCGATAAGTTTGTAAAAGGCCAGGATTTTGAAGGGCTTGAGGATCTGAACCTGACCAATAATTTTAAGGATCCGACGATGATCCGCGAAAAAATTTACCTTGATCTGATGCATAAGCACGGACTTCCTGCTCCCAGGGCCACTTTTGCCAAAGTTTACATCAACGATAAATACTGGGGCCTGTATCTGGTCAATGAAAATATTGACAGGGTATTTCTAAAGACAAGATTTAACGATGACAGGGGAAATCTATTCCAGGGAGACCCTATTGCAAATTTCGTTTACCTGGGAAATGACCAATCACGCTATTACCTGAGGTATACATTAAAAAGCAATGAGGAAAAAAACGACTGGTCGGATCTGGTGAGACTCATTAAAAAAATCAATGATACAATACTGAGTGATGAAGAATATGTAAAAAGGCTGGAATCCTCAATGGATCTCGACAAACTGCTGAAGTGCTGGGCAATCAATAACCTGATTGGAAATATCGATGCCTATAACATGTTTTACCCGCACAACTTTTTCGTGTATCATGACAGTTTGACTCTCAAGTGGCACTGGATTTCCCTTGACGGCAATTATTCATTTGCTGCATGGAATCCGATCATGAACTATCCGCAGTTGATCCGCATGAGTGTAATGGTCCCCGACTCCACTCCTTACAATGACAAGCGTCCTCTTCTTGAGCACACGATTGGTAAAAATAAGATTCTTCAGAAGCGCTACCTCGCCATCGTGAAGGAGCTTTTTTACAGCGACTTCCTTCCTGAGAGAATGAACAGCGTGATTGACAGTCTGGCCTTAAAAATCCGGGTTTCGGTATATGCAGACACTCATAAAATGTATTCGAATACAGATTTTGACACCAACCTGAATTCAACAATCGGAGATCCCCTGGATCCCGGAAATTTTATTCCAGGTCTTAAAGGTTACATGATTGACAGGAGAAAATTTATTGAACAGGAAATTGAAGAACTCAGCAGAAGGCTCAACTGATTTAATTTGTTTTTTTTCATATTATTGCAAGTGACAAGAATTTTCTGACTCGTCCTGCAACACTTTGAACAGACTGCTCCAAATAGACTGGTACGATCTGCAATATACTATTGACGATTACGAGCGTACGCTCTATTCATTCCCCGTACATATCAGGGTTTTGATGGGCGTTTCAGTTCTCTTTCTGATTCTGATCATCATTCTTTTGATCATTATCCTGAGCAGCAGGATGTACAAGACAGGGCTTGCGAACAAGAGAAAGATGCTGAGAAAAAAGTATCAGCCTCTTTTCATGAAACTTTTATTCGAAGACGAGAGCCTGATGCTCAGCGACCGCCTTGAATCGGAATTCAGCCGGGAGGATCTGCGCAAACCCTATCACAGGAAAATTCTCATGAAGGAGATTATCCACCTACATGAAAACTTTACCGGTGAAGCAGCGGCCCGGCTGGAATTGCTCTACGTCAAGCTGGGGTTTCATCAGGATTCTTTGCGCAAGGCATCAAGCAAGAAATGGTATATTGCTGCTAAAGGGATGAGAGAACTTGCACTCATGAATGTGAAGGAGCATTATCCGGACTTAAGTCATTTTCTAAACAGCAAGAATGAAGTACTCAGAATGGAAGCCAGAATTGCAATGATGAAACTGAGTGCAGACAACCCGCTTAGTTTTCTCTCGCAAATCACAGAACCACTTACGGCATGGGATCAGGCCAACATATACTCCATGCTCAACAAGATGCATGATTCCAAGGTGCCAGATTTCAGCAAGTGGCTCAACTCTCCCAATAAGACAGTGGTCTTATTTTGCATACTCATGATAGGTGCGTACAGGCAAAGAGACTCTGTGAACATACTGATCAGTCACCTCGACAATCCGGACCCGAAGATACGCTTGGAAACAGTCAAGGCGCTGAAGGAACTCAGTGCCCATGAAGCCGAAGAGAAAGTGATCAGTATGTATCACAATCAGCCGGATGAAATCAAACTCGAGATTCTCAGACTTCTGGAAGCTGCTGGCAGGGAAAATTCGGTGAAACTCTTCATAGAAATTCTCGAAACACCTGTGGAAGAGTTTTCTCTCTCTATACAGGCTGTAAGGTCATTGATTGCCTGTACATCTGATGCGGAGAAGGTTTTACAATCTGTTTTGCCGGGAAGAGAGCAAGAATTACTGCCAATAGTGCTTCACGCGAAAAATAAAAATCTCTGACCCATGGGCTTGTTTTTCTATTACTTCACCAAGTTCGCAGATCACTTCATTCTGATCTACAGTGCCACATTGTTTGGCACATATTTTATTCTTTCGGCATTTTCCGCCCTTGACATCATGAAGTATATGCGCAAGAACAGCTTCATTGATTACAGGGATATACTCACCGCACCTTCTGCTCCTTCCATTTCCATCATCGCGCCTGCATACAATGAGTCGGCCACCATTGTGGAAAATGTACGCTCATTGCTCAACATCCATTATGTAAACTTTGAAGTGATCATAGTGAATGACGGAAGCAAGGACAATACGCTTCAGCTGATGATTGATGCCTATGAACTGGAACCGGTCGAATATGCTGTTGAAGATAAAATGGAATCAAAGCCCATCAGGGCAGTATACAAATCAAGGATACCATCCATCAATAAACTCACTGTAGTCGATAAGGTTAACGGTGGCAAGGCAGACGCGCTCAACGCGGGAATCAATGTATCGAAATACGACATCTTCGCTGCTATTGACGTTGATTGCATACTGGAATACGAATCACTTCTCAAGATGGTTAAGCCTTTTATGGAAGAAACCGAAGATGAGAAAGTAATCGCTGTCGGCGGTGTGGTGCGCATCGCGAATTCCTGCGAAGTGAAAGATGGAAAGATCATTCAGGTGAATCTTCCCAAACAGATAATTCCGAGAATTCAAGTTCTGGAATACATTCGTGCCTTTCTTCTTGGACGAATGGCATGGAGCCGACTGAACGGACTCATATTAATTTCGGGAGCATTCGGGATGTTCGATAAAAAAATTGCCATAGCATCCGGAGGATACAATCACCGTACGGTCGGTGAAGACATGGAACTTGTGATCCGGATGAGAAAATATATGGAAGAGAAAAAGAAAGCCTACAGGGTTGTGTACCTTCCAGATCCGCTTTGCTGGACAGAGGCACCTTCTTCACTGAAGATTCTGAGCAAGCAGCGCAACAGGTGGACAAGGGGAACTGCTGAGACTCTGTGGATGCACAAGAAACTTATATTCAATCCTAAGTATAAATTTCTAGGCATGATCAGTATGCCATTCTGGTTTCTGTTCGAATGGCTTGCTCCGATTGTAGAATCGACGGCCTTCCTTTACCTGGTGATGATGGCATTTTTGGGAATTCTGAACGTAGAGCTCTTCATAACGCTCTTCGTACTCATTTATACATTCGCTCTCCTCTACTCCACTTTCGCCATACTTTTTGAAGAACTCTCATTTCATCAATACCAGAAAAAGAGAGACATTTTCAGGCTGCTGGGAACAGCATTGATTGAGCCGCTGATCATTCACCCTTTAACGGTGTATTATGCCATCAGAGGCAATCTGGATCTCATGACAGGAGTCCGCAACTGGGGTGAAATGAAGAGAAAAGGATTCAAGACCAAGAAGTGAATCAGCGCAAGCGTCTGGAAGATGTCAGATATACATCCCTGAAAATGCTTTGCATCATAGGAAGATAGAATTCCCAGAAAAACCTGTTTCTGTCTGTCACGTCCACGGCGTTATACATCAGGAATTTCAAATTATTGATTCGATTGAGTTTGGCAAACCTAAACTTTGTCGGATTGTCTGCATAGTCTCCACAGAAATAATAGAATTTGTAATCACCTGTTCTTCTGATGATGGAAGGAAACACTTTTGGTATTCTTTTATCAATCAGTTTCTTTTCTCCGGACCGGTTGGTTCCTATGATATACCTTGAAATCACCTCATTGCTGTCGTTTTTATTCACCATGATATCAATCCAGTAAGGGTAAATCAATGAAGGAGGAACATTGTACTGATCCTGATAACGTTTTTCAGTATAAATTTTTGGAACAGATTCATTGAGATCTCTTCCTTCTTCGAGAATGACCACATCGCCGCTTTCATGAACGAAAATGAGTCCGGCATTTTTAAAATCCCAGATACCGTTATTCTTTTGCTTGTGTGTTCTTACCACCCATTTTGGCAAATCCGGATTGTTGATTGTGTCGAGAGATGCAATGTGCCGGGCAATCCAGCCCGACCATTCAATTCCGAAAGTTTGTTCGAAGTCTTTTCGAACAGCGCTGGTGGTAGGATAAGCGATTGAATTAAACTCTGCGATAATCATCTTCTTTTTCTGTTTCATCTTTTTCAGAAGAAGCATATCCTTTTCCGTCATGCCCCCATAGATGTTTTCCGAACGATCATTTACATCCCTGTGGCGATACCATTCATTTGCGGCTACGCCGTATGTATCAGTATAATACACCATGTTATAACGATACGAAACGCTGTCCACTTCCGCTTCGTCCATATTGTCAAGATCACGGATCTCATACTTTTCGTTTTCACCAGGAAAAAATCCGTAATAATCTTCAGTGATTTCATAGTACTTTCCATCTGCTTTGATGTACTTTTCATGATCCAGGATCCAGTTAACAGAACGGTGCTTCAGGCTGTTTTTATTGAGTACTGTTTTGTCGACAATGAGCAAATTCAGCACCCTTTTTGGAGTAAATTCCCATGAAATTCGCATCCAGGCCGGTGTGGCAAGAAAAATCCCAATTATCAGCAGAATTATCCGGCTTTTCATAAACTCTCAGGATGTAAGATTAGGAAGATAAAAGTAATTTTTTTAGCCCCTGTGAATGCAACAAAAGGGGCCTCGAAACACTAAAACATTCACAAACCAGTGTTAAAAATTATGGCGACAACGAGAATCTTTATTGTAGAAGACGACCAGTTCCTCGGAAACATTATTAAGAAGAATCTGGAGAAGATTGACAGTCTGGATGTGACACATTTCCTCACACCGGAAGAATGCCTTAAAAATCTTCATTTGAATCCAGACATAGTTTCAATTGACTATCTGCTTCCAGGCATGAATGGTCTTGAACTGATGGAAAGAATAAAAAACTACAATAGCAATATTCACTGCATCATAGTATCCGGACAAGAGAAAATTGATGTGGTAATTGAAACATACCAGAAAGGCGCTGAGGACTATATCATCAAAAATGATAATGCGATGATTAATCTTGAAAATTCTATCAGAAGACTTTGCAAGGCCGTTTCGCTTCAGCAGGAAAATGAAGCCCTGAAGGAGCAGATCATGGACAGAAACAAGTACAACACAATATTAGGGAACAGCGGAGCCGTATTAAAAGTACTCAAGCTTATACAGAAGGTTGAAAAGAGCAATATCATGGTTCTAGTAACCGGACAAAGCGGTACAGGAAAAGAGCTTGTAGCCCGTTCCATCCATTACAATTCACCCAGAGCAAAAAAGCCTTTCGTGACTGTAAACATGGGTGCAATTCCTGAAGACCTGATTGAAAGCGAACTCTTCGGTCATGAAAAAGGAGCATTTACTGATGCACGTGACAGACGCATCGGAAAATTTGAAGAAGCTAATGAGGGCACTATCTTTCTTGACGAGATCGGTGAAATGGATCTCATGATGCAGACAAAACTGCTGCGTGTGCTGCAAGAAAAGGAAGTGACCAGAATTGGATCCAATAAAGCAATCAAGCTGGACGTGAGAGTAATTGCTGCTACCAACCGTAACCTCGCCGTTGAAGTGAAAGAAGGCAGATTCCGTGAAGATTTATTCTATCGTCTGCAAGGATTTCTGATTCACCTCCCTCCTCTTTATGATCGCGGGGATGATGTAATCCTTCTTTCCAAAACTTTCCTCAGTGATTTCTGCAGGGAAAATAAAATGCCAAACGTAACTCTCTCAAAAGAAGCTGCAAAGTTTCTTATGGACTACAAATGGCCGGGGAATGTTCGTGAACTAAAAGCAGTGATCGAAAGAGCTGCCATCATGTCGGAGAACAATATTATTTCTCCTGAAGACCTGGTCTTTGCAAATTCTTAACAACAATTCCTTTTTAATACCTGGTTTGAAAAAGCTTCCTGTCTATTCGCAGGTAGCTTTTTTGCTTTTAATACCAGAGCATCTTTTATAAATAAAACTACTCAAATCTTACACTTGTAATGAATCGCAGAAAGTGAACAAGCCATTTTACAATGCAGACGTAAAATGACAAGTATATTAGCGCGAAATTATAATGAAAATCAGTTTCAGGCCCAGACCTTCCATCAGAGTGTCGATTTATTCTGCTCTGACTTTTTTCGGATCGGCGATCATTATTCTGAGCGGAGCAGCCATCATCTGGCTTAACCTCCACAAGCCGGAAGAGAGCATGGCGATTGTCAATGAAAAATACAAAGTGATTGAAGTGCAGGATCAGGCCTACACGAATGAGATGCATGTTTCCGCACCTTTTATTAAACCGATCGTCCAGTCAGACACGAATGCAATCCTTGTGCGCAAGCTGAAAGAAAACGTACAGCCTTTGAATCTGCTTAACAATTGAATGAAAAAATGAACAGGCACTTTTCCAAAATATTATTCTGGCATGTTCTTGCATCGATTATACTTTGCACAGCATCAGTCACTGCCGCTGTACAGAAGACAAGTCTGTTCTCCGGCAACTGGAGCAACCCTTCTCTATGGTCACCTGCCGGCATACCCGCTCCGGGAGACCATGTTCTTATCGGAAGCGGACAAACAATTCTGGCGGATACAGATGCCACTTGTCTGAACATGACAGTGAGTGCCTATTCCACTCTGAACATGCTGGCTGGAAGAAGAATCACCGTTAACGGTAACCTTACAGTTGGCGGTACATTCGACATGAACGGAGGAAACATTACGCTTGGCTCACCCGGCCTTCAGTTTAATCTGGAAGCTGGATCACATTTTATATGGAATCCGGGAATCAATACAAGTGCCGAAGCAACACTGTTCACAAGAGGTGTAGAAAATTTCGCGCCTACAAGCACACTAACGATCAAGCGATGGTTCAATTACTCCACTGCCCTCGGAGCACTTGTTACAGGAAATTTCGGAAATCTTGTTCTTAATTCTCCTGCTGCAAGCGGAAGCGGCATTGCCGAATGGAATCAGAACAACGAATTTCAAAATCACCTCATCCTCGGCACACTTACTGTTGATCAGGGCTGGATCACGCTGGACAAATCTGGCAACATCAGTAATACATTTCTAAAAGATGTGGTTTTGACATCTGTCAATTCAAGTTTGTATTTCCACAGTGGAAATCATCCGGGAACTTTCACGGTTCAAACCGGGAGCATCAATAATACAGGAGGAAACTTCATTGGCCTCAATGATGGAAACGGGAATGTACATGTGAATGTGACCGGAAGTTTCACCAACAGAGGAAACGTAAAAATCATCAATAACAGCGGAGTCATGTTTGTCGGTAATGGAAACGCGATATTCACAGTAGCCGGAACATTCACTCAATTTACAGGAGATACAAGATTCATTTACAATATCACCACGAGCAACTCAGGAGTATTCACAGCCAACTTCAGCGAGCTTATACTCAACGGAGGGATTTTTATGGGACAGACTGCTTGTCATACATCAGGCGGAACTGCCACTCTAAATATCAGTGGTAATTGCACTGTAAATTTCTCAGGCAACTCAGACAAATTCAGGGGAACATCACTATCAAGCATAGGATTGAACCAAAACAATATCCGCTTCAACATGACAATAGGCGGAAATCTCTTCTATAACGGCCCTGCTGCTTCTGAGTTTACCAGTTCTGCATCTTTCGGAACCGAAACCGCAGTTATCAACGGAAATCTGCAAGTGAACGGTGGGGTGATGAGTTTCAATTACGGAACAAGTGCTGCATCGCACGACAACAATGTGACTGTAATGGGAGATGTCATTCAAAACGGAGGCACTATTTTCTTCTCAAGAAATGGAGGCACCGCAGGAATAAATCTGAAACGAGATTTGAATCTCAATGCCGGCCTGATGATAATGAAGGGCTCCACAGGAACTACAAACATATTACTAGAACGGCACTATAATCAGTTAGGCGGGACATTGCAGCTTCACAGCAATACAATTTTAGTCACACAAGACAAAATAAGTCTGAATGTTCAAGGCAATTTCACTCAAAGCGCAGGGACATTAACATTTGACGATAATGCAAATGATCTGGGAGCAGTACACGAATTGATCATATCCGGACCGGTGTACAACATTGCGGGTAATGGGATGATGAGCCGAGCAGGAAACGGAAACGGAATGGTGCAGGGACTTATCAGATTTACAAGAAGCGGAAATGTAGATTATTCACGAAGTCCGGGACATCTGATTCAAAACGTGAGACAGGAAGCTGAAGCTGGTTGCACTATCAATATTGCAGGAGGAAACATTCAGATTGCTTCTCATAATCTTGGAAATAACTTCTTCAGAATAAAAACAGGCGCGACAGTCTTGCTCAATTCCTCTCAATTCCTCTCCAACGGAACTTACCTGTACTCAGGAATCAGAATTGATTCAGCTGGAACTTTGCAAACAAGACATTCGAAGGGAATGTATGACGGAACATCCACGGCAGCAATCAATGCTTTGTCAAACATGGACTACAGCCTGGATCCACATGCAATAATTGAATATGCAGGTCCGGACAACCAGATTCTCACAGGCAGCGGAATCAACTCACTTATCCGTGAAGATCACAAATACGGCATACTCAGAATAAACATGAATGCAGCTGAATCAGCCTGGATTGGCAATAGCAATGTGCATGTCAGGAGGAGACTGGAACTTGTCTCAGGAGGCTTAGTGCTGAACAACAGAACCCTGAATATAGAGAACGGAAAAACTGACGGAATCAGCAGGCAGTCAGGATACGTAAAATCTGAAAGCGAGCAAAGCTACATCACATGGAAGAACATGGATTTTTCGATTCATGAATTTCCTTTTGGAACAGGCCGATTGGCAGGAGAATATATACCTGTCAGATTTCAGCCCGTGAGTGGCAGTACGGCAGATGTAAGCATCAGCACTTACGGAACGGGCAGCAATAACCTGCCTCTTCCCTCCGACCTGATCAGCGGCTCATTAAGTCTGATTGGCAATCCTTCATCAAATTCTGCAGGAGTTGCAGAGAATGATGTAATAGACAGGTACTGGAAAATTGTGGCATCTGGAATTACTGCCAATGTGACCCTGACATATATGGGCAGTGAAAACACACTAGCTCCTGAAGTGCGAGGGAATGTGATGGCTATTCAAAGCTGGAACGGAAGCGGATGGAATGCTCCGGCAGGATCAGGATTCGGGACCAGCACAGGCACTGGCACCGTTACAGTAAGCAACACTTCCAGTTTTTCGAATTGGATAGTGCGTGCTAACAACGGAGTGCTGCCAATCGAATTAGGAAAATTTGATGCTCAATTCAAAGATCCTAATGTGCATGTCAGTTGGGTCACAGTATCTGAGGTAAACAACAATTACTTTGATGTTGAGCGAAGCAATGATGGCAGAAATTTTACTTCCATTCAAAGAATCCAGGGGGCAGGCAACAGCACGAGCATGATTCATTATACCTATAAAGACGAGTCACCTTTGTCAGGACGTTCCTTTTATCGTCTCAAGCAAACAGATTTTGACGGAAAGTTTTCATACTCTGATTCACGTTCGGTGATAAACAGCAAAATGCCGGAGAAACTTCTTAACCTGAACAGTTTCGGTCCAAATCCATTCAATGATTATTTCAAACTCAGTTTCAATTCACGTGAAGACGAAATGATTGAAATGATGTTCACGAACTCATCCGGGAAAGTGCTGCAAAGGGAATTCTTTAACGCTGAAAAAGGCGAAAACATATTTGAATTTACACAAGGACATTCTCTGCCTCCGGGGATTTATATCATCCGCATGCGGGGAAGAGATGAAATAATCACTCAGAAAATAATCAAACGATAACAATAGCCTGTCAATTCCAGGTCAAAGAAACAAACAATACCAGAATGAAAAGTAAATTACGTCCGGACTTAAAATTAAAGAACCTGCTCTCAACAAGACTTGTTCTTGTAACACTCACTCTCACATTTGTATTCGCGTTTGTTTCAGCATGGCTTGTGTTTCTTAACATGAGCCAGATGGAGAAAAGCCGCGCAAGCGGAAGCGGGTTGGAACAGGGAGGCATTGCACTCAATGCCAGCGGAGAGGTTATTTCTGAATTCAGATGGGAAGATAATTCTCCTCTTAAAGCAAGCATAGGTCCGGACGCTATAAGAATAAACAGCAATGCAAGAACATCTTTCGGAGGACGCGCTTCCACAAAAGGTCTTGCTCCGGGGCAGGGCGAAAAAGACATCGAACTTGAAATTGAAGGAAGTGCCTTATTCGACCTGGAAGGAATCGACATCAGCATCGACTACAGAAGAAATGAAAGCAGCGGAAATTTCTTCAGCCGCGGCATGGCTTTCAACTTCGGAATGGATAACGGATTTATCACTATCCAATACCGAACAGATAATGGCAAGGGCGGATATAATACTGTGAAAGAAAAAACCAGATATGAAATACCGGTTGACCCGATTTTCAGAACTTACAGGTTCATTTACAACCCGGTTAGCGGCAAGGGAGAAATATTTGTGAACTCAGTAGTTGTTTGGAGTCACCACGGCACTCCAAACACGCCAATGCACTGGCAGAAGAGCGGAAATATCATGATCGGAAAAGGAATGAACGGTGGCGGCGCAGACAAAGTCGTGTTCGACAATCTGATAATACGTACGACTGGGACATCCTCGGTATTTGCTGAATCACTGCTCAATTTTATGCTCGAACCAAAAGAAAAGGAAGTATCTATCTATTGGTCAACAACAATGAACAATAAAGTAGACTACTTCTCCATTGAACGTTCAATCAACGGAGTTGATTTCGTCAACATCTCCAATATCAAAGCAAATCCTAATCTTCCTCCTCATGCTGACTACATGCACGTGGACAGAACCAATCCGACAAGCCAGATTGTATACTACCGTCTGCGTCAGACTTTCCTCAACGGAAAATTTGTCCTTCACCCTCTTTCAGCTGTGAAGTTCAAGTCTGAAAGAAAGCTTGCAATCGATCATGTTAGTCCGAGCCCGTTCTCCAGCTCATTTGACATATCCTACGTTATTCCTGCGGCCGGAAGAGTGTGGATACAACTTGTAGATGAAAAAGGGAAAATCGTAAACACAGAAACAATAGAGGCTGGAGAAGGAAAAAACATTTATAACTACAGAGATAAAAAGAATATCACCTCAGGAGAATACACCTTGTATGTAATTTTTGACAATAAGAAAGTGAGCTCCAAAGTGATTAAAAGTTAATACGCAGATTTACACATGAACACAAAAAGCCGGGATACTGACAAGCAGTATTCCGGCTTTAACTTTTTAATTGGATAAATTTATATCAGAGCCCTTTATTACCCAGGGAAGTAACTTTAAATTCCGTTCTCCTGTTGGCCTGATGCTGCTCTTCGGTGCAGTTCACCTTGTTGGCACATTCGTTCACCAGCATGGTCTCTCCGTATCCCTTCGCCGTGATTCTTGATGCGTCGATGCCGCGGGAGACGATGTAATTCACCGCTGACTCTGCCCTGCGCTGACTCAGGATCATGTTGTAACGGTCATCTGCCCGGGAGTCTGTGTGTGAGCTCAGCTCGATGCTGATCTCCGGATTGTCCTGCATGATCGCCACCAGCTTGTCCAGGCCCACGGCTGCATCCGGTCGGATGTCATATTTGTCAAGATCGTAATAGATGTTCTCCAGCACAATCGGCTTGTTCACGATGATCTGCTCCAGTTCAAGCTTCAGCTTCACGAACATGTTCTCGCTGCGGTTTTTTCCCACCGTGCTCACCGGCTCGGTGTTGGTGAAGTAACTGTCCTTGCTGCCCACCACCGTGTAGTCTGTGTTCGGATTCAGCTTGAAGAAAAACTTCCCGTCTGCACCCGTGATCACCCGCTCCTTCTCCCCCGTCTTCTTGTTGGTCAGCTCCACGCTCACTCCCTCCAGAGGCAACTGGCTTTGCTTTTCCACCGCGATGCCTTCCAGCGTGAAGCGAAGGTCGTTGATCGTAAAACTGTAGATCTGGTCCTGGCGTGTGTTCTGGCTGTTGCGGTTCGAGGAGATCAGTCCTTCGTTGCCTTCCGCGTTCAGTGCCATGCCAAAGTCGTCGTAGCTCGTGTTCAGAGGATAGCCCATGTTACGGGGCTCTGTCCAGTCTGTGCCCTGTGGCTGTGTCCAGAACACATCCAGTCCGCCCATCCCGTAATGCCCTTCGCTGCTGAAGTACAGCACGCTGTCTTTGAACCAGAGCGGGAACATCTCATTGTAAGGTGTGTTTACTTTCGCACCCAGGTTTTGAGGCTTGCCCCAGGCTCCGTTTTCTTTCTTCACTACATAAATATCCGTTCCGCCCTGACCTCCCGGCATGTCACTGGCAAAGTACATCGTGTTGCCATCCTGGCTCAGGCTCGGATGGCCCGTGCTGTATTCGCTGCTGTTGAAGGGAAGACCTTCTACCTTGCGGAAGGCAGTATCGCTGCGCGTGGCCTGGTAAAGCTGCAGTATCACCACATCTTCTTCACTCTTGTGCACTTTCTTCTTCATGTAATTGTTGCGCGTGAAGATCATCGTGCTGTCTCCTGCTCCTGTAAAGCTGGCCGGTCCCTCGTGGTACAATCCGTTCACATCGCCCTGAAGCGGCATGGCCATGCCGTAGTTGCCTTGTGCATCTTTCTTCGAGTAATAAAGATCCAGGAAGGGGCGGCCCGTCCAGGCATAGGTCTTTGATTTTTCGTTGCGGTCGCTCACGAACACCACTCCGTCGCGGTACCACACCGGGGAAAAGTTCGAGCCCGCCTGATTCAGCTTGCTCGCCTCCACTGTGTACTTGGCGCTATCCACCTTCCACTGCGTGATGCTGTCGCAGCTCTGGCGAAGCTTCTGTGCCTGTGCATCCGTGGGGTTGCTGCCTAAATACTGTTCGAAGTAATTCTTGGCCTGATCGTACTTGCCCGAACGCATCAGTATCTGGGCATAGGCTAAACGGTGTTTGGGTTCGGCCTGGCTCAGCTCCATCACCTTTGCATAGGCCTCTTCGGCGCGGCTCAGGTCATTGGTCTGGCGGTAGCATTCGGCCAAACGGATCTGGGCCTGGGGAAAGCTCTTCTTGCCCAGTGCCTTTTGGTATTCCACGATCGCGGAGTTGTAGGCCAGCTGATCATACAGCCGGTTGCCCTGGCGAACGTGATAGCTCGCGCAGCCGCTCAGTAATAGCATCAGCGTCAGGGCCAGTGGCAGAATGCGTGTGGTTGTATTCATGGGATATGGTTGCTCTTTGTGTTTGTCGTGTTCTCTTTGATCGTTCTTTTATCTGATTCTCTTCATCAGAAGTAACGCGGTGTGCGCATCTTCATGATGTCAAATCCAAAATCATAACCCAGCATGATCTCATGCGAGCCCGAGGAGTAATCCTTGATATCGGTAAAGGTGAAGTCGTAGCTGTAACCCAGGCGCAGTTTCTTTGTCAGCTGGATCTCCAATAGAGCCACGAAGCTGTCGCCAGTGCGGTAACTCCCCCCCAGCCATAGCGTGTTGGCGAACAGAAAGTTCACGTTGAAGTCTGCCTCCACGGGCGCCGCATCCACGTACTTCACCAGTACGCTGGGCTTCATCATCACATCCGGATGAAGCTCGAACACCGCTCCGGCCGTGGCAAAGTAATGGCGCACCTGGTGTGGAATCACATCTCCTCCGCTTAGGTTCACGCTCAGGCTTTTCACCGGATCGTAGCTGATGATGGTCGGAACCGAAACCCCTGCATAGAAGCGCTCACCATACAGGTAAGCTCCCGCTCCCACGTTCGGCAGAAAGCGGCTCACTTTGTCTCCGGCAAAGGCCGGATCGTTCGCGTCCCATACCTTCAGGTCGCTGTTCTTGTAGGAATAAATGCCACCCCCGCCACGAAGACCCAAAGAAAGTTTCAGCTTCTGGTTCAGCTTCAGGTGATAGGCCGCATTCGCATACACATCCGTGCGGTCAGTCACACCGATCTTGTCATGAGAGATCAGTCCGCCCCAGCCCAGCTGAGTCAGACCCAGCGGGCCGTGAAGCGAGGCAACCTGAGTCTCAGGCGCTCCGCTGAAATCAACCCACTGCTTGCGGTACAGTAAGGTCGCCATCATGTAATCCTTGCTACCGCTGTAGGCAGGGTTCAGCAGAAGATGATTGAACATGTACTGGCTCACAAGGATGTCCTGCTGTGCCGTCGAGCCAAGACCGATCAGCAACATGGCACTGGTGAGGAGTTTTTTCATTTATATATAGCGTTATTTATTTCCATGTGTTTGAATCAGCGCTTTCTGCGCAGGTCGACAAATGTGCTTTTTCTGATTGAGGAGTCTTTCACCGCAAGAATCACATAGTATGTTCCTTCCGGTAATTCATCTCCGTTGGTATTCTGTCCTATCCAATCGGTGTTCCTGTAATTGTCTTTTACATATACTTCGTTACCCCAGCGATTGAATACACGAAACACATTCAAAGGATACGCTTCAATTCCTTTGATATAGTAACCGTCATTAAAACCGTCGCCGTTTGGTGAGAAACCTGTGGGCAGTTCTAATTCACAAGCCTGGTCATAATAAATAGAAACAGTGTCGGAGCTGCTGCAAAGTCCGTTGCTTACCTGCCAGAGGAAAATCGTTCTTCCCGGCTGCAGTCCATTCACATCGCTGGAGGCGGTGTTCGGACTGAGTATGTTCGCCTGTCCCGGAGCAACAACTGACCACAATCCTGTTCCGATTGTAAATCCTTCAGCATGAAGATGTCCTTCGCCGATGCAAACCTCATGACCATGACCCGGATCGGCGTTCACAGGCTGGTAAGATGTGACAATCAAATCATCTGAACCCACACATGCATTGTTGGAAATCGTCCAACGCAATGTATCTACACCGTAATCGATAACAGTTACCGTAGCATTCGGGATTGCTGTATTATCAAAAGTGGAAAATCCAGTGGATGACCAGCTGCCGTTGAATCCGGAAACTGCCTGCGCATTAAGCTGCCAGCTTGCAGTTCCGCAAAAGGCTGTGTCATTTCCTGCAAAGATGCTGCGGTTGTAATTGAAAATTTCTACAACATCACTTTCAGTGCATCCTGTAGGTCCTGTTACTGTCCAGGTGATCTGGCTGAAACCTGGAGGAATGTTGGATGCGGTTGCATTCGGACTGCCGGGATTGCTGAATGTGATGCCAGATGCAGAAGACCATACTCCGCTTGAGCCAGAGCCGAGTGAACCGCTGAGTTGAATACTGTTGCCTCCGCATATTGCCGTATCGGCTCCTGCGGATATGTTCATTGAAGGTGGCTGGTTTACATTCACAGTCAGCTGATAAGTACATCCTGAATTAGTCACAGTGAGTATATAGATACCTGCATCAATGTTTGCCAGGTCTTCAGAAGTTGCTCCGCCCGGATTCCAGAAGTATGAATTCGGACCTGCACCGCCAGTCACTGTCACATCAATGGATCCGTCACTTCCACCAAAGCAGCTAGGCTGCACAACATTGTCGAGTGTGATGCTCACTGCAGGAGGCTGTATGATATTCACTGTTGCACTTTCAGTACATCCGTTCGCATCAGTCACAGTGACAGTGTAAATACCTGCCGGCAAACCGGTTGATGTCTGGCCTGTCCCTCCCATCGGAGACCATAAGTAACTGAAAGGCCCTGTACCTCCGCTGACGCTTTGCACTGTTCCATAACCCACACTGTCACCCGGACAATTCGGAAAACCGGAAACAGTGATACTCAAGAGGGCTGGTTCAGAAATTTGAACCGTATCAAAAGCTATGCATCCGTTCGAATCGGTGATCTGCGCGATATATATTCCGGGAGACAAGTTAAAAACTGTATCATTTGAAGAAGGCGGAACAGTATTCCATAAATATGTGAATGGCGGGGTTCCTCCCTGATCCTGCACAACAGCTATTCCGTCGTTGGCTCCGAAACAAGAAACATTTGATGCTGCAAAGGCATTCGGTGATGGGATATTGGTATTGTTCAGGGTTATTGTACTGAGAACCGAACAGGAATTGGAATCGGTAACTGTCACGGTATATATTCCTGCTGGAATATTTATGATTGAAGATGTAGTGTCATTAGTATTCCACAGATACTCGTAACCTCCTGATGAAGGTGTACCTCCACTCACTGTGACAGAAATGCTACCATCAGACATGTTGCATGTTGCAGGAACATTCGTATTCGATATCAGAATTTGAGGTGGCTGATTGATAGTAACACTGACATTACCTGTACAACCCGCGCTGTCAGTAGCTGTGGCAATGTAAGTACCTGCAGGCAGGTTACTCACAACAGTTCCAAACTGAGGCGGATTTGTATTCCAGGCATAGGTGTAGCCCGGAATTCCGCCTGTAGCTGAAATGCTGGCATAGCCATTGAAATCACCAAAGCAAAGAAGCTCTGTGAATGAACTGTCAATCGAAACCAGCACCGCAGAAGCAGAAGGATTAATTGTCACCGAATCAGTCATGCTGCAGCCTCTGCTATCTGTGACTATCACAGTGTACACTCCGGCAGCAAGATTGTATGCAGTGTCTGTAAGAGTTGGAGGTGTCGTATTCCAGAAATACTGGTAAGGCCCTACTCCGCCCTGAACATTGGCAAAGGCAATACCGCTGTTGGTGCCCGCACAAGTCTGTGTCAGTACTCCGGCACTCATCGTCATCACAGGCGGATCCGTAAGTGTAATTGTCTGGCTTGCCATGCAACCGCCAATGAGATCTGTCACCACAACAGTATATGTGCCTGTGTCGAGCGGACTGATGCTTTGAGTAGTCTGTCCTCCCGGTGTCCATGCATAAGAATAGGAACCGCCGGGGTTTGCCGGATTCACCGTGATGGAACCGTCCGCAGCCCTGTTGCATGTGATCTGCGAAATATTCATAGAACCTATCGGTGAACTAACTCTAATAGTATATGAAAAAGTCTGAAAACCGCTGTTCGGACATGCGTCATCTCTTACTGTTACAGTAAAAGTGTAGGCGGGAGTTCCGGTGATAGATGACGGTGTTGTCCAACAGAATCTGCCCGTCGGGTGCGGAGTTCCGCTGACATTGAAAGTGGCGCCTGCAATTCCCTGGTTCCATGTCATAGTCACAATCTGGTTGCTGTCTAAATCATTTGAGAATATGTCAAAGCAGATATTCGTACCCGGACATACAGTAGTATCACGCGAAATGCCACCATTGATACCGCTGGCAGTAGGCAGATTATTATTACATGGTGTGACATAAACCTGCATATCGCGTACCACGCTTCCGACCAGCATTCCATTCCTGTATTCCTGTACAAGGACTGCCAATATTCCAACCTCTATTGCTGAGGGTGTCATGTTCAGGTCACCGTTGGAAGAATTGATTGTAATCGGAGTTGAAGAGGTAATGGGATTTGTTGCAGAATATCCCGAGACAAAAGGAATGCTATCATTCACATTCTGCATGGGATTTACAAATGAATACACGAGCGAATCACCGTCCGGATCAGTCACACCATGATTAAAATTGAAGTTTTGTCCGACACAGACAAATGAAACCGGAATATTAGTGAATGTAGGCGATGAGTTGCAGTTGAAATTCAGGTTATCAAGTGTTGAGGCGATGTACATTCCCGGATTAGAGCCAGTCACACAAGGTGTCTGCTGAACCATGGTCGTGATGTCGCAGTTGCGGCAGCAGTATGACCAGGAAATTACCCAATCTGCGCAGCGCATCGGCAAAGTAACAATACCGGTATATCTGTACTGCTGAATTCCCGGTATAGTGGATAATGTGTCTTCGCAACGGGTCACCTGCGTCGGACATGGGTAAGTGATCTCTCCTCCTGTTCCGGTTACCTGCAATAGTGTATCAGTAAAATACTGGTTGCAACTGGCAGACCTGAACTCGATCCCAACTCCAAGTGGCGCCGGAGATCCCGCACAGTCGCGGTAAAAGGTCAACTCTACACGGTATGTGTTGCCGCCCAGGCAGGTATATGAAATATCAGAACCTGCCAAATGTGTTGCATTGGCTTTCTTAGGAAAAATCCCCACGGTAGATGCGAGAGAAATTAATAAGATCAGCCTGCGTACAATTTTTATCATGATGAATAATTATCTGATTTTGAAGGTATACCCTGACTCTTTAGTGTAAGAATCAGATTTATTTTACTTGATGAGGGCTCAAAATGTTCCACTTTTAGCATTTTTTGACAAAATGTGTTAAAAAGGGACTGTTTTCAGCTGAAAGAATCAGTGCAAAAAAAAATCCGGACACATATATTATATATGTCCGGATCCGTTCAGACCTGAAATTAATCAGGTCGTGACAGTTTGGGGAATGTCTTCCTTGTCAATTTTGAAGTGATCTTCTTCCTCCTTGTATTTCATTATCTGCTCAAGTGCATCCGGAATTACATCGCTGCAGATTGTGATGAATGATCCTTTCTTCGCATTCCGGATCGCAAATTCTATTGCCTCGGATTCTTTCGGAATCACTCTTACAACTTTTGAAGGATTTTCAGCCTGAATGCCTTTCATCATCAGATCAATTATCTCCTGTTCGGTTCTTCCTCTCAGATTTTTATCCTGACGAATGATTATCTCATCAAACATCTGTGCGGCAAGTGAACCAAGCTGCACGATGTCTTCGTCGCGCCTGTCCCCAACTCCTGCGATGATGCCGACTTTCGGTTTTGCATCCAGCCGGTCGTGAAATCTTGCCAATGCCTGGAATCCCGCAGGGTTGTGAGCATAATCCACCATCACATCGAAGTTTCGGAAGTGGAACATATTCATTCTTCCGGGAGTTTGAGTAGGTGAAGGAATGAATGTCTCCAATCCGAGTCGCATGTCTTCCACCTTGAATCCGCTTACAAATCCGGCAAGTACAGCAGGTAAAATATTCTGTATCATGAACACCGCTTTACCTGAAAATGTAAGTGGAATGTTCACCACCTTGTCGACCCTGATCTTCCAACTGCCTTTGCAAATTGTGATGTATCCGTTCTCTACAATCGCACTAATCCCTCCGTTCTCGGAATGCTTGAGTATTCTTGGATTGTTTTCGTCAAGACTGAAGAGTGCAATTTTGCATTTCAGATTTTTGCGCATATCATAAACCAGATCATCGTCGGCATTTAGTATGGCAAATCCTTCCGGCAGTACGCTTTCAGGAATGACACCCTTCACACGAGCCATGTCTTCCAGTGTATTAATGTCTTTCAGTCCAAGGTGATCTGCAGCCACATTAGTTACAATACCGATATCACAATTGTGAAAACCAAGTCCGGCTTTTAGAATACCACCACGTGCACATTCCAGCACAGCGAAATCAACTGTAGGATCCTTCAGTACAAACTCCGCACTCACAGGACCAGTGCAGTCGCCCTGTTCCACCATTCTGTTTTGAATATAAATTCCATCTGTCGTTGTGAATCCGACTTTATGTCCCATCGTTTTCACTAGATGTGCAATCAGTCTTGTCGTTGTTGTTTTCCCGTTTGTACCGGTTACAGCGATGATTGGAATGCGCGCTGTGCTGCCTGGTGGATACAACATATCAATGACAGGTTCGGCCACATTTCTAGGCAAGCCTTCTGCCGGCGCGATGTGCATCCGGAATCCCGGACCCGCATTCACTTCCAATACTGCTCCACCGTTTTCGTGCATGGGAAGACGAATGTCCGGTGTCATGATATCGATACCGCAGATGTCAAGGCCAATGATACGAGCAATACGTTCGGCCATGAAAACATTGTATGGATGGACGATATCCGTAACATCCGTAGAAGTGCCGCCGGTGCTTAGATTAGCAGTCCTTTTCAGATAAACAATCTCGCCTTTTGGCGGAACGCTTTCTTCTGTCATGCCTTTTTCCTCTAGTATGTTCAGAGTCATTTCGTCAATCTTGATTGCAGTGAGCACTTTCTCATGACCGTATCCTCTTCTGGTATCACTGTTCACAATGTCGACTAGTTCACGGATGCTGTGCTTGCCGTCACCGGTAACCATGGCGGGAGTGCGCACAGCTGCAGCCACAAATTTGTAATCGATCACCAGCAACCTGTGGTCAAAGCCGGTGATGAATTTCTCCACAATCACACCGCGTGAAATTCTTTTCGCATTGGCCAGGGCTTCCACTGCGGATTCCCAGTCATTGACATTAATCGTAGCTCCGCGTCCGTGATTACCTCCGACCGGTTTCACCACAATCGGATATCCTATTCTTTTTACTGCAATCTCAAGATCTTCTTCATCATACACTACTCTGCCGCGTGGCACAGGAACCGAAGCTGCTTCCAATAGATTTTTTGTTTCTTCTTTATCGCATGCGATTTCTACGGCGATGCTGCTGGTGGTGCTTGCTACTGTAGCCTGAATTCTTCTTTGGTTAATACCGTAACCAAGCTGAACAAGCGAATGCTTGTTGAGACGAATCCATGGAATTTTTCTCTTGATTGCTTCCTCGACAATGCTACCGGTGGAAGGCCCTAATCTCTCATCCTCCCTGATCTCCCTCATGCGCTGGATGTCTTCAGCAAGATCATACTCTTTCGCGGCAGCAAGCGCTTCCACCACTCTCACTGCGGCTTTCGCTGCGAACACACCCACTTTTTCTTCCATGTAATTGAAGACAACATTGTACACTCCATGCTGTCCGGTAGAACGTGTTCTTCCAAATCCGCAATCCATTCCCGCGAGCGTTTGCATCTCCAGTGCTATGTGCTCCACCACGTGTCCCATCCATGTTCCTTCACGAACCCTGCTGAAAAATCCGCCCGGCACTCCCTCCGAACAATGATGCTCGTACATGCTTGGGAACATTTTTTCCATTCGCTCCGCGAAACCTGGTATTTTGTTTGAAGGCAATTCTTCAAATTTCCCGATGTCAAGCTTCATCACAATAAGCTTGTGCCTGCGTATTGACCAGTAATTTGGTCCGCGCATCACTCTAATATCCAGTATCTCCATAAATTTTTTTGAAGAATGATTTATTTTTGTTCAAAATAAAAAGATATTCTGGATTTCTAAAATATCTCTTCGGAGGAACATTTTACTCATTGCCTGATTCAGAAACTGAATTTATAGCTCTCCACTAAGCGGGCTCAAAGAAATATTTCAAATAAACTGGATTATTTTGCTTTGAATAAGACTATAAGTCAGTATTTTAACATATATCGTTGAAAACTGAAGAGGCTGTTCCGTTCTAAAAAAAAGACATTCTTATCTTTGCACAAATTCTAGTAATCCCTATATGATCATTCCAAAAGGCAGGCTGATCGCGATCGGTGGCAGTGAAGACAAAGGTACAGAACCGGAACCAAATCATATTCAGAAGAACAATCTGAATTTTTTCGAAATGCAGATCCTCAGCAGGATCGTCATGGAAGCGGGCGGACACGACTCAAAGATTGAAGTCATCACCAGCGCTTCTTCGATACCGGAAGAAGTCGGACAAAATTATATTGACGCTTTTGGCAAACTCGGCTGCAGCAATATACATCTGCTGGATATTCGCAACCGTGACCAAGCGCAGCAGCCCGAGATGATCGAAAGAATACGCAACTGCGACGGCGTGATGTTCACCGGAGGCAACCAGCTGCGACTCTCCTCCATTTTTGGCGGAACCGATTTCCTTGAGCTGCTCACTGAACGTTACATACAGGAAGATAAATTTGTAATCGCAGGAACAAGCGCCGGTGCAATGGCCATGTCTAACACAATGATCTATCAGGGCAGCAGCACTGAATCTCTGCTGAAAGGTGAAGTGAAGATTACCACCGGGCTCGCATTCATGAAAGATGTCATTATTGATTCTCACTTTGTCACACGCGGAAGATTCGGACGTCTGGCACAGTCTGTGGCAGCGAATCCATCCTGCATGGGAATCGGGCTGGGCGAAGACACTGGAGTGCTCATCAGTGAAGGAAGATATATGGAAGCGATTGGATCCGGACTGGTGATTATCATCGACGGTCATAATATCCGCCACTCGAACATTGCTGACCTCAGAGAAGGCTCACCGATTTCCATTGAAAACCTGGTGGTGCACGTAATGGCTAAAGGAAATCACTTCGATCTCAAGTCAAGAAGATTTTTTGCTGAAGCAGTTGAGAAGCAATAAAACTCAGAGCTTTTTCATCCAGTAATTCAGCACGGCGATTCTCCAGACCATGCTGGCGAACCGGTTATCGCCTTTCTTAAAATTCCTGACTAGGTCGCGCACTTTTTTCATGTTCAGATTTTCAAGCGTCTGAAAATTATCTTCAAGCAAATAATTCAAAGGTCCGCGCAGCCATTTCACTTCTCCCGGTGTGACGAATCCTTTTTTATCGCGACGCTCGGCAATTTCTTTTGGCAATATATTTCTGAGTGAATGACGCAGTATTCTTTTGGTCTCACCTCTGCGGATGATGTCGCTGTTCTGCAATGAGAACGCGTATTCAACAAGACGGTGATCGAGGAAGGGCACACGGCTTTCCATCGAAAAAGCCATACTGTTGCGGTCTTCGTAATGCAGCAATCCGGGCAATGATGTGGTGAACATCAGGTGATAAAGGAATTTCTTCAGCGAGTTGCCGTTGAAATGCTTGAACTCGAAAGGGATTTTTTGCTTAGGCCCCAGGTATGGATGATAATTCAGATACTCGAATGTATAAAGCATGTTCTCACTCATCGTGGAGCTGAGCAGACTTTTCATGAGAACATCCGTCTTCTTTGTAATACCAAACTCCTGTGTGCGCGCATGAGCATTGAGCTCAGAAAAAGCTGCTGCGAATCTGAAACTTTTCATCAGTCCGCCAATAAGCCTGTAAAATGTATGCATGTAACCGCCAAGGTATTCATCGCTTCCCTGTCCGTCGAGCAAAACCTTGATGCCGTGAGTTCGTGCAAGACGCATCACGAAGTACTGGGATATCGGTGATGAACCTGCAATAGGGACTTCTGCATGATCAATTGCATGATCAAATGAAGCTGCAATGTCATCCGCTGATGGTTTGAGATAGTGTGGTTCTAGCTGAGGATATTTGCGAATCACCTTCTCTGCCCAGGGTCTCTCATCAACCTCTCCTTCGCCTTCATAGTAAATCGTAAATGTCTTGAAAGGGATTCCGGGAAACTCTTTCGCAACAAGTGAAGCGATCGCGGAACTGTCCAGTCCTCCGCTCAGGCATCCTCCTACCTCCACATCGCTGCGCATGTGCAGGCGAATGCTATCGCTCATCAACTCACGGAAACGATCTGACTTCTCCAGAAAATTTCCTGTCGCTTTTTTAGTGGTGTCGATGTCCCAGTACTGCTTAACACTCACACGGCCATTGCTGAATACAAGGTTGCAGGCTGCAGGCAATGTTTTTATGCAATTGAAATAACTTTCATCTTTGTAGCAGTTCCATCCGAGCTGCAAGCCCCGGGAGACTTGCGCCCAGTTGAGATCCCCGCTGAACAATGGTGAAGGTTTCAGCGCACGGTATTCTGATCCGAAATAAAACCTGTCGTAATCGTGTATATAATAAAATGGCTTGATGCCAAAGCGGTCGCGGGAACAGAATAAAAATTCCTCTTTCAGATCCCAGATAGCAAAAGCCCACATGCCGACGAGAAATTCCACGCAACGCTCACCGTACTCTCTGTAGCAGGCAAGAATTACTTCTGTGTCGGATTTAGTTTTGAACTTGTAACCCCTCAATTCAAGATCATGGCGCAGTTCTTTGTAATTGTAGATTTCTCCGTTGTATACAATCACTGCATCAAAATACTGCATGGGCTGGTTGCCGTCCTCACTGAGGTCGATAATGCTCAGGCGGTTGTGTCCGAGTGCTAAGGGAACCGGGATGAATGTGCCGCGAGCATCCGGGCCACGGTGCGCAATGCTGTCGAGCATGCCGAACAACTGTTCACGCGCCTGATCGGGCTTCAACCTAGGGTCATAAAATCCTGCAATGCCGCACACTAGATCTTCAGATTAAAAAATGTGCGGTAAAGATCGTGATAATAATTGGAATCAGATCAGATCCTCGGCATGAATGAAATCCATTCCTGCTGCTCTTGCGCATTGTTCGTCTTCACGGCTGTCCCCTATCATCAGAACTTCAGAGCCTTTTAATCCGTGTTTTTTGAAAAACATCAATGCAGCTTCCGGTGAAGGCTTCTTTGCAATCTCATCTGCGTAAATGAATTCCATTTTCTCTGCCAGTCCGTTCCAGTTCACATGAGCCACCTTGTTTCTCTGCTGAACCGGATTGCCGTTCGTAATCACGCACACAATCTTGCCGTCACCTGTGAAACGGTTCAGTATCGCACGCACTCCGGGAAAAATTTCAAAACCACTTTCAACTTTCACATTACGCATGATTTCCAGCATCTTTTGCATCTCAGAAGAATCAATGTCAAACTCATCAAAGAGCTTGTCGAAAAGATTCCTTCTGCCTTCTTTCCTGAAAGTCTCCTTAAGGAAATTATCAATCTTCATTCTCAGCTTCTCATTACTTCCACCAAGGTATTCTGCAATCTTTGAATAGGCCGCAAAGAGATAGAGGTTCTCGTCATAAATTGTATTGTCGAGGTCTATCAGCAAGGCCTTGTATGGAGCATATCGTGCCATGAATCACTTGTAAAAAACCTCTTCCCAGTAACGTATGAATTTGGTACCCCAGCGAACTGCAATGTCTTCCGGACGTATATCATAACCCAGTTCCTGCTGTACAGCCAGCATGGGCAGGTTCACTCCTGCCCCGAGTCCGGATACTATGGTCCCCTGCACACGTGGGTTGATTTCCAGAACTAAAAACTTTCCCGACTCAGACCTCTTCACCTGCACACCTATGTTGCCGTGAAGTCCGATTGCTTCGACGATTTGGGTGCTGTAATGTATGATATCCGGTTCTTTGATGAATTCACCTTCAACGGAAATACCGTTGTTCATGCGTGTGCGTATGCGCGGGATGGCGATGACACACTTGCCGTGATTCACAAGACAATCCACCGAAAATTCTTCTCCGGGTAACACTTCACTCACAAGCAATTCAGGGAACTCATGCTTTTCCAGAATGCCACTGATTTCTTTGTAAGAAATATACGTTGAGTTGGGCTTATGATTGAACAATAAATCATAGGAGTTGACTGCATCGTCGATGATCCTGAAACCGCGGCTGCCGTTCGAAACGGATGGCTTGAAACACACTTTCCTAAAAGGATATCCCAACTCTTTCACCGCAAGCTCAAACTCCGGATAACTCTGCGCCACCCTGAATTCAGGCACAGCGATTCTGTTCATCTCCAGAAACTGCACAAGTCGGCTTTTGTTGTTGGCGATGTTGAGCGCGTTTTCCTCACTGACTAAAACCGAAATACCTTCCTGCTCAAAGCGTTTTTTCTCCCTTGCAAATAGAAAAAGCTCACGGGTTACCAGCGGCATGATGATTTTGATGCCTCTTTCAAGACAAGATTCCAAAACCGTATCGATAAACAATGGATCATCAGCGCGAGGGATTGAAAAAAAATCCTGGTTCAGATATCTTCCTACTGCATGCGGATTCGCATCAGCCACAAAAATATCGAGCAAAGGATCCTGTTTAAGGCACTTCAAAATTCCGGGTGCACCGGGCGCGCCTCCTCCGGTCATTAAAATTCTTGTACGCCCTTCTCTCATCTTAGCTAAGCTTTAAGCGGATCACCTCAAAGGATTCGGCGAAGGCTGACTGCACCTGGATTCCGCGAATGGTCGCGAGTGAACGTACGTATTCTTCGCTGCGGTAAAAACGGAAAGACTGCGACTTGTACAGTTCCAACACCTGCGTCTTGAAACGAATGTCATCCTCGCTGAGCATCACGTACACATGCGAATCGAAATTAAAATTGTTCCAGGGCATTTCATAACCAAGGATCATGTTGTTCTTGAATGCACGAATGCCTTCGCGGTGTATTGTTTCGTGATCCTGGTGAATGTCGGAACTGCAGGGAAGCAATACCAGATCCGGATTCAGTTTCCTGTTGAGTTTCACCATATCTTCGAGAATCTCCTGACGCTTTTCAGGAAAAATTCTCACTTCATAATCGAAAAGGTACAAATTTTCCCTCTTAATTCCCATGAATTCCGCGGCCTTCAGAAGTTCCTTTTTAATCACATCTTTGTCCATTCCGGCAGGAACAGATTTTTCACACATGCTGAACACAGCATAATGCAGTTCTACGCCGGCATCTTTCATCCTCTTCACAAAACCTGCGGAAGAAAATTCAATGTCGTCGGGATGCGGACCGAGAAGCAGCACTTTTTTCAGGGAACTTATCTGCAAAGCATTCATATCAGCGAGTCGATTAAGGAGGCAAGCAAAGCCGTGCTGTTTTTTCTGCTGTATTTTGAAAAATCAGCCGGAGCAAAACCTTGCCCATTGATTTTGTGAAAGTATATCTTTTCAATGAAACCGGAAATTCCGGCCTTGTCGGCACGTGAAAAAATTCTTGTCTGCTCAGAGCCGCTCATCAGCTTCGCCGCGTCACCGTTCGGATCGCCGAGACCCAGCATAGGATTGCCGCTGGCCAGATATTCCATGAGCTTTCCCGAAACCAGCACGGAAGCGTCTGCAGTTTCAGCAAAGCTGTTCAAAAGCAGATCCGCATTCATCATGTACTGCACTGCGAGCGAATGTGGAACATAACCAGTCACCTGCAAATGATCCTGACCAAACACTTTTTCCGCTTTTTCTAAAATGGAAGGAGATACTTTTCCTACAAATTGCATCTGCACCTGAGAACGGAGTGCAGGAATCTTCTCCAGCAAGGCATGCATCGAATCGAGAAAAGCGTCAATCGGCTGGTTCTCGCTCAGGATTCCCGTATGGCAAATCACGAACTTATCAGGATGATGCAGCTTTTGAATTCCGGTAAAAACTTCTTCGTCGTATCCATTATAAATGTATTTCACCTTACCCCTCATTTCAAAAGGAAGTTTTGACTCCAGTGATGAAGCCATACCCGGACCAACTGTGAGCACAACATCACATTTTTCCAGCACTTCCTTTTCCATCTTCCTGTCTCTCTCATTCGCCCAGCTTGACCTGTAAAGCATTTTGTTGTAATACACCTCTGTCCACGGATCACGGAAATCTGCTATCCACGGAAGACGAAACTCCGCTTTCAGTTTCATGCCGGCAAGGTGTGTGCTGTGCGGCGGACCTGTGCTGATGATGACATCCACCTTGGATGTGCTGATGATCTTTCGAGCTTCAGCGATGGCGTAAAGGTTCCATCCCTTCCTAGCATCCGGTAAAAAGACATTGCCTCGAATCATTCGGCTGAGCTTTTGGAAAAAAGTCGGATTAGACTCTCCCGCAAATCCCTGCGGAATGTGTTCGCTCTTCTCTCCTCCCCTGATCTTCGCATAAAGTCCGAGGGGCTCCATCGTGGAAGTGCGTTTCACTTTTACATGACTCACCTTATCCAGCAATGTATTGTCGAGAAACTTGTAGGAAGCCTCTTCCGGCTTCACTGTCACTACTACCGGCTCTATACCGAACTCATTCAGATAGCGTGAAAAAAACATCCAGCGCTGCACACCGCTGCCACCGCTCGGCGGAAAATAATAACTGAGTATGAGTGCTCTTTTCTTCAAGCGATGTGCTTATTCTGTTTCAAGGTCATTGAGGCGTACGCTGAAAATCATTTCGTCAAGGTACTCTCCGTTTTTGTATAAAGTCTTCTCAAGCACTGTCTCCAGTACGAAACCTGCATGAAGCAATACGCGTTGCGATGCAATGTTGTTTCCAAATGGCCTCGCGAAAATTCTGCTGATGTCAAAGGTTCGGAAACCATATTCCACCATTTCCTTCACTGCGCGACTTACGATACCGCGGTTCCAGTATTCTTCCGCAAGCCAGTATCCCAGCTCAGCATTTTTTCTGTGTATGTCTTCCTGAGGGTGAATGCCGATTCCTCCTGCTGCCTGCCCCTCAACTTCTATCGCAAATATTCTCTGGGGATCGTGTGAGTTGGCAAACTCGATGAAACTCCTGGCATGATCCGCAGAATACGGATGAGGAAACTTATCGGTCATGAACCTCGCGATGCGTTCATTGTTTGCGAAACGGGAAAGAATTTCCGCATCCTTCTCCCTGAATGGCCTGAGCTTGTATTCCATCTCACTGGCTTTCCTTCATTCGTGATTTTCTGTCCATGAAAATTCCCGCGATGAAGAGCAGAATGACCAGCGAAGATGCAGCAAGTGCGATCTTCTCTCCTTTCACCACCACCTCAGGCTCGAACTTCCATTCTATTGTGTGCGTGCCCGCAGGAATGCGCATTCCGCGCAGCACATAGTTCACACGGAAATAATCCGCCTTCTGTCCGTCCACATACACATTCCAGCCTTTATCATAATGAATCTCTGAAAACACTGCCAGCTGCTCGGCAGATGCACTGCTGCTGTACACGAGATGATCAGGTTCATATTGAGTCAGCACAATCGAAGCGGCAGTGTCAGGCGTATAGCTCCAACCTTGCAGCATATTCTCATAACGCTTGTCAACAATAGCCGTCGTACGCGGATTGAAACTGGCCAATGCAGCGATTTCTGAGTCTGCATTCTGTACAATTTCAAACTCCGATACAAACCATGCATTGCCCAGTGCTCCTGGATTCTGCAAAGGAGGCGCATCCGGATTGTAAATGATATACTTCGTATTGAGCATATTCAGAGACTGATGACTTGCCATCAGTTTCATCATGGCTGTATCAGGATTCTGCAAAAGTTTTCTCATACTGGTGATCTCAGGCAAAAGATGAAAATCAATCAGCTCCTTGTAACGCTTCATCTTGGCTCCGTGGTATCCACCGATGCTTTGATGATAATAAGAAGTGCTCGCATCATTGAAAGTATTCACCGCCAGGTTCACCACGCGGTAGCTTTGTGTGGTATCACGCAGGATTGCCTCATCTGCTTTCGTCATGATCCATGGCACGGCATTGCTCTGCTTACGCACAAAATTTTCCGGATGCAGGTATCGCTTGCCCACGAGGGAAAGATCCAGCACAATGAGAGCCATGAGTGAATAAACAAAGAGATCGCTGCTGAAACGCTTTTTCACATAGAAGAAGAGCAATGCACCGGCAATAAAAATGAAACCAAGTGAACGCATGGCGTCGCTGGCGAGGATATGCTTACGCGCCGCGCTCACGTTGCTGAAGAAATCATCTATGACCGAGGCGCTGACATTCTGCCCTTCCACCGACTTGACAACCTGCTCATATTCCGATTCGGTGTAGAAGTTCGTAAACATGCCGGGAGCCACATTAATCAGAAGCACAAGTCCGGCCACAGCGCCAAGTGTATAAAGGAATGGCTTTCTGTTTTTGCTGAAGTAATTTTCCTCCTTGAGGATTTTATCGAGTGTAAGCGTGGCAAGCAGAGGAACCGTAAACTCAGCGATTACCAGGATCATGGACACCGCCCGGAATTTGTCGTAAGCCGGAACAAAGTCGAGAAACAATTCCGTAAAGCCGCGAAAATTTTTTCCCCAGCTCAGCAGGATTGACAATATCGTTGCCGAGACCAGCCACCATTTCTCCGGACCTTTTAAAGTGAATGCACCGATGAGAAAGAGCAGGCAGACGATGGCACCCAGGTACACCGGACCGGAGGTGAAAGGCTGGTCGCCGAAGTAAGCGCTGAAGTTGCCGATGTTCTGGCGAAAATTGCTGTCCACTTCCTTGAGCGCGTCCTTGTTGTTCTTGGCGATGGGTTCGCTGCCGCCTCCTTTGAAGTCGGGTACGATGAAAGTAAAACTCTCCCCGATTCCGTAGCTCCAGTCCATGATGTAATCACGGTCGAGGCCGCTCGTTTGATTCTCCCGGTCGTGCGTCAATTCAGAGGGGCCTCGCGTGCTGTACTTCGCGTACTCCTGCGTAGCCCATAGGTTGGTGACATTGGTGCTCATGGCCAGCAGAGCCACCAGCACCAGGGCCGCGCTGGTTTTGAAGAATGCGCCCAGCTTTTTTTCCTTCACTGCGCCAATCAGTTCCATCACAGCCAGCAGGATGAGGATGAAACCCAGGTAATAAGTGATCTGCAGGTGATTTGCATTCAGTTGCAGGGACAGTGCCAGACCCGTGACTGCCGCACCCAGCCAGAGCCTTCCGCGGTAAGCCAGGAGCACACCCGCGACCACCGGCGCCATGTAGCCGATGGCATGCGCCTTTGAGTTGTGCCCCGCTTCGAGAATGATGATGAAGTAAGAGCTGAAGGCGAAAGCGAAAGCCCCGATGATGGCCACGCGTTTGTCCACCCCCAGTATGAGTAACATGAAATAAAAACCGACGAGGTATAGAAAGAAAAAGTTCGCGGGCGAGGGGAAGAACATGATGACCTTGTCGATGTACTGTATGAGGTTAGCCCCATACACCGCCGAGATCTGATAACCCGGCATACCCCCGAACATGGAGTTGGTCCAGTAGGTGAACTCACCCGTTTTCTCCTTATGCTCGACGATCTCCTGCGCCATTCCCTTCCAATTGTTGATATCCATCTGGCGCAGTTCCTTGCCCTGGAAGAGCGGGGAGAAATACAGCCATGTGACAGCGAGGAAAGCCAAGACGGCGATGAGGTAAGGCAGTAATTTTTTCATATAGCAGATTTTGGCTGCCCCTTCATCCCGAAAAAGCAACATGCGAATATACAGGATTTGCGGAATTTCATTGAAATTTTAATATTTGGAAGCAATTAGGTTTTTAGGCTGGATGATGTTGAAGATTTTAATGTTTGCTTAAATGAATATGCGGGGTAAATTAATTTGATGTTTGAATAGATTGGGGTGATTTGACATTGAGGAAATATTAATGCTTAAAAAATTTATGGGGTGAAATCGCTGGTTAGGTGCAAGCTAAAGACAATACACAACTGACAGATAAACGACCAATAACAAACAGAAATGAATGACCTTAAGTTGGAACGAAATAAAAGAACGAGCTTTAAAATTCTCAAAAGAATGGGCTGACACTTCAAACGAAGAAGCAGACGCAAAACCATTTTTAGTTGAGTTCTTTAATGTGTTTGGCATTACAAGTAAACGTGTTTCAACATTTGAACACCGAGTAAAAAAACTTGACGACAAAGACGGTTACATTGACTTGCTTTGGAAAGGAACGATTTTAATTGAAATGAAAAGTCGGGGCAAAAACCTTGACAAAGCATTTGAACAAGCCAAAGACTATTTACACGGACTGAAAGAACACGAATTACCGAAATACATTCTCATTTCAGACTTTGAAAATTTCAGATTTCACGACCTTGAAGAAACAAAGACAATTGAGTTTAAACTCAACGACCTTGTAAACAATGTTCAGCATTTCGGCTACTTACTTGGCTATCAAAAGAAGGTTTACAAAGAACAAGACCCGGCTAACATAAAAGCAGCCGAGTTAATGGGCAAACTTCACGACAGACTTGAAGAAATAGGCTACACCGGACACCCATTAGAAGTTTACTTAGTTCGTATTCTGTTTTGCTTGTTTGCCGAAGACACGACCATTTTCAACAAACAACAGTTTCAGGAATACATTGAACAACGCACCAATATTGACGGAAGCGACCTTGCAGCAAAACTACAGGAACTCTTTCAGGTGCTAAACACACTCAAAGAAAAACGTTTTAAAAACCTTGACGAACAACTTGCCGACTTTCCGTATGTAAACGGAAAATTGTTTGAAGAAATCTTGCCTACGGCAAGTTTCGATACAAAAATGCGTCAAGCCTTGCTTAACTGCTGTTACATTGATTGGAGCAAAATATCACCAGCGATATTTGGTTCAATGTTTCAAAGTGTAATGAACCCTAAAGAACGCAGAAACTTAGGGGCACATTACACCAGCGAAACCAACATTTTAAAACTTATTAAACCAATTTTCCTTGATGAACTTTGGAAAGAATTTGAAAGCGTAAAAGACAACAAAAACAAACTTCCCGAATTTCATAAGAAACTTAGCACACTCAAATTTTTAGACCCTGCCTGTGGTTGCGGTAACTTTTTGGTTATCACTTACCGAGAGTTGCGACTATTAGAATTTGAAGTATTAAAGACACTCAATAAATCAGGGCAGACATTTTTAGATGTTAGCCAAATTCTTTGGATAAACGTTGACCAATTTAGCGGTATTGAATATAAAGAATTTCCTGCTCGAATAGCAGAAGTTGCAATGTGGCTAATTGACCACCAAATGAATATGTTGGTGAGTAGCGAATTTGGACAATACTTTGTTCGTTTACCTTTAAAAAAATCGGCAAACATTGTTCACGCAGATGCATTAGAAACCGATTGGGAAAATGTAATTTCAAAAAATGAACTTTCATATATTATAGGCAATCCGCCTTTCATTGGTCACCAATGGAGAAACGAAGCACAAATGAAAGGAATGGAAAAGGTTTTTGGTGATGCTAAACGTGCTGGTCGCTTAGATTATGTTGCAGCCTGGTACTTGAAAGCAGCTCAGTACATTCAAGACACAAAGATTAAAGTGGCTTTCGTTTCAACCAATTCTATTACACAAGGCGAACAAGCCATTATTTTATGGCCGTTGTTATTCAATAAATACAATATAAAAATTCACTTTGCCCACAGAACATTTTCTTGGAGTAATGAAGCAAAGGGAAATGCAGGAGTACACGTAGTAATCGTTGGCTTTGCTAATTTTGATATCAGCGAAAAACGGCTTTTTGAATACGAAGACATAAAGGGCGAAGCACACGAAATAAGTGCAAAAAATATAAACGCTTACCTAGTTGATGCAAAAGATATTTTGATAGAATCAAGAGGAAAGCCAATTCATCAATTCCCAGAAATGTTTAAAGGAAGTCAGCCTACTGACGGTGGTCATTTAATAATCAATTCCAAAGAAGATTTTTTAAAATCAGAACCAAATGCATCAAAGTATATCAAGAGATATATGGGTGCAGACGATTTTATTAGTTCAAAAACTCGATGGTGCTTATGGCTAAAAAATGCCGACCCAAAAGAATTGAAAAATTTACCTCGAGTACTTGAACGACTTGAAAAAGTTAAAGAAACAAGATTGCAAAGTCCAACACCATCAGTTATTAAGTTTGCTGAATTTCCATCCTTGTTTACGCAAGACAGACAGCCTAATTCAAATTATTTAGTGTTGCCCGAAGTTTCTTCTGAAAACAGGAAATATATTCCTGTTGGCTTTGAAACCAAAGACGTAATTTGTGCTAATACAGTTCAAATAATTCCAAATGCAAATTTGTATTTATTCGGTGTTCTTCAATCATTAATTCACATGACGTGGGCAAAAACTATTTCAGGAAAATTGGAATCACGAATAAGATATACACCCGCAGTTTACAATAACTATCCGTTTCCGCAGAACCCAAGCGACAAACAAGTAAAGGCAATTGAAATAGCAGCACAAAAAGTATTAGATGCAAGACTACAATTTCCTACTAGTTCACTTGCTGACCTTTACGACCCATTGACGATGCCACCTGCTTTAATCAAAGCACACAACGAGTTAGATAAAGCGGTGGACTTGGCTTATAGACCACAACCATTTTCAAGCGAAGCCAACAGAATGGAGTTTTTATTTGGGCTTTACGAGAAATATACAGCAGACCTTTTTACAAAAATGAAAGTGAAGAAACTAAAAAGATGAAGTTTTTACAAAATATACATGCTGCTATTTTTAATAGGCATCGAATGCTGTTTACCTCAGCTTTAATCTTATTCATAATTTTTCACAAACCAATTGAGTTATTAATTTCTAACACAATTATTAAATATGCTTTTAGTTACGTTGAATCAGTTTGGTATAATGATGTAATATTTTTCGTTCTAATATTGTGTGCAGCAATTCTACTTATTAGCAGGCTTAAGAAATACATACCATCAAAAAACTTATTTTTCTTTTTAATATCAATCACTATAATTTATACTACTTACAGAACTACTACAAATGTTTGGGTATTTACACCGTTTTCATTTTCAGTAAATTTCAAATATGCTGACGTTTTAATAATAGCTTGCATATTCAATTTGCTTCTTTTTATTAAAGCAAAACAGATAGAAAGAAAAAATGGCAAATCTTCCTTTTTTGATGACGAACCAATTGGAGAGAAAAAAAATGATGAATTAGGGTACACACCATATGCAGAATTATTGGCAAACAAAATAAAATCGAGTCAATTTGATAAAGCTTTTGCAATTGGTATAAACGGAAAATGGGGATTGGGAAAAACCTCTTTTATTGATTTACTTAAAAGAAAAATAAAAGGTAATGAAATTATAGAAATAAACTTCAACTCTTGGAATAGCAATTCACCAAAAGCAATAATTCAAGATTTTTTTGAAACCATACAAGAAAGAATTAGACCATATCATTCCTCACTTTCTCGACTTTTAATTTCATACTCGAACAAACTGGTTTCATTGAATGATAATACAATGACACAATCTATTCAAGCATCAGTGATAGCTATAACAGGATTTGAATCATTAAACAGTTTATTTGATGATATAAATAATTCTCTAAAAAAAATCAATAAAAAATTCATAGTTTACATTGATGACTTAGATAGATTAGATAAAGATGAAATTATTGAAGTTATTAGACTTATAAGAAATACAGCAAACTTTCACAATACATTTTTTATTGTTGCTTATGATAGAAATTATGTTGTTAATGCCCTAAAAAGTCATAATCCATATAAGCAAGAACTGTTTTTAGAAAAAATATTTCAGATTGAAGTTACACTTCCTTATTTCAAAAAGGATATTTTAAGATATAAATTAGCAGAAAGATTAAAAGAAAAGTTTCCCGCAGGCTTGCATGATATAATCAACGAAGAAATTATTGGCTCAACTTCTATAGTTCCACCATTTTTAAATGAATGGCTAGAAAGTATGCGTGACGTAACAAGATTAGCGAACGCATTGGTTCTTAACCTAAGTAAATTAAATGGAGAGGTTGATTTTAATGATTTTTTACGATTAGAATTGCTTCGTGTTAAATACCCTTCAGTTTATGAATTGTTATTCAAAAAGACTAATGATTTTCTAACGCTTAGCCATCGTTCAAGTGAAAAACAACGATATGTACTTATCGAAACTTCTGAAAATCCTAAACAAAAATATTTAAAGGTTTATTTAAATGAAAACTACTCCGAGTTGTCAGTTCCATTAAATGATATTAACAAGATTGTTTCATTTATTAACGGTATTTTTGAAGACAGTTTAATATACAGCTATGACTCCAGAAAACACTTGTCTGTTGTTTATCCTAGTAAATTTAATAGATACTTTGCTTATAATTTACTTGAAGGCTCTCTTTCTGAAATAGAATTTAGTAAAGCAAGGGCATTGAGTAGCGAAAAATTCAAGGATAAAATATCAACATGGGTAAAACAAAATTTAGAATTTGAATTAAAAAGTAGATTCGCTGAAATCAAGTCATTTGACAATAGGGAGGATTTTGAAAAAGTAATCAGTTCTATTTTCCATTTAGCGAATCAAAATACACTTAATCCAAATATTTTTTCAAGGCAATTGGTTGGCTATGATGGAAAAGACTTATATGATAAATTGAATAATTATAATGATAAATTAGCTGTTAGGTATTATTCCGATTTAAAGGAAGCAGAAGGACTAAAGCAATTTGTTTTGAAATTATTTAAAAATGCTAAAAGTCCATTTTCCTTCGAAGCAGATTTTATAAGATACGTAAATAACGAGTTTTCTGATTCATTCCCTTTGTCTAAGGATGAATTAAAAGGTTTGGTATTAGATTATTTTAAAACCTATTGTTCTGAAACTGATAAATTGGATTCTAATATTTGGAGTCTTTTTCATGATTGCAAGCAAACCAATTGGAATCCTACAGGTGGTGGTTCTTATCAAAAGCAAGAAATACTGCCTGAAGAAGCCAAGGAAATAATGAAAACATTTGTTCTAACAAAAGACTTAGATGGTTTTTTACTTGCTTTAATTGACCCCGAACCATTTGACCAAAGGAAATTTTCAATTAGTAATTTCGTTGTTGGTTTATTTGGAAGCTGGAAAGAATTTAAGGAAATACTTGAACAACAAAGTGAAGAAAAATGGAAAAACCTAAATGAATTCAAAAAATTACTATTGGAATATGAAACAAAGAATTTTTCTCAAAATGTAGATTTTAAATTTGAGCAAATTCCAATTGAACAAAAAATAAGAAAGTAGGTAATAAATCAGCTAGGCATTTTGCAAGCACATTTAATACCCGCTGTACCGGATTTGTAATCAGTACTGTTCGAAACAATCATCAACATTTGATTTTTGATAAAAAACCCTGAAAATTTATTACTTGAATAATTTGGACACGTACAATTTGTATGCGTGCCAAAGAACTTCTTCAATTAATTCCCGAAGAGGAATTAGATGTATTTGCAGTTGAAACACGA
>QQVM01000014.1 GCA_003389385.1 Bacteroidota bacterium
TACCCTGGGTAATGGAAAGCAGACAATATTGATGCTTTGCGATGCAAACGGAGATTCTTTGTGGACCCGGAAATTTAATGGTGTACAAGGCCCTGCTCCAGGTGGTGGGTATACTAAATGTATGGATTCCAACCAAACCAGCGATGGTGGATTCATTCTGACGGGAGAAACTTATTGCTGCAATTTTACTCCGGGCCTGGGTTGGACCAGCAGTCTTTGGGTGTTGAAAACCGATTCATTGGGTTTGATCACATCGGTCATCGATATGGAGAAACCAAAACTGGACGGTGTGTACATGGATCTGCCGTATCCAAACCCTGCAACAGAGTTCTGCAATGTCAATACAATGATCCCTCCTGGCAATTATTTAAATGCCGGATCTGAAGCGTATTTACACTTATTCGATATTCGGGGAAAAGAACTCGCAATAATAAAAGTTGGTATCGGATTAAATCTTACACGCATTGATTTGAGTGAATATGCAAATGGAGAATACCTGATTGCCCTCAGTCTGGACGGCTTCAACGCCGGAACAAAAAAGATTTTGCTGCAGCGTTGAGTCAGTTTGTGTTGGTTCTCAAATGAGTATAGTTGAATGAAGAGTTCGGAATTCGATTCATTCTTTCTCGCTATGCGCTCAGATGTATGAGTGCGAATTTAGGCGTGAGTTCGTTGCAAAAATAATCTTAACTCAAAAATCATTCAGAGATTGTAATCAGGGCGAATCTCACACTCGTCCTCACACCCAACCCGAACTAGTCCCTCCGAACTCACGCTCATTTTTCTTTGCGAAAAGAGCAAAGAAAAAAGGGAACCTGTTGGTTCCCTTTGTCATTCATCCAAATAAACTATGGCTTTGTTATTTGACTGAATCAATCACTGCCTTAAAGGCCTGTGGCTGGTTCATTGCAAGATCGGCAAGTGTCTTGCGGTTGAGGCCGATATTTTTCGCATGGATCTTTCCCATCAGTTCGGAATAGCTCATGCCGTGCTCTCTTGCGCCCGCGTTGATACGCTGGATCCAGAGTGCTCTGAAGTTTCTCTTTTTTGTACGGCGGTCACGGTACGCGTATCCGAGTCCTTTTTCAACCGTATTCTTGGCAACTGTCAATACATTGCCTCTCGCGCCCCAATTACCTTTGGCGAGCTTGAGCATCTTTTTCCTTCTTGCTCTTGAAGCTACTGAATTTACTGAACGTGGCATTTTGTTTTGGTTTTTGACGAAAGCGCCTCCTCATCGGGAGATCTTTTGCTTTTTGTCTGGTTAATAATTCTCCGAAACTTCGGCTTACTTGATCACGAGAAGTTTAGCCACCCTGTTGTAATCGGCAGGGGAGACCAGAGTCGCATGAGTCAGGTTGCGCTTACGCTTCGTTTCTTTCTTTGTGAGGATGTGGCTCTTGTAAGCGTGCTTCCTCTTGATTTTTCCGGTACCGGTCAGCTTGAAACGCTTCTTGGCGCTGGAATTGGTTTTCATCTTAGGCATCTGCGTAGGTATAATTAATAATTACTTTTTCTTTTTTGCTCCGGTGGTGATCGGTGCCATGTGAAGGAACATCCTGTTGCCTTCAAGCTTTGGCATCAATTCAACCCTTCCGTACTCTTCAAGCGCCTGCGCGAATTTCAGAAGTATGATCTCTCCCTTTTCTTTATAAGCGATTGATCTTCCTTTGAAGTGCACATAGGCCTTCACTTTATTGCCCTCTTCAAGGAAAGTCATTGCATGCTTTACCTTGAAATTGAAATCGTGCTCATCCGTATTCGGGCCAAAACGGATTTCCTTCACGACCTGTTTACCCTGACGGGCTTTCATCTCCTTTTCCTTCTTCTTCTTGTCGTAAAGGAATTTCTGGTACTCTACAATTCTGCAAACAGGAGGATCGGCGTTCGGAACAATCTCCACCAGATCCATCTCGCGCTCCTGTGCAAGCTTGAGGGCATCCTCCCTGGAGTAAACGTCATTCTCCACATTGTCTCCAACCACACGGACTTTCTGCGCCCTGATGTGTTCGTTGATTCTGTGTTCTGCTTCCTTCTTTACCGGACCTCTTCTTTGCCAGGGCCTGTCGCCGAATGGCCTGGGCCGGTTATTCATTGGTGTTGCTATATTGCCTCCTTGTTTGTGTTTCAGTGTCAGTTTAGATTCAGTTGCTTATTAATTTCATCCTGAATCATTTGTGTGAATTGGGCGATGCTAAAGCTTCCAACATCTCCCTGCCCGTGTTTGCGAACAGATACGCTACCTTCATTGCTTTCTTTCTCTCCGATGATCAGCATGTATGGGAGCTTTTTAATTTCAGCATCCCTTATTTTTTTGCCAATTTTCTCATCCCTCAAGTCAACGAGCCCGCGAATATCGGAATTTATTAGAGATTGTAAAACTTTTTTCGCGTAATCATTGAATTTTTCACTGATCGGAAGGATGGCTACCTGTTTGGGGGCCAGCCAGATAGGGAAATTTCCGGCGAAATGTTCGATAAGAAATCCGATGAAGCGCTCATGGGTGCCCAGGGGGGCTCTGTGTATGCAAATCGGAGTTTCCATCTGATTCGCAGAATTCCTGTATTCCAGTCCGAATCGGGCAGGTACAGCGAAATCTACCTGATTGGTAGCGAGTGTAAATTCACGGCCAATCGCACTCCAAACCTGTACATCGATCTTTGGTCCGTAGAATGCACCTTCGTCTGGAACTTCCACGTAAGGAATTTTACTGTCGATCAGCACCTTTCTCACCATGTCTTCGGTTTCTAACCATAATGCCGGCTCGTTCACATATTTCACCCCCAGCTTTTTTGGCTCGTGAGTGGAGAAACGCATTACGTATTTTTCAATGTTGAATATTTTGAAATAGTTCAGGTACATTTCATTCACCGCACGAAACTCATCTGCAAATTGTTCTTTGGTGCAGTAGATGTGTGCGTCATTCATCTGCAGTGAGCGTACCCGCATCAGTCCGAAGAGTTCTCCGCTTTGTTCATATCGGTAACATGTTCCGTATTCAGCAAGTCGAATTGGAAGATCTCTGTAACTCGGATTGAGCTCTTTAAAAATCTTATGGTGATGCGGACAATTCATCGCCTTGAGGTAATACTTTTCACCTTCCAGTACCATGGGCGGATACATGCTGTCTTCGTAGTAGGGCAGGTGTCCGCTTGTCTGATACATGGATTCCTTTGCGATGTGCGGTGTGCGAACACGCATGTATCCTGCATTCTGTTCGCTTCGCTTGGCAAGTTTCTCAAGTTGCTCAATCAACACTGCTCCGTTCGGAAGCCATAAAGGCAAGCCCGGACCTACGTCATCATCAAAAGTAAAAATCTCCATCTCCTTGCCAATCTTGCGGTGGTCGCGCTTCTTCGCTTCCTCAATCATGACAAGGTATTCATCAAGCTGGCTTTTCTTGGGAAAAGTGATTCCGTAAATTCTTGTAAGCTGCTTGTTTTTTTCATCACCTCTCCAGTATGCGCCTGCAATGTTGGTAAGCTTTACAGCTTTGATGATGCTGGTATCGGGAATGTGCGGGCCTTTGCATAGGTCAGTAAAATTCCCTTGCTGATAAAAGGTAATCTGCCCGTCTTCCAGTTCATTGATCAGATCCAATTTATATTCATCGCCTTTCTTGCTGAAGTAGTCAAGCGCTTCTTTCTTGCTCACTTCTGTCCTCACATATTTGTTTCCCTGCTTAGCAAGTTCCAGCATTTTATCTTCGATCTTTTTGAAGTCATCTGAAGAAATGCTTTGTCCACCCAGGTCTACATCATAATAAAATCCATTATCAACAGGAGGGCCAATCCCGAATTTGATTCCCGGGTAGAAAAACTCGAGTGCTTCTGCCATGAGGTGGGCAGAAGAATGCCACATGGTGGATTTTGCCTCCTTATCATCCCATGTCAGCAGTTGAAGCGTGGCATCACTTTTAATGGGTCTGGTAGCATCCCAGACTTCTCCGTTCACTTTGGCCGAAATTACATTTCGCGCCAACCCTTCGCTGATACTTTTCGCTATTTCAAGCGCTGTGCTGCCTTCCGGATATTCCCTGATTTTCTGGTCAGGAAAAGTAATTTTTATCATACTGTGGATTGATGTTAAAAGAGTGGCGAATATACTCAAAATAGGGCAAAAGGTTTTCGACTGATACCAATAAAAAAAGCACGGCCTGGACCGTGCTTCGTACATTTTCTATGATAAATTTAATCCTTGATTATTTTTCCTGTATAGTATTGCTCGTCCTTGGTCTTTAATACCCAGAGGTAGATACCTTCTTCCAGTAATTGCTCGTCAACAAAACTGATTCGGTTATGACCGCCTTTCAGGAAGTATGATTTTTTTACACACAACTTACCGTCGGTAGAGAATATTGAAAGATTAGCCGGCTGATCCTTGTCAGAACGAATTTCGACTGAGAATGAATCTTTGAATGGATTCGGAACAGGACCTCGTGTTATTTCGGGAGTTTTATTTTTCTCACCGGCAACTCTGGCAGTCCTGAGCATTTCAGTGCTGCCGTCATAATCAGTCTGGCTCAATCTGTAATATACCAGTCCGTTACCAGGATAATGATCGGTGAAGGTGTAATCAGTGCTCACGCTGCTATTACCCTGACCGATAACAGTCCCGATATTGACAAACTGCTCCCCGTCAAAGGATTTAGCAATTGTATAGTAATCGTTGTTTATCTCCGTGGCACTTGTCCAGTCAATAAAGACTTTCCCGTTTTTTCTCTGAGCATTGAAGCTAAGCAAATCAACTGGCAGGGGAGAACTGGTTATATAGACAATGAGATAATGAAAATTTGTTCTTCCACACTGATCTGTAACTCTCACTCTAACCACATGTATTGTGTCAGAAGTCACCACCGGAGCTGTGTACATAGTTGTTGCTGCAGTAGGATCCTGGAATGAACCTCCGTTCTGACTGCTCCACTGGTATGTGTATGGTGGAGTGCCTGATGTAGTAACTGACAAGGCACTGGTACTTTGTCCGGTTGACAAATACGTATTCATGTTTGCTGTCACATTCACTTTTTTTGCATTTCCAGCCTGTAGAATGTAGTTGAAATATGCTCTTTGTGCGGAGACTCTGTCTGAAGCGGATCCACCACCTGTGTTCAAATCATGACCACCCTGATACATTGCCCAACCGTTTGCAGGATTATTGAAAGCAGGGCCGTAAACCAGGACAGTGCCTTCCTTTGGAGTCGTACCGGTTCCGGTTGTGATTCCTCTTCTTGCAGTTCCGCTCCACTGACCTGTTGACATAGGCTGGAACCATTGCTCCGATCCGCCCAATGAAGCATTGTGTGCATTGCCCATGAATTGCATCACCGGATCATTCGGATAAAAATAGGAATATGGAGATGCAGGGCTTTTTACATGTGTCTCAGTAATGGCAGGTCCACATTTATTGGATCCCCAGCATTTCAATCCGTTTGAAGTCAAGAAATTCAATTGCTGAGGGCCGGAAGGATTTTTACAGCCTTCCATCATACTAACAGAATGACACTGAGCCCATATCCAGGATTTTTGCACAGTAACAAAGTCATAAAGATAGCTGTGCGTCGGCCAGGTAGGATCGCCGTGCGGATTACTCCAAACGTCGAAACATGCTGTGAGCTGTGCCGGTGTTCCTATAGTGTAAGCATCATTTGGGATTCCTGCATTAGTATAGTATGTTTTGAGAATATCCTGATTTCCCGAAAGGGAATCAATCATTACGATTGGCATGGCAGTGATTGTGAAAGCCACAGGAACTGCAAATGCTGATACGCTATATTGTCCGGTCACACCTTGTGTTTCCCAAAATGCGATTCTGGCTGCAATTGAAGGAGTGATGAATTCCTTTTGAATGATAAAGGTTCCTCCTCGGTAACTGACTGAATTATGGGTGAAATCTACTCCATCTTTTGATTTGGTTTCACTGATAGCCCATTTGACTGGAACATTATGATTCTTTACCATATCATATATTAATCCGTATGGTTTCAGTCCGTTTGCAATTGTCTGTGGCGTAATTCCCATATTGATTATATAGGAACCTGATGAAATGTTTTCCATCGCTGTGCTTGCTTTGGATTCCTCCATTTTAAGCGTATGCATGACAATTGCGAATATTCCGGAAAGGAGAGCAAACGAATAAACACCAACGAGAATATAGTTGAATTTAATCCTTTGCCTGGGTTCTAAGCGTACAGAATTTCTCATGATAAAATGAATAGATTACAAGCTTTTTAGCTTAAATCCTTATATCCATTCATCATGTGATTGTTAATGCAGTTTTCAGTCTGAACTTACATAGAATCAGTCCTGAGAAAAAAAACACACAAATATTTATTGGCAAAAAAGCGGGTTTATTCTGAAAAAACTAACAGAAATCAATTTTTACAAATCCTTAATCTTACATTCATAGTTCGAGTACTTTTTTGATATCCGGCAGAAAATACCTGTCGCTTTTCATGATTTTTCCGTCTTCACGGTAAATTGGTTTACCGTTCGCGTCCAGCTTGCTCATGTTGGATCTGTGTATTTCATCAAACACTTCCTCAATCTTATTCTGAAGTCCGTGTGCTATTATTGTTCCGAGCAAAATATACAATTTGTCGCCAAGCGCATCAGCTATCTGACTGATGTCATTATCCCTGCATGCGTCCAGATATTCATCGTTTTCTTCTGCCATGAGGCGATGTCTGAGCTGGATGATACGTTCAGACAACATTGCATCCGGCGACTTGCGGTATTCTAGTCCGAACACTTCGTGAAATTCTATGACCTTGTTGATTTTATCCTGCAACGACATGCTGTTTAGTTTTTAAGTTTGAATAACTCCTACATTATATGCTTTTGTGATCGGAGAATGATTGGCAGCTTCAATGCCCATAGATATCCAGTCGCGTGTTTCAAGCGGGTCTATCACTGCATCTAACCAGAGCCTTGCAGCAGCGTAATATGGTGAAGTCTGTGAATTGTATTTGTCGGTAATTTCTTTCAGCAATCTGTTTTCTTCTTCTTTGCCAAGTTCTTTTCCCTGCGATTTCATCGCGCTCATCTGTATCTGCAACAAAGTCTTTGCCGCCTGTGCACCTCCCATCACCGCTATTTGAGCAGTGGGCCAGCCTACAATGAGTCTGGGATCGTATGCCTTTCCGCACATGGCGTAATTTCCGGCCCCGTAAGAATTTCCGACTATGACAGTAAACTTTGGAACCACTGAATTACTCATGGCATTCACCATTTTGGCGCCGTCTTTAATTATTCCGCCGTGTTCGCTGCGGCTGCCAACCATAAAGCCAGTAACGTCCTGAATAAACACCAGTGGAATTCTTCTCTGGTTGCAGTTCATAATGAACCTGGCAGCCTTATCTGCAGAGTCAGAATAAATCACACCACCGAATCGCATTTCACCCAGCTTAGTCTTCACAACTTTCCTCTGGTTCGCTACAATTCCGACTGCCCAACCGTCAATTCTGGCAGTTCCGCAAATAATGCTTTGTCCGAATTTCGCCTTGTACTCATCAAACTCACTGTTATCTGTCAGCCGGTAGATAACCTCATGCATATCGTATTGCTTGGTCGGGTCATTGGGAACTATTCCGTAAATGTCTTTGGGGTTTTTTGCCGGTGATTGTGATTTTTCCCTGTTGAATCCTGCTTTTTCAAATGTCCCAAGTTTGCTGAAAATGTCACGGATATGATCAAGTGCAGATTTATCATCAGGAAATTTATTATCAGTCACTCCTGATATCTCACAATGAGTTGTGGCGCCTCCCAATGATTCATTGTCAATGTTTTCTCCAATCGCCGCTTTTACAAGGTAAGATCCGGCGAGAAAAATTGTTCCTGTCTTTTCAACGATCAGTGCTTCGTCACTCATAATCGGCAGGTAAGCTCCGCCGGCAACGCAGCTTCCCATGATGGCTGCAACTTGCACTATGCCCATGGACGACATGACAGCATTGTTTCTGAAGATTCTTCCAAAGTGTTCCTTGTCGGGAAATATCTCGTCCTGCATGGGAAGAAAGACTCCTGCACTATCAACAAGGTAAATGATTGGGAGACGGTTTTCAATCGCAATTTCCTGAGCACGAAGATTTTTCTTCGCAGCCATAGGAAACCACGCACCGGCTTTTACTGTGGCATCATTCGCTACAATCACGCATTGCCTCCCAGATACGTATCCAATACCCGTTACTACACCTGCTGAAGGACATCCTCCGTACTCCAGATACATTCCATCTGCAGCGAATGTGCCTATCTCAATAAACCTTGTGTTTTTATCTCGGAGGTAATCCACTCTTTCACGCGCGAGCATTTTACCCTGATCGTATTGCTTTTGTGCATTCTTTTTTCCGCCGCCTTCTCTGATTTTGTCAGTCTTTAACTTCAGCTGATCTACCAGCAGCCGCATGGCATCTTCATTCTTGTTGAATTCAATATCTGTCATAAGATTCTTAATGGGTTAAAGATATTGAAATTGAATGTTCACTTTCAGAGCTTAGGGCTAAAATGCCAACAAAAAATTGATAAATCACTTCTTTTTGTCCTTTTTCAGTATTCTGATTTTAGGAATAACAGGTCTGTGTCTTTCCAGTTTAAATGGTTTAAAGCTGAATGACTTGATGATAACTTCGATGTCTTTCAAACTTGCCGGTTCGGTTTTCTGATAAAGCCAGTAATTGATGCTCGCCTTTTCAGCTCCGCTCACGTACGCTTTGCTGGTTTTAAACTTCCACTCTCTTTCAGGTTCAAGGGCGCTGTCAGGATGCACCGGCTCAAGGTAAGTTGACTTGAAACAAATACTGGTCTTTCTGATTTCAATGATGTGTTTGGATGGACGACTCAGGTCAAAGTTGAATCTCATCGCCTTATCCTCAAAAGGCTGGATTACATACTGTGAATTGAGTGCTTTCTCTTTTCCCCATTTTGAAAATTCAATGTCGATTTCGTTGTGATGATTGCTTGTGTCTTTTTCATCATAGATGAACAATCCGATGACGGCATCTTTGTCAAGAGGCTGGGGAAGCTTGTCGAGGACAAAAGTGTAACGTCCAAAACCCATACTGCGGCTTAACCTCACTTCAGCAGCGAACCATCTTTCATTTCTTTGAACGATTTTCAAATGCAGTTTTCCTTCTTCGTCAACATGGACATTGTCTGCGGATTTCGAAAAATAATTCTTGCCAGGACCGGTGTACCTTCCTTGCGAATCCTTGATATACCACTTATAGCCAGAAAAAATTATACTGTCATTTGGATTGTAATAGTTTCTGGTTTGGGCCATGCTTATATCTGTCTGGAATGCAAGCATCTGCGTGCAGAAAATTATCCGTACAACTGAGACTTTGTATGTTGTCCATCTGAATTGAAAAAAGCCTTTATTAAAATTCTTTTCGTTCATGCTGAAATTCTGCCTTTCATTCAGGCTCTTGGATGATGTTGTATTATGGACTGCCTGAGATAATCCCTGTCAAGATGAGTGTATATCTCCGTAGTAGTAATCGATTCATGTCCCAGCATTTCCTGCACGGCTCTCAGGTCTGCGCCGCCTTCAATGAGATGTGTAGCGAATGAATGACGGAAAGTGTGAGGGCTGATTGATTTTTTCAGGTTGATTTTCTCTGCTAGCTGCTTGATGATCGTGAACACCATTATCCTTGTGAGATATCTTCCTCTCTTATTCAGAAATACGATGTCCTCACTTCCTGAAATGATTTGTTGGCGATTCCTGATTTCATTCAGGTAAATCCTGATATTTTTAATAGCAACGCTGCCAATAGGAACCAGTCTTTCCTTGTTGCCCTTTCCTGTCACTTTTACAAAGCCTATTTCCAGATGCAGATTTGACAGGCGAAGTCCGACCAATTCGCTCACCCGAAGTCCGCAGGAATACAGTGTTTCCAGCATTGCTTTGTTACGAGTTCCTTCCGGTTTACTCAGGTCAATTGCTTCTATGAGTGAGTTGATTTCCTCTACACTGAGTGTGTCCGGAAGCTGTCGCCCGATTTTAGGAGTTTCAAGCAGCTGAGATGGATCGTTTTGAATGACGTTTTCCAGCAACAAGTATTTAAAAAATCCTTTGATACCGCTGATGATCCTGGCCTGGCTGCGTGCGCCCATTCCCAGTTCGTTAATCCATCGAATAAAATCCTGAAGACGGTTATGGTTTATTTCCGAAGGTGAGAGCTTGCCGCCATCAAGAGCTGTGAAGTTTTCCAACAAGCTAACGTCATGTATATATGCCTGAACGGAATTGACCGACATGGAGCGTTCCAGCTTCAGGTAGGATTTGTAGCCATTCTTATATGTTTTCCAGCTCAGGGTGAATTCTGTTAGGGATTTCAAAATTGGAAAAAGCTGCGTTTGTTTGTCTTTATGGCTAATTTATTTTTCCACAAGCCAGTTTGGATAATTCTCAGTATTTTTAAACCTTTCAGCTCATATTTATACTTATGAAGATTCTGATTATTAATGGACCAAACCTGAATCTGGTTGGCAGCAGGGAACCTGAACTTTACGGAAACGAGAATATGGATACATATTACCGTAAACTGGTGGACATGTTTCCTGAAGTGCAACTGAGTTATTTTCAGAGTAATATTGAAGGGGAGCTGATTAACGCAATACAAAGTGCAATAGGCAAAACCGAGGGATTAATAATCAATGCAGGAGGTTATACGCATACATCAGTGGCCATCAGAGATGCGATAGCCATGATTCAGGTTCCTGTAATTGAAGTCCACATTTCCAATGTGTACAAAAGGGAAGATTTCAGACATAAATCACTTATGGCTTCTCATTGCTTCGGTGTTATTGCCGGTTTCGGCCTGGACTCGTACCGGCTGGCATTACTGGCTTTAATCAATAGGAAATAGCAAATTTTTTCTTAGACCTTAATGAAATTATCTCAAGTTGTATCATTGCATTCCTCAGGATAATATGCACTTAGAATGGTATGCTCGGATTCTTATATTAATCGTCTATTTTATCTTATATGCAAAGGACATATTTTTTTTCATTTCCCTTTGCAGCTTCATGACTCTTGCATGTGCCTGACGTGCCTGTTCAAGACGTGTACGGTCATTATTCAGTTCATAGAAAGAAATATGCTGGTCTAGCATGGCCTGAAAATCCACCAGCTTGTCTAATGCCCCCGCATCATTCATCATCAGTGGTGATGACAAATAAGGAAAATCCATTCTTAGAAACTCTGCAGCGCTGAGTGAATCTCCCGGAACTGTTGACATGAAGCATCCGGAAACATAACGAGAAGGGTTGTAAATTTTTTCTTTCATATAAAACACATGTGCTCTTGGATCTGTCAGGAAAATCCGGTTCTGTTCCTTAGCTGTCGATTCAATTTTTAAAACAAGCTTTCTGAACTTATTCATCAAGCTTTCAGTGCTCAGGTCACAACCGGTTGTTGTTGCCTGGTATGGGTGTTCCTTTCTCAGTTCATCAAGAAAATCTTTGTATTCATGCTTTATTTTTTCATGAAACTCAGGATAGTTCAATGGCAGTATGCGGTAATGCGTGAATTTAATGTCATAATTGAGAACGATCAGATCTGGCCGGAAATTTTCAACTATCCTGTGGTAATAGTAAAGCATGACCGTTGTCCAGTCTGATATAAGCACTACGCTGTTCTCAGGTGCTGATGAATCCAGCAACTTCATTAGGTCTTCTCCGACCGGATAAGAATTACGGTTGTGCGAAGGGTAGAGATAAATTGTGTTTCCGATGATAAACAGTGGCAGAATATATGCCAGTTTCCATTTTTTTATAAAACCGTTTATGCCGTATAAAACCGGAATCATCAACAGCATGAATGGTAAAAGCATATATGCATCAGTGCTTGCCCACTGATTGTTATTGATCTGGTAGAAAAATAAAATCAAAAAGTATAGAATGGCTGCCAATCCTATTCGCATCATCCTGTGCTTTGACAGCTGATAAAGCCCAAGGAAAAGTAAAGGCAGAAATACACCGAGCTGAACTGCAGTAAGTTTTAGGAAAAAGGGGACACGAGCCGACATGATGCTTCCTGAAGTCTGAGTGATGTTTTTGGTATATGCGCCTCCTCTCATGTGAAAAAGGAGTTCATCCAGATTGTGTGGTCTGGCAAACATGTAAAGGTACTCGCTTTGGGCCCTGTAAAACATCCATCCATAGAATGCAATGGTGATCAATCCCGCACCTGCAGCCATCATCCAGAAGTTTCTTTCCCAAAATACAGAGAAATACTCCTGGATAAATGACTTTCTCTTTGTTGCCTTTTTCTTTGAGCTTGTCTGGGTTTTTTCTGAAGGACTGAATAAATTACTTATGAAAAACACCGGAACAAATGGGAGAAACATAATCATGGTTACATGATGATTGCTTAATCCAAGTCCAAGTCCTGCGGCTGCGGCGATTAACCATTTTTTATCACGTGTAATATTGAAACGAACAAGACCGAAAAGTGCCAATGCCATGGTAAGTAGCTGAAAACCGTAAACCTCAATGGTATTGGCCCAGATCCAGGTAGTGGGAGCAAGAGCAAATCCAAGTGAAGTGAATAAAGCACTGAGATTTTTATAAAGTTCATTTTCACTCAGGCTTGAGAGCATTTTTCTGAAAGTGAAGTAAAGCAACATCGCCGCCAGCGAAACACACAAGGCTGAGTAGAATGAAAGAGAAAGAATAGTAGGTAAGCTGAATAATGCGGTGAGTTTTTCCCATAGCATTGCAGACAAAATATAGGAGGGTACCCCGGGAGGATGAGCGATTGATCCCAGCTTTATTACTACGGCGAATTCAGCAGCGTCATCAAACATCAGAGTGTCTGAACATGTAACAGAATACAGGATAAATGGCAACAGAAAACTTAACAGCGCAAGAATCCTGTTCATCACAAATGCAGATTTAATCATAAGTAAGAATTTCATCTCCTAAAATAATTCATTCAGCTTGTCCCGCCAAATCAGAATAATCACTCCGGCAACCGCTACAATGACTCCTGCCAGTGCCTTGGGACTTATTCTGTCTTTAATCAGGAAGTAAGCAATGAAAAGTGCGAATACAGGTACCAGAGAAAAAATTGTTTGCGCCACCGCAGCGTTAATGTAAAAGACGGTAAATATTGAAAGTGTAACACCGATTACCGGCCCGAACATTGTCCCGGATACGGCGAATTTTATTCCGTTGTTCTGATTTTTAATAACCGGACGAAGTTCATCGGCAATCTTGCCAGTGAGTGTAGAAAAAATAAATAAAGAAAGTGTGGCGCACAGCAAACGCATGAATGTCGCATGCACAGGGTAAATTTCTCCTGATGCGAATATTCCTTTTTGAGCCATGACCAGGCCTGTTCCCTGGCAAAGGGCAGAAATCAAACCGAATAAAATTCCTTTAATAATGCTGCCGTGTCCGTAATCAGGAATTAATTTACGCTCTGATCGCCCCAAACTGATCCACATGACTCCGCAAATTGTGATTATAATTCCGGCCATGCCAATAAGTGACATTCTATCTCCATTCAGAAAGAACCCGGCAAACAATGCCGCAGCAGGCGCTAGTGTCATAAGGACACTTCCAAGCCTGGCTCCAAGAATTCTGAAAGCTGCGAAACCGAAATGATCTCCAATTGTCATTCCGATAATGCCCGATAGCCCCAGCCATATCCATGCTGATATGTGTTGCTCACTGAATATTTCAAACAACTGAGATGGCCTGATGCTAAGTGACAGTGAGAAAACCAACACGCAAGCCAATATCAATCTGAAGTGATTCAATGAAGATACTCCAAGTCTTCGGGCTGCCTGAGTGAACGGGAATATGCCAATAGCCCATGATAATGTGGCAAGCAGCGCAAAGTTGATTCCTGTGAAACTCATCCAGTCTTATCTTTCTCCGAATATCGATGTGCCTATCCTAACCATGTTGCTGCCTTCTTCTAGTGCTATTTTATAATCCGAACTCATTCCCATGCTCAGCACATTGAAATGTTTGCATACTTCAGGATAATCATTCTGCAACTTGTCATACAAATCACGAAGGGACCTGAACTCTCTGCGAATTTTATTCTCATCATCAGTGAATGTCGCCATGCCCATCAATCCTGCTGTCTGAGTAAATTTTAAATTTCGGAACTCGTCGGATTGAATAAGCTCTCTGGTTTCTTCAAAAGAAAATCCGAACTTGCTCTCTTCCTCTGCTATGTGTACTTGCAAGAGACATTGAATGATCCTGGAGTTTTTCCGTCCTTGCTTCTCTATTTCTTTCAGCAGTTTCATGCTGTCAATTGCATGAATAAGATGAACGTATGGTGCAATTATTTTGACCTTGTTCGACTGAAGGTGCCCGATAAAATGCCACCTGATGGTTTCAGGCAACGAATTCCTCTTTTCCTCTAACTCCTGGACATAGTTTTCTCCAAAGTCATCTTGCCCGTTTTCATGGAGAGCTGCAACAGCCTCAGCGCTTTTGGTTTTGCTCACTGCAACCAGTGTAGCTCCATATGGCCTGAGTTCTTTCAGGATGCTTCGATAGTTTTCAGAATTAAAAAGCATAAGGTCTCCGCGAATCTGTTTTTTTAAAATAATTTTCAAAACTATTGAACAATTTCATATTTCCTGCATTGTATGTTCTCTGACTAGGTTAAATTTATCGGATGAAAAAAATAATACGATTCCTGGGAATTCCATTTGCCGCACTGATCGGTGCCTGTACCAGACCTGCAGAGAAACCTCCCGGAAATGTTCAAAATCCAAATATGACTGCTTTTTACACCATCAAACTGAATGATATCAACGGTAAAGAAGTTGATTTCAGTACTTATAAAAACAAGAAGCTCCTGATTGTCAATACTGCCAGCAAATGTGGATATACTCCGCAATATGCTGACCTCGAGAAATTGCAGGAGAAATACAAAGGACGTTTGATTGTGCTTGGATTTCCTTCGAATCAATTTGGAGGACAGGAGCCAGGAAGTAATCAGGAAATACAGGAATTCTGCACAGAGAATTTCAATGTGACTTTTACTCTTTTTGAAAAATCGGATGTTAAAGGTTCAGATAAGAATGAGCTTTACCGGTGGCTGACAGATAAATCCCAGAACGGCTGGAATGAACAGGAACCTACATGGAATTTCTGCAAATATCTGATTGATGAGAAAGGTGTTCTCATGGGCTTTTATCCAGCCTCAGTTAATCCCTTTGACGAAAAGATCATTTCTCAAATTGAGTGATTTCAGTCCTTTAAGGAGTGTAAAACCAGCCCGCTGCGTAGCTTCGGCTCAAACCATGTAGTTTTTGGAGGCATGATTTTACCGCTGTCTGCAATGTCAATCAGTTGTTTCATGGTGACAGGATAAAGTGCGAATGCTACTTTCATTTCTCCTGAATCCACTCTTTTCTCAAGTTCTCCCAAGCCTCTTAATCCCCCCACAAACTCAATCCTCTTGTCTGTGCGCAGGTCCTTTATATTCAGAATCGGCTCAAGAATCTGTTCAGAAAGTATTGTTACGTCGAGAACACCGATAGGGTCCTGATCATTGTAGGTTCCTGCCTTCGCAGTCAACCGATACCATTTTCCGCTCAGGTACATACTGAATTCATGTAGTTTGGAAGGCCTGTATGCAGTCTTTCCAATCATCTCGATTTCAAAACCCTTCTCGAGCTTCTTTAAAAACCCATCTTCATTCAGTCCGTTAAGATCCTTCACGACACGGTTGTAATCCATGATGGCGAGTTGGTCATCCGGAAAATGAACAGCAAGGAAAAAATTATAGTTTTCTTGGCCTGTGTGATTAGGATTCTCGTTTTTCAAATCCCTGCCTGTGAGTGCGGCAGCAGCTGTCCTGTGATGTCCGTCTGCCACATATGTGCTTTTAAGTTTAGCAAACTCGGATACGACAGATTTAATGGTCCCTTTATCATGTATAACCCAAAACGTATGTCCGATTCCATCTTCTGATGTGAAGTCATACTCAGGTGTGTTTTTTACAACTTCAGAAACAATATTATCAAGTGCAGGAACATTCGGATATGCGAAAAAAACCGGTTCATAATTAAGCATGCTTACTCTCACGTGTTTCTTCCTGTCTTCTTCCTTGTCAGGTCTTGTAAGCTCATGCTTTTTTATCACGTCATTAAAATAATCTTCTATTGATGCCGCTGCCACTATGCCGTACTGCCTGCGACCGTTCATGGTTTGAGCATAGATGTACAGGCATTCTTCTTCATCCTGAAAAAATATGCCGTCCTTCAACATCTTTTCAAAATTCTCCTTTCCCTTGCTGTAAATTTCCGGAGCATAGATGTTATGTCCGTCGGGAAAATCAATTTCCGGCTTGATTACATGATAAAACGAAAGATCATTTCCTTTTGCTTCCTCTCTTGCTTCTTTTTCATTGAGTACGTCATAGGGCTTGCATGCAATTTTAGCAGCCATTTCTTTTTTCGGCCTGATTCCCCTGAATGCTTTGATTATCGCCATATTTTCTAGTGTAGCTTTTATTTTAAATTCAAAATATCTTCAATTGCTTCTGTTACTTCAGTCATGTCATCCAGATTCAATTCACCCATGTGTGCTATCCTGAATGTTTTTTCTTTCAGCTCTCCGTAACCGTTCGAGATTACCATGCCTCTTTCCGCGAGCTTTTCATTCAGATCACTGACAGAGATTTTTCTGGTATTTTCGATGCAGGTAACTGTCATTGATTCAAAACCCGGTTGTGGAAGAGTTTTGAAAAAATGATTCGCCCAATTGATTGTATATTCAGCACACTCCATGTGCCTGATGAAACGATTTTCAATTCCCTCTTTTATAATTCGGTCAAGTTGATAGTCAAGTGCGAACATATGGGGCAGGGAAGGAGTGCAATGATATTGGTGATCTTTTTTATCTATGAATTGTAAAAGCGTTTTGAAATCGAGATAATATCCTCTTTCGCCAAGCTTTTCAAAGCGACTTTCTGCTTTTTTGGAAACTGATGCAATCGAAAGTCCCGGCGGAAGCGCCAGCGCTTTTTGCGATGACGAAATCAGCACATCGATGCCGAGGCGGTCCGTATCTATTTTTACTCCACCGAGCGAACTGACTGCATCAACCATCCAAACTACATCCGGATACTTTTCCATTACTTCGGAAATCGATTCAATCGGATTTCTTAGTCCGGTTGATGTTTCATTATGAGTGATTGTTACTGTATCGTATTTGCCTGACTTAAGGTAAGCATCAACGGTTTCAGGCATGGTAGCGTAACCTGGCTTCTCTTCATGCAGATCAGCATCAATTCCGTTGAGTCTGGCAAGTTCCCACCATCTTTTTCCAAAAGCACCTACTGCAAATACAATGGCTTTTTTTTCGGTTGCGCTGCGAATGGCACCTTCCATGAGTCCGGTGCCGGAAGATGTACTCAGAATGATCTTGTTACCGGTAAACATCAGCTTACGCAACTTGTCAGTGATGTCACGTTGCAGAATGCTGGCTTCTTTAGTCCTGTGACCAATCATGGGTGTTCCCATTTTTGACAGTACTTCCGGGTGAACTTGTGTCGGACCGGGAATAAATAACTTTTTGATTTTCATATAAATGTGAAAAAACAAGGCTGCAAAGATAAGCAATGTGACGAATACCCTTCAGCGTTGTGAAGGGGTCTGCAGGTTTGTTCGTCCTGGCTTCCAGTCAGACCTAACATCCACATCCCTCTGATACACCCATCGGGATGATTTAAACCGAAATCCGTCGTAGCTTCCATCGGGACCCATCAACTGTTCCATACTTCCTTCTGCAGCCGATTTGCCGGGCGCAGAGAGATGATCAAAAACAATCATACGCATGTTCTTCTCGTATCGCAGCGACATGCTGGCTTGTGATGTATAAGAAAAAATAACCCGGTTCTTGTACACATTGTCGGTCTTGAATAATGGAAATCCGAAGCGCGGATTATCATTATCGAAATGCAATACATCGATTACCTTTTGTGTGATTCGCCGGTCTTTTCCTTTCCATCCCAATAATGTGTAATAAGTTTTTTTACCTCGTTTAACCGGGATGATTTCATAGTAAGTGGCTCCGAACCATTTCTCGGGTTTAAGTCTTTCCAGTTCGGTCTTCTTAATTGATTCGGTGCTGTCATACAACGAAACAACTTTAAATGCCCCGCTTTTCGTTTTGTACTGAAGGTATCCAAAGTAGTTGAATTGGTTTCCGTCGGTTTGCGCAATTACCCAAGTGTAAAGACGAATTTTATTATCCGGAGAATTGCGTATGAGCAGATTTTTAAGTGAGTCAAATCCGTGGCTAAAAGATCCATCCATCAATATAGCCTTACCCAGAATGTCACGGAAAATAGAATTAGCAGCCTTTCGCACCGAATCAGAATTCGATTGCTGCATTTGACGAATCAGTTCCTTCGTCACACTGTCCGGTGGAAGCAACTCTTGTCCACTCGCAAATTTTCCTGAGTAGAATAAGAGTAATGCTATGAACAGAATGTAATTCAGATTTTTCCTGACAAGGTATATATTCATTCGTGTAAAAATAAAAAACCGCAATATCAAACGTACTGCGGTTTCCTTATATTTTGCTGAAGCATCAGGCCAGGTGAAGCTTTTCTTTCTTGGCCAATAGATCCTCTTTAGATTCTCTGAAATCCGGATCGTCTACGCAGCAATCCACAGGACAAACGGAGGCGCATTGTGGCTCATCATGGAAGCCAACGCACTCAGTACATTTGTCTGATACTATGTAGTAAATATCCATTGCGACAGGAGTTTGCGCAGCGTCGGCATCAACTTCAGACCCGTCAGATCTTTTAAACATGCCTTTTACAGTCGTACCATCAGAAAATCGCCAGTCGGCACCACCTTCATAAATTGCATTGTTAGGACATTCCGGCTCACATGCGCCGCAATTGATACATTCTTCGGTAATTTTTATGGCCATAATCTTTTCCTTTACTTTTGTGTTCAGTATTTACGACAAAAATAATTAGATTTCTTTCATATCAAAAATTAATGACCTGATAAATGCGCTGAATATTAGCACCATCCTGTGGTCAGAAGGTAATATCAAATGAATAAAGACGAACTTATCCTTGCTTTTTCCGCCTTAGGAAGTGATTTGGCTTCCATGGCAGACCTGCTTTCCAAACCAGATCCTTCTGAGAAAGAAGATGAATATGGAATTTTAAAAGCGGCAATTTTATCTTATCGCGAAAATCCCTGGTTCACACACGATAACATCTCAAGTGCATTGTATGAGTTGTCAGTTATGTTGAATGAGGATTCACTAAGATCCTGGATTCATTCATACGAACCGAAAATTAATTATAATTCTTCCTCGAAGACTGTAGGATTAATAAATGCTGGAAATATTCCTCTTGCAGGTTTTCATGATTTCCTTTGTGTGTTAATGAGCGGACATTCTTATCAGGGTAAAAATTCCACTACAGACCGGATTCTGCTGCCATTTGTTGCCAACAAACTTGTGGAGTTGATTCCTGAGATAAAAAATAGAATCACTTTTTCAGAGAAACTCAGCAATTTCGATGCCGTGATTGCCACAGGCAGCAATAATTCCTCGCGTTATTTTGAATATTATTTTTCCAAATATCCTCACATCATCCGGAAAAACAGAAATGGCATTGCTGTTCTTGATGGGGAAGAGACGGAAGAGGATTTAAAAAATATGTCGGATGACATTTTTCGTTATTTCGGCCTTGGCTGCAGAAATGTGTCCAAAATATATTTCCCTGAAGGTTTTAACCTGGACAGGTTCTTTCAGTCGCTTTATCACTGGAGTTCAGTGATGAGTCATCACAAATACATGAACAATTTTGAACATCACAATGCCGTGCTATTGCTGAAAAAAGTATCCTTTTTGCAAAATGGCTTCATCATTTTAATGGAGGATGCTTCATTGGCTTCGCCGGTTGCCGTGCTGCATTATGAATTTTATTCTGAAAAAAACAGACTGTTTGAAAAACTGAGTGCATCATCCTCAGAAATACAGTGTATTGTCAGCGCCCGGAAAGGTTTTTTCACTCATCCTGATCTTGAAAAAATCAGCGTCAGGCCAGGCAAGACTCAAAGCCCGAAGATAGGCGATTACGCAGACGGAGTTGATACTATGGAGTTTTTGCTTGGTCTGTAAGAATAGTTTACTTATTGTGATGATACAAGATTGAAAAGCCTTCCCCAGCGAATTTTATTGAGGAAAGTGCCATGACTGTCCCAGCTCATCCAAATGAACACTGCTTTACCCACCACATGATCTTCGGGAACAAATCCCCAAAATCTTGAGTCTGCGGAATTGTGCCTGTTGTCACCCATCATAAAATAATAATCCATGCTGAATGTGTATTCTGAACTTTCCTTGCCGTTGATGATGTAGCGCCCGTTTCTTTCTTCAAAGGTATTACCTTCATATTCCACAATCGCTTTTCTGTACATTGAAATATTCTCCGGTGTAAGTACGATCTTTGAGCCTTTGCTTGGAACCCATATAGGCCCCATGTTATCTACATTCCAGCCAAGTCGGGGATCTGATGGAAAAATAAAATCCTGATAAACATTCTGCGGAACAACATTCGCTTCAACTTTTCTGACATTTCCGAACGACTTCAGATCATTGGCTGATTTTTCTGTCAGATGAAAGTTGTATTCTATCGGTGACATCATTTCCCCCTCTCTTAAGCCAAGTCTTGTGATTGCTTGTTCACTGAATCCTGAACCATCTGTAACTACGTGGTAACTTGTCTGAGAATTTTTCGGAGTTTCTGCTGCTTTGCCGTTCAGAAATACTTTTCCATCGACAAGCTTGATTGTGTCACCTGCAATTGCAATGCATCTTTTAATGTAGTTCTCCTTTTTGTCAACGGGTCGGCCTTCCGTCTCAGCAGGCCAGTTGAACACTACACAGTCTCCGCGTTGCACTTTCCCAAATCCAGGCAAACGGTAATAACCGATCTTAATCCACTCAAGGTATGACTTGCCTCCAAAAACCGGCATGGTGTGATGTGCGAAAGGGAAGGAAAGTGGTGTGTTTGGTACACGTGCACCATAGCTAACCTTGCTCACAAAAAGGAAGTCGCCAACCAGAAGCGATTTTTCCATCGATGGAGTAGGGATTGTATATGCTTCAATGAAGAAAGTTCGGATGATTGTCGCTGCAATTACCGCAAAGATAATTGCGTCAACCCACTCTCTTATCCAGCTCTTGCGCTGACCGGGTTTGGTCTTGATGAGGAACCATACCCCAAGAGTAAAAATTCCGAAAATGATGTCCTTGACAAGTCCCCAGTTCACTCTGAATCGCGCCATATCGCAGATTAATTATTTATTGCGAAAATATGCTCAAGGGATGAGCAAATGAGTTAATAGTCAGTTAATTTTCCACATTATAGGCTTAATAAATCCTGCATCCCGAACACTCCTTTCTTACCCCTTATCCACTCGGCTGCCATGAGTGCTCCTTTTGCAAATCCGATCCGGTTAAAAGCTTTGTGAATGATTTCAATCTCATCTTCGTCAGAAAAATATTTGACTATATGTGTGCCCGGTACATCACCCTCTCTGCTGGAGAAAACAGGGAGTTCTCTGTCTGTGTTGTCACTGGGAGTCACATTGTCATCGCTCTTGTAATTTTTCCATGTGTCCAACCGGTCAACTTTTTCAATAATCTGATTGGCAAGGGTTATCGCAGTTCCGCTCGGCGCGTCTAATTTCTGCAAGTGATGACATTCATGAATGAGCACCTCATCGTATCCGGGTTGCTTATTCATCAGGTACGCAAGTTTTTTATTCAGCTCAAAGAATATATTGACACCAATGCTGAAGTTTGAAGTGTAAAAAAATGCCTGATTGCGCTCAGTACAAAACTTTTTTACAGTCTCGTATTTCTCAAGCCATCCGGTGCTTCCGCACACTACCGGGACATTTGCATTGAAGCAATGTATAATATTCTGATAAGCACTCTCCGGTCCGGTAAATTCAATAGCGACGTCCGCATTTTTTATTTCAGAGTTTGCCCATTCGTCTCCATCTTCCTTGTTTACCTTCAGAATAATTTCATGCCCTGTTTCGATAGCAATTTCTTCAATTGCTTTACCCATCTTTCCGTATCCAATCAATGCTATTTTCATATGTCCGGTTTATTTAATGGTAAAGATAAGTTTAATTCCTGCAACCGGATTTGCATTCTGGTTTAAGTCAATGCATGGAGCCGGCCTAAAACTTAGGTTTTCGCTTACATCGAAATCCTTCAGCTGGGCGTCCACATAAGCATCTACTATGTTCATTGCATATAGCACTCCCGTGAGTATGTAGCTCAGGTCCCGGTTTCGTCTGTAAAAATCCTTCCTTACGCGTAAATCTTCAGAAGTGAGCTGTGAAAATTCATCCACTGTAGCAGGGTCCCCGTCATTTCTCTGAATGAAAGCGTTCTTATACCGGTTATATTCCTGATCATTATTCCCTATAAAATAGACCAGTGTGCCAAATCCCGCATACAACACCGGAATCTTCCATAATTTGCCGTTCATTGCCTGTCCAAGACCAGGCAGCAAGGCTGACTGCAGAGCTCTGCGATTGGCAGTTTTATTTACCTGGCTGGTCAGGCTGTCTTCACCATCTGCAAAACTTTCGTGCGGAAGATGAAAGATCAGGCAAACCAGAAAAATTCGAAAAAGATTTTTACGCACTATGAATTATGGAATAAACCTACACAAAGGAATAAAATTCCCCTGATAACGATACCGAATGGCTGATTAGTAATTTAAAAGCTCCAGCAGACGATTCAGATCATCATCGTCATTGAAAGGAATAATAATTTTTCCTTTGCCAGAATTAGTCTGACTCAGTGTGACTCTGCTGTTGAAATGACTTGATAACAGGTTCTGGATTTTGTTCAGTTCCTGGTTTTGAGACATCTTTGACTTGGTATCCTTTTTTCCTTTCCCTTTGCTTCCGGATCTGCGTGCAAGATCTTCGACGTCACGAACATTCAGGTCATTCTCCAGAATTTCCTTGTAGAGTAGGATTTGGTGAGCGATATCATCCACGGCGAGTATTGCCCGTGCATGACCCATGGTGATTTTCTCATCCCTGATGGCAGCTTGTATTTCAGGAGGAAGTTTCAGAAGACGCAAATAATTCGTTACGGTACTCCTGCTTTTTCCAACTCTTTCGCTCATTTCTTCCTGTGTCAAATCGCATTCCTCGATGAGCCGTTGATATCCTATGGCTACCTCAATAGCATTCAGGTTTTCACGCTGGATATTTTCTACCAATGCCATTTCCAACATGGCCTGATCATTCGCTATTCTAATGTAGGCAGGAATGGTCTTCAGCCCAGCCAGTCCGGAAGCACGGAACCTGCGTTCTCCGGAAATAATCTGGTAGCGGTCATATCCAAGCTTCCTTACGGTTATCGGCTGAATGATGCCAAGTGTTCTTATTGACGCTGCGAGTTCCTGAAGCGATTCTTCAGAAAACTCTGACCTTGGCTGAAAAGGATTGGGTTCGATCTGTGATATATCCACATGTGTGACAGATCCTACCACAGCCTCATTCTTGTCGAGGCTTGCGGATTTGTGTGTTACGTCAGTTTCTGAATTTTCAAGCAGTGCGCTAAGGCCTTTGCCCAATGCGCTCTTTTTAGTGCTCATCTGTTACAGGGATTTTTTTATCTGCTTCCTTGATCTTGGTCAAATTATTCTTCTGAAGAATCTCCCTGGCAAGATTGAGGTAATTAATGGATCCTTTACTGTTGGCATCATGCATGATGATTGTTTGTCCGAATGAAGGTGCTTCTCCGAGTTTGGTGTTACGTTGTATAATTGTGTCAAAAACCATTTGCTGAAAGTGGGTTTTCACTTCCTCTACAACCTGGTTAGAAAGGCGAAGCCTAGAGTCGTACATCGTAAGCAGAATACCTTCGATCTCCAATTCCGGGTTCAGACGGCTTTGAACGATTTTGATTGTATTGAGAAGTTTTCCCAGCCCTTCCAAAGCGAAATATTCACATTGAACAGGAATCAGAACTGAGTGAGCGGCAGTAAGTGCGTTGATGGTTACAAGTCCGAGTGAAGGTGAACAGTCTATGATGATAAAATCATATTCATCCTTCACTTTATCCAGCACATCTTTCATTTTCTTCTCTCTGTTAGGAAGATGAATCATTTCAATCTCAGCTCCGACTAAATCGATATGTGAAGGGATGAGGAATAGATTCGGAGTTTCGGTCTTAAGAATGATGTCTTTTGGATTCGCCTCATTGATGATGCATTCGTATATGCTTGTTTTAACGGTGCGAGGATCAAATCCTACGCCCGAAGTTGCATTCGCCTGGGGATCGCTGTCAATCAGCAGGGTTTTGTATTCCAGCACAGCCAGGCTGGCAGCCAGATTCATGGCTGTGGTGGTTTTTCCCACACCGCCCTTTTGATTCGCAATTGCAATAATTTTTCCCATTTAATTTCTGGTTTTTGTTTTTCGTTTCTGAAAAACGGTTAATCGGCTATTATATTTCTGTCGTTTCTCCGATGTTCATCAATAATAATTCCTTGCCCGCATTGTCAAATCTTTTCCTTGCATCCTCCTGATCAATTTTGATCATGTCAAATGTATCATAATGCATCCCTATGATCTTTTCACATTTAATGAAATTAGATGCGATCACCGCATTGTCAATTCCCATAGTGAAATTGTTTCCTATAGGAAGAAATGCGAAGTCGATGGTTCTGAATTCACCTATCAGCTTCATGTCTGAATGCAAAGCTGTATCACCTGCGTAGTAAAAATGAATGTCAGGTGTTTCTATCAGGAATCCCATCGCATTGCCGGCGTAAGTACCGTCTGGCAGGCTGCTGGAATGAACAGCGTGCACACATTTAACTTTGCCAAAATCAAACATCCAGTGGCCACCGGTATTCATCGGATGAGTTTTGATTATGCCTTTCTTTTGAAGCCATGCATGAATTTCATAACTTGAAATGATCGTTGCATTTGTTTGCCGGGCGAGATCTACCAGATCAGCGGTATGATCTTCGTGTCCGTGAGAAACGAGAATGTAATCAGCCTTGATGTTTTCAAAATCAATATGGCTGGCTTTTGGATTTGGTCTTATGAACGGATCAAACAATAGTGTTTTTCCGTTGGTACTGACCTGAAAGCAGGAATGTCCGTAATATGTGATTATCATGTTAATTTTACTCAAAATGCAAAAATAAGCCTTTTCAGGCTTGAAGTTTCTAAAGTTACCAACATACTCACTAATATGTGAATAAACCTGGAAAAGTTGTAACAGCTCTTTGTGGAAAAAAACAGGGTAAAAAGAAAGCCCCATGCTAAAGGGGGCTTGATATCAATCTGTTCGATGGAGTGCAATTAACCAAGATCGTCAAAATTGACGTCTGTGAACGTGGAGGAGGGTTTTTCTGTATTTCCTGAATCTTGCTCCCGATCCCTTTCACGATCGTAATGATGTTCAGGAGCATCCACTTTCAGCGTGCCTACATGCCCAACTGCCTCATTAAGCCCGTCAATGAATTTTTGAAAATCTTCCCTGTAAAGAAATATCTTATGCTTCTCGTAGTAGGCAACTCCGTCATCTCCCTGCCTCTTCTTGCTTTCAGTAATGGTGAGGTAATAATCATTTGACTTGGTACTCTTCACATCAAAAAAGTAGGTTCTTTTACCTGCCCTGACCGATTTGGAAAAAACTTCTTCTCTGTCCCTCTGGCTGTTTCTATCTGACATAAGCTTAACTTGGTTTAGTTTTTAAGGTGTTTGGCAACAAAAATATAAAATAAATCATATGTGCAAATACAATTTATTCATTTTGAATGTTTGATATTCAGTTGATTAAGTGCCCGGATTTGGATGTTGAAACAGGTAATGAGAGCAAATGCACACCGCATGAAGCCAATAAGTAGTGATGCTTCAAAGTTTTGAAGCAAGATATTTACCAGTATAGGAAGCAGAACACTTTACCAGATCTTCCGGAGTTCCTTCGAATACAATTTGTCCGCCTTCTTTTCCTCCTTCAGGTCCCAGATCAATAATCCAGTCAGCGCACTTGATAATCTCAGGATTGTGCTCAATAATCAAAATGGAATTTCCCTGCTCAATAAGCATATGAAATGAGTTGAGCAATTTGCTGATATCATGAAAATGAAGTCCGGTGGTTGGCTCATCAAAAATGAACAATGTGTGAATCCCGCCTGTGTTTTTTCCAAGGAATGATGCAAGTTTAACACGCTGCGCTTCCCCTCCGGAAAGGGTGTTGGAACTTTGTCCGAGTTTAACATAGCCTAAGCCAACATCCGCAAGTGGTTTCAGCTTAGCTGCAATTTTGTTCTCTGAGCCCGATTTTTTCCCTTTCACGGTAAAAAAATCAATTGCTTCGTCCACTGTCAGATCAAGAATACCGGCGATGTTTTTCCCCAAGTATTCAACTTCAAGGATTTCTCCCCTGAACCTGCTTCCTTTACAAGCTTCACAGACAAGATGAATATCTGCCATGAACTGCATTTCTATTCTTACTTCACCTTCCCCTTCACAAACTTCACATCTGCCACCTTCCACGTTGAATGAAAAGTGTCCGGCCTTGTATTTTCTGGCGCGAGATAAGGGGAGTTCGGCAAAGAGCGACCTGATGTCATCGTATGCTTTCACATAAGTAACCGGATTGGACCGGGAAGACTTCCCGATAGGATTTTGATCAACCATTTCAACAGAAGAAACCATAGTATAATCACCCCCAAGTTTATCAAATGCTCCGCTCTGTTCTCCGTAACCTCCGTGCATCTTTCTCAAGGCAGGATAAAGGACCTTTTTAATGAGAGAAGTTTTTCCGCTGCCACTTACACCTGTAACTACTGTCAAAACTCCCAGAGGAATATTTACATTCAGGTTTTTAAGATTGTTTTCTCTTGCGCCTGTTATCACAATTTGCTTCTTGAAGGCTCTTCGCTTTGCGGGCACTTTAATTTTTTCCTGCCCACTCAGGTACCTGCCTGTGTAACTTTTGTTGTCTTTGATGATACCTTTGAAATCGCCCTGGTAAACAAGTTCCCCGCCGAGCCTTCCGGCCTCGGGACCTATGTCTATTAGTTCATCTGCGGCTTTCATAATTTCTTCGTCATGTTCGACTACAACAAGAGTATTTCCTGAATCTCGGAGTGAATTCAGCACACCTATCAGGCGCTCTGTATCTCTCGGGTGAAGGCCGATACTCGGTTCATCCAAAATGTACATCGAACCGACCAGACTGCTCCCTAGTGATGTGGCCAGATTGATTCTTTGTGATTCTCCACCAGACAATGTGTTGGAAAGACGATTGAGTGTGAGGTAGCCCAGTCCGACTTCAGTCAGGTATTTCAATCTGTTTTTAATTTCAAAGAGAATACGACCTGCAATATTCTGCTCATGATCTGTCAGTTTCAGTTTAGTGAAAAATTGCAAAGATTCTTTCACCGGCATGAGTACAATTTCAGAAACTGACTTGCTCTCAATTTTCACATAATTAGCATCCATTCGTAAACGTGTGCCAGAGCATTCCGGACAGGTAGTTTTCCCTCTGTACCTTGAAAGCATCACCCTGTATTGAATTTTATAAGCCTGCGATTCCACCCAGGTAAAAAAATCATTCAGACCTTCAAAATACCTGTTACCTGTCCAGAGCAACAGTTTTTGCTCTTCGCTCAGCTTGTATATCGGTCTGTGTATAGGAAAATCAAATTTAAGAGCGTTCTTCACGAGTTTATCATTCCACTCTTTCATCTTATCGCCTTTCCAGCATACAATGGCCCCATCATATACAGAAAGGCTTTTGTCAGGAATCACCAGGTCTTCGTCAATTCCGATCACCGACCCGAAACCTTCACATCGCTTGCAGGCGCCGTATGGATTATTGAAGCTGAATAATGCTGTGCCAGGTTCCTCAAATGTTATTCCGTCCAGTTCAAATCTGTTGGAGAAGATGATCGTCTCATCATTACCTTCATCTTTCATGATCCGGATGAAACACTCTCCATGACCTTCGAAAAAGGCCGTTTGAACAGAGTCCGCAATTCTGCTCTGGTTCTCTTCCGAATTCCGGTCATTCACAATGCGGTCAATCACAATTTTTATTTCTTCAGCTTTTTTGCCGCTAACATGAGTGTCCTCAGTTTCGGTTTTGCTTTTTTTCCTTCCTCCTGTTTTCGGTTTATCTGCTTTGATACCAATTGACTTTTCAAATTTTTCCAGCAGCTTTTCATTTTCCTTATTGAGTAAATCTTCGGTTTTATAAATTTTCTCTCCGGCAAGTACTCTGATAAATCCTTTCTGAAGCAGGACATTCATTTCATCTTTCAGGCTTCTTCCGGGATGCAAATAAAGATCGGCCAGCAGCATTAGCCTGCTACCATCCGGAAGATTGCTGATGTAATCAAGAACATCCTCAACCGTATGCTTCTTAACCTCCAAACCACTGACGGGAGAAAAAGTCCTTCCTATCCTGGCAAAGAGCAATTTCAGATAGTCGTAGATCTCAGTGGATGTTCCAACTGTGGACCTGGGATTTCTTGTATTGACCTTCTGTTCTACAGCAACAGCAGGGGAGATGCCGCTGATATAATCTACTTCAGGCTTATCCATTCTGCCAATAAACTGTCTGGCATAGGAACTCAAACTTTCCACATACCTTCGTTGCCCTTCGGCAAACAAGGTGTCAAATGCAAGCGAAGATTTCCCTGATCCTGATAGTCCGGTAATTACTATGAATTGGTTTCTAGGCAGAGCCACATCGATGTTTTTCAGGTTGTGGACCCTTGCTCCTTTAATCAGGATGTAATCTTTGGGATCCAGAGAATCAAATTCTGTTTTCATGCGAAGATGTAGCGGAAATCGCGAAGTTAAGGATTAATTGGCCTTGGGCAGGAGGATTAGGATTGTGATCAATTGCCATTATCTGCCTGTTTTAGGATGTTTCATGAAGCTTTGTAAGAATTCTGCAATAATTTGTGGATAATTACTTGCTAGCCACTTGATTTTTCATTTTCCCTTTTCTATATTTGATTCAGGATTCAGGCAGGGAAGACCTGAGTTATCCATTAACTTTAAAAAAAGGAGAATACATAGCTAGAAAACTACTTTAATTAATCAGTATTTACTTAAAGCAGAATCAGCTATGTCTAAACTCCAATTAATGGATGATAAAGTCCTGGTGGGCCTTTATCAAAAGGGCGATCAGTCCGCAATCTCAGAACTTATTAGAAGATACAAGCAGAGGATTTATTCTTCTATTTTCTTCCTTGTGCGAAACAGGGAGCTTGCTGAAGATCTATTCCAGGAAACTTTTATTAAAATCATTAATAGTCTCCGCAAGAACCATTACAACGAACAGGGAAAGTTTCTGCCATGGGCTCTTCGTATTGCGCATAATCTTGTGATTGACCACTTCAGAAAACAGAAACTTATGCCTTTGCAGCATGACTCTGAAGAATTCAGTGTTTTTGATATCCTGCCTCAAAAGGAAAAAAATCCTGTGGAAAGAATTATTCATGACGAAAAGATGGAGCTTGTTCGTGCTCTTCTCGATAAACTGCCCAAAGATCAGCGTGAAGTTGTCATTTTGAGGCATTATGGAGGTCTTTCATTTAAGGAAATCTCTAAAATGCTTGATATTAACATAAATACCGCCCTCGGCAGGATGCATTACGCTATTCTGAAAATGAGAGAAGTGATGGATGAAAAAAAGATCCGCCTGAAAGAATAATTTTTTCAGGGGTTTACAATATGCTCCCCCGCTGTAGCGTTATTCATTACAAATTCTAAAACTTGTTTCATGAATAAAACTACTACACGGGAAGATCTTTTACTTTACGCTTATAATGATTGCGGCTTAGCCGATAGCGATCGCATTCAAAAAGCCGTTGACGGTGACCCCATTATACAGAGTGATTTTAATGAAATATGCCAGGTGCTCGACTTGTTGAATCATTCTGTTCAGGAACCCTCTCAGGAATGCATTGACCGCATTATGAAGTATAGCTTAAATCGGTAGTAAAAAAAAACAGCGGTTCTCTCTTAACCGCTGTTTTATTCTCTCTAACCAATTCTTTATCTAATCATAGGCGCAGTGTTTTGATTTCTACAGGCAAACTAACCTTGAAGTCTTTGTCGTACAAGATTATTGGGTTTTCTTTGTTTTTATGCATGTAAGCTGACCATTTTTCTCGGTGAAATCAAGCTTAACGTGTAATTTGGTCTCTCAAAGATTATTATGATTTGAAAATTTATTGCCCTGAAGAATTATGACCAGAAAGGAACGCTTTGCTAGAGTTTTGGAATACTTCTTAAAAGAACGACCTGTTGCTGAGACTGAATTGGAATATGCATCTCCTTATGAACTGCTTGTTGCGGTGATACTCTCAGCTCAATGTACTGACAAACGCGTGAACCTAGTTACCCCTGAGTTTTTTTCCAGATTTCCAAATGCTTATAAGCTAGCAGAAGCTGAACCTGCAGAGATATTTCCGTACATCAGAAGCATCTCTTATCCCAATAATAAATCAAAGCATCTGGCAGGCATGGCCAGAATCCTGACTAAGGAATTTGACGGCGTGGTGCCTGCGGATGTGGATAAGCTACAAAGGCTTCCGGGGGTAGGGAGGAAGACAGCCAATGTGATCGCTTCTGTGGTCTATAACATGCCGGCCATGGCCGTCGATACTCATGTGTTCAGGGTATCTGAAAGAATTGGTCTGACAACGAATTCAAAAAATCCGGCGCAGACGGCAAAAATAATAATAAAAAATATTCCTGAAGATTTAATTTCAATTGCTCACCACTGGTTAATCCTTCACGGAAGATATATCTGCAAAGCCAGAAATCCTGAATGCAATTCTTGCGGAATCAGTGATGCATGCAGATATTTTCAAAAAACTTCGAAGAAAAAATAATTCACTTGTAAAGATTCGCGGCGATTTTCTCAGTAAGCGATTTAGGAACCCAACTCACAAGTTTTGCTTGAACCTGATTTAAAAAACCCGGAATAATTTCTGCTTTCCCTTTAAGCAAACCCTCAATTCCTATGCGAGCGACTTTTTCTGGACTCATATTGAACTTAGCAGCATTCTTTAGCAAAGTTGGCGAATTCATTCCAGCAGCCTCCATAAAATTGGTTTCAGTAGGGCCTGGACTTATGCATGAAACAGAAATTTTTTCATTCTTCAACTCTAGTCTGAGCGCTCTTGAAAATTGCAGTACAAAAGCTTTGGATGCGCAGTAGACCGCGATTGTAGGAACTGCCTGGTAGGCAGAAGAACTGGATACGTTTAATATGTAAGACTTTCGGCTTGTTTTCATCAATGGCACAAGTCGATGGCAAAGCTTTACAAGAAGGTTCATGTTTACATACATCATTTCTTCCTGCTTTCGAAGGTCTAGTTCATTGAACTTCCCCCAATACGCGTAACCTGCATTGTTCACAAGTATTTCGAGAGAAGATGCATTTTGCTTCACAGTATTGATTACTTGCTCTACTGAATCTTCTTTGCAGAGATCAGCAAGGGCATATGCAACATTGACTGAATAACGTTGTTCCAGATCTGTCTTGATCTTAATCAAATCTGATTCTGTTCTTGCTGCAAGTATTAAGTCGTACCCGCGGGATGCAAGCTCTTCTGCAAAGGCTTTTCCAATTCCTCTGCTGGAACCGGTAATCAATGCTGTTGGCATATGTAATAGGATTCCCGGATTTATTCCGGATTTGAAATCTCTTGTTTAGTTCACTTTACCAGTTTCTGGAAGTGATGATAAAACGGAGTGGAGCTGCTTTCGTCTTTGGGCATGAATTTTCCAAGAATTATCGGGATATACATCACTCTCCTGCGGCTTGCGGCTCCCATGTGAGGTGACATAGCCACACGATGCCAGATCCTTCCGTCATGAACAACCATGTCGCCGGCCTTAGCATCTACAAGCATTTCATTTTTATCTTCGTCATTGTTGAGGAAGTATGCTTTTTTAAAAAGCATGCTGAACATGTTTTGCTTGTGTGTTCCCGGAATGATGCGAAGGCCGCCTTTATCTGAAGATGAACTGTCTAGATACAAGCCTACATTCAGCATTGGCAGTACTTTCTTTCCGTAAAAAATGTCGCGCATACTGTCGGTATGCCAGCCCATTTGCCGGAAATTGCTCATGGGTGTGTTGACGTAATGATTAAAAATGACTCCGTCTTTTTCATTCTCTGCAATACGTGCTCCTTCAGGCAACAAAACCTTCAGACAGCTTACTCTGTTGCTGTTTACAAATTTGTGTATTGGTTCGGAATAATTGGATGTAAACGGAAAACGATGGACAATTTGCTTGTTGTTTTCATCAACACCGTATTTGATCGGCACTCCGTTGATTTTTTTTACTCCATCGCTGATCCATTTTTCCTGGATCTTTTCTGTCGATTCAATGATCGCTTGCACCTCTTCAGCAGTGGCTACTCCTTCGAAGTGAATGAATCCATTTTCATCAAAAAAGCTTTTTTGTTCAGCGGTAATTTTTTCACCTAAACTGAATTTCGGATATGAATTCGGGTTCATATATTTGTTTTTCTAATGTAATTCAGGATAGTTTATAATCAGCTGCCTGTAAAATCTTCAGAATAAGCTTAAACTGCCAAAATTACACCATGACAAATATAAAGGATTAATTTTATTTTAAAATAGGGCTGTATTCCATAATGCCAAAATACAATTGTCAATAAAAAAGCCACCCGGTTGCCCGGGTGGCTTTAAACGTATCAACACAAATCAAGATCAAATATCTTGTTTGTAAAAAAAAGATAATTAGATGAATTTGATGTGAATTTTATTGGCTTTTGGGGAATCCAATTATAAACTCAGTTCCTTTCAATCTTGCTTTTCCTCCAATCACTTCAATGCTGATACCATGAAACTCTGCTATTGTTTTCACAATTGGAAGCCCAAGTCCAAAACTCATTGTATCGTCAGGCCTGAACCTTCTGAAGCGGTCGAATATATGCGGTATGTTCTGCTCCTCAATTCCAACTCCTTCATCAGCAATTGATATTTTGTATGAACTATTGCTTTCAACTCCCGTCACTGAAATTTTGCTATCGGGCAGACTGTATTTTATTGCATTTGCGATTATATTGAAGATCAGTGTATGTATCAATGATTTGTTGCATGGATAAAAATCAGCATCCCCGCTGAAATTTTTTTCGAGTTTAATCTGCTTTTCTTCTAGCCTCTCTTCAACTTCTGAAATCACGTCGATTGTCAGTTCATGCAGATTTACTGATTCATTTTTGAGATATTGGTCATTCTCAATCTTAGATATGTACAAAAATGCTCTGACAACCCGAGTTAGTCTGGATAATGTTTTTTGCGATTCAGCAAGTTGGCTTAGAACTTCATTCGGAATTCCGCTTTCATTCATGAGATTTTCAATCCGGTTTCTCAGGATTGATACAGGAGTGAGCAATTCATGGGAAACGTTCGTGATGAATTCTCTTTCTGACCTGAAAGCCAGCTGAATTTTTTTCATCATTTCATTTATCTCCTGGTTGAGTTCTATGAATTCGGTTGTACTGGTTTGAATCGGCATCGGAACAAAATTCTCAGGGTGCCTGATGTTTCTCAACTTCTGACTGGTGATTTTACGAAAAGGTCTGAGAAGTATCTGGACGAATCCAAAGTCAAGAAAAATAAAAATCAGGATGATAATTAACATCATTCTTAGCGTGAATTCCCTTATTGTATCTGTAAGATGATCAAGGCTGCTGATTCCCTCACCGATTTCCAGATTGTAAAGCTGGTTATCGTAGATAAAGGCCTGACTGAGTACACGGTGTTTCAGAATTTCATTCTCAATGTTCCGCTCGGAATTGTTGATATGGATTTTACCGAAATCATCCGGCATTCTTGAAAGAGGAGAGATAGCTACATATTCTTCTTTAAAAATATTGTAGCTGCTGAAGCTGCAATCCTGATCTAGTGCAATCTCATTCACACCGCCCCTTTCAATCATCAAAGTCATCTTGTCAAGCCGTGCGTTCAGTCGGTCATCCACGTGGTTGTAAACCACTTGTTCGATTACAACTGGCAAGGCAAGGCCAAAAGCCAAAATGATAATGGCTTTTGACAAAGCATTATACAAAGCAAATTTTAACTGAAGTTTCAATTCCTGATAATTTATTGACCGACTCAGGACATATTCAGGCGATATCCGATCCCCCTTACCGTTTCGATGAAATCTGAATTTCCGTATTGCGAAAGTTTCTTGCGGAGATTCTTCATGTGAACATCAATGTAATTGGATTCATAATCGTCTTCCAAAACATCACCCCATATGTGTTCAGTCAATTGTACGCGGGTGATAACTCTGTTTTTATGGAGAGCCATATAGTGCAGAATATCAAATTCTTTCTTTGTCAGGTTTATCTGGTTACTTCCATGATTGACAGTCCTGTTCTGTATGTCCATCAGAAAATCTGAAATCTGAATTGTATTGTTTTTTAATCCATGTTTGCGGCGAAGTATCGCTTGCATCCTGGCCTGAAGTTCCAGCAATGAAAAAGGTTTGGCGAGGTAATCATCCGCACCTAAATCAAGTCCGCTGATCTTATCATCAATAGTTCCTCTTGCTGTCAGCATAATGAACGCGGCATCCTTGCCGCCTTCTTTTGCTTCTTTCAATAGTTGTAGTCCGTTGCTGTCCGGAAGACCGATGTCCATGAGCACAAAATCATAAGAATTGATAAAAATTTTTTCAGATGCGCTCTTTCCGTTAAATGCAACATCACAGTGATAACCCTGTTTGGTCAGGAAAATTTCAATTTCGTGTGAAAGCTGTCTTTCGTCTTCTACTATCAGTACATTCATTATTTCTCAGTTTAGTTTTCATTCAATGATTCGAGTATCACCGAACAGGCCATTTTAATTTCATCATCGCTGATAATCAGCGGGGGTGCAATTCTGAGGCAATCAGGTGCGAAAAGAAACCAGTCTGTTAGTAATCCTCTTTCTAAACACTTACCGATGACTTTTTGATTTAAATCGGAAGAATCAAATTTCAAAGCACAAAATAAACCTTTTCCCCTAAATTCCCTTATGAGAGGATGATGAAGATAATTTTGAAATACCCTGCCTTTTCGGATTACCTCAGATTTATAATTTCCTTGTTTCAAATGCTTAACCAAAGCCAGGGAAGCAGCGCAAGAGAGGGGGTGGCCTCCAAATGTAGTGATGTGTCCCAGCACAGGATCATAACTCAGAACTGACATGATTTTCCTGGAAGAAATGAATGCTCCCAGAGGTAAGCCACCACCGAATGCTTTACCCAGTAAAAGGATATCAGGTATAACACCAGATTCTTCAAATGCGAACATGGGACCAGTTCTGTGCATACCAGTCTGGATTTCATCCAGAATGAGCAAAGTCCCGTTTGCCTCACACTCTTCTTTGAGCTTTTTCAGGTACGTTTCTTCAGGAATGATTAATCCGGCTTCTGCCTGAATCGGCTCAATGATTACAGCAGCAGTTTTTTCATCTATCTCGCCAAGTTCCGCCACTGAATTGAATTCGAGTATTTTTATACCGGGCAGAAGCGGGCGGTAAGAGTTTTTCAATGCCTCGTTTCCGCATACACTAAGAGAGCCCTGTGTGCTTCCGTGATAAGAATTTCGAAAGGATATTATCTTGTTCCTTCCAGTGAACCTCTTAGCCAGCTTTATGGCTCCTTCAGTTGCTTCACTTCCGGAATTTGTAAAATAAACAGATGATAATTGCGAAGGCAATAAAGAGCACAACTCTTTTGCAAGTTCAACTTGTACGGATTGAATCACTTCACCGTATACCATGAGGTGAAGATGCCGGTCGACCTGCTTTTTAACTGCTTTTTTGATTTCAGGATGTGAGTGGCCAAGATTACTGACGGCAATACCGGAGATCAAATCCATAATCTTTCGGCCACTTTTTTCCATCAAATACATGCCTGATGCATGTTCAATTTCAAGTGCAAGCGGACTGGAACTGGTTTGGGCCAGGTGTTGATAGAATAATTCTCTGGTAGCAGGCATGCTTCAAAGATAGGGATAAGAAAAGTTGAAAATTCACTTCAAGGCGTAAGAGCCTTGGCACTTATCAATTTATAGGACTTATTCACTTACTGAATGGGCAGTTTAATGTTAATAATTCAGTTATGATCTTGCTGTTCAAGGCAATTCAGGGCCTGACTAAATACATAACTTCGAAACAAAATATTCGTTTAATCAGTTGATAAATTCGCATGCCTTTGCATGCCCCATAAATTACATAAAATGAAAAAAGCTTTCGCATTAATGTCATTGCAAGTTTTATTCTCCCTTGCAATGGCTATAGAGCCGCCTGCAGGAATGAACCTGGGATTGCATAGGAAAGTGATGCTATCAAACTCGGCAGATGATATGGTTTCAGTGCTTATTCAGGGTAACGTTGCCTGTATTCGTGATGTTGTCGAACGTGAAAATGGTGTATTCGTTGTCTCAGCCGGTGATGTGGCATCGGTTAAAGTGCCCGCACTTTCTTTGCCAACTATTCTTGAAAAAAATTGTGTGAGGCGTATTGAAGCATATCCATCTTATGTGAAAACCCTGAACGATACCATGCGCATGCTTTGCAGAGTTGATGAAATTCACCAGGGGCTCACTCCTTTGCAGGAGTCATTTCTTGGAGATGGTGTTGTAATTGGTTATATCGATTCTGGAATCGATGTCGATCATGATGATTTCAAAGACTCCTTGGGAAATACAAGGGTAGCATGGCTTTGGGATATGACTTTGCCTGTAGGACCGAATACACCGATGCCTTATGGTTATGGTCAGGAATGGAACGCTTCCGAAATTAATCTCGGAATGTCCTCTGCTCATACCGGTGAAGCACAGTTTGGACACGGAAACTACGTGGCCGGAATTGGATCAGGAAACGGTCGGGCTACAGGAAATTTTAAGGGAGTAGCACCTAACACAGATATAATTGTGGTATCGTACGACTTCAATGCTGCAGACACTGTGTCAAGAATGGCGCATGCGGTAAGTTATATTTTTAACAGGGCCAATGCCATGGGCAAGCCATGTGTAATCAATGCTTCATTGGGTGAATATTACGGATCTCATGACGGACGTGATTTACAGTCTCGTTTTATCAGCAATCTGATCATTCAGCAGCCTGGCAGAGTAGTGGTTGCTGCAGCCGGCAATGCCGGCGGGATTCCATTTCACGTGGGGAATTCCACCAGCGCAGGTGATACTACATTTACATGGTTCAGATATAACAGCACTTTCGGAGGAGCCTATGTTCAGTTATTTGGTGATACCCTTAGTATGAATGACATTACTTTTTCCATCGGAGCGGACAAGATCAGTCCGAATTATGAATTCAGGGGAGCAACTCCATATTCAACTGTTGCATCTACTTTAAATAATGTGGTAACAAGAAATGTCTTTAACGGGCCCAACAGAATTGGCGTGGTTCAAACTCTTGCAACGCTCAACGATGATGTATACTCTCTCGAAGTTTATGTGATTCCAGATTCGACTGCGTATAACTGGAGATTCAGTGTAACCGGAAATGGCAGTTTTGATTCATGGTCGTTCGATTGGGTTTCACAGAATTTACCATCGTCAGGCGACTTCCCTGATATCGTAAAATACCATGCACCTGATACCATTCAAACTATGGTTTCCGGAATTGCCTGTCTTGACAATGTGATAACTGTTGGAAATTATTTCAATACAGACAGGCACTATGACGTCAACAATGTACTGCAAATAGCTCCTGCAGATTTTCCACGTCAGTTGGCACCTAACAGCAGCCGTGGTCCGACAAGAGACGGAAGAATCAAGCCTGATATCTGTGCCCCGGGACATCATATCATTTCTACGGGTGTACTCACTTCCATGCCCGGACTGATAGCTGCCCAGCCTCATAAAGTAGCTCAAGGCGGCATGCATATTACCGGTGGTGGAACCTCAGCATCTGCTCCGGTTGTGGCGGGAATAGCTGCGCTCTATCTGCAACAGAATCCATTGGCAGGCTGGGCTGAAGTAAAAAACGCCATTGTTAATTGTGCCGTGTCTGACATGTACACTTGGGGACCTCTTCCAAACAATGCCTGGGGACATGGTAAAGCTGATGCTTTTGGAGCACTCACAACTTGCAGGATCACTTCAGTTAACCAATATTCAATTACTGAGAATAACATTCAAATTTTCCCCAATCCTGCAAAGAGTAAAATTACAATCACAGGAAGTTCTCTGGGTGACCTCATCAACGGGAAAGCGACATTGTCAGATATTCACGGAAGACCATTGATGACTCATGCAGTAGAAGGCAAAGTCCTGGAACTTGATTTGTCTGGAATTCCCAAGGGCTTTTATTTTCTCCGGCTGTCTAAAGAAGGAAGAGCAGGATTTATAAAAAAACTTGTCATTCAATAAATTAACTGGCTTAATCAAAATGGAGCTCCTCTGCTTTGTTCAAACTAACATTCCATGCTGAATTATGATTGAAAGATTTCCGGAAGAAAAATTGAAAGAGGTTTCAGCTTTGTTAAACAAACCCTCTCGAATTCTTATAACTACACATCACAGGCCTGACGGAGATGCCATGGGATCTTCGCTTGCTTTGCTCTTATACTTTCAGGCAAAAGGATTTTCTCCCATCCTACTGGTACCATGCGAATACCCGGATTTTCTTCAATGGCTGCCGGGAAATGATCAGGTGCTCAACTTTGAAGATGATGAGTCGCATGCAGAAGAGTTGGTGAATGATTCAGACATGATATTTTGTCTGGATTTTAACTGGCTTAGCAGGGTGGAAAAGATGGAACCCTTATTACGAAAGTCCAAAGCAGTTAAAATTCTGATTGACCATCACTTGAACCCTGAAAGTATTTTTGAGTACACGTTTTCTTATCCTGACGCATCATCGACTTCCGAACTGATATTTGATTATATCAAAGCATCAGGAGATGAGAAATTGATCAGTCCGGATATTGCAACTGCCTTGTATTGCGGAATTATGACTGATACGAATTCTTTCCGTTATGAGAGTATGAAGGCCGGTACACACAGGATTATTGCCAGTCTGATTGAAGCTGGTGCCCGTAATCATTTGATTCATCAGAATGTATATGATTCTAATACTGAAAACCGCCTTCGATTATTGGGATACGCGCTCAAGGAAAAACTGGTTGTGCTTAGAGAATTCAGATGTGCGTATATATCACTTTCTGAGAAAGAGCTTGAAATGTTTAATTTTAGGACAGGCGATACGGAAGGAGTAGTCAATTACGCTCTGAGTATTCTAGGGGTTGAACTTGCAGCCCTGTTTACAGAAAGAGAAGGGTTTGTCAAGATTTCATTCAGATCCAAAACTGATTTTTCTGTGCAGGAATTATCTTCAGCACACTTTAACGGTGGTGGACACAAGAATGCTTCTGGAGGGAGATACAATGGACCATTGTCTGAAGCTATCATGACTTTTCTGGATATATTGCCGGAGTACAAAGAAAAGCTTTTAAAATGAGAACCGCTTATTTTCAATTGTTAGTTTGTGCATTCCTGATTTCATGCAATTCCTCAGTTGAGAAACGAAATGAAATTTCGGAAAAGCAGCTGGTTGATTTAAATGAGCGTTTGATTGAAGCAAACAAGTTGATTGTAAGAAAAGAATTGCATCTCATCGACAGTTTTATCAGAGAACAAAATCTTTTAGGTGTAAAAACAGGAAGTGGCTTGTTCATCATGCACTATAAAATTGGATCAGCTAAAAGCGTTAATCAGGGTGATGAACTTGAATTGCAACTGAAAATTGAATCGCTTGACGGAAAAGTATATTTTCCGACACAGAATGAGAGTAATAAAAAAATTAAAATTGGTTCGGGAGAAAATGAAAAGGGGCTTGAAGAGGCATTGTTGACAATGAATGAGGGTGATTCGGCAATGTTGATCTTGCCATCTCACCTGGCATTTGGATTGCACGGAGTAGAGGGGGAGATACCCGGAGCAAGCCCCCTTATTTACCGGGTTGGAATTAATCAGATAAATAAAAGCCAATGAGAATTTTATCAATTTCATTTATAATACTGTTATTATCTTCCTGCAGAAGTGGAGTTGAAAAAAAAACAGAAGCTGGTTTTCGGTATGTCTTGTATCAGATGAATGAAGGGCCTAAAATTAGACTAGGAGATTATATCACACTCGACCTTGTGTATAAGACTCACGATGATTCAGTACTTTTTGATAGTAGGTTGCATAACGTTCCACTAAGGTTTAAACTGGAAAAGGTACCCTTCAAAGGTTCTTATGAAGACGGCTTGCGTTATCTTTCTGAAGGAGATAGTGCTACATTTTTTGTGCCCGCTGATTCATTATATCAGCATTATTATCACAAAGCCGGATTCAATATTTCTCAATCCCTTACAGCCTTCGAACCCGCCACCTTCCTGAAGTTTGATGTAAAAGTTCATAAAATTCAAACTTCCCATGAAGCCGAAATGGAAATTGCCTTGATTGAAAGCCGGCTTGAAAAGGAAGAACAACAGATCATGCAAAAATTTCTGTCAGAGCATAAGTTTTCTGAGGTCGCAAACGGTAAGAAATATTACTACAGTTTAATAAATGAAGGCAAAGGAGAAAAAGTCAAGGATCAAACTTTGGTTTCACTTCTTTACAAAGGAAGTTTTCTCAATGGGGAAGTATTCGACAGCATTGTAGATCCAGAAAAACCATTCAAGTTTATTTGGGGTTCCGGACAGGTGATTAAAGGCTGGGAATTGGCGTTGACTGATAAGAGAGCCGGAGATAAATTCAAATTGCTCCTGCCTTCATCACTCGCATACGGAGAAGAAGGTCTTCGTAACATAAGCAACGGAAAGGAAATCATACCGCCATTTACCCCTATGTTATTTGAAATTGAAATTCTGTCAGTGGAAAATTCTGCGGCGATTGCCAGATAGATTATTTCCCAAGAATAAAAATACACGGCTTTTTGTTAAGGTCCGGAGTAGATTTTTTCCAGGCGCCAATTTCTTTGGTAGAAATGAATTCGTTCTTGCTGGTGATGTTGCAGGCGATAGATAATCTTGTACTGTTCTTGCAGGTGCTTAGTATATCATTTAAAATCGACTGATTTCTGTATGGAGTTTCCATAAAAATCTGGGTGATTCCGCTCTTCATCACTTGCTTTTCAAGCTCGGAAATTTTTTGCTGCCTTGCTTTACTGTCTCTGGGAAGGTATCCGTTAAATGTAAACTGTTGTCCGTTGAAACCGCTTGCCATCAAACTTAGGAAAATACTGGATGGGCCGCTCAATGGAATTACTCTGATTCCTATGGTGTGCGCTATTGTGATGTAATCGCTTCCGGGATCAGCAATACCCGGACATCCTGCATCTGAGAGTAATCCAATATCGGTACCTGCCTTCAATAAATTGAATGTTTCAGAAATTGAGTTTGCGTACTGATGTTCATTCAAAAGGTATATCTTTAAGGAAGACTGATCCTTTTCAGGTTTAATCCGTTTAATAAATCTCCGTGCTGTTTTCTCATCCTCAACGATAAAATGACTCAGCGCTGAAACAACAGATTTGTTGTAATCAGTTATTTCATTTACATTCTCATCTGTAAGCGGAGTAGGGATGAGATATAATTTGCCTCGTTCAGACATCTTGAATAATACAATTAATCTTTTTGCAGAAAGTCCTTTTCAAGCGAATCAATCACTGCATCGCAAGCTTGATCCAGCAAATTAAAAACTTCTGTAAAGCCATCTTGTGATCCAAACCATGGATCAGGCACATCTTTTAAATTTATTTCAGGAAGATATGATAAAATCAGGCTGACTTTGGAAATGTCACTTTTCGAACGTGCTAGCCTAAGTATATCCCTTAAATTGGAACTGTCCATAGCGAAAATGTGATCGAAGGCATCAAAATCATAAACGGAAAATTGTCTTGCTACCTGACCAGATATATCAATTCCGAATTTTTTTGCTGTGCTTATTGCTCTTGGGTCAGGATTTTCACCGGCATGCCAGCTGCCTGTTCCTGCTGAGTCAACTTCTATTTCTAAATTTCTTTCCCGGATTTTACCTTTCAGTATTCCTTCCGCCATCGGAGACCGGCAGATATTTCCCAGGCAAACCATCAGTATTTTCATGTCAACTTCTCTTCAATTGCAGAAATGCAAAATTGAATTGTTATATACCATTTCAACCCTGCCAATGAGTTGGGTATTTATGAAGGGATTATTTTTAGATTTGGATTTTATATCCCATTCGCGAACAGTCCAATTGTTAGCAGGATCGAACAAAACAAGGTTAGCTTTGGCTTTCTCTTCAATCACCGGGACAGGTAATCCGATTATACTCCGGGGATTTGAATTCAATTTGGAGAAAATTTCTGCATGATCCAAATGATTCTTCAGCGCAGTGAATGCGCAACTGAGGCTGGTTTCCAGACAACTGATTCCATAAGCGGCAAGATCGAACTCGGTCTTTTTACTCTCGGTATGTTCCGGACTGTGGTCAGAACAAATTGCATCAATTGTATTATCCTTTAATCCTTCAATCAAAGCGGAAATGTCTTCATTCGTCCGCAATGGTGGCATTAGTTTGTACAATGAATTGAAGTCGGAAAGGTGAGAATCATCCAGCAGCAGATTATGAGCTGCTACATCACAGGTAATTTTATATCCTGCTTTTTTAGCCCTGCGAATCTTTTCTACTGAACCGGCAGTGGAAATGGTTGACAGATGAATATTTGTATCTGTATAAACTGATAACATGATGTCTCTTTCGACCATGATCTCTTCTGCAATGGCAGGTATTCCTCTTAGTCCGCACAAAGTGCTTTGCTGGCCTTCATTCATGACACCCTTTCCTGAAATGCTTTTGTCATTTGGGAAATTGAAAATTCTCGCATTGAAATCTCTGCTGTATAAGAGTGCTCTGATGAGTAATCCGGCATCCTGAACAGAATGTTTGTCATCAGTGAAGACACGTGCACCTGTAAGGAACATGTCATGCATTTCAGAAAGATCTTTGCCTTTTAAATCCATTGAAATCGCGCCTGCAACATGCACATCCGTGATCTTTCCAATTGAACGATTAAGAATATAATCTACCTGAGATTTATTGTCGACTGCCGGAGTAGTGTCAGGCATAAGAAGTACATCGGTAAATCCTCCCTGAGCCGCAGCCATGCAGCCGCTATCTATGGTTTCTTTGTATTCTTCTCCCGGTTCTCTGAATCGCGCATGGAGATCGAATAATCCTGAAAAAAGATATTTTCCGGACCCGTCAATTACATGATCAGCTTTCTCATGATCCACAGAGTTTTCTGTAATTAAAGCGATTACATCATCTTCAATACAAACATTTACTTTTCTTCCATTGAAAGATGAGGACTTATCCGCAATTATTACATTCCTGATTATTGTTCTCATGGCCTGGCTGCTTGAATGTTTTTTGCAGGCTGGTAATACCTGATCAATAGAATTTCAACTGCAAGAAAAATCAGACACAACAGAATAAAATATTTCCAGAGTCTTTTTCCTTCATCCAATTCTGCAATGGAAGCTGACAAGTCTGCATTTGTTGTGTTTATGACAGTAAGCTGATTTATATTTGACTTATCTGCAAGTCTCCGAAGTTCTTCTGGACTTAAATAGCTGAGGTCAGATTCTCTGCGATCGTAATTAAAAGAATGCAATGTCAATATTGCATCTCCTGAAGTGAGAGAGTAATTGCCTGCTTGTTTCACCTGGTCGTGAACGGCTACAATAAGCTTGTTAGATAAGGCTCTGCTTTCAGGTATGATGTCAAAACCCAATTCCGGATTGATCAGGTGAAGAATAGTTTCTGAGCCTCTGATGCTGTCGCGATTTACTGTGAACTCGTTATCCCTTCCTATTATTGAAGGCGCCGATACAGAATTTGTGCTTAGCAAGGCCGCTTTCAAAACAAATGGAACAAAGATCGCATGCCTGTGGAAATTGCTCCATTCATCTTTAAGTGGTACGCTGAGCGTATATGTTTTTCCTTTTCCGCTTTCTGTAACAGCTAAGAATGTATTTCCGTTACTTAACCTCATCAAGGCTTCTTCACGTGATTTCATCCCTCTTGAAAACTGGAAATATTTATGTGCAATTGGCAAGTCAATATTTTCATTACGGTTTTTCCCTCTATCAAAGACATCCGAAAACACAGGATGCCTGAACTCTATTGCACTGACTTTCTCAGGATTCTCTGCTTTTCCTGAAACCGGGTTGCATCCCAATGCCTGATACAATGAACTGTAGTTTTTCAAGTCAGCACTCTCTGACGGGATTATCAGGCAGCTGCCGCCATTTTCAACATAACGCTGAAGCTCATGTTCCAGACCGGTAGAAATATTGTCAACCTCGTTGAGTACGATAAAATGTTTGCTGTCGAATGATGAATAATTAACCTGGCCTGATGTAACAGAAGAATAATCAAAATAAGGATCACTTCGAAAAAGAATATTAAGATAGTCGCGCTCCTTCGGACTTCCGATACTTAAAATATTAATCTTCTCGAGCACATTGAAACTGAAATAATAGTTATCATCAAAACTGACAGGATAATCGCTGATTGAAAGCCTGGAAGCCTGCCAGCCATGCCGGTTTACGGTGAAGGACAATCTGGTGTCTGTGCTTGACTTGGCCGGTATGTTCACACTTGCAAGGGCTCTTTGCTGATCATTTATCAGAAGTTTGAGCGGAATATTTTCGGCATTTTTATCACCGTTATTTCTGATTCTGACAATGAGCTCCGCCGGAGCATTCAATAAAACATAAGGTGTTTCAAGAAAGCAAGTATCTATGGAAATATTTTGTTCAGTAATAGCTTCCAGCGGTACCAGGCGGAATTGAATAAGCGTGTCCGAAATACTATTGTCGAAATCACTGATGGATTTTTGAAAGTCGGATATAATAAAAGCAGATGCAGAGGCTTCATCTCCGGTTTTGCCGGCCAGGAGATCGGCTTGCCTGGACATGATTTCCGACACATTACGAGAGGCAGATCCGCTTTGAACCCTGTCTAGCTCCTGTAGAAACTCATCTCGTGTCAATAGTCGCTGATGCCGGCCTTCAAATTCATTGGTCAACAATTGAAATCTGTCGCTGGCTTTATAGCTGAGCGCAATTTCTCTGGCTTTTCTTTTTGCATCATCCAGAAGAATTCCATTGGATCCTCTTGAATTCATACTAAAAGAATTGTCTACAAATATGCTGATGTTCCTGCTAGCCGACTTTTTAATTTCAGTTCCTGATGGTATGTAAGGCTGTGCAAAAGCTAGTATTAAGAAGCCTAAAGCCAGAATTCTTGAAATCAGCACCAGTAAATGCTTGACTTTGGATTTTGAGCGTGTATCCTGTTTAATCTCCTTTAAAAAGCGCACATTGGTGAAATACAGTTTCTTAAACCGGCGGAAATTAAAAAGATGAATTATAATCGGGATGGCAAGGGCTGCTAGAGCGAACAAAAATGCTGGATAGATGAACTGCATTGAGTGCAAATATAAGGATTCAGAATTTCTCAAACACCCCAAGCCCGAACAAAGCAAAATCATATTTGACCGGATCCTCGGGGTCGAATTCTCTGAGCTTAGCCGTGAGCTCAAGGACAGCTTTCCAGTCGTTGCTGGTCCTTATTAAAAGTCCCAGTTTGCGTGAAACTCTGCCAGAATGCAAATCAAGAGGGCAGAGAAGATGCTTTGAACTATTGTTTTGCCAAATTCCGAAGTCAACTCCATGATTGTCCTTGCGAATCATCCAGCGTAAAAACATATTCATTCTTTTTGCAGCAGATCCGGCCTTGGGATCTGGAAGGTGTTTTCGTAATCTGGAAGGGTGTCTTTTGCCAAAAAAGTCATTCCTGAATAGCGTAAGGGAATTCTCCGTTTGCTCCGGGCTATTCAAATTTTGAAAGTAACTCTCAAGGCCATCCTTTTGATATATTTGTTTGAGTGCCCCTATGAAAAAAGCGCAGTCAGAAGGAAGAAATGTCCGGTGAACAAAAGCCGAAAAGCGTCTGAGATCTTGATGGGTGTGCTGTAAAATAAAGTCATGCGGGGAATCATCCATCAAACTTATAAGATTTCTGGCATTACGAATGATGATTTTTCGCTGCCCCCAGGAAATTATGGAAGTGAGGAAAGCAGATATCTCAATATCCTCCTTCTTGCTGAAAAGATGGGGTATTGAAATCGGATCTGATTCAATGAATTCAGGCCTGTTGTACTGACGGGCTTTTTCATCCAGGAATTCCTTCAGTTCCGTGGGGTTGAGAATCATTCCGCAAGGATACGCCCTAAATCCTGAACTTAAAGAATGACTGAAAGAACTATCAGGGCGCCGAGCAGCAATATTCCCAGGTCAATGAAGAGTAATTTGTCTCTGTTTGTATTCATTGGCTGCTATTTTTTTAAATGAAATTATCTTTCCTTAATCCTTATGCCGGGATTGAATTACGGCGTCTGAAGTTGCCTCCATGTATCACTGAAAACACTCCGGATACCTGTTCAAGCAGGTTTTTGTGATGATCCCTCAGGACTTCTTCTGTCTGCTTTCCTAAGTATGAAATTGTAAGCTTTGTGTTTTTATTTTCTTTGTTTGAATTTGTGAATACGATTTCCATGGTTTTGTTTTTTATAGTTTGTTTAATTGGTTTACACGATAAATTCCCTGAGCTGGTAAGCATCCAGCGGAGTATCCAGAAAGCGAACTACGCTGGGCTGGAGCAGCATTTCATGTTTCAGATCATCATTCCTGCTGCCGCTGAGGAGAATAAGCTTGCATTTGTTTCTTATAAAATCGGACAGTTCGGAGAAGTCTGACATGAAGTTTCTGGCTGAATAAGATTCATCGCTGTCGTCGAGATTCAGGAAAATCAGTTCGGGTACTTCGCTTAAAAGTTCGGTGTCGTGTAATCTTTTCATGACAGCGGCTGCCTACTCTTCCATCTTCACTTGTTTGGCTACAGACATTACTCTGAGCAGAATTTCATTGATTTCCCTGTTCTTGGAGTTACTGTCAATCAGAATAACTTTCTCAAAGCGCGGAGCATGGCTCTGCGGCGTGATCTCATAAAACTGTTTGTGTTTCTTGGCTTTCATGGTGGTTGAATTTGATTCTCAAATGTACCCCCAGCATGAGCCCTAAAAAAGGGACAAATAGCAGAAAATAAGACATACCTGTGTAGATATGCTGATTACTGAAAAATAGTTAAAAAGGCATTTTATTGCATTGAGCTGCAGTTTTCAATCATTCATTATTTTATTTAAAAGTTACTTAAATATATGATAATAAGGTATTTATATCAATTTTCTTTGTTTTGGAAATTGATATAAATACCCATATTATTGCAATTCAGGACATAAAATTATGCTTTTGGATCTACTGGCTCCACAACTACCGTTTCATGAGGATCTGAAGCATCATCGAATAATAAGTTAAATGCATCGTCTCCTCCATTATTTTCATAGCCTTCATTTGAGCGAATCTGTTCCAGTAATTCCGCATCAAAATCAGATACAGATTTGTAGTCCTCTGCTTTCAAGCCTAGGGCCATTAAAATGTAAATTATTAATTCCAGCATTGTTGTTTTTTATTTCAAACATATGCCGGGTGTCAGGCCTCGTGTACCAATATTTCATTGATTTCTTACAAAAGGAAGAACTCCATAAAAATCAATTTTGATAAATGAAAGCATACGAGCAATTGCAGCAACTGATTCTTGTTTTGAATAAAGAAGAAAAAAGAAAGCTTAAAAAAAGATTACTTGAGCAATCTGAAATTTATTCAAGACAAAAAACTTTGAAGTTATTTGAACTTATTGATGACAATAAAGCAAGTTCGCGCCTCCTGACTTATCGCGCATTGTACGATAAAGATGGACAGAATCAGTCATTTTCAAAATTATGTCTGAGGCTGAAAGAAAAAATTTATGAAGTCATTCTGGCGAAATCCTCAATCCTGAGCAATCAGGCTGCGGAAAGAACATTGAAAATATTTGAACTGCGAAAAAAAATTAATCTGATTGATTTGCTTGTGTTCAAAGGTTACAGGTTTAATATTATCAATGAACTGAATTCAATAATTAAATCTTCTCATGAATTTGAAGTTTATGATGTTGAACTGAGTGCTTTGTCTACAAAATTTAGGTTAGTTTTTTTGAAAGGTAATAAGCAATTAAATAATAAGATCATGAAATCAATATCAATGGTTCAAGAAGAATGGAGAATGTTTAATGAAGCGCAAGTAATATTTACAGAAATTAATTCAAAGATCAATAAATCCAACGAATTTGAGGATTATAAAATCGATTTAGAAAGCGCAATTACATCCTTTAATAATTATCTCAAGAAATCGTCGTCTCCAACAATTTTGTATTTCAAGCTTTTTTTAGAAATGGATAGGGCTCAAAAAAACGAAAATTATTTTTTGGCAGATAAACTCTTGTTAGAACAATACAATACAATCAGAGGTTTCAAATCAGTTTATAATATTACACGTGAATTCAATTGCACTCTGAATTATGCCGATAACTTTATTCAGCTTAATAATTACTCGAAGGCACTTGAATATACGGCCCGAACAAAAGTATTAATGCAAAATCACCAGTTGAATTTCAGTCTTGCTTTGGAACTTGAATTACTGGCACTCATTTACTGGGGAAAAGTAGAGCGGGCTTTGCCATTATCGGAAAAATTACAGCAGTTATCATATAAGCTAAATAATGAATATTTGTTGAGCAGACGTTTGCTTATGATTTTAAATCTTCATTTTATAAACCGGAATTTTCAAAAAGTAATTGAGTTGCTTACTGAAAGCCGGGAGATTGACAGGGATAAAGAGGGCTTGAACATTATCAGGCGACTTATGACCATACTATGTAAAATTGAGTTGAATGATCTCGATTCACTTGAACTCAATATTCAGAATATGGATAAGTATATAAAAAGGATGATGAAGTCGAAATATATTCAGCCCCGTTACCTGATTATTTTCCGCATTCTTAGGAAACTTATTAACGATAACTTTGATTATAAAAAAGTTTATTCTTCCCGCAAAAAACAATTTGATCTTTTGTATTCAGGACAAAAGGAATACAAGTGGAAAATCAAGAGTCCGGAGCTGGTAATTTTTGAAGAATGGTTTTTATCCAAAGTGGAAAAATCTCATTATAATCATGCAGAAGTTATGAACAAAAGGGCAGCACATATTTAAAATATCCATCATCTATTGGATTGAATGATAGTGGTAACGGAATTTCATTTGGAACTCCAAATCACTTCTTATGCCCACTGTTTCATTTTACCTCATGTACCTTTTAGGATTCCAAAATTTATCCGACTCAACTGTTCATAAAAATTATAAGACGAGATTAATTAAACTTGAGGAAAAGCAAATTCAAGTTCAAAATCACCAAATAGATTTTGGTAGTTCATTCTTCTACGATCGGAATTCTGCAATAAAGAAAAGTTTATATATTAAGTCTTTCTTCAATTATTCACGTGAAGCCAAAATTGAATATTCTGTAAAGACCAAGATTCAGTATAATCTTGATTACCGTTTCGCGGCCACTTATTTTATCGACAGTCTTTGGAATAAGAACAGAGATGAATTCAACATTTCTTTAATGTTGCTAAATAAAAAATCTGCAAAGATTCATTCAAGTTATTCTCTTCAGATTAACTCAGGAATTTTTCCGGAATTCGGAAACTCAGTTTCATCTTCTGATTATTCATCTTTTTTTAATCCCGGGTCTATCCTTTTTACCCGCGGCTTTATGTTTAAATTTTGGAAGCGAAGTTGGCTTAATGTATCACTTGCCTCAATCAGGATTTGGACTCTGCCGGTATTGCATGAATCAATTCCGGACAAAATAAATAAGCAAGCCGAACCTGAAAGAAAATGGAATTTTGATTATGGGTTTTCACTCAAATGCGGGGTCAGAGAAAAACTTACTAATAAGCTGGAATGGGATGCCCGTCTCACGTTATTTATCAACTCAGCCACTGCATATTCCCAGTCACTTTTAGTTGATCAGAGATTGACTTATTCTCCCTTTAAACCCGTAAGAATTACTTCCCATTCCAGTTTTAGGTTGAATCCTGCGAGGAATCGGCAGGCACAATTTTTCCAGGAGATTCAGATTGGGATTGGATTTGTACTGATACCAGACAGGACTCAATCTTCCTTACCTGGAGCATCATATTGATCCCTTGCAGGCTCTGCTGCCATTCTGGGCTCAGTTTTATTCTTTTCCATCATTTCGAATACTTCCAAGGGACTCATGTTGTGAATTGAACATAACCTGAAAAAATTTTTCATGGTAATGTTTTGTCCGTTCTCCCATCTCCAATAAGCAGTTCTGTTGAGATTGAACTCATAGCTGAAAATTTCAGCTGATTTAAATCCTTGCTTAAGCCTTAGCTTACGAATGACAATGCCAAGGTCAATTAATTTTTCATCCTTTTGTTGTTTTTTATTTTCCATTGTGATTTGTTTTGATGAGGATGAAAGTAGATGTGACACGAAAGTGAACTTAGGACAGAACAAAAGATTGAAAAGCTTATGTATGGATCATTCAAAATATTGTATATTGCTAAATATTAATAACTTATAATAATCATCAGAGGACAAAATCAATGTTTTTTTTAACTCTGTTTTTACATAAAACAACATATCATTATGAAGGAATACTTGAATTTGAAAGAAATTCTAATGAAACTTACGGACAACGAGAAGGTAGATTTGTTTAATTCAATTGAATATATTAGAAGAAATGATTTTTCTATTTTAATTAAGGCTATCATAGATAACCCTGAAATTCATTTGTCTGATATAAGGAATCTGTATTTTAAAAATGAGAAAATTAATGCTCTTCGTACTAAGGTTAAAAAGATTTTACACTTAATAGATGATTTACTTTTAAAACACAAATTTTTTGTAGAATTACCTATTCAATATGACAGAACGTATCATTTGATTGAACTTAAAAAAAAATTATTGTTAGCTGAAATATTATTTATTAGAGGCTTAAGCTTACTCGCAGTTGACTATATAGATAAAATAATTTCTAAGGCAAATAAATTTGAATTCTTTGATATAGTTGCAGCATGTAAAAAGAGCAAACTTTATTTTTTAATTAGAAGAATTGAAGGCCAGTTAATCGAAAAACTGTCTGATGAAATAAAAGAATATCAGCTCAAGAATACTTTGTTTGAAAAGGCAAGATCTTATTATTATAAGTCTGTTTTAGGAAGTCCTGCTTATAGAGCAAAATTTAATACTGAAGAAAATTTAAAAAGAATACTAAACGAGTTGGAGGAGGATTTTAAATTTACAAAATCTTTTCGGATTTTTAATTATGCCTTGATGATTGATGTTGCGAATACTAATTGTCATACCAATCCAATTGTTTATGAAAAGAAATATAAGAAAATATTACAACTTCAAAAGAATTATGCATGTTTAAATGAGCCAATACAAATAAGTACTACATTACTAAACCTTGCCCGCGCAAATATTTACAATTACAATTTTGCTAAAGCAATAGAATTAATTAGAAATGCAAAACCCCAACTAATTGCAAGTCCATTAAACAAGGCCATCGTAATTGAACAACAATTTTTAACTTTGTATTTTTTCGGCCAAAAATATATGCCTTATTTCCAAAAATTAGATTCATTTGTTTGGGAAGGTATTTTAAAAAATTTAAATGCGGATAAAATAAGATACTATCAGGCTTGCATTCATTTTATTGATGGAAAATTCACTGATAGTCTTTTTGTTTTATCGGATCTCCCTCATTTAAATAAGCACAAAGATGATTGGAATGTTGCTATACGCATTCTGCGGGTCTTGTGTCTGATTGAACTTGACAAGACAGACGAAACTGATCTTGAAATTGAAAGTTTACGAAAGCATGTGGAACGTGTAAAAAGGGAGCTTAGAGTGGATCCCAGAGCCGAAAGAATTGTAAAATGCCTTGTCAGCTTATCTCAACATAGCTATAACTATAAAAAGTTATTAAAATCACATGCAAAGCATGTAGATGCATTAACATCTGCTGAAATTGATATGCGCTGGAAAATTCTATCACCTGAAATGATTGTTTTTCATGAATGGTTATTGGCAAAGTTGGATTCAAAGCCATACGATCATGTTCAGGTAATGGTCAAACAAAAGAAAAGGTTTGACGAAGAATTCAGCAAAGCATTCTTACCTTTGGAGCAGGATGCCGATACAATTGAAAGTCTCTGATTTTGCTGACTTAGCCTGCTCTGGTTCATATGTTTTATTGGACATGCGTTCTGAATCTGAGTATAATTTTTCCAGCATTCCAGGATCGCTGAATATTCCAATTTTGAATGATGCCCACAGACACGAGGTCGGTTTAACGTACAAACAAAAAGGGAAAAAGGAAGCGATAAGAAAAGGATTTGAACTGGCGGGACCGCTTTTTTCCTCTATCCTTGATAAGGCAGATAAACTGTGCGGACAAAAACCTGTACTCTTGTATTGCTGGAGAGGGGGACTGCGCTCCTCAATCAGTTCATGGCTCCTGGAAACCGCAGGCTTTAATGTTTCATTGCTTGAGGGTGGCTATAAAGCTTTCCGGAACTTCGCACTTTCTCAGTTCTCTGTAAAAAGAAAAATTTTGGTTTTAGGCGGTAGGACAGGTTCGGGAAAAACTGAATTGTTGAAACGCATGAAAAATCAGGGGCAATTTGTCATAGACCTCGAAAACATTGCGAATCATCGCGGTTCAGCTTTTGGTGCACTTGGCAAAGGTCCGCAACCTTCCAACGAGTATTTCGAAAATATGCTTGCTATGGAACTTCTGCGCATTCCTGTTAATGAGCCGGTGTGGATTGAGAATGAAAGCCGCGCAATCGGAAAACTGAAATTGCCGGATGATTTATACAGACAGATCAGGTTTGCTCCTTTGGTTGAGCTAAACATTGATATAGTAAGACGAAAGCAAAATATAATGAAAGAGTATGGTATTTTCCCAGTAGAAGAACTTTTGACTTGTACTGAAAAATTGGCTAAGCGTTTGGGAGGTTTGAGACTTCAGAATGCACTGTCTGCACTCGCTGAGAACGACCTTGATGCCTGGCTTGATATTGTGCTTGATTATTACGATGCCACCTATGCATTTGGATCCACACAAAGAGAATCTACCGGAATTTTTTCGTTTTCTCCTGAAATTGATGACACTGAAAGTCAAATTGTGGAAAAGCTGATTAAAATAGCCTCCAGAATGGATTCCCAATTTCAAAACGTATGAATACTGATACTCAAAAAAATTCATTCAGGTTAACTCAATTAAGTCAGGGGGGTGGGTGCGGCTGTAAAATTGCTCCGGCTGTTCTTGAACAGATACTTCAAAAATCTGGTGATGAGAAAATATTTCCTGAGCTATTGGTAGGTTATGAGCATGCAGACGATGCAGCCGTCTATGAAATGAGTGACGGAAATTGTATAATCAGCACGGTTGATTTTTTTACACCTGTAGTGGATGATCCTTATGATTACGGAAGAATTGCTTCTGCCAATGCCCTGAGTGACGTGTACGCTATGGGAGGCAAGCCTTTGATTGCACTGGCAGTGTTAGGCTTTCCTGTGGAGAAATTATCATTGGGAGCAGCTAAAGAAATGATCAGAGGGGCAAAGTCTGTTTGTGAAATGGCAGACATACCGCTGGCTGGTGGACATTCAATCAATATTTCAGAACCTGTATTTGGACTTTCTCTGACAGGCATTGTTTCAAAAGATAATATCTGCAGAAATCATACTGCGAAATCCGGTGACCTCATTTTCCTTACCAAAGCGCTCGGAACCGGAATTATTTCCACTGCCATCAGAAAGGGAAAAGCAAGTGATCAGGATGTGGAACTCGCAGTTCTGCAAATGACACAGCTGAATAACATTGGTTCAGTACTGGCTGAAAAGAAACTTGTCAGTTCCATGACAGATGTGACAGGATTTGGACTTTTAGGTCACCTTATTGAAATGTGTGATGGCAGCGGACTGTCTGCAGAACTGTATTATAAGAAAGTACCGCTCCTGCCCGGACTGGATAAATTTATCTCTTCATTTGTTTTTCCTGATAATACTTACAGAAACTGGAATGCATTTGAAAATAAAGTTCAGGGTGTAAACGGACCGGAATTTATAACACTTTGCGATCCACAGTCCAGTGGTGGCTTGTTGTTTGCAGTTAGTCCTCATAAGATTGAGGACCTGAAAAAAGTAATTCCTGACATCGGAGAACCAATAGGACAGTTTACAAGCAGGAAGGGTGTGCTGGTTTCAGTTCAATGATATGTTTTAAACCTGTCTTGCAAAAAGATTACTTCTATGAAAGCACTCCGTCTTCAATATGCAGTTTCCTGTCGGACATGTTTGCGAGTTCTTCACTGTGCGTTACAATTACAAAAGTCTGATTGAGTGAATCACGCAGTGAGAAAAAAAGATTGTGAAGTGATTTTGCATTGGCACTGTCAAGATTTCCTGATGGTTCATCTGCAAACACCACTGCCGGATCATTAATTAAAGCTCTGGCAACCGCAACTCTTTGCTGTTCTCCTCCGGAGAGTTCCGATGGTCTGTTGGATTCCCTCTTGTCAATTCCCAGTATCTTCATCAGTTCTCTGGCTTTTTCCCTGATTGTTGCAGGTTTTTGCCCGGCAATCATTGCAGGCAGCATGATATTTTCAATTGCGCTGAATTCAGGAAGTAAATGATGAGACTGAAAAACAAAGCCTATTTTCTTATTGCGAAATGCTGATAATGATTTGGAATTCATGCTTGTGATCTCAGTTCCATCAATCATTACCTTTCCATTATCAGGACGGTCCAGTGTTCCCAGTATGTGTAGAAGCGTACTTTTGCCTGCACCGGAAGGCCCAACGATAGATACGATTTCACCTTTTTTTATTTCCAGACTGACATCTTTCAAAACGGATAATGCTTCATAAGATTTACTGATGTCTTTTGCTATTATCATTCAAAATTGATTTGATCAAATGTATGAATAATCAGGATTTTTTTCTGTTCAGATACTGATAGTCGAAGTAGTAAAGTATCTTAACAGAGACAGAGTTTGTTTGTGGGTTGTCCAGTATATTATCAAGGTTTTTGAAATATGACAAACCGGAATCAGTCGACTCTCTGGAAATAGCATTTTTATACACAATTAAAAATGAGCTTCCTGGTGCAAATTGCCAGTTGAAAACCATGTCTACATTGAAGAATGCGCTGTTAAAATCAGCATCATAGTTAGCATTGATCTCACTTAATTTTCCGTTGCCTTCCAGATTGAAGTAACGATCATATATACCGTCAGACCAATAATGCCTTGCCACAAGCGAAAGCGACATATCATTTTTGAAAAGGTATTTGGTAGTTACGCTGTTTTCGATTGTTATGACATTTCTTTCTCCGAAGACAGATGACAAACTTTCATTTTCTTCATAACTAACCCAGCCACGTTCATTCACATAACGGTCATAAAAATGTGATAGGAATACAGACCATTTATCGCTTAGCCTGATTCTTGGCACAACATAATACCCGTATGAAAAGGCATCCTGCACTGGAATTATGGCGCTTCTACTTCCGAAATCGAAGGAAAGCTTTCTGTTATAATTTGTCGTGAAATTAATACTGCCTGCTGTCCGCTTGGGTTTTTCATAGTACATCCCTTCAATTCTTGGTTCGTAGTAATCCTTTCCTTTTGTTAGATTAGTTCCTAATTGAGAGTATATGGACCAGTTGTTATTGAATAACAGAAAAAGATCAAATCCTGATTGCAGTTCTGTCAACTGATTGTTTTCACTCTCTCTGCCTGTTCTGTTTGTCCAAATGTTCAAACTTCCGTATTTAAAGTATTTCCAAAATGGATTATATTTTACATATGTGTAATAGACATTTGCATCAGTGTAATCTCTCACAAATGAAACACCTAAATCATTTTTATTATAATTTTTATCACCTACTTCATACCAAACACCCGCCTTGTGATTACCTTTGATTTTAGCTGCACTGAAACTGTACTGGTTACCTTTGAGGTTTTGTTTATTCCCTTCAGAGTCTCGCTGAAAAATCTGGCTGAGTGAATATCGTCCCGAAATTCTGTAATCATGCCCTTTGTTTTCGTGTGTATACTGTGCGGCACTCACATTTGCATCTCTCCATGAACCTTCACGAAGCGTGTTGGCATTGACTATGTAAAAGTTTGAATTGTTTTTTAATTGCTGGTCTGCTATTACAACACTGTAATTGGTTAAAGGATCTGTTTGAATTTTTCTGACATTACCTTCAGGATCTTTTGCTTCAGCTTGCATTTCAGCAGTGATAGCGTTCATTATCCCTAAGCCGAGCCCTTTGTCAGTTCGCCCCGTAAGTTTACTTGCATTGATGAGGCTTGAGCGATCGGGATTTTCAGACAATACTTCATCATCATTCAACAAGCTGCTCACCGAATAGAACAGGGCAGGAGTGCGGCCAATTCTTCTTGAGTAAAACAGATTACCTTTCTTAAACAAATCTGTGCCTTCTTTGAAAAAAGGGCGCCTCTCCTCGAATACAGTTTCAAAGGCGGAAAGGTTTTTAACTTTGTTATCACTTTGTACCTGGCTGAAGTCAGGCAAAAGAGTAACATCCAGGGTGAATCGTTCGTCAAGACCCAGCTTCAAATCTGCTCCGCCGGAATAGCTATATGCTACATCGTTGCCTGAATGTTCACCATTCAGGAAGTGTGGGCTTCTTTCAGTGTAGAACGAAAGGTATGGCGTTACTGAAAGCCGCAGAGGGGGCTCTATTTTTTCAATTCCTTCAAGAGTTCCCCAAAAAAACATCTTGTTACTCGCACTTTTGGGTGTATATGACCACTGAATTTGTTCTCTGCTTCTTCTGATAAATCTTGTAAATTGAATTCCCCATTCCTGCCGTTCACGTGAAGGAAATCGAATCGCAGAATAGGGAATTTTCATTTCAAGACTCCAGCCGTCAGATTGTAACTGAACCGCGCTTTCCCACACTGCATCATATGTCAGATCCTGATCATAAGAATCAGTCTGCACTCCTGAAGCGCTTACTTCAAATACGTATCCGGACTGTCTGGTATTATAGGGATCGAGGCTCACACGAAATGCATCTGCATTCAGATTGGAGCCATCATCCCGGTTGCCAAGCTGAGTGAGAATACTGTCTGGTGAAGAATCGAATAAATATGCACTGAAATAAATGGCTGTATTATCATAAACCACCCTTATATAACTTCTTTGACTTGCCTGATTTCCTTCCACTGGTTCAAGCTGTATAAAATCATCAGCAATTCCAGCGAAAGTCCAGGCTTCATCATCAAGCAAACCATCTATTTTTATAGGAACTTCAACTCTTGCAGCCTGATAAGTTTTTTTGGTTACATCTGGCGGTGCAGCAATAAATTGCTGAGAAAGCAGTAGGGATAGTATGAATAAAAGTCCTTTCATTTGCTGTAATTCCTTTCGCAAAGTAAAATTTAATATTATTTTAATGGGTTAAAGAAAAGTTAATCGAAACTTGCCTAAATCGTTTGAATCACAATGATAATTACCAAGCCTAAAGAAAGAGACTTATCGGATTACTACCGAAGTTATCTGGCAACAGTTCCTGAATTTGATCTAATGGAAGCTTTGGTCAAAAGACAAGACGAATTCGAATTATTCGTATCCGAGATTCCGGAATCTATGCATAGTTTTGCCTATGCATCTGGTAAATGGACAATTAAGGAGGTGATCGGTCATTTGATCGATACAGAAAGAATTCTTGTTTACCGTGCACTGAGGATTGCAAGAAGTGATCAAACACCCTTACCGGGTTTTGACGAGAATCATTTTGTATTATTCTCAGGATACTCAACGCGCACTTGGGAAAGCATAATGCTCGAGAAACAAGCGTTGAGTGACTCTACTCATTATTTTTTTCAATTTCTTGATCAGGATTGTTATGATCGAACTGGACTGGCTAACAATTCCAACGTGTCTGTCAGGTCATTGTTGTTTTTTATCATTGCTCACGAAAGGCATCACTTGAACATTATCAGAACCAGATATTTAAATACCCCTTGAAAAGTCTGTTTTTTGACTTGATTTGCTTAAATTTGCGTCCGAAAATTATCAAATCCCAACTCCGGCTATGAATATTCATGAATATCAGGGTAAATCCATTTTAAAATCATTTGGTGTAGGAATTCAAGAAGGAATTGTTGCCCAAAATCCAGATGAAGCGGTGAAAGCCGCACAGGAACTTACTCAGCAAACCGGAACCAACTGGTGGGTTGTGAAGGCACAGATCCATGCTGGTGGCAGAGGCAAGGGTGGGGGTGTGAAATTGGCCAAGTCACTTGATGAAGTGAAAGAAAAGGCCTCAGCTATAATCGGAATGAATCTCGTGACGCCACAGACCGGACCTTCAGGCCGCAAAGTGCATCAGGTTCTGATCGCTCAGGATGTCTATTATCCCGGCGAGTCTCCCGTGAAAGAATTTTACATGAGTGTGCTGCTGGATCGCCAGAGTGGAAGAAATATTATCATGTATTCCACTGAAGGAGGAATGGATATTGAGGAAGTGGCAGAGAAGAGTCCGGAAAAAATTCACAAGGAAGAGATCGATCCTAAAGTGGGTATTCAGGCTTTCCAGGCCAGAAAAGTCGCATTCAATCTTGGTCTGAGCGGCAAATCATTCAAGGAAATGACCGCTTTTGTTTCTAATTTGTATAAAGCATACGATACAATTGATGCTTCTCTATTCGAAATTAACCCTGTTCTGAAGACTTCAGATGATAAAATCATTGCAGTGGATGCAAAAGTGAATTTTGATGATAATGGTCTCATCCGCCATCCTCACTATGCAGCCATGCGAGATATCCGCGAAGAAGATCCAACAGAAGTTGAAGCCGGCGAGCATAACCTTAATTACGTGAAACTCGATGGAAACGTTGGTTGCATGGTAAACGGAGCAGGTCTTGCGATGGCTACCATGGATATCATCAAACTTGCCGGTGGTGAGCCAGCCAATTTCCTGGACGTAGGCGGCACAGCAAATGCAGCTCGTGTAGAGCAGGCTTTCAGGATAATCCTGAAAGATCCGAATGTAAAGGCGATTCTCGTGAATATATTTGGAGGAATTGTCCGTTGCGACAGAGTGGCGCAGGGTATCGTGGATGCTTATAAAAATATCGGCTCTATACCTGTTCCAATTATTGTCAGACTTCAGGGAACTAATGCTGTTGAAGCAAAGAATATAATTGATAAATCTGGTTTAAAAGTATATTCCGCTATCCAACTTAAGGAAGCGGCTGATCTGGTGAACGAAGTATTAAAGAAGGGAATATGAAAGTACTCGATAATGAAAGCGCCTTTCTGGCGATGCCTGAACCTGAATTATGTTCTTACGAAAATTCGCGCTTTGTAATTCAGCAAGTGCCTTACGAATATACCTCATCCTACATTTCTGGAAGTGAAAAAGGGCCCGCATCTATTGTTTCAGCATCTCATTTTGTCGAGTTTTATGATGAGGAACTCGAAATGGAAACATATAAAAAGTGCGGCGGAATTGCCACACTTGATGGGATGGATTTTGAGGGATTTATTAATGAAGTAGCGGTTGATATGATTGAGAAGCAAACTTCTTCACTCCTGGATGACGGAAAGTTTGTGGTTTCAGTGGGCGCAGAGCATACAGTAAGTTACGGCTTTGTCAAAGCACATGCAAAGAAATTTGATAATCTCAGCATATTACAATTTGATGCACACTCAGATTTGAGAATGAATTATCAGGGCAATCCTTACTCACATGCCTCAGTAATGGCAAGGATTAATGAAATGAATTTGCCTATCGTTCAAATCGGGATAAGGGCGCAGTGCGCAGAAGAAGCTAAACTGATTAAATCTTCGTCAAACATCAATACTTTTTACGCTCATCAGATCAGAAAGAATCCTAACTGGATAAATGAAGCGATCTCTAAATTGAGCGATAATGTATATATTACAATTGATGCAGACGGATTCGATCCGTCCATTATGCCTGCAGTAGGTACTGCCGAACCTAATGGTTTATTTTGGGTGGAGACTCTGGACTTTTTCAGAGAAGTTTTTCGTAAGAAAAATGTTGTAGGATTTGATGTAGTGGAATGTGCTCCGCTCGACGGATCAATCCTTTCAGAATATACTCTCGCCAAACTCATATACAGACTGATTGGATACAAGTTGACTGGTAAATAAAAATTCATTATTTTTATTTGAATCATTTGGTCTGTTTTTAGTTATGAGAGATTTTAAAATTGACAATAAAGGAACGACACAGCTTTATAAAAATCCTATACTCGAAAAGCTGACTCGAACTAATTTTCTTTTTCCGGTAATCCTTTATTACCTTATTTCGGCTTTTTGTATTTCTTATCTGGCGATTTATCGTCCCGAAGTGAAATTAGTTGCTTATTCATGGCTCTTTTTAATTGGACTGATACTATTTACGCTTGTGGAATACCTTATTCATCGTTTCGTGTTTCATTTTAATGCTGAAACAGAAAAGGAGCAACAACTTCAATACAATATTCATGGTGTTCATCATGAATATCCAAGAGATAAGGACAGGCTGGTGATGCCTCCTGTACTTTCAATCTTTCTTGCTTCCTTTTTTTTCGTTCTCTTCAGATATACCATAGGAATTTATGGAGTGATTCTATTTGCAGGTTTTGTTGCCGGATACAGTACTTATCTTATCATTCATTACGCTGTCCATGCCATGAAACCACCCGCGAATTTTTTGAAAATTTATTGGACACATCATAGCCTGCACCACTATCATTCTGTGGATACAGCTTTCAGCGTGAGTTTTCCGTTTTGGGATTATATTTTTGGAACCGTTCCGCACAGACAAAAGGATTTGAAAGATTCTTCAGGAAAAGGAAAGGTGCACTAATCCATATATTGCTACCTTTACATCTCTTACGAATAGCATGAAAAAAATACTCGTTGCAAACCGTGGTGAAATTGCCATCAGGGTTATGAGATCGGCCCGGGAAATGGGAATAAAAACCGTCGCGGTTTTTTCGGAGGCCGACAGAAATGCGCTGCACGTTAGGTATGCTGATGAAGCGGTTTTCATTGGACCTCCGCCTTCATCTCAAAGTTATCTTAATATCGATAAAATAATCTCAGCTGCTCTGGATACCGGTGCAGATGCCATTCATCCGGGCTATGGATTTCTTTCGGAAAACGCTATCTTTTCAGATAAGGTAAGAGAAAGTAATATAGTATTTATCGGACCTTCCGGTGATTCAATGAGAATGATGGGCAGCAAGATTGATGCGAAAATTACAGCTGAAAAACTGGGTGTTCCACTGGTCCCAGGCACTGCCAGAGCGATTGAAGATGTTTCAGAAGCTAAAAAGGTAGCCAAGGACATTGGCTTTCCCATCCTCATCAAAGCTTCAGCAGGTGGCGGGGGTAAAGGGATGAGAATCGTGAACTCTGAAGCTGAGTTTGAAGAGCAGATGAAACTCGCTGTCAGTGAGGCCAGATCTTCTTTTAGTGATGGCTCTGTTTTTATTGAGCGATATGTTGCTTCTCCAAGACATATTGAAATCCAGATCTTGTCGGATAAGCATGGCAATGCCGTGCATCTTTTTGAAAGGGAGTGCAGCGTACAAAGAAGACATCAGAAAGTAGTCGAAGAGGCACCTTCATCCGTACTTACTCAAAAGCAGAGAATGGAAATGGGAGAATGCGCTGTGAAACTTGCAAAGGCTTGTCATTACTCTGGCGCTGGTACTGTAGAGTTTCTTCTTGATGAAAACATGAATTTTTATTTCCTCGAGATGAATACACGTTTGCAGGTGGAACATCCCGTGACTGAATTCATAACAGGACTTGATCTTGTAAAGGAGCAAATAAAGATTGCCAGAGGAGAAAAACTTTCATTCACACAAGAAGAGTTGAAGATTACTGGTCATTCATTGGAAATCCGTGTGTATGCCGAAGATCCACTAAACAATTTCTTGCCTGATATTGGTAAGTTGCAAACATATCAGGTACCTCATGGTCCTGGCGTAAGAGTGGATGATGCTTACGCTGAAGGAATGGAAATCCCTATCTACTACGATCCTATGATCGCAAAACTGATTACTTATGGTGCAAACAGGAGCGAAGCTATATCCAGAATGATCAGGGCTATTGAGGATTATACCATATCCGGTGTTGCTACTACTCTTGAGTTTTGCAAGATGGTCATGCTTCATCCTGCTTTTGTCAGCGGAAAATTTGATACTCATTTTGTTAAAAATTTCTTTGATCCTGAAACTTTGAAGCAGGAAGATGATGAGGAAATGAAGCTGGCATCTGTGCTCGCATTGATTTCACTGATGAGGAATCGAAATGGTGCCACTGATCCTGTTGTTTCAAATTCTGATCAGCTGATTTCTAACTGGAGATTAAAACGCAGATCCATTAATGATTAGTGAAAAGGCATGGCTATTGTAGTTGCTTAAATATGAGAAAGTACACTTCTTCTTCAGTCTTCGCCTTAGTGTTCTTCCTGCAGATAATGGCATGCTCTTTTGCACAGGCACCAAAAAAGCTACCTGATAATGGAGGAGTGAGATTGCCTTATATAATTGAAGGTGAAGACACAATTCCGGTAGTTAATTTAAAACAGGTTAGCATTGAGGAGATTAACCCAGACTATCTTAAGGAGTTGCAGGCTTATTACAGACTTCGGCACAACGTAATTAAAGTCTATCCATATGCCAGGCTTGCTTCTGTAAAACTTCAGGAGATGCAAAGAAACATGGCAAGCATGAAAACAGAACGTGAAAAAAGAAAGTACCGGAAGTCAACAGAAGAGCAAATCAGGAAAGATTTCGAAGAACAGATTAAAAAACTTAGCATAAGTCAGGGTAAGGTCCTAATCAAGCTGATTGACCGGGAAACAGGCTTCACTTCTTATGATTTGATTAAGGATTTGAAAGGTTCCTTAAATGCGTTTTTTTCACAAGGCATCGCAAAGCTTTTCGGGCACGATTTAAAAAATGAATACGATCCTGAAGGTGAAGACAAAACCATTGAAAACATTGTCAGGCAAATTGAGACTGGTCAAATCAGATTTTAATTTGACTTGATAAAACGAAAAGAACTTCTTTTCCCTTCTGAAGTGATAATTTCTCCAATATAAACCCCGCGTGACAGCCCACTTGTACTGATATTGTGAAACATTTCATCATTACGGATTTCTCTTAAAGTTTCCTGTCCATGGATATTATATAGTTTTAAGATAAATCCTTTTCCTGATTCATTGGATATTCCGATCTCAGACAATGATTGATCATATCGTACTGAAAAATATTTATTTGAATTTTCAATTTCTTCAATGCTGATAGGGGAAAGGGTTTCGGCAAAAACCATGGGTACATAAATGTAATCGTGTTTGATTCCCTCACTCGATAATAGTACCAGAACCGCATCCTGATTTCCCCGACCGTAGCTATACGTGTATCCGCACATCGCAATTCTTCCGTTTAAGCTCTCAATCATTCCTAAACCTTCTTCGTCATTGGCACCTCCGAAACTGTGCGATTCAATATAATTACCGGAACTGTCAAGCAAAAAGGTGAATATACTACCTGAACCAAATCCGCTTGGATCCTTCCGTCCGATAAATGCCAGATTTCCATTGTTTAATTCAAGGCATCTGTTGAGGTAATCTGATTCAGGACTCAGGGTAGTTGGAATAACAGAAGAAGAGCCGTTGCTGTCTACCATCATTATCCAGAGCTCATCATTTCCAGGATTGGCCGGATTTATAGCTTTTCCGCAGGTTAGCAAGCGCCCTGAGCTCAATGAAATCACATGATTTAGTTCATCATTTCCAAGGAGTGAGAACCGGAAGTCCGAAATTTGGTTACCGTTAAAATCTGTCTTGATGATTAGGCCTTCTGAAAATCCTGTAGCATGCTTTGCATATCCACATGCATAAATGTTTGAGGCCATGATCGCAACAGATTTAAAAATTTCATCAGATGATGTTCCAAATTTTTTTTCCCAAAGCAATTGTCCATTTGAATCAATATTTAAAAGCCATGCATCACTTCCACCTGAAGATGCAGAATATGTGTTGCCGGCAAGCAGTAGGCTTCCGTTTTGCAGTAATAAGATTTCATTGATAAAATCCCAGTCTGAACCGCCAAATGTTTTTTCCCAAATCACATTCCCTGTTGTGTCTGTTTTAACAATGTATCCGTCATATCCTCCGGCACCTGTTGAATTGGTGTATCCTGCAGAGATGATGTTTCCATCGGAAAGAAGGCAAACTGAGTTGAATTGATCTATTTGATGGCCACCCAAAACACGTGACCAGATGTGCCGTCCATTCTTGTCCACTCTTACAAGGTAGGCGCTGATTCCACCCGGTCCATAACCATTGGTGGAACCGGCAAGGAGGTAGCTGCTATCCATTGCCTGTGTAACCGAGTTGAATTTTTCAAACGAACTGCCTCCAAATGTAAAAAACCAGGCTGTATCTGGAAATTGACTATCGAATCCGGTAGCATTCACGCTTTTCTGAAAAGTAATAAGCAGAAGTGAGCTTGCTATGAGTATTATCCGGAAGAAAATCATGCTAATTTTTATTTGGATCTTGAATGAGTTTTCTGAAATCTTCCTGCAGGAATCAGTTCTTTGGTCCCCCCTGAATAATCATAGAATCCTTCTCTACTCTTAATACCCAAATGACCTGCAGTTACCATGTTTACGAGTAAAGGGCAGGGGGCATACTTCGGATTGCCAAAGCCCTCGTGAAGTACCTTGAGAATGGAAAGGCAGACATCAAGTCCGATAAAATCTGCCAACTGCAATGGTCCCATTGGATGTGCCATGCCGAGTTTCATCACTGTGTCTATTTCTTCCACACCTGCGACATTCTCGTAAAGAGAATAAATCGCTTCATTGATCATTGGCATTAAAATTCTGTTCGCTATAAACCCAGGATAATCATTCACCTCCACGGGAATCTTACCGAGCTTTTCGGATAACTCGAATACTTCGGCCGTCACTTCATCTGAAGTGTCGTATCCGCGAATCACTTCTACAAGTTTCATCACAGGTACAGGATTCATGAAATGCATTCCAATAACCCTTGATGGTTGTTTTGTATGCGATGCAATTTTCGTGATTGAAATGGAAGAGGTGTTTGTAGCCAGAATTGCACCTTCATCCGAAAACTCCGAAATATCCCTGAATATTTTGCACTTGAGTTCTACATTTTCTGTGGCTGCCTCAACAACAAGCCCTGATCCGCTCAATCCTGATTTCAGATTGCTGACAGGATTAATATTGGCAAGTGCAGACTTTTTATCCTCTTCGCTGATTCGTCCTTTTTCAATCATGCGGTCCAGATTTTTTGAAATGGTACGAATAGCATTCTGTAATGCGGTTTCAGAAATGTCAATCAGATTCACTTTGAATCCGCACTGTGCAAATACATGTGCGATTCCGTTGCCCATTGTTCCAGCGCCAATAACCGATACTTGTTTCATATTAATTCTCTTATTTAAAAATTGAACAAATTATTTTCCTTTTCTTTTCAGGATGATCAAAACTGTATATATCATTATTTTAAAGTCAACAGCAAGAGACATGTTCTCAATGTAAATTAGATCATACTTAAGACGCTCCACCATCTGGTCAACATTTTCAGCATACCCGAACTTTACCTGACCCCAGCTTGTGATACCCGGGCGTACTTTATGAAGATGTCTGTAATGAGGAGCTACCTTCATAATTTTATCAATGAAAAATTGCCTTTCGGGCCTGGGACCTACAATTGACATATCTCCCTTTAGAACATTGTAAAACTGAGGAATTTCATCCAGCCGGATTTTTCTCATCCATCTTCCAAAGGATGTGACTCGTGTATCCCCTGTGCTTGATAACTGTGGGCCGTTGTTTTCTGCACCAGAAACCATTGATCTGAATTTGTATATCCTGAAAGGTTTTCCATGAAGCCCGATTCGTTCATGACTGTAAAAGAGTGGACCTTTGGAAGACATTTTCACGCCAATTGCAGTAAACAGATACAAAGGCGAAAACACAGTCATTACAAAAATTGAAATGACGATGTCCAAGATTCGTTTCACAGACTGTTGCCATGCCGGCATCAGGTCAGGTGAAATCTCGATCAGCGGTGCGCCAAATATCGCATTCATCTTTACTGATCCTGAAAGTATATCATACATGTCAGGAATGATTTTGATAATCACAGGCAAGTCTTCAAGCTCATTGATAATTTTACCAATGCTTTCATGTTCGGAAGATTCGAGCGCTATAATCACTTCTTCTACATGCTTTTCTTCAATAAGTCCTCTTAACTGATGAATGCCTCCGAGATTAGGCAGATAATCATCAAGCAAATGATCATTGTTTCCTTCTACATGTACGAATCCTATAAATCTGATCCCTTCAGATGCAAATTCATTTTCCATCTGGTTAAGCAGATTCACGGCATTTTGATTACTGCCTACCAAGATGGTATTAAACCCGATTTCTTTCCTGTGAATTTTTCTGATAGTGTTAGTCGATAAAATGAATCGAAACACAGCAGTTATCACGAAGTGCAAAACCCAAAGAGTAAAAATCGTATTGTAATAAGTCCTGTAATTTTCTACACTGTCATCGAGCAGCAGGATGAAAAATATCAGGAGTACACCGATTGCAGAAATGTAAAGGGTTTGTCCGAATTCTTTCAAACGGCTTTTACGGTAAACATCCTTGTATGATCCGATCAATCCGTATAGTGAAAGCCAGAATATCGGAATCAGTAAGACACCGAGATAAAATTTCCGGTCGTTTATAAACAGATCAACAGAAAAATCGGAAGATTCTACTATGAGCTTTCTGTAAACAAAAAAGAGCACCCACACCAGGACAGCTGCAAACCAGTCAGCGAGAATATGTTTGAGGGTTTGTCTGCTCTTATTCATCAGTAAAGTACTTTCAGGTTATCAAGATAAATTGTGCCGGCCGTTGAGCTGGAGTTAAAGTCGCTGCGAAGGTACACCTTGTATGCTATTCCGTCTGACACAATACCTTGTAGTTCACTAATATTAATGTAGATTTTTTTCCATTCCGAAGTTGGACGAATATTTACCAAAGGATACTGAAAGACAGTCGAGGAAGTGGTGATAAACATCCCCACGGTAAATTCTGTTTGGCACTTGTAATTAAGTTCAATGAATACTTCTGTGTTCCATGGCAGCGGGAATGCTGATGCACTTGCCACTTCAAACAATGACTGGTTGGCATCAATCGTGACAAATCCGCTATTGCCTTCAAATCTGTTCGGGTCATTTTGTGAAGTGATTTGTAAACTTGCAGTAGCATTGCCGGTATTAACCAGTGATAAACTGCCGTCATCAAAATCTTCAATTTGGCTGAAGACTGTTCCTGGCAGATAGCTGATTACAGGATTCATTTGGTGGATCTTGCCTGGATTCATACCGAAAGTTGTATCATAAGTACTTGCTTTCGGATAGGCCTGCCGGTTTGCCGCAATACCGTTTGCCATAATTCCGCCACGCAAACTTATTTTCGTGCTTCCATCTGCGATTACAGGTAATGTGACTGGTAGTTCATATGTGCCCAGGTAATTGTTGTTAACAGACACCCATACATCTGTATACCTGCTGTTGGAACTTCCCTGAGTGGAGTATTGAGAATTCATCGCAATTGAATCAATTCGGATATAGCCCGGCACAGGTTCGGAGGGATTAATGATTTCACAGGCGCTCAGCATACAGGTTGTCATGAGCATCAGAAAAAACCACCTCAATCCTTTTCGATTTATCTGTTTCAATTCAACTAGTAATAGAGGGATTCTCATGCAAGCACTTTCAATGATTGTTGAATTTTTTCCATTACCTGATGCGCAACTTCAAGTGCATTAAAACCTTCTTCAAGACTGACAGGAGTTGTTTTGTCTTTACGTATTGCTTCGATGAACATTTCAAGCTCTCGCTGAATTGCATTACTTTCTTTTACTTCCGGCTGATCAAAGTAAATAAGCTTGGATCCTTTACCCTGGCCAAGATTTATTGTGATATCCAGAGGTCCGGCCTCACCAGTCAGAGTTTTCAATCTGACAACTTCTGTCTGTTTTTTCAGGAAGTCAACTGAAATGTAGGCGTCCCGTTGAAAAAACCTGCTCTTGCGCATCTTCTTCAGGGAAATCCTGCTGGCAGTGAGGTTTGCAATGCATCCACTTTCAAATTCAATTCTTGCATTAGCTATATCCGCGGTGTCGCTGATGACTGCAACTCCGCTGGCATTGATTTTTTTAACTCGCGATCTCACTACGCTTAAAACAACATCAATGTCATGAATCATGAGATCATGAATCACAGAGACGTCTGTTCCTCTCGGATTGAATTCTGCAAGCCTGTGCGTTTCTATAAACATTGGATTGCTCAGATAGGGCAGGGCAGCGGTGAAAGCCGGATTAAACCTCTCCACATGTCCTACCTGACCCTTGATGCCTGCTTCATGTGCAAGAGAGAGAAGCTTTTTTCCTTCATCAACGGTTTGTGTAACAGGTTTTTCAATAAAAACATGTTTGAAGCTTCTAATGGCTAATGATGCATAATGAAAATGCGACACTGTTGGAGTTACAATATCAATGGCATCAACTTTTTCAATTAAGGCCTCGGCAGTATCAAAATGAGTTAGACCAAATTCCTTGCTGACAGCTTCAGCATTCTCAGGATTATGGTCGTGAAATCCTATTAACTCAACTCCTTCAAGTCCTTTCAATAAGCGCAAATGAATTTTGCCTAGATGCCCTGCTCCAATAAGCCCGATTCTGACCATTTATTTGAATATCAATCCCTCAATAGCTCGCGAAAATAAGAAATTCCTCCTCTTAGTTGAAAGCCGATTGAGCCTGAATTCACTCAAATTTGTTGATATATTGTAAGAATATATGCTTTCCGATAACTCAGATCGGATTTCTTTGCCATTGTATGAAAAAGCAGTTGATTTTGGAGGATACTTTCCGTCATCAGGGTATGCGGAAAAAGCTTGTTGAAGCAGTTCGTGAAAAAGGAATTGAAGATGAGGCTGTTTTACAGGCTTTGATGAAAGTTCCCCGGCATTGGTTTTTAGATAAGGCCTTTCTGAATCAGGCTTATTCGGATCATGCGTTCAGAATCGGAGCAGGTCAGACAATTTCCCAGCCTTATACAGTTGCTTACCAGAGTTCATTTCTGGATGTAAGCAAGGGTGACAAGGTCTTGGAAATAGGAACAGGCAGTGGTTATCAGACTTGTATTTTACTTGAGTTGGGGGCGAAAGTGTTTACAATAGAAAGGCAAAAAGAATTGTATGACAAGGCTAAGGATTTGCTTCCCCACATGGGTTATAATCCTAAAATGTTCTATGGAGACGGATATAAAGGTTTACCTGCATTCGCACCTTTTGACCGCATTCTTGTCACTTGCGGTGCACCTTTTATTCCCGAAGAACTTTTAAAACAACTGAAAACAGGTGGTATCATGGTTATACCTGTAGGTGAAAGCGACGTTCAGGTGATGACACTGGTGTTGAAAAAAGCAGAAGACCGGTTTGAAAAACATGAATTGAAAAACTTCAGGTTCGTACCCATGCTCGAAGATAAAAACTGGGGCGCTAAATGATTTTGCAAGTAGTTTTTTTGGTGTATCTTATTGTGTTTTAAATTTAATAAACACAACTCATTAAATGAAAAGGGCTGCCTGAAAGCAGCCCTTTTTCATTTATGTAATTTGAGATTATTCATCCCACCATACAGGTTTTAACAAATCGCTTACCACAACAGCATTTGTGTTGTTCACACGCTCATCTTCAGGAGTTACCAGTCTTCTTGGAATACCAGGTACAACCCCATTAGGATTTGGAGTAAGAGCCGGGATATTTGTCCTTCTCCAATCTGCCCAAACTTCAGGTTGGGTAAACATGGCAATGTACTTATGTGTCATGATTTTAGTGAGGTTGATTGTAGCAGCAGTTTCAGATGCTTCAGCAGCCAGATATGGAGCGGGGATAGTCGCTCCGGTTACTTGCTCTACCGAAGCGATAACTGCAGCATTATGAGCATCTGCAGCGGCCTGCATATTTCCAAGGCGATGGTTGGCTTCAGCTTCAATGAATTTAGCTTCTACAAAACTTACCAGTGGAAGAGAAGAGGCAGCAGACCCGTAATAGGTACCAAGATTTGATGTATTGGTGTTGCTTGAATCAGCAGCTGTTCCTGAATATCCGCCACTACCGTCAGTAGTTGCAAAGAATGGCAGTCTAGGGTCGCTGATACTCTTCATCAACTCAATGAAATGCTTGCCCATTTTCATGTAATTACCACGTGAGATATTGAAAGCATACCATTGGTTCAACTCATTACCATTGGTTCCAAAATATGCTCTGGCATCATCACTTGCATCTGTGAGTCCGGCATTGGTCAGATAAGTCAATGCATCTGTTGCAGAACCGCTGGCATTCCTTTTACTCAGGCGGTTAGCATATCGGGCTTTCAAAACCCATGCAGTCTTGATCCATTTTGTCACATCTCCACCGTGGATGAAGTCATCCGAACCGGGTACGTTTACATTGGATTTGCCAGGATCGAGATCAGAAATGGCATCATCAAGCAATGCCTGGATGTCCTGAATAACGATTTGCTGTGCATCAAAACGCGGATTGAAGAAATCCTCTCCGCCTTCGCCACCCAATGCTTCGCGGTTTGGAATATCTCCCCAGAAGTCTGTGGCTAAACCAAGTTCCATTGCCATCAGTACTTTTGCAATACCGGCGTAATGCGGACTGGAAGATTGAGTCATTTCTACAAGCTTTTTCATGCTTATTAATCCTGTAGCATAAATGCTGTTCCACTCATTATTATTATCGCCTTCCAATAAGATATAGTCAGCATATTCTGCGAATTGCTGGTCGGTTCCCGCACTCTGTTGGATCAGAACCGAAGATAAACGTGCCAACTGACCTGTATAACCTACCATAACATCAACCTGGCAATGAGACAGGAGCAAGGGTGGAGTGACAGTTAATGGATCATTAGGAGATACATCAAATCCTTCTATGTATTTTTTACATCCGGAATTGAATGCAATCGCCGGAAGAAGGAGCAGTAAGAATATTTTGATTTTTTTCATTTTTCTGATTTTTAAATTTCACTCATTTAACTTAGAACGCCGCTTTTATACCAAAGTGATATGACTTTGTACCAGGATTGTTGAAATAATCGAATCCATTGATGTTTGATCCGGCACCTGTCAAACTTGTCTCAGGATCAACACCTGGATAGTCTGTATCCAACCAGAGGTTTCTGCCTGTTGCGCTGATTTCAAGATTGCGAATGAATGACAGTTTGTTTTTCAGTTTGATGTTGTAAGAAAGTGTAACCTCTCTTAATCTAACCCAGGAACCATCATAAACCGCTTGTTCAGTGGCAGCACCGTTATCACCGACGTAACGGTTGAAATAGTTGAATGCAGATACTTCTGTAGTATTAGGAGAGAATGTTCCATCTGTATTCTGAACGACGCCTGGGATCACATAATTCTGTTCTCTGTTGGCAGACTCTTCAGTTTTTCCAAGCCTGTGCAATCGGGCCAGTGTTCCATTCCAGATATCTCCTCCTTCACGGATATCAATCAGTGCAGTGAGATTAATTCCTTTATAGGAGAATGTATTTCTGATACCAGCCTGCCAGTCTGGATAAGGATCACCTATTTTTCCACGGAGTGGATCTAACTGTGGTAATCCATTCGATCCTATAATCAACTGACCATCCGGTGCGCGTAACCATTTAGATCCATATAATACACCGTATGGTTCACCTACAATTGCAAAAGCACTGATGCTGGAAAATGCAACTTCAAGATCAATTTCATCAACACCTTCAGCAAGTTTAGTTACTTCATTCGTGTTCTTGGTGAAATTGATCATGATATTCCAGTTGAAATCTTTCAACTTAACAGGATCTCCTGAAAGTACAAGCTCAATTCCTTTGTTTTCCATTTCTCCGGCATTGGCACGATAGAAATGGAAACCGGAGCTTGCTGCGATCGGACGGTCAACGAGAATTTCAGAGCTTTTCTGAATATAATATGTTGCATCAAGGTTTACTCTTCCATTCAGGAAGCGCAAGTCAAGACCAACTTCATTACCTGTTAACACTTCTGTTTGAAGGTCAGGGTTACCCAAGATGTTTGTGCTGCTGTAACCGAATCCATTCTGTCCAAGGAATGGGAAACTGATTCCATCGGTAAATCCATCGGTAAAGAATGCACTTACATAATAAGTTCTGGAAGAATATATCAATGGATTGATACCTACTTTGGAGCTTGAAACACGAAGTTTTCCGAATGAAAGTATTTTGTTATCACCTATAAGATCAGAGAATACAAATGAAGCACTGACTGAGGGATAGAAGAAGTTGGTCTTATTCGGACCGAATGTTGATGACCATTCATTTCTTCCCGTAATGCCTAAGAATACCATGCTTTTGTAATCAATGTTTGCGTCAAAAAATAATGCTGCTGATCTCCATGTAGCATTGGTTTGACTTGCATAAAGGTTTGCGGCATTGGAAAGACTGTAGAAATTTGGAACTCCAAGATCACGGCCGCGTGCAAATAAATCTTGACTTACTCTTTCATTGAAGTTGTTGCCAAGAGTGATTGAACCATTGAATTCAGAACCGAATTTATGTTTTAATGTGATCAGGAAGTCTCCGTTCAATTCACGGAACTTCTTGTCATTTTCCCAAATTTCACCGGTTGGTTGTGGTGGGTCCCAGGAGCCAATTGCGAACACTTGCTTTCTATGATCTGTATAATAATCTGTACCTATTCGATACGTGGCTGTTAAAAACTTAAGTGGAGTGTAAGTCACTGCAATATTACCCATGAATCGATTTACATCATCTGTAAAAGGATTTTCATAGGCAGACCAATAAGGATTATCATATACAAAGAAGTATTGTCTTTGTGCACCGTTGGAATATTTATAACCATCTGGACCGCTGCCCTTCAAATCAAAGCTTGCGGGGGCTCTTGTAAGAGAAAGCATCACTCCTGAAAGGTTGCTTCCGTTTTGTGCCTTTATGCCGGTAGAACGGATATAACTTGCACTTGCAGCCATTGAAACTTGCTCATGAAGTTTTGCGTCAGTTGTGAGTCGAAGCGAATTTCTTTTGAATTCTGTATTTGGAATTACTCCTGTTTGGATTGTATTACCGTATGATAAGCGCATGCTCGCCTTTTCTGATCCGCCGGAAACTGCAATGTCGTTATTGTAAGCATGGCCTGTTTGGAAATACTGATCATAATGATCATATGCCTTCACTCCCTGAGAAGAGAGAGACGAGATTGTAGGACCCCATACTGAAGAAGTTCCAAAACTTACATCATCATCTGTACCGTGAATCTGATCCGGACCAGGATCTGCTGTTACATAATTAGGAGTAGAAGATGGAACTCCATTCACAATCAAACTTCCACCACCCGTTCCTTGTGCATATATACTCTGAAGTTTTGGAAGTTGACTCACCTTAGAAAATTCCATATTGGATGAAAGAGTTACAGTGATTGGTTTTCCGGCAGTCAGTTTGTTTCCTCGCTTTGTTGTGATGATGATCGCACCTGCACCTGCACGAACACCGTAAAGTGCAGCGGCAGAAGGGCCTTTCAGAATGTTGACGCTCTCAATGTCAGCCGGATTGATGTCAATTCCGCGATTGGAATTGTTGACGCCACTGAGTCTTGCATTGAAAGGATAATCTCCCGCTACAGTATTGTCTGTACTGTTATCAACAGGCACACCATCCACTACTAGGAGTGGCTGGTTATCTCCTGTGAAGGTAGAATTCCCCCGGATTAGAACCTTGCTGGACGCTCCTGGAGTACCTCCAGAACCAACAACTTGAACACCTGAAAACTTACCGCTCATGGATTCGATAACGTTGACTTCACCAGAAGTCTTCAATACATCGCCTCCGACTTGTTGCGTTGCATATCCAAGTGATTTGGTCTCTTTTGATATACCCAATGCCGTTACAACGACCTCATCAAGTTTCATGACATCCGGATCCATTACTACATCCACTACATTAGATGCACCGATGGCCACGTCTTTGTTCTTCATGCCAATCGCTGAAAAGCGCAATACTGTTGCATTTGCAGGTACATCCAGTTTGAAATTTCCGTCAATGTCGGTGGATGTTCCGATTGTTGTGCCTGGAACCACTACACTGACGCCGGGAATGGTCTCATTGTCCTGAGATGAGGTCACTTTTCCGGTAATGGTCCGGTTTTGGGCTGAAATCTGCAGGCTTATCAAGGCCAACAGAATAGCCATAAGAGTAAATTGTTTTCTCATAAATTTTGTGTTTTGGTTAATAGAGCTGAAGCCTAAAATTTTATACAAGCTACACAATTTCCAGATTACTTAACCAAATTTTAGTTAAGAAATTTTAGATAATTAACATAATCTAATGAAAATTAATTTGTTTGCTTGTGAACAGGCAGTTGATAAGTTGAAAAATTGCATTTAAACTCATTAAAATATCCTTTATTCTGATGAATTTAGCCTGAAATAAATATCAAAAACAAAACAGATTCTCATGGTGCTATAAATATTGGATACAAGAGTTGTGTTAGGAATATATATTTAAAATCTGATCAGGTTTTAAGAGAGAGAAAATAGCCTATTAGCATTTTATATAGCTGAAATCAAGGCAGAATGAACATTTCGCGGTGAATAAGTTCTGCAAATACTTGACTGGTATTTTCGATTCGGCTTAAATTTGCCCTCAGTTAACCCAATTAACCCTAAAAACACAAAAAATGAAAAAACTGATTCTCACTGTTGCATTAGCTTCTGCTGCTGCTTTTGTTAATGCGCAAGACATGATGTCGAAAAGAGGAACTCCGATTCTTCCGGAAGCCGGAGACTGGTCCATTGGTTTCGATGGTACACCAATCCTCAGGTATTTTGGTAATCTGATGACAGATGGTAACAACAACAACACCAATGCTGCATACCAGCAGCAGAATACCATTGTTGGTAAGATGATGAAGGATGAGAATACTGCAATGCGCGGAAAAATCCGTCTTGGATTTGGTTCCAGCACAGTAGAAAATCTGGTTGATCAGGATGGAAGCACTTCAACACCTCCTGCTACAGTAGTCGACAGCTGGAAAGCTTCTGGAACTGACATCACTCTGGGTGCAGGTCTTCAGAAATACCGTGGAAAAGGCCGCCTGAAAGGTTTCTATGGCGCTGAAGCAGAAATCATGCTCGGTAGCGGCAAGCATACTTATGAGTATGGTAACGCGTTTTCTTCTTCAAACACAACTCCAACTTCCACTGACTGGTGGTCAACTCCGATAGGCGGAATGTGGCCTTCCGGTCCGGTAGGTGGTCGTATCACTGAAGAGAAGGACGGTTCTACTTTCGGTTTTGGTGTTCGAGGTTTCATCGGTGCTGAATATTTCTTCGCTCCTAAGATGTCTATCGGTGCTGAATACGGATGGGGTATCGGTATCACTTCAATGGGTGAAGGCGAAATCACTTCTGAAGGTTGGACAGGAACTGCAGTTCAGACTAACACCAGCAAAACTGGTAAGTCTTCCAGCTTCGGTGCTGATGTTGATAATGCAGGTGGTGCAATTTACCTCTCTTTGTATTTCTAATTTATTTTTTATCATAAAAAAAACCTCCCTTATTCAGGGAGGTTTTTTTTGTCTTTAGATTTATCTGACAACCCGGCTTATTTCTCTTTCCTGATCTTTCTTTTTTATATCTTCTCTTTTATCATGCATTTTCTTGCCCTTCGCCAGAGATATGTCCAGCTTAGCAAATCCTCGCTCGTTAAAATAAAGTTGTACCGGAATGATTGTAATGCCCTTTTCCTTGAGCTTGGATTTAATCTTAGCCAGTTCCGTCTTTTTAAGTAATAGCTTTCTGAGGCGCTTGGGTTCATGATTATTATAAGAACCCTGCTTGAATTCGCTGATATGCATTTCCTTTATCCATAATTCTCCGTTCTCCAATATGCAATATGCGTCGTTAATGTTTGCCTTACCCTCACGTATTGATTTCACTTCAGTGCCGGTCAGCACTATCCCAGCTGTGAATGACTGCATCAAAGCGTACTCATATGATGCTTTTCTGTTCTTGATTACTGTGGCTTGCTTACTCATGCTTTAATTGAAAATAATCAAAATCAGGATTCGCTTCTTACTATCAGCACCGGGATTTTTACCTTGTGACGCACCGAATCAACTGTCGTTCCGAAAATAAAATCTTTCCAGGCCTTGTGCCCGTGAGCTCCCAGAACAAGCAGATCGGCATCAAATTCATTTACAATAAGGGGTATTGCCTTCTTTGGATTTCCGAAACCGAGTTTGGCTCTTACATTAAAACCTTTTTCAGAAAGTGAGATTGAGTAGTTTTCCAGATTTTTCATATCAGATCTTTCTTCTAAATCACTAATTTCATTTTGCATCATGTGTGCCCCGGCTGATTCCAGTATATGTATGATAAGGTATTCAGCATCTTTTCCTCCCTGCGCAATAGCATGCGATATAACTTCTGCATCCATTTTGCCGAAGTCAATTGCAAGTGCTATTTTCTTATATGGTTTAGGCATGCTTGTCTCAACTGCAGAAATGTCCATATGAGGAATTTGACGCTGAGTACTTGGTTTTCTGTAAAAGAATGGTCTGAAGGTAATGTACAAAAGTAGTAAGAATGCAAGAATGGCAACAGGAACAGCAGTCAGCCAGATGATAATTGGATTTTGACTTGTAGTCAGCCACTCTCCGATTTGTTCGATCACAAGTTTCGCATTTAAAATGACAATAATCGAAGCAGCAATCCATGCCAACACACGAACATAGTTTTTAATCACAAACTCCTTCATGGTCGTCTTGTCACTCACGAAATGAATGAGAGGGATTACGGCAAAGCCAAGCTGAAGGCTCAATATGACTTGTGACAAAATGAGCAGCCTGCCTGTGTACTCTTCTCCAAAATATATAATTGTAAACAATGCAGGCATGATTGCAATAATCCTTGTCAGCAATCTCCTGATCCAGGGAGCTATCCTCAGATTCAAATAACCTTCCATCACAATTTGTCCGGCCAGCGTTCCGGTTATTGTGGAGCTCTGGCCGGCAGCAATTAATGCGATGGCAAAAAGGGTAGGGGCAAGACTCGTTCCCAGCAAGGGTTCAAGAAATTTATGCGCATCCTGAATTTCTGATACTTCATACATCCCGTGCTTGTAAAATGTGGAAGCAGCAAGAATAAGGATCGCGGCGTTCACAAAAAATGCAAGATTAAGTGCAATTGTGGAATCAATGATATTATAGCGAATTGACTTTTTCAGCTCAGGTAGACTTCTTCCGATTTTCCTTGTTTGTACAAGCGAGGAGTGCAGGTACAGATTGTGCGGCATCACAGTAGCTCCGATAATTCCAATTGCAATGTAAAGTGCTGCATCACTGGGAATGTAAGGCACAAATCCCGTGGCGATTTCACTCAATTCTGGTTTGGCAAAAATCATCTGAGCTAAAAATGCAAGGCCTATAACAGAAATCAATCCTAAAATGAAAGCTTCCATTTTTCTGATTCCATAATTGATCAGAAAGAGTAACAGAAATGTATCGAATACAGTGATGCAAACACCCCAAATCAGTGGAATGCCAAACAATAACTGCAAGCCAATCGCCATTCCTAAAACTTCTGCAAGGTCGCAGGCTGCGATTGCCACTTCTGCCAGGATGTACAATGCAAGATTAACCGGACGAGAATATGTTTCGCGACTCGCCTGTGCAAGATCGCGGCCCCTCACTATTCCCAAACGTGCACTTAAGCTTTGCAATAGCAGAGCCATCAAGTTTGACATCAACAGGACCCAAATCAGTGCATAACCGAACTGACTTCCGCCGGCAATGTCTGTGGCCCAGTTTCCCGGATCCATATATCCGACACTGACCAAATATGCAGGCCCAAGAAATGCAAGGAATTTCCTTATTCCTCCCTTCCTTTGAGTGGTGTCAACGGATTCGTGAACTTCCGACAACGATGCAGTTGGTTTTTTAAATTCTATCAAGTGTAGTGAAACTTGTTTTTACAGTTCTCTTATACTTTTTTGTTTCTCAATCTCTTGCTTTTGTTACAAGTAGCTTTTTAGCAATTTCATTGCTGACAGCTAACTCATTTTTTGTTCCTTGCTTCAGTATAAGAAATGAATTATCATACTCTTGTTTTTCCTTCACAGTGAACTGGCATCCCAATATCATTCCTGTACGAGTGAGATATCTTAGAAATTCTGCGGAATGGTCCGCCACACCTGTTATCAGGTACTTACCGTTGAGATTGCATGATGACATAGGAATCGCAGATGTGTTAGTGAAATTCCCGTTTGAATCCGGAATAGGATCTCCGTGCGGATCAAATTTTGGAAACTTGAGGTATGCGTCCAGTTTGTCAAACAGTTTCTCAGACCGGATGTGCTCTAGCTGCTCGGCAATTTCATGAACTTCATCCCAGCTCAAACCAAGCTTTTCAACGAGAAAGTGTTCCCAGAGTCTGTGCTTCCTAATTACCATTACAGCCGTTTTTCTGCCACTGGGTGTAAGTGAGACTCCCTGATATTTTTTATAAGAAATGAGTTTTTTATCCGAAAGTTTTCCAAGCATGTCTGTGACAGATGCGGGAGCAATGCCCATCATTTCTGAAATGGATGATGTGCTGATTTTTCCTTCCGCTTTTTCATCAAGCTTGTAAATCACCTTGAGATAATTCTCCTCCGTCTGTGAGACTGATTTATTCTGCATGAGGTAATTAATTTAGACAAATCTAAAAATATGTTTAGAATCTTCAAAATAAACTGGATGTCTCAAGGTGTGGCTGATTTTTTATCTTTGAGCCAAGATGGAAATTTACAGACGGCTCATCAGGCCAATTCTTTTTTGGTTCAATCCTGAAACTGCTCATCATTTTGTGTTTTCAACTCTGAAGACTGCGTTTAAAATTCCTTTCATCAGAAAAATTTTGGCGTCAGTATATAAGAATGACGATCCTCGCCTGCATAAAAAAGTTTTTGGCCTTGATTTCCCAAACCCTGTGGGCCTTGCAGCGGGTTTTGATAAGGACGGAAAATACATTCAGGAACTTTCCGCTTTCGGATTCGGATTTATTGAAGTGGGTACTGTGACTCCACTTCCTCAGTCGGGCAACCCGAAGCCCAGAATGTTCCGACTTTTAAAGGATCATGCCCTGATAAATAGAATGGGTTTCAATAATGATGGAGTTCAGAATCTGAGTCGCAGATTGAAGCGAAAGAGGCCAGAGCGTTTAATCATTGGCGGGAATATTGGGAAAAATAAAGATACACCTAATGAAAATGCCGCCATGGATTATGAAAAATCTTTCAAAGAACTTTACCATGTTGTAGACTATTTCGCGGTCAATGTCAGCTCACCAAATACACCCGGTCTGAGGTTTCTTCAGCAAAAAGAACCACTAAGGAAGATATTGCAAAATCTGGTTGATCTGGGAAAGAAACTGTCTGCGCAAAGAGCCGGTGAAGAAGGCTACAGCAAGCCGATTTTGCTCAAAATCGCGCCCGATTTATCTGACGATGAATTGAACGATATAGTGGAAGTGGTGATTTCTTGTGCTTTGTCTGGAGTAATCGCTACTAACACTACAGTGAACCGTGAGGGCTTGAAGACTGATAGTGAAGAATTAACTCAAATTGGAGCAGGAGGATTAAGCGGTTCCCCGCTTCGAGAAAGATCAACCGAAATTATCAAGAAGTTGAAGGAGAAATCAGGTGGTAAATTTTCCATTATTGGTGCAGGAGGAATTCATTCTGCTGAAGATGCAATTGAAAAGTTGAATGCAGGTGCCGACCTGATTCAGGTATACACAGGTTTTATATATGAAGGACCATCTCTGGTCGGAAAAATAAAAAAGTCACTTCTGTCTTGAATTCTGTTTTTTAACCAGCAAATTTCTGCTTGCTGCAGCACTTAAGGTAATTTCTGTACCGCTATTAAGTATCAGTTTCATGCTCTGGTCGAAATCCTCCCGCTCCAGGATTTTAATCTGTGTGCCAAGGTTTAAATTGACTTTATTCAGGTATTTAAGAAATTCGTCTGAAGTATGTGTCACTGCCATTAGAACTACATTTTCTCCTGAAATACAATCATTTAAGTGCGTATAATTGTACCATTCGATTATCCCGTTTTTATCAGGTATAGGGGAGCCGTGTGGATCAAATTTTGGAAAACCTAAAATCTCATCCATTTTATCAAAAAAAGCTTTGGACTGAATGTGCTCTACCTGCTCTGCAATTTCATGTACGTTTTCCCAGCCAAAGCCCATTTTCTCCACCAAATACATCTCTGTCAGCCTGTGCTTTCTTAAAATAAGAGCTGCTTCCTTCTTTCCTTTTTCAGTCAGTTCCAGGGGTTGGTAGCTTTTGTATTTTACAAGTTTTTTCTCGGCGAGCTTTTTCATCATGCTGTTAACACTTGGCATCTTGTTATTCAGATGCCTGCTCAGGCTCAATACTGTGACCTTGCCATTTTCCTGTGAAAGAAGAAATAGGGCTTTCAGGTAATTTTCTTCCGTGTGGGAATGCATAATTCCGGATTTAATTATTAGAAATATGTTAATTTATTTGTTAGACAAATCTAATATATTAATTTTGCCTATCAAAATATTTGTGAAAGATGCTCAGAGGATTGATTTCAGGATTATTTTGGATACTGTTGTTTTCAGTTCATGCACAGCCTGGCAAAATAGAAGGAAGGGTGAAAAATGGAAATATGCCTGTTTCTTTTGTGTCAGTAGGGATAAAAAAGAGTGGCATTGGCGCTGTTACTGATAAGTATGGTTATTTTCTTCTTAATGATATTCAACCCGGCACTCACGCAATCAGCTTTTCATTAGTTGGATATTCATCGATAGACACTGTTGTGGTGCTTTCAATGGGGGAGACACTGAATTTGGAAATAAACATGAATCAGCAAGTGAAATCATTGGATGAAGTTGTCATCACTGGGACCATGCGCGAAGTAAACAGGGCTGAAAGTCCTGTGCCGGTGGATATTATTTCACCGAAATTCTTCCAGAAAAATCCCACACCAAGTCTATTCGAGTCAGTTGGAATGATCAACGGTGTCCAGCCTCAGATTAACTGCAATGTTTGCAATACAGGCGACATTCACATCAATGGAATGGAAGGACCGTATACAATGATTCTGATAGATGGAATGCCGATTGTGAGCTCGCTTTCCAGCGTATATGGACTAAGTGGAATACCAAATTCAATGGTCGAGCGAATTGAAGTGGTGAAAGGGCCTGCTTCCTCTCTGTATGGCTCAGAAGCCATGGGTGGAATCATCAATGTTATAACCAAAAGCGCACTCAAAAGTCCTGTTTTTAGCTTCGATTTATTTACTACATCCTGGCTGGAGCATAGTGCCGACCTCTCGGCAAAAATCAGCAAAGGCAAAAATCATGGTTTGCTTGGAGTAAATTATTTCAATTACAATAATCCGATTGATAATAATGATGACGGATTTACGGATGTCACATTGCAGGACAGGATTTCTGTTTTTAATAAATGGGATTTCGGAAGACCATCCGGAAAAGTAGCCAGTCTTGCCGGGAGATTCGTGTATGAGGACAGGTGGGGTGGTCAAATGAATTGGAAACGTGAATTCCGCGGAACAGACTCTGTTTATGGTGAGAGTATTTACACTGCCAGGTATGAATTAGTAGGAACATACCAGCTTCCTCTGAAGGAAAAAGTGTTTTCACAATGGTCTTATACATGGCACCGTCAAAATTCTTTTTATGGAACTACCTCATTCAACGCGTTGCAGCCTGTGGCTTTCGGACAAGTTTATTTGGACAAGTCTCTTGGCAAGGACAAGAAACATAATTTCCTGGGTGGCTTGAGCATGAGATATACTTATTATGATGATAATTCCATTACAACTTTGTCTGAAGATGGTTTGACAAACACTCCAGTTCACACCCCGATTCCAGGCGTATTTGTTCAGGATGAATGGACTCTTAGTCATAAGCATAGATTGCTGACAGGCTACCGATTTGACTACGATAAAAATCACGGTACTGTACATTCTCCAAGGATCGCTTATAAACTGACACTGAATAAAAATAACATTCTGCGCTTGAGCAGCGGAACAGGATTCAGGGTTGTGAATTTGTTTACAGAAGATCATGCTGCATTGACAGGCTCAAGGGAAGTGCAGATTATCGAAGATCTGGATCCTGAACGTTCCCTCAACGCAAACTTGAATTTTGTAAAAACCATTCCTGGACAGAATCTTTTTGCTGGTTTTGACGCGAGCCTCTTTTATTCTTACTACTCGAATAAAATAATTGCTGACCTCGACTCAGACTATGATAAAATCATTTACAGAAATCTGAACGGACATGCTGTCTCAAGAGGAGTTTCTTTCAACGCAGATTTTTCCCTCCTGATTCCGATTAAAATCCTACTAGGGGTTACTTACATGGATGTGTTCAATATTGAGCTTGATGAACATTTTCAGGAAATAAAGGAAAGGCAATTGTTTGCTCCTGAGTGGTCAGGAAATTTTGTCATCACTTATTCTGCTCCAACAGGATTGGTATTTGATATTACAGGAAAAGTGAATGGCCCGATGCGGTTGCCTGTATTCGAAAATGATTTTAGACCGAATTTTTCTCCATGGTTTTGCGTAGCAAATTTCCAACTGACGAAAAAAACGAAAAGAAACCTGGAAATTTATGCAGGGGTAAAGAACATCTTTGATTTTGTACCGCAGAATCCTCTTATGCGTCCTCATGATCCTTTTGATAAGATGATCAATGATCCCGCAGATAATCCGGATAATTATACTTTTGAAACTACATATAATTATTCTGCATTGCAGGGAATCAGGGCATTTGGAGGAATAAGATACCGCATAGGCGGATGATTATTCTGCCTTTGCCTTAGGAGAAAGGTGTTTAAGCACTTTTGCTTCAAGATAAAAGATGATTTCTTCTGCAATGTTTTTCGCCTGATCACCTGTTCTCTCCAGTTTTCTTATTGCAGAAATTATATGCAAAGCCTGGCTGATTTTACCTGGATATTTGGTGATATATTCTTCCACAACTGAATTGGCTATTCCGTTGATTTCATCAAGTAAATTGTCCTTGTTAAACACGCCTCTTGCAAGTTTGGTGTCTTCGGCATCAAAGGCAGATTGTGTATCCTGCAGCATTTCTACAGCAGTACCGTACATTTCAACAAACCTTGTAATTTCAAGAAGTTCGTTGTCGTATGGCGCTTCAGTATCTACTACATACTTTGCTATTCCGTCTGCAATGTCTCCGATTCTTTCAAGATTTGAATTGATTTTCAAAACCGCAAGCACAAACCTCAGGTCTATTGCTACCGGATTGAACAGAGCAAAAATGTTTTCGCAGTCTTTATCAATTTTGAGTTCAAGTGCATTCACACGCCTCTCGTTGAAATTTACTTCCCTTGCAAGTGCTTTGTCAAACTTGAAAAGTGCTTTTCTGGCTTTGTCCAGCTGTGAAGTTACCAGTAAAAACATTTCAACTGTTTCGTCTTTCAGACGCTTTAGTTCTATATCGAGATGAGTCATGTGCTAATTTATTTATTTGAAGATATTAAATGTTTGGAATGAAATATCATCCAAACCTTCCGGTTACGTAATTCTGTGTTTGTACTTTATCTGGGTTTGTGAAAATCTTTGGAGTACTGTCAAATTCTATCAGTTCACCTAAATAAAAGAATGCTGTCTTATCACTTACACGACCAGCTTGTTGCATGTTGTGTGTAACAATAATGATTGTATATTTTTCTTTCAACTGATATATCAACTCCTCAATCTTGGCTGTTGAAATAGGGTCAAGGGCAGATGCAGGCTCATCCATTAAAATAACTGTAGGTTCAATTGCCAATGCCCTGGCAATACATAGTCTCTGCTGCTGTCCGCCCGAAAGTTCAAACGCAGATTTCTTAAGCTTATCCTTGACTTCTTCCCATAGCGCTGCTTGCTTGAGTGAAGTTTCGACTCTTTCTTCAATAAATCCTTTGTGTTTAATTCCATTTACACGTAGTCCGTATGCTATGTTTTCAAATATACTTTTTGGGAATGGATTCGGCTTTTGAAATACCATTCCTACTTTCTTTCTTAACTCATCAACACGCATTCCCAATCCTTTTTTATAGATGTTCTTCCCGTCAAGCAGGATTTCCCCTTCAATCCTGACATTTGGTATGAGGTCATTCATTCTGTTGAAGAGCCTGAGATATGTTGATTTTCCGCAACCTGAAGGGCCAATTAAAGCTGTGACAGTGTTGATTTCAAAGTTCATGCTGATATTTTTCAGCGCTTGAAAATCTCCGTAATACAGATTTATATCTTTTGATTCTAACTTATACATTTTTTATCAGTTCATTTTAACTTTTTTACTGTAATATCTGCGCAGCATATTGGCTAATAAATTCAGAATTAAAACTATAAGAACAAGAACAAGTGCCGTTCCATATGCCATGTCTCTTGATTCTTCGATTTTAGTGCCACTAGTTGAGATAACATAAAGGTGATAGGGCAGTGCCATCACTTGGTCAAAAATACTTTCCGGAAGCTTCGGTAAGAAGTATGCAGCTACTGTAAACAGAATCGGTGCTGTTTCACCGCTAACCCTGCCAATTGAAAGAATCAGTCCGGTTATAATATTAGGCAGTGCAATTGGCAGAACAACTTTCCTCACTGTTTGCAATTTGGTTGCACCAAGAGCCAGACTACCGTGCCTGAATGAATCATTGACGGCAAGCATTGCTTCTTCTGTTACCCTGATTACAACCGGCAAGCTCAATAAGCCCAATGTGAGTGAGCCGGCTATTATGGAGTCGCCGAAATCCATGGCATTTACAAACAATGCCATCCCGAAAAGACCGAATACTATCGAAGGAATTCCGGCCAGATTATTAGTCATTAGTTTGATAAATCTCTTATACCAGGAATCTTTGGTGTATTCATGCATGTATATGCCTGCAAGTACTCCTATTGGAAATGCAAAGATCATGGATCCTGCAATTAAGCAAAGAGTTCCGATGATCGCCGGATAAATTCCGCCTTTGGTCATGCCGTCCTTTGGCATTTCAGTCAGAAATTCCCAGTTTAGCATATGCCATCCTCTAATGAATATAAATTCAAGAATCCAAAACAAGATTGCCAACACAAAAAAACTTAGTATCCTGAATACCCAAAAAGCTAGCTTTTCCTTGTTACTCTTCGATAGCATGTGTTCTTACTTTTTTAATTTTTTTCTAGAGGCTATAAATTGAATATAAATATTTATCAGAAGAGTCATGATGAACAGAATGCAACCAAGGGCAAATAATGCTTTGTAATGAATACCTCCCTGGGGTGCTTCGCCTAATTCAGCTGCAATTGTAGCAGGTATTGTTCTGACCGGTTGTAATAGGGATGTAGGAATTACTGCAGCATTTCCTGTTACCATCAAAACAGCCATAGTTTCACCGATTGCCCTTCCGATGCCCAAGATGGCAGCTGCTGTGATTCCAGACATAGAATAAGGCAGGATCACACGTGAGATTGTTTGCCAATGATTTGCACCTAGAGCGAGCGATGCTTCCTTCATACTTCTCGGTGTATTCCGTATGGCATCTTCAGAAACTGTAATGATAGTAGGAAGTGCCATTATTGATAGCACAATTGCCCCTGCTAATGCGGTTTCTCCTACAGGAAGGTTGAACCAGTCATGAATCATAGGAACAATGGTGATCAATCCAAAGAATCCGTACACAACTGATGGTATTCCCGCCAGCAGTTCAATTACCGGCTTGAGGATTTTCTGAAGTTTGGGATTGGCTATCTCAGCTAGATAGATTGCCGTTGCAATTCCAATAGGTAATGCAAAAATGATTGCAAACAAAGATACTACCAGGGTGCCCATTATTAATGGAAGTACACCAAGTTGAACAGCTGGTTCAGAAGTAGGATACCATTCCTTTCCAGTAAGAAATTCGCTCAATTTAATATTATCAACATGAACCAATTTTCCCTTGAATTGGCCTGATAGATATGCCTCCGGAAATACCGCAAGAATATTCGGAATGCTGTCTATTAAAAAGCTGATCTTTTCAGGAAGAAATTCAAAATCAGATCCGAGTTCTTCTTCAGAAAAATAATCTCCAAGATTGTTTATAGTAAAAGTAAGTATTTCAGCATCATTGCCTCCAAGATCTTTCCAGCTTGTAATTTCCTGATCAAAAATATTTTTTATTTGCTCCGCATCCAGTTGCGAAACAGGATTACCGGTGTTAACGGCAATCACATTGTGATGTTCTATAGGAGATGATTTGAATAAAGTAAATCCTTCCCTGAATAGAAAGACTACAATCAATAAAACGGCAAAACTTGTGACAGTACCACTGATCATCAGCAATCCCTCCACGAGTTTTTCCGAAAAACGGTTTAGTACTTTTCTCAAAATTTAATACTATAATTTAATTAACATTAATGTAACATACTTGCAGCGGACAAACAAATTGGCTGCAAATTATAAATTTATAGCCAATTTTACCTAAGGTTATTTGACTGGAATATAACCTACTTTCGAAACGAAGTCCTGACCTTCTGCAGATAAAATAAAATTTACAAATGGCATAACTTGCTTTTCCTTGGCTGTAGGATAGTAATAAAACAATGGCCTTACAACAGGGTAGCTTTTGTTCTTTGCATTTTCTAAGCTTGGACTAACGAAGGTTTTTCCTTTATCATAAGAAACTGATAGCGCTTTTACTTCTTTGTTAAGATATGCCAATCCAACATAACCAATCGCTCCTTTAGTCTGGCTGATCGATTGAATAATAGCTCCTGTGGCAGGCATACTCAATACATTCGATGCATAATTTTTTCTGGCCATCACCTGATCCTTGAAAAACTCATAGGTTCCTGAACTGGACTCTCTGGAGTAAATAACGATTACCATATCTTCACCGCCTACTTCCTTCCAGTTTTTAATCTTGCCGGTATAGATGCCTTCAATTTGTTCACGAGTAAGTTGAGAAACTTTATTGGAATTATTAACAATAACTGCAAGAGCGTCATTGGCAACTATCACTTCTTTGTATGCTCTGCCAGCATCCTGCATCTTCAGTCTCTCATCCATTTTAATTTTCCTGGAAGACATTGCGATATCTGTAGTATTATCCATGAGGGCTGCAATTCCAACACCGCTTCCTCCTCCTACAACAGTGACGGAAGAACCGGCATTTTTCTTCATATAACTTTCTGCAACTTTTTGTGTAAGTGGCAATACGGTATCACTTCCTTTGACTGATATCTTTTGTGCGTAAAGTACAACAGATATACTAGCTGCAATTAATGTCAAGATTACTTTTTTCATGATTTATCTTTTTCTGATTTTAATTTATAGACTATATTTTTACCTGAAGTCTGAGCGTAATCACATTATCATCCAGATCTTTCATATAAGTTGGACGTGTGCTTGCATCAGGTATGTTCCTTGATGTTTCATTTTTTACCATGTCATAATACAAGGTAATTCTGACATTTGAGTCCCAGCGGTAAATCATGCCGAATCCCCATGTGTCGTATCTGATATCTGCAATGCCGGTGCTCTTTGTTCCATTGGCGGCCGAAATTCCTATTTCATCCTTAGATACTTCAGTATTTGGATCATACCAGTCGTATTTAACTACAAGCTGCAAAGGCGATGCGCCTAGATTCTGAAGGAAGTAAAAATATGCTCCGTTAAATTTTCTTTTGTATATGTTAGAAGTTACTGCAGCCCTAGGACTTGAAGTTGAAGATGAAGTTCCTGCCTGTTCTCCTTGAATATATTCAGCTCTCACCGTTGTAATGCCAGGCTTCCAGTCAATGCTGAACTGTCCATCAACTCCTGTATACTTCCTTTCAGCATAATGGCCTTTGAAGGAATTTTGCTCAATCATAAAAGTCTTGTTTCCGTTTGCATCCTTTGAAATAGCATACAATGTATCGTTATCGGCTCTGAAGCCTCCATTATACACGGATGCTCCAACACCGTATTTAATTTTTTCTGAAGCAGATGATTTGTTAGCTGAAATTCTTCCTATGAAGTCTTTTTTCTTGTCAAAGTCGGTCGCGTCTGCATTGAAAGATGGTGCGCCGGTACCATTGAATAATCCTCCTTCAGCTCTAAGCCAGTTCCAGTTGCTTGTCTTTGAACCCTGGATTGCAAGGCTGGCCCCTAAATCACGCTCACCCGGGAACAGAATTTGCGACATTCGTCCTCTTTCTGGGGATTCACGTTGGCTTGAACTGTATCCAATCTCATTGCCGAATGGTCTGTCAAACATACCTGCCTTGAGTTGAATCCAACCACTCCATTTATCCGTCAAGAGCATATATGCATCTTTAATTCCAACTCCTCGTTCTGTTACATCAACTTGCAATACGTATTGGGATGTGGAAATTCCCTTATCATTTGCAGGTGAATTGTAAGTAAGTTTCAATCTTCCCCTTCTTACTGCAATTCTCTTATCCACTCCTGGCCTAAAGTCTCCACTTGCAAATGAAGCTTGTCCTGCTGAATCTGCAACTTGGAATTGTGTTTGGATGTAACCTGAAAACTTAAACCTGTTAAGAGCATCTATCTTGGAATTAATGCCTGCAACATTGCTTGCCAGTGTGTCAAACGGATTCAGTTCAGGTTCCTGTGCTTTCAGGTTTATTGTAAATAGTACAAAAATAAGTATGAAGGATTTCAGTTGCATATTTGCTGGATTTGTAGCAAAGAAAGTTCCCCTATGTTTCTTTACTATTCCCTCAATGTTAAGCAAATATTAAATGTAAACTTAGTCTTAACTAATTGTAAAATTGAAGGCTAGAAACGATAAGATACAGATAATGAATAGTTAACCCCATTCTTATGCTCTGAAATGCCATTATCCACATCGGCTGCGTAGCGTCCGTTTTGATTTTGATCCTGGTAAAATAGTCCAGGTTCGTTCAATAAATCATTTATTGCTAATTTAATAAATCCACTCTCAAAGATCCTTTTCCCGATTTGAAGGTCAATGAGATTTCGAGGAGCTTCATCAATGCTCAGGTAACCGGAATTTCCAACCTGGAAAATTCTTTTCCCAATCCTGTTATATAGAATGTTAATTTCAAAACCACTCTTAGGACTGGAGTAGGAGATGCCTGAATTAATCAGGTATGGTGACTGGCCTTGCATTGGTCTTTTATCTTCATCTCTCAGATCATTGCTCTTGTCAACTTCTGACTTTATTAAAGCTACATTCCCGAAAACACTCATGTTTTCCCATTTTGCCCATGAGAGAAGGTTATCCATGAATTCTAATTTTTTTCTCCATTCAAATTCAATTCCATAGAGAAAAGAGCTTTCCGCATTCTGGTAACTCACTCTTCTTGACCCTGCTCCAGAACTTTCAATATATGGTTCAATTGGATTCACAAATTCCTTATAGAATAATGATGCAGTAAATATCTGTGAATGGCTCGGGAAAATTTCATACCGCAGATCATAATTATATATTTCGGTTCGTTTCAGATCGGGGTTTCCTTCAACAGTTGTGGCAGTGCTGAAATCATAATACGAAAACGGAGCTAACTCCCTGAACTCAGGACGTGCAGTGGTTTTGGATACAGCAAAACGAATATTTGATTTTTGAGTTAAGGAATATACAGCGTTTAACGATGGAAGGATATCTGCATATTCTGTATTAACATCAATTGTGTCGTTGCTGTATCCAAATGAGTTGAGTCTTTGATTAAAATTTTCAATTCTTACACCCCAAATTAATTTGACTTTTTCTGAAACTGAATTTTCAAACTTGACAAATGCCGAACTTAAATCTGAACTTGCGTCATACTGATCTGAAGGATTCGTGATTTCATCCAGGCGAAATCCATTCTTACCAATATTGGAAGGATTAAATATTGAATCTATCGGTTGCAACAATAAGTTCCAATTGAATTTACCTGGATTAGTTACTATGTATCCAAGTACCCTCGCGTTAAATGATCTTTCTTTGTATTGTTTCTGTCCTCCGATTTTGATCCTTTGTGATTTTTCTCCCAGCTGGAATGGAATTTCAAAGTTAATATCAGCATTATAGGTTTGTTCGCTCAAATCAGAGTAAAATCTGCCTGCATAATTCGGAGATGCGTTTCCAAATGGAACATAAGCATAAAGTGTAGTATCCTCAGTGTTGATGTCAGCATTTCTGTAATAATACATCCTTCGTAGATTAGGCACAGACTGAAAAGTATTTGTCAGTCCGGCATTCCATTTGAGAGATACTTTCTTTTCGGAAACAATATGTTTTCCTGAAATAATTGAATTTAAAAATCCTGTCGATGTATATTTCAGGGAACTTGCCTGAATGTATTGCAGGTTTTCAATATCAGTTCCGTTCCGTGTTATAACCTGATCATCTGAATTAACGCTGAAAAGATTCTTTATGCTGATGCTGTGATCTTTTTCTGGTTCATATGAAAGATTCAAAAGCCCTCCCCAGAAAATATTTTCTTTGTATTGGCTGTCTTCAAAATTGTATTTCTTTGAACCGTCAAAATCATAGTCCGCTCTTCTGATCTCAGTCTTTTTATTACTTATGGAATAACTGAGAGCTCCAATTATCCCAGCATCACCCCTATTGATATTAAATTTCTTTCCACTGGAAATTTGATAGGATTGACTCAGGGGGGAAGACTCTTTTTCATGGGTTCCCCAATCATTACTGTAAATTTTGGAATATTCGATTTTCTGAGTTTGATTGGACTTTTTAAAGTCTATTGTTTCTGGAAAATCCGACGGTACCGCTCTAGTACCGTCATCCAGCCCAAGCCAGTCTGTTCCGCCTCCTTCATATGTAGTGTATTTCTTAAATGTACTGAATGAATTGAATCCTGTGCCTGCCTGAAAGCTGAAAAAATTCATATCAGGAATGTCTTTTGTTGCAATCTGTAGTATGCCTCCTGCAAAATCTCCGGGTAAATCCGGACTTGCCGTTTTAACAATGACGATATTATCAAGTAAGGAAGAGGGGATAAGATCAAATGAAAAAGCTTTTCTGTCAGGCTCAGTACTAGCAAGCGGAAATTCATTCAACGTTGCAACATTATAGCGTTCATTCAGACCTCTGATTACAACAAACCTTCCTTCCTGCAAACTTGCCCCGCTTATTCTTCTTACAACTTCTCCGGTATTCTTGTCTGATGATTTCTTTATTGATTCAGAAGAAATTCCATCCTGAACGGTAGCACTCAATTTCTGCATTAATATCACTGAACCAATATTTTCGCGCTTCATAGAGGCTTCTATAACAACCTCCTTCAACACCTGTTGGTTTTCTTCAAGCATAAAGTTCAATACTAATTCCTTGTCTGTTGCAATTGAAATATGAGGAATGACCATTTTCTGATAACCGATGTAACTAACAACTACAGAATGTTTGCCTTCTGGAATATTTTCAATTCTGTAATTGCCATCCAAATCGGATACAGTGCCTAAGCCCAGACCTTCAATCAGAATAGGAACTCCAATCAATGTTTCATTGGAATTTTTATCTGTTACTTTTCCGTAAAGTACGCCAAACCCTTGAGTATTAAGACCTGCAAATGATGCTGAGAATTGACTGAAAAAATATGTAATGAACATGAGTAATTGTGCGAGCTTCATGAATTTGATTTTGCAATAAAAATATCTTGTTTATTTAAAGTTTACCTTATGTCAACGTTAACAAAGCATTAAAAAACCAGGAATAGTTTCAAAGAAGTTAAAACATCTGAATATAGGTGTTGCATCAATATGTGAAATAAAATGGAAGCCACCCTTTACGAATGGCTTCCGAATATTCAATCTAAATGAAAAAATGAGGACTTAATGTATAATTAGTCGGTTTACGAATTTTCCTGAATCATTGCTTACTGAAATAGTATAAATACCTGGACTCACTCCATCGAGATTTATATTTATAATCTGTTCTCCTTTACTTAAAGTTTCATTGTTAAAAGTTCTCACTAAATTACCTGAAAGGTCCATAATCTTCACACTAAAAGTACCGGTCCTTTCTTCGTTAAAGGAAATTGTAGTTTGGCTTCTGGCAGGATTTGGATAAACATGAATATTAGAATTGTTCTTAATACTATTTACTGAGGTGATGATGTAATCAGTGTTCTGGCAATCAAAGTTTGTCCAACCCTGTGTCCAGTCGTTACTTCCGATTGCTCCGGAGAATGTCACCACATCAAAGAATGGATTATTTAGGAGAGTAGATGTGAAGGCTGCACTATTCAATACTGGACTTCCGGTAAGTGGCGTAAAATCCGGAGTATTGTAATTGAATGGATTTGTTAGCATCAGGTCAGTTGTAGATGGAAGAATGGAATTGCCATAAGAAGGTTGGTTGAACCAAGCGCTGATATCCCAGGTTGAACCACTTGAAACCGACAGTGGAGTTGTACAACCGGCAATAATGTTATTCTGAAACTGAAGTTGGTTGTTTGTGGCTGCTGATTCTGTATTAGCTCCGTCAATGAGCAAACCAGTTGGAAATCCGGAAAACACAGAGTTGAATATTGAAGTCTTCGCGCTTCTTCTTAAATGTGCAGCTCTTTTATAGTTACTATTAATCACGGTTCCTGCATTCTTCATAGGACCTATAAGAGTAACGTTACTGTAGACAGGATATGTAATAGGGTTATTCAAAGATCCTGTTGCATCATTGTCTGATTCAAAACCGTTGGAACCTGATATATCAGCAACGTTAGAATCCCTTATTGAAATCAGAAATTGATTTTTACCATTATATCCAAAATCTGTATCAAAATCATCATCTAACCCTCGGTAAGCTATGATGTGCTTAAGATTCACAGTCCCTCCAAAACATTCAAATGAATCATCTCCTGAGTAACTTACCATTACATAGTCAACTATGGTTCCACTGCCCACACCGCCAAGAGTGAGTCCGTTAATTTCATTGTTTGGCATAAATGCAATACCGGGGAATTCGATTCTTACATAGCGTAGTATTCCCGAATTATCACCGGGATTTGTTCCGCCATAGAGTCCTTTACTGGCATCTACGCCACCCTCTATGACTTTTTCACCAGCGGGATCGTTGATAGGAGCAAATCCGCATATTATAAGTCCACCCCAGTCACCGTAACTTCTCAGCCCTGCCGGTTCATTGGATGTAAATACAATTGGACGGGTTACTGATCCGTCAGCCCAGATTTTTGACCCTCTGGTGATTATCAGACTTCCTTTGGTTGCTTTATCACCCTTGATAATCGTGCCTTCCTGAATTGTTAATTCAGCATTATTCGTTACATAAACAAATCCGATCAAAAGATATATATTATTGTTTGTCCAGGTGGTATTACTTGAAATGTCTCCTGATACAGTGATTACATTTTGAGCGTTTGACTTAATAATAAAAAGGCAGCTTGCTGCCAGGATTAGTAGTAGGAATTTTTTCATGATTTTATTGAATTTGTTTGTGCAAGATTACTTGACACTGATTAATCCAATATGAACTTCAACCTAATTTAAAGTTATCCAATTGTAAACTTAATATGAACATAGTAGAAAGGAAATAAAAAACCACCACGGGAATTCCATGGTGGTTTTCAGTAATTGGAATGTTATAGGAATTATGATGTTTGTAACGGTACATATCCGACTTCTCTCACAAGCGATTGACCTTCATCAGATTTCATGTAATCAAAAAATGGTGCATACTTTTCAAGTAATTTAGTTTCAAAATAAAAATACAATGGTCTAGAAATCGGGTAAGATTTGTCTCTTGCTGAATCAATAGAAGGCATAACAAATGTCTTGCCCTGATCATATGATATCTTCAATGGCTTGACATCTTTGGTGTCATAAGCCAATCCTATGTAACCAATTGCTCCTTCGGTTTGACTTATAGATTGCACAATTGCTCCGGTTGCCGGCATTAAGAGCGCTTTATTTCCAAAATTCTTTTTATTGAGCACATGATCCCTGAAGAATTCATAGGTACCTGAACTGGTTTCGCGGGAGTAATAAATAATTTTCAGGTCTTTTCCTCCTACATCTTTCCAGTTACTTATCTTTCCGGTGAAAATTTCCTCTAGTTGTTCTCTTGTAAGCTCTGATACTGGATTACTATTATGAACAACTACTGAAAGTGCATCATTGGCAATAATCAATTCCGTTACTTCCTTATTCATTTTGGATAATTTAATTTTTTCATCTGCTTTTATAGGTCGGGAAGACATAGCTATATCTGTAGTTCCATCCATTAATGCTGCAATACCAACACCTGAGCCTCCTCCAATAATCGTCACATTAGCACCTGGGTTGTTTTTCATGTAAACTTCTGCAAACTTCTGCGCAAGGGGAAGAACCGTGTCTGACCCCTTAATGAGTACAGAAAGTTTTGATTGATTGTCGGAGTTTTTATTTTTGTCTTTACTTCCTCCACAGGATATTATAAACAAACTGATAAATAAAGTGAAGATTGATTTTGTCATTAGTATATTTTTTTTTACAAATATAATGAAGTATTTATTTAAATAGTCTTGACTTTAGTTTTCAAATACATTTAGCATGTATCCTATACCTTTTTTTGTAACGATGAGATTGTGGCCCATTTTTTTTCTAATTCTCCTGATATGAACATCTAGGGTTCTATTTTCAAATTCGCTTGTTTTATTCCAGACTTTATTAAACAATTCTTCTCTTCGGAAAACTTTTCCTTTTCTGCTTGCAAGCAGTTGAATTAGTTCAAATTCTTTCCTTGAGAGCGGAATATTTTTATTATCAATTGAAGCTGTGTAGTTGTCTCTATCCAGATATAAGATACTCTCATTCTTTTCGTTGGATTTAATGGCAATTCTTTCTGAATTGATTCGTGGACTAATTTCATCCATTATGCTATTCAGGAGTTCAACTGGCCTTAAAGGTTTGTAAAAGATGTTATCTATATAAATTGCTTCCGAAGGACTTTCAATTTTTTCTTGACTAATATTTCTAATGATAATAATCCGTGTTTTTCTGGTATATGGATTTGACTTAATCTGCTTGCAAATATCGAAACTACCATTCCTGTCTGAATTTTGAAAAAGAAAAATAAGATTGGCATTGAGGCGCAGTATATTTAAAGGATTGATTTCATTGTCGGCCAAATAATTTACAAATACCAATTCTGATCTAAGCAGAGGGAGTATTATTTTAAAGTCATCTCTGAGTGTGGAAGATACAAGGATGTTTTTTACCATGTAAAATAATTAATGAAGAGCCTCATTCACCATACTGATCAAGGTGGAAGGTCGGATGGGTTTTGTTACAAAATGATTTCCACCTACATTCATGGCAGTTATGCTTGTGAATTCATCTGAATCAGCTGTAAGAAACATGATAGGAATATCTTTAAGGATAGGATCATTCTTCAGATGAATACATGTCTCAATTCCTGAAATATCCGGCATCCTTACATCTAGGATTATTAAGCTTGGCTTGTGTATTCTAGCCATTTTAATGCATTGGATACCACTAAAAGCTTTCAGAACTTTATAATCATTGTTCTTCAGATTGTAACTGACAATTTCAACGATGTCTGGTTCATCATCAACTACCAATATCGTATGCCTGATTTTGTATTCCATGTTCGATTTATTACAATTTTAACAGGTTTGTATAAGCTGAATAATAACTCATTATGAATTTATTGTTAAATGTTTCACTGGTATAGTATTACTTTTTAATAATAATTGATGAGGTAATCTTTTTTCTTAAAACTAAATGAATTTTCATCTTTAACGCTCTGCATACGTTCAATTAGAGATTCAATAAAATGAAACTTGCAATTTGGTTCTTTGACGAAAACCAAGTCTGTGTTCTTGTTTTGTACGGCTTCTCCTGAAACGATCAGCAGCTATGAATTTTTTAAAATGGAACAAATAAAGGAACACTGGAACTCTGATCTGCAGACATTTTTTTCTAAGTTATTTCACATCGGTTTTTGCTTTCTAGATTTATCTAATATTTCAGTTCTTTCAGTTTTTAGGCGCATAGATTGCTGACCATGATTGTATGGTTATCTTAAATACAAACTATCATAGTTTTTACTGGTAAAAACAATATTCGATGTTGAGAAATTATAATCTCAGTATTAAACATTTATTAAAATCAATGTATTTTCGAGATTCAAATGACACGAAAAAAGAGAAATAGGCTGATAATCAGGACTATGTGGGCTGTAGTCTTAGCTCTACTGTTGATTGTCGCCATTATGGGCAGAACAATCTATAAGCGGCTATATCATATTAATGTAAGCAAGCAGATTGAAAGCACGCCATATCTTCTGATTCCGACAGGATCAGACTTCGATGATGTTGTCACTCTTCTGAAGCAAAAAAATGCCCTGATTGATGAAAATTCATTCCGTTGGACAGCCGAGCAAATGAAGTATACGGAAAGAATAAAGCCGGGTCGTTATAAAATTGAAGCTGGAATGAACAATAAAGAATTGATTGCTCTTTTGCGCTCTGGCAGGCAAAGTCCGGTTAATTTGGTATTCAATAATATCCGAACAAAAGAACAACTCGCTTTCAGAGTAGCCGAACAAATTGAAGCAGGTCCTGATGCTGTGCTCAACCTTTTAAATGACCCTGACTACACAGCTAAGCTGGGCTTCACAGTTGACAATGTTTTGTCTTTGTTTATTCCGAATACTTATGAAATGTATTGGAATACTTCAGCTGATAAATTCATTGTAAGGATGCATCAGGAATATCAAAAATTCTGGACACAGGAAAAAATGAAAAAAGCTGAATTGACAGGTTTGACACCAATTGAGGTTTCTATCTTAGCTTCTATAGTTCAACAGGAGTCAAATAAAAAGGATGAAGCTCCGCTTATCGCAGGAGTTTATATGAATCGTCTGAAGAAGGACTGGAAATTGGAAGCTGATCCAACTCTTGTTTATGCAGCCGGCGATTTTAGCATTAAGCGTGTGTTGAACATTCATAAAAAAATCGATAGTCCTTACAATACCTATAAGTATAAAGGATTGCCACCTGGTCCGATTTGCCTTCCTGAAATTGTATATCTGAATTCTGTTTTGGATTACTCGCAACATTCTTATATGTACTTCTGTGCAAAAGATGATTTTTCCGGTTACCATAATTTCGCGACAAATTACATTCAGCACTTGCTTAACGCGAGAAAGTTTCAGAGAGCTTTGAACAAAAGGGGAATCAAATCGTGAGAATGAGAAAGTACATACAAATAGCATCACTTTTAATTATTCTTTGCATTCCTACAGAAGAAGCTTATTCCGGAACACCGGTTTTATTGTTTCTAAGCAGGCAGGACCAGCCTGATTCCCTTGGATATAATATAGTGGAGGAACTTGCAAATCTGGTTCATCGTGAAATCATGGATGACAGAGTGGTACTTTGGGACTCTCCTCAGAAAGAAACCAGAATTCATCCGGAAACACTAAAAAAAATTGAGGCTTCAAGCGGAGATTTATTTATCAATGCCAGACAGCTTTTCATATACGAGTTTTGGAATCTTAAGCGAAAGAACAGTGATCTGAATACACTAGGATTTTATTTCTCCAACAGATCCCGCAATGGTAATGAAATCGCATATGGTTATGTGGATTATAATGAACTTGCAGATTTACTGGCAAATTCTCCGGTACCGTCGAATGCCAATGGTTCTTGCAGTATCAGCTTTCAGGAAGTTTTTGCAAATAAATCGTATTTCTATAATGTAATTCAGATCGGAGAAAAAAAAGTTACTAATGTAAAAGAAGCTATTTCACTGAAGGAAGAAGTAAATGAACTAATAAAGACAAAAGTTTCCGGACTTCAACATGATTGCAAGAGGATTGAGTATGTTATCGAATACCCAGAAGTTTCAACAGGAGAATCCACCATGAAGGCTGGATTGTTTTTAAACAACCTGCAAATGTTTCTGAACGAAAATCGTGAGGAGTTTTATAACTTCGGTGGTGATCGAATTTACAGTTTTCATCAGCCAGTTTACATCGTCGTAAATTCAGCGACTGTCACCGAAGAATGGAGAAATACTGAAGCAGGAATAATTCAGGAGTTTATTAGCATGAGAATTTATGTACAGAATTCTCCAATGAATGAAATTGATTCCAATGATCTGAGCAGGTTGAATTTTATCACTGACTTTAAAGCGTTGCCTGATTTTCTATCCGAAAAAGAGTTTTATTTTCGCATTTCTAAAATAAATGACCAGAATATTGACCAAGATGATTCTGCAGTCTATCTTAAAGCGTTGCAAAAGTGGAAGTGGAATGAATTAACGGAATATGTAAAGTATGAATAATATTCAATAAAGGAAAAATTATGACAAAAATAAAATTTGGTACGGACGGCTGGAGAGCAATTATTGCCAGGGAATTTACTACTCAAAATGTAGCAAGAGTTGCAGAAGCTACCGCGTATTGGCTTTTAAAGAAAAATAAAAATCCGCTTGTTGTTGTAGGCCACGATTGCCGTTTTGCAGGAAAACTGTTTTCATCTACTGTTGCAAGGATTTTATGTTCTAAAGGTATCAGAGTTGTTTTATCGGAATCATTTGTCAGCACACCAATGATTTCTCTTGCCACAGTAAATAAAAAAGCTGATCTGGGAATAATCATCACTGCATCACACAATCCGCCAGATTATAATGGTTTCAAATTGAAAGGGTCCTTTGGAGGACCACTTTCTCCTGCACATGTTCAGGAGATTGAAGAAATGATTCCTGATCAGACAGATTTGCTTTCCACAGCTTCTGAAATTGATGATTACCTTAAGTCCGGACTGATTCAATTTGCAGATCTTGAAACTGAATACATAATGCACGTTGAAAGCAATTTTGATCTCAGTGCAATTCGTAATTCCAGTCTAAAACTTGCTTATGATGCCATGTACGGAGCAGGTCAGAATGTGATGAAGCGATTGTTTCCGGATATCACTTTTCTTCACTGCGAATATAACCCGGGTTTCATGGGACAGGCACCTGAGCCTATAGACAAAAATCTTTCTGAATTCAGGGAGTTGATAAAAAAAAGAGGAGACATAGATTGCGGAGTGGTTACAGACGGTGATGCAGACAGAATTGGGATGTATGATGGAAAAGGGAATTTCATTGACTCACATCATATCATTTTATTGCTTATCCATTATCTGGTGAAGTATAAAGGACTAAAGGGAAAAGTTTGCACTGCATTCAGCACGACGCCTAAGGTGGAGAAACTATGTAAGCATTATGGTCTGCCAATTGAAACGGTTAAGATCGGGTTCAAATACATCTGTGAAATCATGCTGAAAGAAAATGTCCTTCTGGGAGGAGAAGAGAGCGGAGGCATTGCAATTACAGGACATATCCCTGAAAGAGATGGAATTTGGATGGGGCTTGTAATATGGGAGTTCATGGCCAAGAGTGGCAAAGGGATTCCAGAACTTATCGAAGAGATTTATCAGATTGTAGGCGCATTTTCATTTGAAAGGGGAGATCTCCACTTGCAGGAAGAAGTGAAGAACAAGATTGTCAGAAACACTGCGGATAATGCTTACCAGGCATTTGGAAAATACAAAGTGAAACGAATCGAAGATCTCGACGGGTACAAGTATTTTTTCGACGACGATAATAATGAATGGTTGCTTATCAGAGCCAGCGGTACAGAACCGGTACTGCGCACTTATGCGGAATCTTACACACGAGATGGTGCATTCGATATTCTCAATGCCGCAAAAGAGACTTTGTTAAAGTAATAAGCCTGAAATTCCCTTCATATTACTTTTTGTCTCTGCTGAGCATCATGTAGAGATACACTGCGCCTGCATACAGGCAGATAAATGCGATTGCGTACATCATGATTATTGGGTTTATTTGATTATTGGTGTTTAATGAATTTATTTCTGCTTACCAGACCGTCATGGCCAGTAAATTCCAGGATATATGTTCCGTTACTCAATCTGGAAATATCTATGCTGATTACTTCTTCGTGATTTTCACTTGCTGAATAGTTTCTCAACACTTCGCCCATCAAATTCAAAAGCCTCAGAGTACCTGACGCTTTGTGTGTCCTTAAAACTTTTAATTCGTTTGTAGCAGGATTCGGATGCAGATAGAGTATTGGGGGGTTGTTTTTAAGTTCAAATTGATTAGTGATGAAAAAGGGAACTGAATCAGATATTGCTTTGCAATTGTTTTCATCTGTTATCTCAACTTGATAATAGCCCTCTACAGTTGCCACATGCATCTGATGTATCGCTCCCGGAACAACGTTTCCGTTATAATGCCATAAGTATGTAGAATAATTTCCGATGCAACTTAGATTGTTGGATGTAATATTGACTTGTGGCTTTAATACCTGATTTACTGTCAGGTAATTCAGTCTCATAATTGTGTGGTTACCATTGTTGTTAGTAACGTTGAGAATGATGTTGTATCTTCCTGGAGTATTATAAACCACTTGTGGATTTTGCTGATTTGAATAGGAAGGGTTTCCACCAGGGAAAGTCCATTGCCATGAAATTGCGTTTTCAGAATCGTCGATAAACTGGATGGACTCACCAGTACATATTGCTTGGGTATTGCTGCTGAAATTTGCGATAGGAGCTGAACAGCTGATGAATTGTACTGTGATGCTGTCGCTGTTTGTGCAGTATCTGTTACTCACTGTAACATGATATGTGCCTGAAGTATTGACCAAAATACTGTTAGCAGTTGCCAGATTACTCCACATATATTGATCCATGCCTGAAGGAGCATTCAAAGTCAATGTACCCGGACTGCATATACTAGTATCCGGACCCAGATAGACTGCAGGTAGCGGATAGGCGAGGAGAGTGAGCGTGTCGCTGCGGACGATGCAGGCTCCTGATTCTACGTCAACCCAGTAATTCCCTGCATGATATACAAGGATAGATGTAGAATTAGCCAGTGTATTCCAGGTGCAATTACCCTGCAGACTTGAAGACAGTGTAACGGAACTTCCGCTGCATATTACAGGTTCATTTGAAATGATAGATGCGAGAGGTTTTTTCTGAACCGTATATGAACCGGAGAATGTATCCGAATTATAACAAGTAAATGCGGTCAGTTCTATGCCGTATAAACCAGGATTCAGAATTGGCAAAACTGGATTCTCTGAATCAGAAATATTTCTTCTGTTCAATTTCCAGGAGTAAGCTGTCGCATCCGTGCTGAGATTATTCAATATTGCAGCTTGTCCTTCACAAACCACATTTTTCAGGAAATTAAATTCAGCATTTGGTGTTTTGCATCTGAGACGAAAAATCCAGAAATCGGATGTACCGTGGTTTCCGGACACATTCAAATCATTGCTGTAAGAATATGAAGCCACAGTAAAACCTTCATCCGCGTTTTGAATCACATTACATGGCCTTTCATTGTGTCGTCCGCCGTAATTTTTTGTCCATTCAATGTTCAGATTTCGGTCAATCTTAACCAGCCAAATGTCTTCCAGACCGTAGTTTACCTTGATGTCTCCGTCATTGGATGTCGTTCCTCCTGTTAAAAGAAATCCGCCGTCAACAGTCTGGATTACCGAATAAACAGTTTCAGCACCGCTTCCTCCATAATTTTTTTGCATGAGCAGGTTGCCAATTTCATCTATGATAATAATCCAGTAATCATTGTATCCATTGTTCGAAATTAGATCTCCATCCGATGATTTGCTGTAACCAGCAATTGAATACTGCCCTGAACTTGTACGGCAAATTGAAAATGCAGCATCCTGGTCATTTCCTCCGTAACATTTTTCCCAAAGGAGATTTCCCTGAGAGGATAATTTCACAACCCAGAAATCATGTCCGAAGTGTTTTCTTGTAATATGACCGTTGGAAGAATTTGTCGTCCCGCTGGCTATAATTTCACCTGCTGAATTTTCTGTCAATGAGTGACAAACGTCAAGACCGCTTCCGCCGATTGATCTGCTCCAAATAATACTGCCTGTGCTGTCAGTCTTTAAGATCCAGAAGTCCTGATCTCCCATGTTGTTGCTTACATCTCCGTCATTGGAATACGTGCCCCCGCCTAAAATGAATCCTCCATCTTGGGATTGAAACATTGAATAAATTAAGTCCACCTGACTTCCGCCATAAAGTTTTTGCCAGAGAATGTTTCCATGATTGTCTGTTCGAATCAGAAATGCATCAAAATTTCCTTTGTTGCCGGAAAAGTTGCCATTATTGGAAGCCGTATATCCGCTTAAAATGAAACCTCCGTCTGGCAATTGGGAAAATGCAGTTCCAATATCCATGTTGCTGCCTCCATAAGATCTTTCCCATACAATTTTACCAAGGGTATCCTGTTTTACCAGCCAGATGTCAATTGATCCTCTGTTTATTGTTACATCACCATTGTTCGATCCAGTGCTTCCAAGTAAATAATTGTAGCCGTCATTTCCCTTAAGAATTCTTACCGGCATATCCTGACCGCTACCGCCCAAACACCTTTGCCAATCGAAAACCGGGGGGGAAGCTGCATAAACAGGCGAATTTGACATGAAAAGCATGCAGATTGCAAAGATTTGAAGCTTGTGTCTCATAGGCCCTGACTGATCAGAAGAACAGGTTAAAAATGCAGCTTCTGGAGGCCTTTTTTCAAGAATTTTATGTAAAAGCTTGGAATCTATAGGTTAATAGAATTGCTTACTCAAAGGAAAATCAAACTTCCGTACTGATTTGGATTTACAAGACCTGTGAATTTCTGAGAATTTCCAGAAATTATTACAAATGCAATTATCCCCGATTTCAGGATAATCTTTTGGCTTATGATTCGGTTAAAGGATACAGCTTAGTTACCAGAAAAGATTTTTGTCTTTTCAGCAATCCCGTAAGATTGAGTAATCCGATCAACCCCGTAAGGTTGAAAAGTAAAACCCAGCCCCGTAAGGCTGGGTTTTTTTATATCATATCTGGGTTATACGTCTAATTGATTGCGACTTTGCTGCTTTTCGTTACAAGATTGAAAATTCCGAAAAGTGAGAAAGAATAAATAAGATCTGCAGCAAGTTGGTTCTTGTAAAAAGGAATTGCCATTGTATAGCTTAACAAAGTGCCTTCTAACGTGAGCGGGTAAAGGCTTAGGTCAGCATACCAGAATGGGAGATTTGTGAACAGAAAAAACACGGTCGAAGAAACAACTGCAAAAATACCTAAGCGAAGGAATCCAGGATTGGATTTCATTCTTGATCCAAGCCAAACAGTGAATGCAAAACAAGCGTAAACTGCCAGGATGGAAAAATGAAGTCCGAGATAAAGGTCGGTCAGGAACAAAGCTGACATTGGCACCAGGAATTTCCACTTATAATGACTGAATGTGGCCCCTGCAAACAATGCCATGGCTCCCATGGCTGTGAAATTGGAAGGGTGGGGCAGAACTCTTGTTAAAGCAGCAAAAATCACTAATAGGCAGGCAAGTCCGAATGCGTTTTTCATTTCAATTGTGTTTTGTTCCCAAATTTACACAAATATAAATTATAAGACGAAAATTAGACTCAGGTATGCCGATCTTCCTTTGCTTCTGAAGCCTCTGATTTCCATGAATTTTTCATTGAATATATTTTCAATTCTTGTGTTAGCCTGAATCCTGTCATTGAATTTAAATCCTAATCCAACATCGCTCAAAGTATAATCTGCCAACTCTGTGGTCGCAAGCGCTCCCTGTGGCTTGATTTGAGTGTCATAAAATACATCAAGTCTTGGTTCTGTATGTCGGACTCTGTACCAGGCATTGATTTTTTTTACATTATACCTTAGAGTAATTTGAGCTGATGAAGGTCTGCGGGACAAACCGCGGATAATTTCTTTCTGATCTTTCAGGAAAATTCCGCTGTTAAAAAGCTGGATGTGCTCTATGTAATTTTTACTGATATCATCATCAGGATCAAAATTGAAGTTTCCCTGAATAATTGTGACTCCTGCAAGTAAACTGAACCCCTTGCTAAGTTGAACCTCGGATCTGAGATCAAGTCCGTAACTTTCCTGCTCGCCTGCATTTACATATGTGTCTCCCCTGAAATCATCTCTGCTGAAATCTGTAGCCAGTGAATCCAGTGCTACTACTCCGTTCCACAGATATGCATATTCAATCTGATCTTGTGTAGTTGTGTGAAAGACCGAAAGTTCCAGTGAATATCTATTTTCAAATTTGTGCTTCACGCCGAATTCAAATGACTTGGATTTCTCTGGCCTCAATTGTGCATTTCCGCGAGTACTCAAAGATGGACTTGATCCGTCCCAGGGAATATACTTTTCCGGAGAATAAAACTGGTAAAGTGAAGGAGGATTGAATCCTGTGCTGAACGAAAAGAAAAAATTGGTTTTATCTGTAATAAGGAAACTTGGATTAATGTTTAAGCTGACGTTTTCGTTAAACAGATTATGCTTTGTATATCTAATTCCGGCAAGTAGATTGAGCCTTTCAAGGTTTTCAGATACAATTTTGCCATTTACATCAGCGTGTAAATAACCTGAAATGATATCACTTCTAGCATCATTAAGTAAGCCTGTATATTCATAGATGAAAGGAGGAAACGGATCCTGGTAAAATGCTGAGTACACGTAATTTCTTTGACTCATTTTTTCCTCCAAAAAACTTATTCCTCCGATCAGATTCAATCCTGATATTTCCACAGAGCCGGTAAAATCTGCATTTGCCGAGCGGCCTTCAAACAAGTCTTCTGTATACTGGTGGTCAAATTCACCATCCGATTTTATAATTGATGAGTCATTGATCGCATGCCTTTCACTTTCAGTAATTCCTCCGCTTATCGTGATGCCCGCTTTGTCTGACATTTTATAGTCAACTGTACCTGAAAGTATGTTCCTTTTAAAATTCAGCGTATAATTATCATCGTCATTGTATGCGCTTCTGTCTATGGAAGCATCCATTTCAGTAATAACAGATCTTAGATTGACATAAAGTTTTTTGCTTTGAAATTGCAGACCTGCTTTAGCTGATAACTTTTTCCATGGATCATCATCTTTCGGAAGAAATTTAAGTGAATGATTCCCGGTGTCAATGGTAGCATCCATGTTTCCGGCTGTGGTGTATTCAATCCCGGCATCGGCGCTTATATTATTGTAGATTTTAAATTTAGTTGAAATATATGGCTGAATCATATGTCCCTTGCTGTCCATAACTGAGGCATTACTACCTGCACTAAGCTGCAATTTTTTATCTGTTGTTTGCATGCTTGTGATGTTTATCACTCCACCTATTGAGGAAGGCCCATGCAGTGCTCCTGCTGAGCCTTTTATAATCTCAATTTTATCGATCAAATTAATCGGAATCTCAGAAAAATCCAGTGCATTATTCACAGAGCTGACTTCTGAAATCCTGACTCCGTCTAAATAAACTGCTGTTTGATTGGCATTACTGCCTCTCAGAAAAACACTTTGATTGCTTCCTATGATTTGCTCAACACCTGTAACGGCCAATCCGGTTAAATCTGAAATTAATTCTCCCAGACTTGTATATCCCTTGCTTTTAATTTCTTCTCCGCTAATGACAGTTATGCTGCGCCCGGTTTCGAAAACATCCTTCTCCAATTTGGTTCCCAGAATGCTAACTTCCCTTAGACTAACAATGGAATCAGCTGTTTCAGCTTGTGCACTTAGTCCTGGCAGTAAGGCCATGAATAGACCGATGATTAATGATGATTTTTTGTAATTCTCCCTGATCATTTTTTTGATTATTTAATTTCAAGGAGTAAAAGGCGGAAATGAAAACAGGGCTTGTTTCAGAAAATTTTGCCTGAAGTTCATTTAAGCTTTTTACCCGAAAGCGTCATGAGTACATCAGGCAGGTCTTCTGACTTTTCCTGGAATTTGCGCCTTCCCGTATCAGTAATACAGTGGCTTAAATTGCAATTCCTTCAGGAAATCACAGCAGCGGGAACTGTTCATGATTTTCACATGATTCCCTTTTAATTCCGCAAAAGCGGAAACCGAATGAGGCACAAATGTAAAAGAAATAATTCGACAACTGCAAATCTAACTTTTATAGGGATGCCTGTTTCTCCAATCTGATCCGGCATCTTTATTGAAGTATTTCTTTAACAGTTTTAAAATGAACTTAGAAAGCTTATTATTAACCCGAATGTAATCGTTGAAATATATCGCTTTGCATCCAATGACAGCTTTGGCTTCACGTGCTGTCCTACCTAGTTCCAGATGTTTTTTACCTGCCGAAATCGCTTTTTCAATTGAGTCAAAGAGTATATTAAAATAGAGGTAGTACTCTTTATTGAACTGGTAATCCATTCCGATGTAGTGTACCTCCAGTTTTTTTTCATAGGTAATATAAGAAGCAAATGCAATCAATTTATTCTGATAGTAGTATGCGATCATCTCAAATGCATCTCCAAGTTTATCAAAAATTTCATGATAATATTCCTTGCCGACAATACCCATCCTAACTACCTGATGTTCGGCTACATTCATGAATAAGCGGATGAACTCTTCTGAATTAGCTTTAAAATCCTCTGGTGATATTTTTTTCCTTGCCAGCACTTCTCCTGCTCTTCTGATCTTTCTGGCTCTTTGCGAATATTTATGCTTGAGAGATTTCTCATAATCTCTGAACTCTTTCCATATTGGCAATATGTCCATCTGCATTGTCAGATCAGAATCAAAAAAATCAAACTCGCGTTGAATCATCAAGGCTGGCGTAAATTCATTATTCAGGTCTTTCATAACGAATATGTCATGCTTCTGCTTTATGACCCAAGAGTCTACAATATTCAATAATTCATGCTGACTTAGCTTCTGAGAATCATATTTCAATGGTGAAAAATCAACAGAAAACAAATTGCCTGCAAGGAGTACTTTGAAATTGCGAAGCTTGAGCAATAAACTGATTGCAGAATAAAACGGATTGAATTTTTTAAATTTAAAATTCCTTTGGCTGAAAGAGAGCAATTGAAAATAGATAACTCCTGCGACTGCTCCTTTTTCAGAATCTGTTCTTATAAGAAAGTAACGGAATTTTAAGTCTTGAGGAGTTGCATTCTCAATGATCTGCAACCACCTGCTATGAAGGTTGCTTCTTTCACCCGTAAAAAAGTCCCATTCATTTCTAAGTGATTCACTTAATAAGGAGTCGTGAACTTCAATAGTATAGTTTTGATACTGAAATTGCTCTGGGAACATTTATTGATTTGTGGCAGTTCGTATAAAAAGCCCGCAAGATAAAAGCAATAATAAGACTAGACAATTTACATCATTAAAGAAAAGGCCTTCAATTTGAAGGCCTTTTCTTTTTAATGCTATGGTTTCAAAATTGTTCTCGTCGTAGCAATTTTATTCTCAATGAATGAATAATCGCTTGAGCTTATCAACCAATTTCCATCAAGATCCTCTGGCAAGTATCCAACCTGGAATAATGGAACTTTTGACTGAACCAGATTAAAGTCATTGATTTAAATGACACCGTTTAAATTTACATCACCGGAGTGCATGGCCCACAGCGCACTGTCAATCAGAACCTGATTGCTACCAAAGGCCTTTTGCAATGAATCAGCGAAATTATACAATGTGTCTGGATCATTGAACTGGAAAGGAGTGGCGCTCCAGAGATCCAGGCTGAATCGGTGTTTGACAACAATGTAATATGATTGGGCAAGCGCAGGTTGTGAAAAATAACCTATGGCAATGCCATTGGTGGATAATACTGTTTTAGATGTATGTAAAATGCTAAATGGCGAAGTAGGACTTGCCAGGCATACTGTGACAGTATCTGCAATTGTATCGAGACCGGAAGGACTAATGGAAGAAACCATTTTCCGATTCCCTTTATAAAGGCTTTCAAGAAACACCTTTACCTGAAGACCATGCTGAAATGGCTCAGTCGCGAAGGCTAAGTTGATACAGCCTTGTGCGGCACCGGTTGCATTCACTGGAGCAACTCTCCAGTAATATGTTGCACCTGCAAGTAATGGGCCGCTGAACATTGAAGTGCCCTGAACATTGCTGCCAATCAATGTAATGGCTGGATTGATTGTATCCAGATAAACATTATAACCATGAGCATTGGGTACTGAATTCCAGGACAAAGTGATTCCGCTGATGGAAACATTGGATGTTGCTTGTGGCGGACTGAAAGTATTTGGACAGATGGGAGCAGGTGAAGTGACACAGATTGTAAAATTGCCGGTACCGGCTCCAATTGCTGCATGGTAAACCCTGATATAGTATGTTTGGTTCAAAACCAGATTATCAAGAGTAATGGACTCAGATCCGCCTGTGCTGCTGTTATTCACACACTGAATGGATGTGAGATTACCGCAAGTTCCTGAAAATGCTTGTAACACAGCATTAAATCCTGAGCCGCTTTGAACTGTAACTACTTCTTTAACGTTCACAGCCACAAATTTGTACCATACATCGTCATCAGGTGTTGTTCCTGTGGCAGCGCAAATTGGAATTCCCGAAGAGGCGGTAGCATGTCCGGTATTGCTTCCGGTAACCGGGCTGCAAGTAAGTGAAACCGGTAATGAAATTGCATTTGCGCAATCATCATTTGCAGGTGGCAGAGGAGTGGCATTGATGCAAATTGAAAACCTGCCGCTGCCTCCCCAGCTAGTTCCTGAGTGATATACGCGTACAAAATAATTTAATCCCTGAGTCAGGGTAGTGGCATTAATAGTTTCGGTTAAACCTGTTCCTGTTGCGTTAGCACAAGCAATAGAAGCCATACCATTGGTGAATAGCTCTACAACCGGATCATAACCTCCGGAACCTAATACTTTAATCGTTGTTGAAGAGTTGGTTGCAACAAAAGAAAACCATACATCATCATCTGCAATTCCACTGCAACCGGCTATGCCGGAATTTGTTGCATTGGAAGATGAGTAATAGGTGCCGCATAAAGCTGTACATGGTGAGCTGTTTACAGTAAGTGCTGTCGCTCCGGAAACATTATCGTTTGCAATACTAATTGGAGGAGCGACATAAGGTGTGTAGCTTCCAGGAGTGAATAATATCGATGAAAAACAATCAGGTACTGCATTAAGATTGTTGGTAGGAGTTCCGCCGAAATTTCTTGTATTGTGAGTCATCTGAGTGAAAAGTTCACCGGCCTGTAAAGTACTGCTGATACTAATCGCATTCAATCCACTTGAATAAGTGTAAGAATAGTTTGTAGTTCCGTTGAATCCTTCCATTTGTCCATACACAAATTCAATGTTATTGCTTCCCTCATAAAGCTTGACCTGAAATGTCAGATTTGGTCCGGAATTATTCCAGGTCTCCATTCCAGTCCATTGAACAGTTAAAACACGGCTGCCTGCACTACCACTTGTGAGGTAATGAATTGAACTTGTCAGACCTGCTAATGTTCCCGGATCGCCTTGCGTAACCAAATCCTCATAAAATGGTGCGACAATTGCCGGTGAAGCAATGGATCCAGTAGATGAAATATTGGCGTTATTATAATTGTAGGGAGTGTTTGAACCAGAACCTGTGGCAGTGGTGGATGTGTTGAATGTAATAAATCCGTTTGTAGAAACAAGGAAAGAAGAATATGATCCAGCCTGATATGTAAAGTTAAAACCTATAGGAACTATTTCAGAAAGATTATCATCCGTATTATTGGTCGTGTTTTTCCAGGCTGTAATCGAGTTTCCTGTTGAGGTGATGGAGTTGAAAGTTATGCCAGTATTTCTGACCACATCGAAGCTTAACAATGGTGCAGTGGTAAATGAAATAACAGGACAACCCGTAGCTGGACCAAATGAATTCCTTGGTACAATCTGATAATAATATGTTGTATTCCAGTTTAAGGTTGGAGTAGTGTAATTTGTAGATGCCTGATTCGAAGATACTATTGGTGGAGTAGGGGTATTGCCGAAATAAACATCATAACCTGATGGCACACCTGTACTTGCTGCCCAACTAAGAGTGGGATTTAAATTAACACCTGTCGCGAGGTTTGCCGGTAAATAATTAGTTGCACATGCAGGAATACCTGTTGCAACTGGTGGACTGAAACGGTACGATCGTCCAGCTGTAATTGCACCAATGTTACCATTATTTTCGACACTGGAACTTGCTGTGTTGTTTGTAGTATTAACACTCCAAAAACTAGATGCAGACGCAGCAAGTCCTATTGAATAACCAGCATTAAGTGAATTTGAGACAAATCCGCTGCCATAGACGAATTGAATGATGTTACTGGTCTCAGAAAGCCATGCCTGACAAGTTGCATTTGCCGAACCGTTCACATTTTTTGGTACTGTTAGTCTCCATTCTACGACAAGTTTTCGGTTCGGACTTGTACCAAGTACCTGAAATTGCACATAGCCAGTGGTTCCTGTGGCAAGATCATCCCAGTAGGGGGATATTTTCGGAAAGTCTGTTGCATTTGTGAGCAGATTATTACCACTAGAATTTACTACAGTTGGTCCAAGTTTCATCAGCCCGTTCGAGTTCACGGAAAATTGACTGTAGGTGGCCCCATTGAAAGTAAATAAGAAGGGAATGTTTTGCACAGTACTGGTTGCATCATCATTCGCTGAAAATATTAGAGTATTTGGCGAGTTGAGTGTTTCAAGACTAACTCCAGTTAAACTGCTGAAGGTATAACTGCTAAGCTGCGCCCAAACTGAATTAGCGTTAAGGTATGATAACAGAAATGCCGAGAAGCATAGTACCGCGCTCCTTGAACTAATTGAGAAATGTTTCATTGCATTCAGAATGTGTGTTTCAATGAATTGTTAATTGTGATTTTACTTTGTTGATTTCCTGTCGCAGTACAAAAACTTCCGGTTCAAATAAAAAGTAGCAGATATGTGAATTGTAAATATATCAAATAAGTGATAAGTCACAACATTTCCGCTGTTTTTACTCTTTAATTAATATTGATGTGGATCAAATATAAGCGTTAATAATTCAGAAATCAAGGAGTTTTACACCAATTACTCATAGTAATCATTTATTCCGCACATGGCTTACTTTATTTTACAGAAGATTTTTAAAAATCAGGCTAATAGCATGAAAAGTTTAGTTTTTTCCATTAAAAAAGACAATTTTTGACCTTCTCAAAGCATTAATAAGCGTAATTCTTTATAAAATTGATATATTCTGATAAATACACTCTCGAACCAGGTCAAGTGGCCGGTTTTAGCAAAATTGTGACTGACTATCTTTCCCAGGATCCGTTCCTGGAAGACTTTATTCAGTTTTTTCCTAAGTTGGAAACTATTGCTCAGATGATACAAGTGAAAAAAGTATCGGATAAAACCAGGGAGATTTTAGTTTCAATAATAAAACAACAGTATCAGCAATTCTTAAGTTCTGATCATCCGTTTTATCATAAGATACAATCACTCTATGATGTAAATACCTTTTCAGTTTGCGCCGGACATCAGCTTAATATATTTGGCGGACCATTATACTGTTTATATAAAATAGCATCATGCATCAACGCAGCAAGACAAATTTCAAAGTGCACTGGTAAAAATGTGTTACCGGTTTTCTGGCTTGCCAGCGAGGACCATGATATGGAAGAAATAAAGTTTACTGAAGTTTTTGGAAAAAGATATGAATGGGAAACTGACTGGAAAGGTGCCTCGGGTAAGGCAGAATGTAAAGGCCTTGAAGAACTCATAGCACAAATTTTATCAGATGTAAGACCATCAGAACATTCTTCTAAAGTCTTTTCATTGCTAAAAAAATGTTATCAGAATGGAAAGAGTCTCTCACTTGCAACACGTGAATTCCTACATGAGCTTTTTGGAAGCTATGGCCTTATTCTGTTAGATGCTGATGATCACTCGCTTAAAAAAATGTTCCTACCCGTCATGCTTGACGATATTCAAATGCATTCTGCAAAGGAAACTGTCAATCAGTCTATTGAGAAATTACGTTCAAGGTATCATATTCAAATGAACCCCAGGACTGTCAATCTTTTTTATATGACTACTGGTTCAAGAGAAAGAATTATCCAGGATAATGAATCTTTCCGCACAACTGACTCTGATAGAGCATGGACATTGGAATCTTTATCCAGTGAACTAAAAATGCATCCTGAGCGTTTTAGCCCGAACGTCACACTTCGTCCATTGTATCAGGAATCTGTGTTGCCCAATATTGCGACTGTCGGGGGACCGGCAGAACTCGCATACTGGCTTGAGTTAAAACATATGTTTGAGAAATGGTCTGTGAGCTTTCCGATGTTCTTACTCCGTAACAGTTTTCTCCTGGTGGATAAGATTGCTTGTTCAAAGCTTGAAAAGTATCACATTTATCCGGAACATATTTTTGATACTTCAGACGCATGGATCAGATCATATGTAAATGAAAAGTTTCCGTCTCAAATTGATCTGGATAATTATAAGAACGGTTTAAAACATACCATAGATAAGCTTTCTAATGATGTAAGTAAAATTGATAAAAGCCTTGTGCCAAGTGTGCAATCGGTTCAGGTTTCCTTAGAAAAATCGATTGCGAACCTTGAGACTAAAATTTTTCGCGCACTTAAGAAAAAGCAGGAAAATGATGTGGAACAATTGAAAAGCCTGAGGGAAAAACTTTTTCCATCTGATGTTTTACAGGAACGAAAAGAGTATTTACTTCAATATCTGATCATGTATGGTCTTGGTTTTGTTGCAGAAATCGTTGATCATGCTGACCCGTTTCCGGGCAAGTTTACTGTACTTGCCGAATCGAAACTTTTACGTGCGAAATCATAAGAGTTAAACGTTCAAAAGAATATAACGGTGTTATCTAATATAGCATCCGTAGAAAATTCAAGAACATGATGAACATACCGAACCATATTGCAAACCTGATATGGGATGCAGTTTTATACCATCGTGTTCGTCTGCGAATCTTTTCAGTGACTGAACAAAACATCGAAATCCCGGTGAGTAAAAATACAAGTACTGATACGTGTAATCCGATGAGTTTTCTGGGAATGATAGAATGAAACATGATGAACCGTTCTGTTCCTGTTTCATTCATTATATGGCATAGGAAGAAAAACACCCAGTAAAAAGTCACTGGAATAAGAACGATAAGTCCAACATGTGCAAGATCAGGCATTTTTTTGCCCACAATAGTGTTCATCTTGCTTAATTAATGTATTGTTATAATTGAACTCGCAGGACAATTAAGTGCTAACTTAATTTAATTCAAACCTAATGAGAAAAATTTTAATTCCAAAAATTATTTATCAGATTTTTCATATATACTTTAATTTAGTTTTTCTCATCTCAACAACCATAGTTAGTAAAATCACATTATAAAAATCAGACTGTGTATTTTCAAGAAATCTGACCATTTGGTCAATTATAAACAATTGAAGTTTCTCAGGTTGATTGTTTATTTACAATTTCAGCATCTTCCAGTTCAATATTTTTAATTTTGCGCATGCACCAGCGAATACTCATTATCGATTTCGGTTCCCAGTATACTCAGTTGATTGCCAGGAGAATAAGGGAGTTAAATGTTTACTGTGAAATTCATCCATTTTTCCACATACCACCCTATTCCTGGGAAATTATGGGGGTGATTCTTTCAGGTAGTCCTTCGTCTGTAAATGACAGAGAACATCCGGAAATTGACTTATCCCAATACAGGGGTAAAATTCCGGTATTGGGAATTTGTTATGGCGCTCAGTTGATGGCACATAAGTTAGGCTCTAAAATTGCACCCAGTAAAAGTCGTGAGTATGGACGGGCTAATCTCAGATTTGTTGATAATTCTGATTCGCTGCTCAAAGGGGTATCGTCAGGATCTACAGTATGGATGTCACATGGAGACAGTATAAGCCCCCAGTCAGATTATCTTGACATCATTGCAAGTACCAAGGATGTAGAAGTTGCAGGGTACAAGATTAAACAAGAAAAAACTTATGGCATCCAGTTTCATCCCGAAGTGACACATTCAGAACATGGTAAGGACCTGTTAAAAAATTTTGTAGTGGACATCTGCAATTGTAGTCAGGACTGGACTCCAGCTTCTTTTGTAGAGGAAACAATCGAATCCTTAAGAAAGATTACAGGAAATGATCAGGTTGTGCTTGGCTTGTCCGGTGGTGTTGATTCTTCAGTTGCTGCAATGCTTTTGCATCGGGCAATTGGAAAAAATCTGCACTGCATTTTTGTTGACAATGGACTGTTACGAAAAAATGAATTCCAGGCAGTGCTGGATTCGTACATGCATATGGGTCTCAATGTAACCGGAGTGGATGCGAAAAAAAGATTCTACTCAGAACTGAAAAATATTTCAGATCCTGAATTGAAGCGCAAAGCGATTGGAAAAGTATTTATTGACGTTTTTGACGAAGAAGCACATAGGATAAAAAATGTAAGATGGCTCGCTCAGGGTACTATTTATCCCGATGTGATTGAATCTGTTAGTGTAAAAGGTCCTTCAGCAACTATTAAATCACACCACAATGTTGGAGGTCTCCCGGAGAGGATGAATCTAAATATAGTAGAACCATTGAGAACCTTGTTTAAGGATGAAGTTCGCAGAGTAGGAAAGGAGCTTGGTCTCGATAGCCTGATTTTAGACAGACATCCCTTTCCAGGTCCGGGATTAGCTATCAGGATACTTGGTGATATTACAGAAGAAAAAGTTGCCAAATTGCAGGAAGCCGATGATATATTTATTAGCCACCTTCGAAGTTCTGGACTGTATTCAAAAGTTTGGCAGGCCGGAGCCATTCTGCTTCCGGTGCACACGGTAGGAGTGATGGGAGATGAAAGAACATATGAAAACGTTGTTTGCCTAAGAGCTGTTACATCTGTGGACGGAATGACAGCCGACTGGGCTCATCTGCCATCTGATTTTTTATCAGTAGTTTCGAATGAAATAATCAATAAGGTAAAAGGAATTAACAGAGTGGTTTTTGATATCAGTTCAAAGCCGCCTGCAACAATAGAATGGGAATAATAAGTTTCAGATTATATTGCAATAAGGAATCAACTTATCCGTTGATGAGAACCAATATTGAATCACAGATGGAAAGTAAAGTCAACAGAGTCCTAAGAACCTACATAGGCTTCCTTTCAATCTGCATTTTAATATTGATGAATTATTCTCATGCTTTTTCTCAGACCTATACTATTTCAAAATCTGATACAAGTGAAGTAAGATTTGTAAATGCCCGAAAGTTTTATTTTTATAAGGTTGAGAAAGGAGAAACAATGTATTCACTTTCTAAAAAATTCAACATCCCTCAGGAAGAAATTATTCAATTCAATCCTGACCTGAAAGAGTCCGGCCTGAAAGCAAAAATGAAACTGTGGATACCCGCATATTCCTGGCTGAACAGAGATACTCAGGAAAAAGTGCAATCTTCAACATCTGCTGGAGCTTATACTAAATCAAAGAAAAAAGTTGTTGTCTTCACCACCGTGAATCTTCATAAGGCTTACTTGGGAAACAGTGATGATTCAAGTTTTATCCCTGAACCGCTCAATCCGGTTGTGAAAGAAAATCTTGAATTTATTGAGGGAATACTTTATTCAGCAAAGAATCATATCGGCCGAAATCCTGATATCGAAGTATTGATTGTTGATCTCGAAGACGACTCTTCTAAAGTTTCTAAATTATTCCGAAGGCAGGAAATTTCTGAAGCAGATGCAATTATAACCAATGAAAACGGTTTGAATCTGCGTTTGATAAATCAGTTTTCAATAAAGAATCAAATACCTGTTTTTTGCACAGCTATTAACAGCTCGGAAATATTACACGCAAATCCACTTGCTTTTTCATTCATACCATCATCGCTGAGTCAATGCCGAATAATGGGTCAAAAAGCTGCAGAGATGTTCCAAAATGCACAGTGCATTCTAATCAAAACTGCTCTTTCAAAGGAAAATGAACGAACAGACGCATTTCGATCAGGTTGGGCAAGTGAATCAAAAAATACTGTATTCAAAACCATTCGATCCGACAAAGACGGATTTCGTGCCATTCGCGACAGCCTTAGTAAAAATAAAGTGAATGTTGTATTTCTTCCAACCTCAAACGAAGATCAGATTAGTAGTATGTTTAATGTGATCAGAGACTGGAAGAAGGATTACATAATTAATATAGTGGGTCTGCCTACCTGGTCGCATTCACAAAATCTTGATGGATTTTTAATGGATGAACTCAATGTTCATTTGTTTACTGCCGGATATATTGATTACAAAGACTCAAGAGTAAGTGAGTTCAGGAAAAATTTCCGTGACAATTATCATACAGAACCTGGTGAAAGCGCATTTATGGGCGCAGATGTCTACGCTCTGATGCTTCATACTCTTAAACTTAATTCGGTACGAAAGGATCAGGATAAGAAAAAAATATTCAGTGGTATGTATTCAAATTACCTTTTTGAAAATGATGCAGGTAAAGATTGCGGAGAGAATCAGGTCATCCACGTACTGAAGTTTGAAAATGCCCTGCCTGTTCGCTTACAGCTCAAAGATTGATGATTCTGTCTGAAATGAACCGTGATGTTGTAGTAGTAAAATTCATGGAATTGCAGGATTCTATTTGCGCTGCAATGGAACTTTTAAATGATCCTGTCAAATTCAGAGAAGATTTATGGACCAGGGAGGCAGGTGGAGGAGGCCGGACACGTATACTGGAAAATGGAAATCTTATTGAAAGGGGAGGAGTGAACTTTGCTAAGGTATTCGGCAAATTGCCGGCATCACTGGCCTTAGGCGGAAATGACACAGATAATGAATCAGAACATGACTTTTTTGCAACTGGATTGTCAATTGTTCTTCATCCTGTAAATCCATTTGTTCCGATCATTCATATGAATATTCGTTACTTTGAAAGTGATTCAGGAAGAAAATGGTTCGGAGGAGGAATTGATCTTACTCCGCATTATATAGATACAGAAGAAGCTACAATTTTCCACCAATCATTAAAAGAGATCTGTCATAAATATAATTCTTCATATTATCCCAAGTTTAAGAAATGGGCTGATGACTATTTTTTCATTCCTCATAGGAACGAAACACGTGGTATAGGTGGAATATTTTTTGATCAACTTGAATTTAATAACGACCAGGAATTTCAATCCGCATTCGACTTTGTTTGTGATTTGGGAAAGTCTTTTGCACCAATTTATACAAGGATTGTATCAAGGAAAAAAGATTTGAAGTTTAACGAAAAGAACAGACTCTGGCAGAAACTTCGCAGAGGAAGATATGTTGAATTTAATCTCGTTTATGACCGTGGTACACGTTTTGGACTTGAATCGGGAGGACGCGCAGAATCGATCTTGATGAGTTTACCGCCCGAAGCTTCATGGGTTTATAATTATAGTCCTGAACCAACTTCGGTTGATGAGATTTTCACTCTCAGCTTTCTTAGAAAAGGCATTGACTGGATTAACAACTAATATGTGGATTAATAGTCTGGGAAATTTTCAGGCTAAAATTAATTTATCATCTTTGCAAAAAGAATTCTCAAAATGGCTCATCAAGAAAATCACGCAGAAGAAAGTAAAGGTTTTTGGTATACATATTTTGGAGAAGGAGGATCGGCTGTATTTGCATTCATCTGGATCCTTGCAGCGATTGCCTGGATCTATTATATTGTCACACGTGGCTGATTGTTGATCAGCCTGGATCACGGCTTTTGTGTAAGGCTGATTATTTTTTCAATATATTTTTCATCTTCAGCGTAATAGGCACCGAGAAAACTTAAGTATTTGTCGGTGACTTTGAAGCATTCGTCTTGCCAGTATTTATAGTCCAGGATTGAATCTTCCCAGTTTCGGTATACTGCGTAATGATTCTGAGTACTATACTTTTTAAGTTCTTCCTGAGTGCCATAGATGATCTCTTTTTTATCTGGCAGGAAAATACCTACAGCAGAAGTTTTTCTCTTAAATGGGAAACGCATTCCCAATAAATTATTTGTCTTTTTAAACAAATATGACTGCAAATGGGCAGATTCAATGAGAACTTGTGCATAAGCCTGATCAGGACATAGAATGTTTTGCTCGATGATTTCCAGTCTTACGTTTTCTCTGGTCGCTGGCTTGGAATAATTTCCAGACGCAGAAATAATTCCGCTTAATGACCTTTTATCTGAAATACTGCATTCGCTCACAGAATTATCCTGAAAGCAAAATAGTATCATAAACACTAAGATCATTCCGAGTGAAAGTTGCAGAAAACTGACCGAAGTCTTAAGTGGGGTAGCCAGGAGATAGTTAGGGCATCGCTCATTTGTGCAAACACAAATATTCTGCTCTTGAATGAATTTTCTGGAATGGCAACAGCTGGTTTTCATCATGATAGAATTTTTTGTGCGTCAGTTTTATCATGGCTGTCAGCCTGAAATCAAAAGTAAGGTTCAAGCCTAATCCAGTAAACCTATATTGGCGAATGCTTTAACCTGTTTGGGTGAATGTGTGGAATTCTGTGGTGAAGTGATTTATAGAAGTCAATTCGAATTTTTATCGATTTTAAAGACCCATTATAAATTAGAGCTTTTTTGTGAGAAAATTAAGGTTATAATGTCTTATAATTAATATTATGTTAAGTAATAACAGCTGAGTTCCTGTCCTGACCGAGTTGATAATAATTAAAAACCCGGCCAATTGATATTGCCGGGTTTTCACTAGCATTATATTATGAATTGAGGAAAGCATAAAGTTCTTGTGCTAATTCAATTTATAGCTACTTCTTCTCTTCCAGTAAAGCCTTGATTTGATTGTGTTTCTCCATGTCATTGATTCTTGCATAAAGTTGCTTGAGTGAAATCAATGTTCCCTGGTATATCCTGCCATCCTCCTCAGTCAATTTTGGATTGTTATTCATTGCCTTAATTAAATGTGGTTCCGCATCTTTAAATTTTTGATCAAATTTGGCCTTTTCCTTATCGTATTGCTGCATGTTGGTGATTTTATTGGCAGCATTAGCCATTTCCGCAGCCTGATTAAAATATAGTGCTCCCAGGTTGTAGTTAATTTCATAATGATCCGGATTGATGGTCAGGCCGCGTTTATAGGATTCTTCTGCTTTTCTTAGATATTCTGCGGCATTTGTGGGTTTTGGCAGATCCTTTCCTTCGGAATTTCTCGGATTAGCCAAATTGTCGTATGTACTACCCAACGCAAGATATAAACTTGGATTTTCAGGGTCTTTGGCAATAGCATCGTCAAGAGCTTTTGTGGCTTCAACATCTTTGCCAGTGCTCAACAGGATATTGATTTCAGTTAACATAAGATTCAAGCTTCCGGGAAATGCTTTTTTTCCTGACGAAATCACCTCCAGCGCTTTGTCGTTTTTTGCTTGTCCTCGGTAGATATTAGCAAGTGCGGAATAAATTTTCTCGTCTTCATACTTCATATCGATGAGCTTCGAATAATAATCGATGGCCTTTTGGGACTCACCGGATCTTTCTGCGGAATATGCAGAATTGAGAATCGCAGATGTGTCTCCAGGCGTCATCTTCTGGACTTGCTCGAATGTATTCAGGGCCTCATTGAAGTTTTGGTTTTTAAATTGATCAACTCCCAGGGAAAAAATCTTGTTGACAAGGAACGGCATCCTGAAGCCTTGAATTTCTTTAGCCCACTCATTCTTAGGATCCAGATCCATTGCTTTCTCAAAGCTCTGAAATGCTATAAGCAGACAATTATCGCACAATGATCCGTACTTCTCATGCTGGTATAACGAAGAGTAAATTACTCCTTTATAATACCATGTTTTCGCCATATCTCTTGATTGCTCATGTTGAGAGGCTTCATCAATAGCTTCCTTTGCTTTATCGAATTGTTGATAGGGTTCTTTCCAGTAGTTGTATGCGGTCTGGACCTTAGCTTTTTGAGCAGAAACACTTCCAAAGATGGCTGACAATATGAGAGAAAAGACAATTTTCTTCATAGTTTATTATGTTAAATGATTTAATTTAAATTGTTGTTAATATGTGTTTTATTTTGTTTCTTCTGATTTGTCTGTTGAAGTCGAGTTTTCATCCCTTGCTTCAGGATCAGAGTCCTCCAACAAGTTTTTTCTTTCCTCTTCGTCAATTTCAACTTTTGCAACTGAAGCGATCTCATCTTCATCATCAAGTCTGATCAGTCTGACCCCCTGAGTGGCACGTCCCATGATTCTTAGCTCATCCACATTCATTCTGATGGTAATACCGGATTTATTGATAATCATCAAATCGTCCTGATCCTGCACAATCTTTAGAGCAATCAAATTGCCGGTCTTATCCGTTATGTTGATAGTCTTAACTCCCTTAGCGCCCCGGTTAGTTTTTCTGTATTCATCCAGTTCAGATCGCTTCCCATACCCTTTTTCAGAGACAACAAGTACGGATTCTTTATTTATATCTGACACACAAACCATACCAACGACAGCGTCGTTTTCTCCGTCAAGTGTTACGCCTTTTACTCCGATCGCATTTCTTCCAACCGGTCTTACATTCTCTTCATCGAATCGGACCAGCTTTCCTTTCTTTGTAGCAAGCATTATCTCATGTTTGCCGGATGTAAGTTTGGCTTCGAGTAAATTATCGTCCTCTTCAATGTTTATTGCATTAATACCATTTGCCCTTGGGCGACTGTATGCTTCCAATGAAGTTTTTTTGATAGTGCCATTCTTTGTGCACATCACAATGAAATGATTGTTAATATAGTCTTCATCAGCAAGATTTTTCACATTGATGCAAGCCTTCACTTTGTCATCTGGTGGAATACTGATCAGATTTTGAACCGGTCGGCCTTTGGAAGTTTTGTTTCCCTCAGGAATTTCATAAACTTTAAGCCAGAAACATCTTCCTTTTTCGGTAAAGAATAGCATGTAATTGTGATTACTGGCTATGTAAATATGCTCAACAAAATCTTCTTCTCTTGTTGAACTGCCTTTCGCTCCACGGCCTCCACGGCCCTGAGTGCGGTATTCTGAAAGGTTGGTCCGCTTAATGTATCCCAGATATGAAATTGTGATAACCACCTCTTCATCAGGAATCATATCTTCCATAGAAATATCATCTCCTGTTTGCACGATTTCAGTTCTGCGTTCATCGGCATACTTATCCTTGATTTCCTGCATCTCATCGCGGATTATTTCCATTCTGAGATCTTCATTGGCAAGCACATCACGATAATATTCGATCAGCTTCATCAGTTCATTGTATTCGTCGCGGATTTTATCCCGTTCAAGTCCGGTTAACCTCTGGAGGCGCATTTCGAGAATGGCCTTAGATTGTATTTCAGAAAGTCCAAACTTTGACATAAGTCCGTCCTGTGCAATCTGAGGAGTCTGAGAGGCTCGAATCAGAGCGATAACTTCATCAAGGTGATCAAGTGCAATCAGTAAGCCTTCAAGTATGTGAGCCTTCTTCTCAGCCTCGCGAAGTTCATACTGTGTTCTTCTCACTACGACCTCATGCCTGTGATTCACATAATGCACGATCAGATCTTTCAGATTCAGTGTCATCGGGCGGCCATTAACCAGAGCCACATTGTTGACGCTGAACGAAGATTGAAGAGATGTGTATTTGAACAAATTGTTCAGCACCACATTGGCAATCGCATCTTTTCTCAGTTCATAAACAATCCTGATACCTTCACGATCACTTTCGTCACGGATATCAGTAATTCCTTCTATTTTTTTATCATTGATCAAATCAGCAGTTCTTTTGATCATTTCTGCCTTGTTCACCTGATACGGAATTTCTGTAACTACTATTCTCTCTTTACCGTTCTCAGCAATTTCAATTTCAGTTCTTGCTCTGAGTATGATTCTGCCTCTTCCGGTTAGAAAAGCTTCCTTCACTCCTGAGTATCCATAGATAATTCCGGAAGTCGGGAAGTCTGGAGCTTTTACATGAGTCATCAACTCATCGATACTGATTTCTTTATTTGAAATGTATGCCAGAATTCCGTCTATGACTTCCCCCAAATTGTGGGGAGCCATATTTGTTGCCATACCCACGGCAATTCCTGAAGCTCCGTTAACAAGAAGATTGGGAATTCTTGAAGGTAAGACAGTTGGTTCTTCAAGGGAGTCATCGAAATTTAAAGCGAAGTCAACCGTTTCTTTGTCTATGTCAGCTAAAAGTTCTTCGGCAATTTTCCTGAGCCGGGCTTCTGTATATCGCATGGCCGCAGGGCTGTCGCCATCCATGCTTCCAAAGTTTCCTTGCCCGTCAACCAATGGATATCTCAAACTCCATGGCTGTGCCATCCGGACCATTGCGTCATAAACTGAGCTGTCTCCGTGCGGGTGATACTTACCAAGTACCTCCCCCACTATTCTGGCAGACTTTTTATAAGGCCTGTTGCTCAATACGCCCAAATCAAGCATCCCATATAATACACGCCTGTGTACGGGCTTTAATCCGTCTCTTACATCGGGCAGGGCTCTTGAAACTATCACAGACATCGAATAATCGATGTAAGCGGTTTTCATTTCCTCTTCAATGTTAATCTGTATGATCTTTTCTCCCTCTGACATGAATTTATTTCAGTTATATTAAGATTTCGTACAATTGAATTCTAATGATAAATCTCTTGCTGTTATTTCATTTTACTCTGTTAAAAATGCCTGAAATTGTGTAAGAATTATCAGCTAATTGACACTTTTTGGCAGCTCACGAAGGTATAAAAATCCCCTTAAAATAGCGAGAAATAACAAACAGATTCATGTTGAAAAGAATAGCTGTCCCATTGGCAGCCTGCAAAGTATTGCACGTTTCTTGCAATCAGAACATTCAGATTGGTTACTTTTGTTCATAACTATGGACGGGGCCAGATAACCAATTTCTGACTCGATCGTTAGAGTTATAAATATAATGCTAATTCAATAACAGAACTAAATATGGAAGCAAAATTTTCACCACGAGTTAAGGATGTCATCAGTTTCAGCCGGGAAGAAGCACTTCGTTTGGGACATGACTACATTGGCGCCGAACATCTTCTGCTAGGACTGATCAGAGAGGGTGAAGGAATGGCGATTAAAATATTGAAATCACTAGGCATCAACCTTCTGGAACTAAGGAAGTCGGTTGAGAGTTCAGTAAAAGGCAGCGGAGCTTCCATATCCAAGCTTAGTAACATACCCCTCACTAAGCAGGCAGAAAAGGCTCTAAAGGTTACTTATCTTGAAGCTAAAGTTTTCAAAAGCGATGTTATAGGAACTGAACATTTGCTTCTCTCTATTCTCAAAGACGAAGATAATATCGCCACTCAAATACTTAATCAGTATGGAATCAATTACGAAATTGTACGTGAAGAACTTGAAGTACTGAAGTCAAACTTCCGATCCGAAGCCCCACATAATCCAGCTGAAGACGATCCGTATTCAAAGGAGGATGATGGCGGTAGTTCCGGAGGTAAAAAGACATCGGATGCGAAATCTAAGACTCCTGTACTTGATAACTTCGGCCGTGACCTCACTAAAGCTGCAGAAGAAGGCAGATTAGATCCAATTGTAGGAAGGGAAAAAGAAATTGAGAGGGTTTCTCAAATTCTTTCTCGCAGGAAAAAGAATAACCCGATTCTAATTGGTGAGCCAGGAGTCGGAAAGTCTGCAATTGCTGAAGGCCTTGCACTCAGAATAGTTCAAAGAAAAGTTTCCAGAGTTCTTTTTAACAAGCGAATTGTCACTCTTGATCTCGCTTCACTTGTTGCAGGTACTAAATACCGCGGACAATTTGAAGAGAGAATGAAAGCAGTGATGAATGAATTGGAAAAATCACCTGACGTTATTTTATTCATTGATGAAATTCACACCATCATTGGCGCAGGTGGCGCTTCTGGTTCACTTGATGCAAGCAATATGTTCAAGCCTGCACTTGCCCGTGGTGAAATACAATGCATAGGGGCGACAACTCTTGATGAATACAGACAATACATAGAAAAAGACGGAGCCCTCGACAGAAGGTTCCAAAGAGTTTTGATTGAGCCAGCAAGCATGGAGGAAACTCAAGAGATTCTGAACAACATCAAAGACAGGTATGAGGAGCATCACAATGTGAATTATACACCTGAAGCTATTAAGGCTTGCGTGAGCCTTACCTCCCGTTATATTACTGACCGTTTTCTTCCAGACAAAGCCATTGACGCATTGGATGAAGCAGGTTCCAGAGTTCACATTACGAACATACATGTTCCCAAAAATATTCTTGAACTTGAAAACAAGGTTCAGGATATCAAGAATGAAAAGAATCGTGTGGTGCGAAGCCAGAAATATGAAGAGGCAGCAAAACTCAGGGATACGGAAAAGCAGTTGCTTGAACAATTAGAAAATGCAAAACGCGTTTGGGAAGAGGAAACTAAAAATCACAGATACACCGTTTCAGAAGCTGATGTGGCTGAAGTTGTAGCTATGATGACCGGAATCCCGGTTACCCGTGTTGCCCAGTCTGAAAGCAGCCGTCTTGTTAAGATGGGAGACCTTTTGAGAGGCAAAGTAATTGGACAAGATGACGCTATCAACAAGGTGGTTAAAGCGATTCAGCGTAACAGGGCCGGTTTGAAGGATCCTAACAAGCCCATCGGAACATTTATCTTCCTTGGACCTACCGGTGTTGGTAAAACAGAGTTGGCAAAAGTGATAGCACGTTATCTGTTTGATTCGGATGATGCTCTCATTCGAATTGATATGAGCGAATACATGGAAAAGTTTGCGATATCCAGACTTATCGGAGCTCCTCCGGGATATGTAGGTTATGAAGAAGGTGGACAACTGACTGAGAAGGTTAGAAGAAAGCCTTACTCCGTGGTTCTTCTGGATGAAATTGAAAAGGCGCATCCTGATGTGTTCAACCTTCTGTTACAGGTTCTTGATGAAGGCATGCTTACCGACAGTCTTGGGAGAAAAGTAGATTTCAAGAATACGATCATGATTATGACCTCCAACATAGGCTCACGCCAGCTGAAAGATTTTGGTCAGGGTGTAGGATTTGCTACAAGTGCAAAGAGCAGCCAGGCAGATGAACATTCCAGAGGCATCATAGAAAGCGCACTGAAGAAAGCTTTTGCACCAGAATTTCTGAACAGGATTGATGATGTCGTAATGTTCAACGCACTCGAAAAAGAGCACATACACAAAATCATTGATGTGGAACTGGTAAGTCTGTACAAGAGAATCAACGAACTTGGGTATAAGATAAACCTTACTGAAGATGCAAAAGATTTCATCGCCGATCATGGATATGATGCTAATTATGGAGCACGTCCATTGAAGAGGGCAATTCAGAAATACCTGGAAGACCCTCTGGCAGAAGAAATCATCAAAGCTGAAATTGCAGAAGGTGATACAGTAGAAGTCACTCTTGATAAAGAGAATTCAGTCTTAAAGATTCATGTGATCAAAGCCAACAACACCCCTCCTGCCAAGACCGGTTCGGGCAGAAAAAAGAAGTCTGATCCAGATTCAGGAGAATAAAAAAAAGCGGGCGAAGCCCGCTTTTTTTATGGAATCAATTTCCGGAGAACTTTTCCATTACCTCCATGCTGATTCCTGTATTGGAATATCCTCCATCATGGAAAAGATTTTGCATTGTAACCATTCTCGTGAGATCTGAGAATAGGCTTACGCAATAGTCTGCACAAGCTTCAGCGCTTGCATTTCCCATTGGTGAGATTTTATCTGCAAAGTTGTAAAAGTCCTCAAATCCTTTTATACCGCTGCCTGCAGTGGTTTTAGTGGGTGATTGTGATATTGTGTTCACGCGGACGTTCTTCTTCTTACCGTAGTGATATCCAAAACTCCTTGTGATGGATTCAAGCATGGCTTTGATGTCGGCCATGTCTGTGTAAAAAGGGTACGTCCTTTGCGCTGCTATATAGGTAAGTGCCACCACACTGCCCCAATCGTTTATAGCATCCAGTTTCATTGCTGCACTGAGCATTTTATGGAGGGACATGGCGGAAACATCTATTCCTTTCATGAAGTAATCATAATTGCTTTCTTCGTAGGGTATATTCTTCCTTATGTTTACAGACATTCCTATAGAATGAAGAATAAAGTCAATCTTTCCTCCCATCGTTTCCATAGACTTTGAATAGAGATTAATAAGATCTTCCATTGAAGTGGCATCTGCAGGAATAATTTCTGAGCCTGTTTCATCTGCAAGTTTTTTAATTTCACCCATTCTCATTGCAATCGGCGCATTTGTCAGAACGATTTTAGCTCCTTCTTCATGACAACGTTTAGCGACTTTCCATGCAATGGAATTTGAATCAAGTGCTCCTGAAATGATTCCTCTTTTCCCTTTTAACAGATTATATGACATAGTTTAGAATTTAAATGAAGTTAAGGACAAATATACGCGCTGGAAATAAATTTCCCAGAATATGTGATTAATTACTCAAGAGTTCCTTTGCGTTTTGCAGTGCGCTGCTGCTGGGCTTATTTCCACTGAGCATCCTGGCAACTTCGACAATTCTAGAGTCTTCGTCAAGTTTTTTAACTCTGGTGTATGTTTTATCACTTTTCACTTCCTTGTACACAAAATAGTGCGATTTCCCCCGGCTCGCAATTTGCGGTAAATGTGTGATAACGATCATTTGCATTCCTTCCGACATTTCCTGCATAAGCATTCCGATATTCATTGCAGTTTCACCAGAGACACCGCTGTCGATCTCATCTAATATCAGGGTTGGCAATGAAACAAGTTTAGCTACGCTCGACTTTATGCAAAGCATCAAACGGCTCAGTTCTCCTCCGCTAGCCACTTTTCGAAGATCAGTATACGGGCTTCCTTTGTTAGCAGAAAATAGAAAGTCAATCTCGTCAATACCAGACTGGTTGAAAGTGTTTTGAGGAAGTTCGCTAACTTCTACTTTAAGTGCTGCATGCGGCATACTTAAATTTGCCAACATGTTCTTTATGCTTTTCTCAAATTTTGGAATGCAGACTTTTCTTTGCTCAGAGATCTCCCTGGCTAATTTTATGAGTTGAAGTTGTGCTTTTTCACAATTTACTTCTAATCGCTTAACATCCTCATCAGTTGACTCAATGGAATCCAGTTTGTTTTTAATTTCAAGTTGAAACTCCAATAATTCTTCTACAGATTTTTTACGATGCTTTTTCTGCAAACTGTAAATCACATCAAGCCTTTCTTCAATCCGGATCAGTGATTCTGGATTTAGGATTATTGCAGATGAAGCATTTTCAATCTCAGCTTCAATATCCTTTAATTCAATTTCTATGCTCTTAAGCCTGTCATGTAACTGGTTGAGTTCCGGATTTAAATCTTTGAGTGTATTGCTGGCATTGATGCATTGTCTGATTCCTCCCAACAAATTGCTATCGGATCCAGACAGATGCATGATCAGCTCTTCAAACTTCCGAGCTATTCCTTCTGAATTGGTCGCAAGCTTCATGTCAGCTTCAAGCTTTTCCTGTTCGCCTTCGATTAATCCGGCAGCTTCAAGTTCATTTAATTGAAACTTAAGATAATCTTGGTCAGCTTTTAGTTTATCACTTTGTGCTTTAAGGTCAGCCAGAAACTTCTTTTGTGATTGTAAATTCTGATACAATTCCCTGTACTGCCTGATATTCGTACTATTCCCTGCAAATCCGTCAAGAACCTGAATCTGAAATGCTGATTTATTCAGTAATAAAGTTTCATGTTGTGAGTGAACATCCACAAGCATGGATGAGAATTCTTTCAGTTGATTGAGATTAACAGGAGTATCATTAATAAATGCCCGTGATTTTCCTTCGGGAGCAATTTCTCTGCGCAATATGACGGAATCAGAAATATCCAGGTCATTTGAATGCAAGTAATGACGAATCTGCTCAGAAGGATGCCCGACATAAAATTCACCTTCCACTACACTTTTTCTTTTAGCATCCAGAACAGAAGATGAATCAGCTCTTTGGCCCAAAATCAGCGAAAGAGCATCAAGTAAAATTGATTTACCGGCACCTGTTTCACCGGTTATAATGTTCATTCCCTCGCTGAAATCTAATTCGAGGAGATCAATGAGCGCATGATTTTGAATGCACAGTTTTTTCAGCATGCCGTGAAGTTACAAAGGATAAAATATGGATTTACAGCATAAAATAAATTTTTAAAACAAAATTAGTTTATGAAGAGGATATTTCAGCTTTATTAAATTGGGAGGGTGTTGATACAATTCCTACAGGGTTAAAAAATTGAAAATAAAAGTCTGAATCTCCCAGCTGTACAATTTAGTACAAGTTTATACGCTTTAAAAAATGCGCAATAATATATGGATAACCTTGTTCATATCTTTTGAAGCCCTGAATGGGTGCTAAGGACATGGGAATTAATTTTAAAAACCGGATAAATCAGCATACATGGCGAGTAAAAAAGGCTCTGAAGAAAGCTCTGGCAGAAAGAAAAAGATTAAAAGTGGGGGAATAGCCCAGAAAATTCAGGCGTTCAGGAACTTCCTGAATGATGAAAGAACGCATAAGATTTTTGGAATTTGCCTCTTGATGACGGCATTTTTCATGACCATTGCCTTCACTTCTAATTTATTTACATGGAAATCTGACCATGCTGTTGCCGGGGCTGAATCGGCATGGGAGCTATTTACTTCTCCGGATATCACTGTGGAGAACTGGTTGGGAAAAATTGGTGCAATCGTCTCTCTTAAGTTCCAGAATCAGTGGTTTGGTATCTGTGCTTATTTCATTCCTTTCCTGCTTACACTGTTTGGAGTGCGAATCATATGGAATGTGAGCCTCTTCCCTATCGGAAAATCATTGCGCTATTCGTTCTTCACCACAATTTGGCTTTCCACATTTCTTGGGTTTATTTTTCATGCAAATCAAAACCTGCTGATGCTGGCAGGCGGCTACGGATATCAGATGAGCCAGACACTCAAAGGACTACTTGGTGTAATCGGTACCGGAGCCCTCCTGGTTTTTTCTATGGTTGGCTTTTTAGTCGCAGCATTTAATATTCCTTTAAAAAGAGTACAATCTTCTGAAAGCGAAGACGAATTACTTACGGATGAAGAAACAGAAACTTCAAAGATGATTCCTGTTGCAGGTAAAATGACAGACGATCCAGCAAGAATAGTTGAACTCGATCTTGGTGAAGAAGAAGAAGAAACCGAAGAAGAAGATGATGAGAGTGCAATAGATCTTACTATGGAAGAAGAAGTGGATGAAGAACTTGAAGATGAAGAATCAGAAAAAGAGGATATTGAGGATTCTGAGTCAGAAGAGGATAAATCAGAAATTCCTCTGGAGTTCATTGCTCCACTTGAAGAAGAAGCTTCGGCTGAAGTAGATGAAGATGGCAGTTTACCACATGCCGTTGGTGAATATGATCCAAAACTGGATTTGTCGTCATACAATTATCCTACTCTTGATCTACTGGAAAACTACGGAGACAAGAAAATCGAAGTAAACAAAGAAGAGCTTGAAGCTAATAAAAACCGAATCGTAGAGACCTTAAGTCATTACAACATTTCAATAGAAAAGATCAAAGCAACAATAGGACCGACTGTTACACTTTTTGAAATTGTTCCTCAGGCTGGAGTTAGAATTTCTAAAATAAAGAATCTGGAAGATGATATAGCTCTTTCACTTTCAGCTCTTGGTATCCGAATTATTGCGCCAATTCCTGGCAAAGGAACAATCGGTATAGAAGTCCCGAATCAAAAGGCAGAAATTGTACCTATGAAGACGGTTCTTGGCTCAGACAAATTTGTAAATTCAGAGTCTGAGCTTCCAATTGGCCTTGGCAAGACCATTTCTAATGAAGTCTTTGTTGCTGATCTGGCTAAAATGCCACACTTACTCATGGCTGGTTCAACCGGACAAGGTAAATCTGTGGGTCTGAACGCAATCCTGGTTTCGCTTTTATACAAGAAACATCCAGCACAAGTCAAGTTTGTACTGGTGGATCCAAAGAAAGTTGAATTGACATTGTTCAAGACCATTGAACGTCATTTCCTTGCTAAACTGCCGGGAGAAGAGGAAGCCATCATCACTGACACAAAGAAGGTTATCAATACTCTAAATTCATTATGCATTGAGATGGATCAGCGTTATGAATTGCTCAAGGATGCGCAGGTAAGAAACATTAAAGAATACAATGCGAAGTTCATTGCAAGGAAACTTAATCCTAACAATGGTCATAAATTCCTTCCTTACATAGTACTTGTTGTAGACGAATTTGCGGATCTGATTATGACCGCAGGGAAAGAAATTGAAACTCCTATTGCACGATTGGCTCAACTTGCCCGTGCAATAGGAATTCATTTGATAATAGCTACCCAAAGACCATCAGTTAATATTATTACCGGAACAATCAAAGCAAACTTCCCTGCGAGAATTGCCTTCCGGGTTACTTCCAAGATAGATTCCAGAACAATTCTAGACACAGGTGGTGCGGATCAGTTGATTGGACGCGGTGATATGCTTTTGTCAACAGGAGCTGATCTGATCCGATTGCAATGCGCATTTGTAGATACACCAGAAGTTGAAAATGTCACTAATTTTATCGGCGATCAGCGAGGATATTCAGATGCACATTTATTGCCTGAATATGTGGATGAATCCGGTGAAGGAAGCAGAGAACTGGATCCTTCTGACCGAGATCCTTTGTTTGCGGACGCAGCAGCGATTATAGTACAGCATCAGCAGGGTTCGGCATCATTGCTTCAGAGAAGACTTAAACTTGGGTATAATCGCGCAGGAAGAATTATTGACCAGCTTGAGGCAGCTAAAATAATTGGTCCTTTTGAAGGAAGTAAAGCAAGAGAAGTTCTCGTTAAGGATCCTCAGACTTTGGCAGAAATTTTAAATCCAGTTAAAAACCTGGAGCCATAGACTGGTTATATCGCTTAAAATCAACGACATATGATTCTATCCCATTATCGGGATCAATTGTATTATATATGGAATGCTTTTTGTGTAAACTGAGGAAAGATTAATTTTGTATAAATTAAAGTAAATGAAAAGCAAACTCCTAATTGCACTCTTATTTCTGTGTTCAGCTTCTTTACCTACGTTGGGACAAAGTGATAAACAATCGCAGGAAATACTCAATGGTGTCAGTGCTAAATACAAGTCTTATAAATCAGTGAAAGCTACTTTTAGTATAGCTGTAGAGAATTCGAAAGACAAAAGCAAAAACAGCCAAAAAGGAACTATTTATATCAAGGGCAATAAATACAAGCTTCAGATTGCAGGTCAGGATGTGATCAGTGACGGAAAATCACGTTGGACATACCTTAAGGATGCCAATGAAATTCAAATTGATCATCTGAGAAATGATGAGAATTCAATCACACCAACCAATGTATTCACGCTTTATGAAAAAGGTTGGCATTCCAAGTACATTGGCGAAACAAAAAAAGGAAATGTCACCCTGCAGCAGATTGAACTCATACCGATTGACCCGAAAAAAAAGAACGTATTTAAGGTGAAGCTCAATATTAACAAAGGCACCAAAGTACTTGAGTCCGCTCAGGTGTATGATAAGAATGGATCGATACAAACTATCACGGTAGACAGTTTTGCATCGGATGTGATTGATGATGAAAACTTCTTCACATTTAATTCTGGAAGTTATCCCGGCGCGGAAGTGATTGATCTCAGATAATAAAATCCATCTTTGAATATAAATCCGGCCTTTAATATGACCGGATTTTTTATTAACTTTCAGTTATGATAAAAACCTTTCTTTGCATCTTCCTATCGTTGGGGTTTATACTGATATTTGAAACAGCATGCTCAGCTACAACCGACAGTACATCAATCCGAAAACCGGATTACCAAATACATATGGATCAGCCTGTCAGGGAGATAAAATACATCATGTACGAGAAAAATTTCATGCCAATCAAAGGAGAGATTTCTGAGGATAAAAAATCAGTAATATTAAAAGAGCTTGAACCCGGTCACAAAGTACGTCTGAAGGTGATGTATGAAGATGGCCGCACAAAAGAAATTTTGAAAAGTCCTTGTTACATAGACCCTGTTATTTTATAGTGTCAGGACAATTTCACTTTTGCAATTCTAACATTTGAATTTACATTTTCCTTAATTGCATCCATCCATTCGTTAAAGAGTACATTTTCCTTTTTGCAAATCCATTCACAGTGTGATTTCCAGTTTCTGGAAAATGATTCCAGCATCCTGTTCATCTCTTCCAAATGTCCTGCTTCTTCCGCAATGATTGATTTTACATTTACAGGATGTTCAAATTTATCGAGTATTTTCTGGTATGCCGGATACAAGCTATCGGCCCTCATTTCTATAGCGTATGTGACAAAAAGATATGAAGCATATTTTAGTGCGTAATTTTCAAGTTGAAAATTCTCCTTCAGATATCTTGAAGATAATACATCAAGAGATTGCAGGTAATGATAACTTTGAATCGGAGCAAGCAAATACCTGAATTCATAAGTAGGGCATCCGTCAGGATCGATTTTTCTGATTTGTTTTTTTAGATAATAAGCATGCCTGGCCTCTTCTGCTGCATGCTTGAGTATGGTTTCATTGACCCGAACAGGATGTTCAGAAGCTGAAATTTTTCTTGCTCCAGTATTTTCCATCATTGAAAGGGTGTTTAGCCATTTTGAATGAAGGCGTTTGTCTATAACAATTGATTCAAGTAACAGTTCCATTTGGCGTATATGATTTATTCGCATTTAATTTTTTAATGCTGAAATCGTTCAGCATTTGGGTTATTGCATTATATAGAATTTGCAATTCAAAATCTTCGATGCAATAAGGAGGCATCAGGTAAAGCGTATTGCCAAGAGGTCTCAGCAGTATTTTCTTTTCCAGAAAATAAAAATACAACCAATCTCTGATACTATGAAAATAATCTGACATAGTATCATTTCCGAGTTCAAATGCCAGAATTGTCCCGCATATTCTGGGATTAGAAACACACTGATAGGTTTTAATCTGAGCGATGAAATCCCTGTGTTTGTTTTGAATTCTTTTAATTGCATTAAGACAGGCAGGATCTGTCAGCAAGTCAAGGCTTGCAAGGGAGGCTCTACATGCAATAGGGTTCGCTGTAAATGAATGCCCGTGAAAAAAAGTTTTTGATTTATCATCTGAAAGAAATGCTGAATAAATTTCTTCCGAACAAGAAGTGGCTCCCAAGGGCATTGTCCCTCCGGTTAGTCCTTTACTCAGGCAGAATATATCAGGTTTTTCCTTCAGGTGATCGGATGCGAAAAAGCTGCCGGTCCTTCCAAACCCAGTCATCACTTCATCAGCTATGCAGATTATCTTATTTCCCCTGCAATAACGGATAATTCGATCGAGAGCAGAAGCAGAATACATCCTCATCCCTCCAGCACCCTGAACAAGTGGCTCAAAAATGAAAGCGGCGTATTGGTTATTATAGGTTTTGAGAAGATTGTCCAGCAGGGTCAGCGGAGTTTCATCATCATCAGACGAGGGAATCGGGATAGTATCAACATTGAACAGCAAATCGCCGAATGGATTGGTAAAAGCGCTTCGTGCGCTGACAGACATAGCGCCAAATGTATCTCCGTGATAAGCATTTTCAAAAGCAATGATTCTTTTTCTATCAACTCCTTTATTTGTCCAATATTGAAGTGCCATTTTCAAAGCTACCTCAACAGCCGTACTACCATCATCCGAATAAAAAATTCTGCTTTGATTTTCCGGGAGGATATTTAGAAGCCTTTCAGCCAGTTGTACTGCAGGAGGATGTGTAAATCCTGCAAAGATAACATGATCAAGTTCTGAAGCCTGCAGGGCTATTTCCCGCGAGATATGCGGATTAGAGTGCCCGTGTATATTTGTCCACCAGCTTGAAATTCCGTCTATATATCTTTCGCCGTTTTCTGCAATCAGATAGATTCTTTCTGCACGAACAACCGGGACCGGCGAAGTTGAATTGAATCCCTGGGAATAAGGATGCCAGATGCAGATGCTATCTCTTTCAGTAAGTGATTTGATTTCTGATTTCATTTAATTTTGACCTTAGGTTTTCAGCTTCTTTGCAGATAAACTCTTTTGACAGAATTTCAGAATAATCAATTCTTCCAAGAAGATTGATTCCGCTGTGTTCAAGTATATACTCTTCGCTTGCGGAATTGTATAGACCGTTAAAAATCAAACCTTCGATTTTTACTCCAGAATTCATCATTGCATGGATGCTGAGAAGTGTGTGGTTAATACTGCCAAGATAATTTTGAGAAATAAGAATAACCGGAATATTAAGGTGCTTAATTAAATCAAGCATTGTGTGTTTCCGGTTGAGAGGCGAAAAAATTCCACCTGCAGTTTCCACTATAAGAGAATTTGATGTTTGAGGTAATTTGAAATCAGTAAGAAGAATTTCAATACCCTCTGCTTCAGCTGCCTGATGCGGAGATGCTGCCAGCTTCAGAAGAAATTGTTCTGGATGTATGAAAGTTTTTGTATTTCTGATATGTTGTCGGACAAAAATGCTATCAGAGTCCTCAATATTACCTGCCTGCACCGGTTTCCAATAATCTGCATTCAAGGCTTCAGCGAGTACAGCAGAGGAAATCGTTTTTCCAATTCCGGTATGGATCCCGGCAATCGCATAAGTTCTGGTGCTGTCATTATTCATTCAATTCCTAATTTTTTTTATATTATTCAAGAGCGTTGCAAGATCATTGATTTCTTTCTCAATGTTGAATTCATGAATGCAAATTCTCAGACGCTCTTTTCCTTCAGACACTGTCGGGCTTTTAACAGGTTTAACAGCAAAGCCATTTTCTTCCAATTCCTTTGAGCAAATATCTGCATGTTCATTTCCATCAACCGGAAAAATCTGAACCGGGCTTCGGCAATCAGATAGTGATGAATACTGATGAATGTTTACATTCTTTCTGTAGGCATCAATGTTAGCCTGAAGTCTGCTTCTTTCTGAGCTAAGTTCGGGCATGAGACTGTAAGCTGCCTGTATACTTGCTACAATATGGTCCGTTACAGCTGTAGTGAAAATGAAAGGTCTTGAATAATTGACAAGATAATTGATCAGCAATTCTCCTCCGCATACAGACGCCCCATGACAACCCATTGCTTTTCCGTAGGTGTGAATTTTTGCAAAGATGTAAGGATCGATCTGCACTTCTGTTGCGAGGCCTTCTCCTCTATCTCCAAAAATGCCTGTTGAATGTGCTTCATCCACAATCAGTCGGGCCTTGTATTTTTTACAAATGGCTGCTATATCCGCAAGTGGCGCCAAGTCACCATCCATACTGTAAAGAGCCTCTACTGCCACATACACATCCCCACTTGCATTTTTAATTTTTCGCTCAAGATCTTCAATGTTGTTGTGACTAAATTTAAAGTTGCGTGAAAGACTAAGCCTAAGTCCGTCGTGAACACTTGCATGTATCTTTTCGTCAACTATGATAGTATCCTGTCTTCTTCCTATACAGCTAAACAGTCCAATGTTTGCGGAATAACCAGAGTTAAAAATAAGTGCAGATTCTGTGTTGTGAAAATCAGCCACTGTTTTTTCAAGCTCAGTCAGATGCATTGTAGTGCCACATATAAGTCTTGATCCACCTGATCCGTTTCTGTAATCACCGTAAGAATCGATTATTTCTTCAGTCTTCTTGCGAAATTCAGCAGAGCGTGCCAAACCCAGATAATCATTTGAGCAAAAATCAATTTCCCTCCTGAACGGATTCAGTGTCCGGAAATTTCCTTTTTGCTTACGTTTCCCAAGTGTGTCTTTGTGAGAATCAGAATTTACAAAAAAGTCTGACCGGATGTTCATGAAGGTTCGGTATGAACTTCCTCAACGACTGAAGGAACTAATCCGAGTACTTTGAACATATCCATATCTGATTGAAACTGAGGATTAGGTGTAGTTAAAAGTTTTTCACCGGCAAAGATTGAGTTGGCCCCGGCTAAAAAACACAATGCCTGTTCGGCAACGCTCATTTCATTTCTTCCAGCGGAAAGTCTTACTTCGGTATTCGGAAGAACAATTCTGGTAACCGCAATCATTCTTATAAAATCCCATATTTCAATTCTGGGTTGATCTTCCATTGGTGTACCTTTTACAGCGACAAGGGCGTTAATAGGAACAGATTCCGGCTGAGGATCCAGGTTTGCGAGAGTGTGAAGCATTGAAATCCTGTCAGCTTCTGATTCGCCCATGCCGATGATTCCTCCGGAGCAAACTGTGATACCTGCTTTGCGAACATTAGAAATAGTATTTAAGCGGTCGTCATAAGTTCTCGTGCTGATGATATTCGAATAATTTTCTCTGGAAGTATCAAGGTTGTGATTGTAAGCATACAATCCTGCTTCTTTGAGTTTTTTCGCCTGAGGTTCAGTAAGCATTCCTAATGTACAGCAGACCTGCATGCCCAGAGAATTCACTTCCTTCACCATATCAAGTATTCTGTCAAAATCCTTGTTATCTCTCACCTCTCTCCATGCTGCTCCCATGCAAAATCGTGATGCGCCGTTCTCTTTTGCATCTCTTGCAGCATTCAGCACTTCTTCCGTTTTCATCAATCCATGTGCATCTACTCCTGTATGATATCGAGCTGCCTGTGGGCAATAGCCACAATCTTCCGGACATCCGCCGGTCTTGACAGAAAGGAGTGATGAAATCTGAACTTCTCCGAATTTTTTATTCTTTTTAAGAACACTACCTGCTTCCAATACAAGTTCAAGAAGAGGTTTATTGTGAATCTCTTTTATTTGTTCAATTGTCCAGGCCATTTGATGTGCTTTAAATGAAACTATCCCGCAAATATTCCATGTAAAAATAGAAATAAGAATAAAAAATCAAGCGCCTCGAAGGAATTCAATGCGCTTCATTATCAAGATTCTGATAGTAAATTGAAACAGAAGATATTCAGACAGGCTCAGCAAAGAGATCGAAGTCAGTTGAACTCAGGATTTTCACATTCACAAAATCTCCTATTCTGCAATAATGTTTTTGAGCATCTATCAATACTTCATTGTCGACTTCGGGGGAGTCGTGTTCTGTTCTTCCAATAAAAAAGTTTCCGTCTTTTCGATCTATGAGGACTTTCAATTCCTGGCCGCAAAGTTGTTCATTCAGATCCGAGGAAATTTGCTGCTGAATGTCCATGATTTCAGAAATCCTGTTTGCTTTTACATCATCCGGAACATCGTCCTGATATTTGTACGCATGAGTGTTCTCTTCATGTGAGTAAGCAAAAATGCCAAGACGTTCAAATCGCGAACTTTCAACCCATTCTTTCATCTCTTCATATTCTTTCTCTGTTTCTCCTGGATAACCTGCGATAAGGGTTGTTCGGATGGCGATTCCGGGAACTTTGTCGCGTATTGTACTGATCAGACGGTCTGATTTTTCCCGGGTTATTCCTCTTCTCATTGAAGCAAGAATCCTGTCGCTGATGTGCTGCAATGGCATGTCGAGATATTTGCAGATGTTTGATCGTTCATTCATTACATCAAGGACGTCGAGTGGAAAGCCTGATGGAAAGGTATAATGAAGCCGGATCCACTCTATGCCATTTATATCCGACAATTTTCTCAATAGCTCAGCCAACTTTCTCGAATTGTATATATCCAAGCCGTAATATGTCAAATCCTGAGCGATCAGTATCAACTCTTTCGTTCCGTTTGCAGCGAGTTGTTGTGTTTGACTGACCAGATCTTCAGTTGGTATTGAAATATGTTTTCCTCTCATGAGGGGGATGGCACAAAATGAGCAGGGTCTGTCGCAACCTTCGGATATTTTCAAATAGGCAAAATGTCTTGGGGTAGTAAGAAGACGTTCTCCTATCAGTTCATGTTTGTAGTCTGCACCAAGAGACTTTAAAAGAAAAGGCAAGTCACGTGTACCGAAGAATTCATCCACATTAGGAATCTCTTTTTTCAGTTCAGGTTTGTAACGTTCGCTCAGGCAGCCAGTGACTATAAGCTTTTCAATAATGCCCTCCTCTTTAGCCCGTGCAAATCTTAAAATTGTATCAATGCTTTCCTGTTTTGCATTGTCTATAAAACCGCATGTGTTGATAATTACGATTTCCGCCTCATCCTTTTCAGATTCATGACTTACATCAAAGTCATTGGCTTTCAGTTGGCCCATGAGCACTTCGCTGTCATAGATGTTTTTGGAACATCCCAATGTGATTACATTGACTTTGTTTTTTCTAGCTGATTTGGTTTTCATTCAGGCTAAAATATTATGCGATGCTTTGCTCACTGAAAAGAGAGTCGATGAATTCCATACGGTTGAATTCCTGCAGGTCTTCCATTTTTTCGCCGACACCTATGTATTTAACCGGGATTTTAAACTCATCAGAAATACCGATAACCACTCCACCTTTGGCGGTTCCGTCAAGCTTGGTAAGTGCGAGGGCATTCACTTCAGTTGCTAAAGTAAATTGTCTGGCTTGTTCGATTGCATTTTGGCCTGTCGAAGCATCCAGCACAAGCAGAACCTCATGTGGTGCATTAGGAATTACTTTTTGAATAACTCTCTTGATCTTTGAGAGTTCATTCATGAGGTTTACCTTATTGTGAAGTCTCCCGGCGGTGTCAATAATTACTACATCAGCTTTTTGCGCAACTGCTGATTGAACAGCATCATATGCCACTGAAGCTGGATCTGCGCCCATTCCCTGCTTTATAAGAGGGACCTCTGCGCGCTTGCTCCATATTTCAAGTTGATCTACAGCTGCTGCTCTGAATGTGTCTGCTGCTCCCAAAAGAACTTTCTTTCCTGCCTTTTTAAATTGATAGGCCAGCTTGCCAATTGTTGTGGTTTTACCTACACCGTTTACACCTACTACCATCATCACAAAGGGAAGTCCGTTTGAGTCTGGCAGTTTCCACTGTGATAAATCAGCGCTGTTATTTTCAGCCATGAGTGAACTGATTTCTTCTTTGAGAAGTTTATTCAATTCATCCGTGCTTATAAATTTGTCACGGGCTACTCGTTCCTCCAGCTTGCGAATAATTTTAATCGTGGTATTTACTCCTACATCTGAACTGACCAGGATTTCTTCAAGGTTATCCAGGATGTCAGCATCCACAGTGGACTTTCCGGCCACAGCTTTGGCTATTCTGGAAAAGAGACTAGTTTTAGTTTTTTCCAATCCTTTATCCAGACTTTCTTTTTTTTCTTTCGAAAAGAATCCGAACAATCCCATTTGAAATTAAATTATGTTGTTGCGATTAAATGAAAAAAGCCTCCTTCAATGCGAAAGAAGCTTTGAATTACATTTGAACAGATGAATTATTTCTCTTTAAGGAAATCCTTGATGTGGTCATTGTGAACCACTTCTTCTTTGAACTGATAAGCGCCAGTATCAGGATTTTTAACCATCTTAATCACTTTGGAAAACTCTTTTCCTTTTCCGGTTTTGAGTGTTGCTACAACTTTCTTTGCCATGACTAAACTTTATTAATTAATTTGATTGCCGGGAGTTGGGATTACTTGATTTCTTTGTGAACCGTCATCTTTTTAAGAATCGGATTGTATTTTTTCAACTCCAAACGCTCTGTAGTATTTTTCTTGTTCTTCGTGGTGATATAACGGGAAGTTCCGGGCATACCGCTGGCTTTGTGCTCTGTGCACTCCATAATCACCTGAATTCTATTGCCTTTCTTTGCCATTTTACTGCTTTTTGCGTTATTTTAAACTAATTCGGGCTGCAAATGTATAAAAAAATCCGGATTGGAGAAAAAAAAATTAAATAATCTTCTTATTTATCAACAAGATAGACTGGCTTTTCTTCCATCAGTTTTTCAATTGCTTCGATATCCTTTGGAAGGGGGCCTGAAAGAACTTGGTGGCCGGTTTCAGTGATCAGTACATCGTCTTCAATGCGTATACCAATGCTCCACCATTTAGGATCACACTGACTGCCATAAGGGATGTAGATGCCCGGTTCAATCGTGATTATCATCCCTTTTTCTAAACGGCCATAAGAACCTGGGTCATGAACATCAAGTCCCAAATAGTGGCTTGTACCATGAGGAAAATATTTAGAAGGATCTTCCCCTTGTTGAAGAATCCCAAGGTCTGCCAGTCCTTTTTGAATGATTTTCTGCGCTTCTCTGTGAGGTTCCATGAAAGCTTTACCGGGTTTGCATTGATGAATAGCTGAGAGCTGAGCTTCGAGGACGATGTTATAAATCAACTTTTGTTCAGCGGAGAATTTGCCGGATACAGGAAAGGTGCGGGTAATGTCTGCCGCGTAGCCCTTGTATTGTGCTCCCATGTCAAGCAGGATCAGATCCTGCGGCTTACTTTGATCACGATTCGTATGATAATGCAGAATGACTGAATTCTGTCCTGTGCCGCAAATGCTCGGGTATGCAACATCTTCCGCACCGAGATATTTAAATACATATTCCCCTGCTGCTTCCACCTGAAATTCTGAAATGCCAGGCTTAATAAACCTAGCCATTTCTTTATGACCTTCCATTGTAATATTAACAGCTTTCTGGATGATTTTAATTTCTTCTTCGGTCTTCACTTCCCTCATTTGTCTTATTAGCTTTCCCAGCTGATATGAATCAAGGTGCAGAGATTTGGAATCAACCAAAATCATGAATTTAGAAAGCAGGTTAGAAAGATCTGCAGGATCACTTTTTTTATCAATCAATCCTTTTGGGATACCGGTGATGCAAACTTTATTTATTCCTAGGAAAGCAGTCTCGATCTTTTCGAAATTCTGCGTCAAAGCGATGGCATTGATTTTCAGCAGTTCAGGTGCATCTTTCAGTGAGAGCCTTTTTCCATCCCACATTTCCTTTTCAGGGTTACTGCCTCTGATAAACAGAATTTCATTTGTCCTTATGCCATTAAAAATTAAATCATTTTTCATAAGAACAAGAACTGAATTCGGTTCAGTAAAGCCAGTCAGATAATATAAGTCGGGATTCGCATGATATTCATAGTTTATATCTGCTGATCTGTTACGTTCCGGATACGAAAATACAAGAGCTGCGGAACTGTCTTTCAACCGGCTTCTAAGCTCTTCCCTTCTGCCTTTATGAAATTCAGCTCCAAGATTCAGTAATGAACTTGCTTGTACTTCATTCAAGTAGGCCGCAATTGCGAAAAGTAGAAGGATATTTATTTTATTCATGCCTTTTAAATAAAAAAGTGCTAAACTCAATTTGAATTTAGCACTTTCACCGAAGTGGTCCGGATCATATTTTACCTTTTTTGATCGCCTTTTCAATTGCGGCGCTGATGCCGATTTTATCTATGGTGCGTAAAGCAGAAGTAGATACTTTCAGGCTGATCCATTCGCCCAGTTCTGGAACATAAAATTTCTTTTTATGCAAATTTGGATTGAATTTACGTTTATTCTTCTTATTTGAGAATGATATGCTGTGCCCGGTAATAGCTCTTTTTCCTGTCAGATCACAAATGCGTGCCATTGTATTAATTTTTTAAGAGGCGCAAAGATAAATTAAATAATTAGATTTTTAAAAAAATATCTCCGGAAATTCACAAAACAGCCCTTTCTTAATCTGGTTTTTCAAAGCTCTGTCGTGCAGACATAAGTACATGAAAATCATTGTCTTGTGCTTGATGAGTGAAGAGAAACAATCAGTTTCGGATCATTTTTATCAACATATGCAGAGCATTCTGGCATGCTTCAAGGATGTTTCTTTCTCTTGAGACGCCAAGCTGAAACATTTTTGATTCGACTCTTTCAGGTCCTTCCACAGCTATCCAGACTGTTCCAACCGGTTTATCTGAAGTTCCGCCACCCGGGCCTGCAACACCTGTTGTAGCAATTGCATAATCTGAGTTAAATTTTTTACGAATTCCAGAGGCCATTTCTTTGGCTACAATTTCACTTACTGCTCCGTATTTTTCTATGCTTGATTTTTTAACTCCAAGTTCTGCGACTTTAACATGATTTGAATAAGCGATAACGGAACCGATAAAGTAATCTGAACATCCGGCTACTGAAGTGATTTTATGTGACAATTCTCCTCCAGTACAACTTTCTGCGACTGACAAAGATTTACTATTATCTTTCAGCAATCGTCCGGCTACACTTTCAAGTCTGTCATCATTCCTTCCGTATATAAATGGAGAAATAAGTTTTTCAAGTTCATGTACATGATTATTCATTTCAGCTCTAAGCTGGCTTTCAGATTTGCCAAAAGCAGATAACCTGAGACGCACAAGTCCGGGCGATGGCAGATATGCCAACCGAATATGTGAAGGTAGTTTCAGTTCCCATTCTTCAATCCTGTCTGAAAGCCAGGATTCACCTATTCCCTGAGTTAATATTGTTTCATGAATTACAGGTGGTAGCAGGAACTTTTGTTTGAGTCCCGGAATCACATGTGATTCCATTATTCCTTTCATTTCATAAGGAACTCCTGGCATTGACACTATGATTTTGTCATCGTAGTCAAACCACATGCCCGGGGCTGTTCCGTTCAGGTTCAGCAAAGTTTTGCAGACTTCTGGCACATTTGCCTGCGCTTCATTGATAGGTGTGATTTGCAGATTTCTTTCACTGAATATTCTCCTGATATTCTCCAGGGAATCTGCATCCTGAACAAGTTGGCAATTGAAAAAATCACAAAGTGTTTTTTTTGTGATATCGTCTTTAGTCGGTCCCAAGCCGCCTGTCATAAGTATGATTGATGATGATTCCAATGTCTTTTCAAGCACATCCAGAATTGCATTTGACTCATCGCTTACCGTATGAATGCTACCGATTCTGATTCCGATTTCATTCAGTCTGCGTGCAATCCAACCGCTGTTGGTATCAGTAACCTGGCCAATCAGGATTTCTTCACCTATTATTATAAGTCCGGCAAAAATCTGAGCAGAATTATCCATATTTGTCATTCGCTTTGGTATGAATTGTGCAAAGATACCGCGCCAGTTCGCCTGGCATCTTTGCGGACGTAATTTTAATCAATTCAAATCTTATTCAAATGGAAAAAATAAAATTCATTCTCATTGGTTTATTGATCGTACCTGTCCTCTCTTGCTCTCAAATAGACTACAAGAAAATTTCCAAGGACGTAAACAATTCAATCAATAAAAATAAGCCCTTAACCAATTCCGAAATCATAGCTGGTTTAAAAGAGGCGCTTGAAGTTGGGAGTAAAAACGCTTCGGCGAGTACATCTAAATTGGATGGATTTTATAAAAATCCTCTGATTAAAATTCCTTTTCCTCCTGAAGCAGCCGAGATGGAAAGTAAATTGAGGTCTTTGGGTATGAATAAGCAGGTTGATGATTTTATCCTGACTATTAATCGCGCTGCTGAAGAAGCCGCCAAGCAGGCAGCGCCAGTCTTCATCAATGCGATAAAAGGTCTCACCATCAGTGACGGCATGAGTATATTGAAAGGGTCAGATACGGCAGCAACTTCTTATCTCCGGCAGAAAACAGCAGTGGATCTTCATACAAGGTTTAAGCCTGTTATCAAATCGGCCACACAAAAAGTTGAAGTGACAAAATACTGGACTCCACTGGCTAACACATACAATGCGATTCCATTTGTAAAAAAAGTAAACCCTGATTTGGATGAATATATTACTCAGAGAGGACTAAGCGGTTTATTCAAGGTGGTATCCCAGGAAGAAGTAAAAATCAGGAAGAATCCTTCTGCACGAGTTACTGAGTTGTTAAAGAAAGTCTTCGGATAAAAAAAAGCTCCCTGTGGGAGCTTTTATTCTTTAATAACCCAGAGAGATTTTATCAGGGTCACCTTCTTCAGGCCGAACGCTCATCACAGGAATCTTAGAATGATTGATTATTTGCTGAGCGAAGTTACCCATGAAGAGGCCGCTGTTTTCCTGATCAGTCATCATGATAATCAGGTCCGCGTTTAATTTGGTAGCAAAATCCATTACTATAGAAGCTGAATTATCACCTTTGAACATCTCAAGCGTATATGGTATTTCATGTTCATCCAAATATTCCTTAACCTGGTGGATTTTAACATCAAAGCGTCTTAGAATATCGGTATCAGTCATGTTTGCCAATCCGGCAATATGCACTTTGGAATTATAATGCTTAGCTAATTCAACACAATGCTTAACCTTTTGTCTGGACGTGTTTGAATTATCTATAGGCAACACGATGTTTTTAAATCCTATTTTAGTGGCATGAGTTTGAACTGAAATCACCGGACAGGGAGAAGCCATAACAACCTTGTATGTATTGCTGCCAATGAGAAACTCTTGGAATCCTGAAACTCCGTGAGTTCCCATAATAATGATATCTATGTTCATTTCTTCAGCCATTTTTACAATAGTCTTGTAAATTTTACCCATCACAGTCCTATACAATACAGTCATGCCGCTGTTGTGATGAAGCTTGTTAGCAAGAGCTTCCAGTTTTTCATTGGCAGAAGATTCGATCTTCGACTCGAATTCGACCTGTGATTTGCTGAAAGCATTGCTTATGGCTGAGGTGAAGCTGTATGATTCAATTACATGCAGCAGAATTATTTCAGCCTTATGCAGCTTGGCCATGAATACAGCATGTTCAAGAGCCAGATCTGCCGTTTCTGAAAAATCATATGGAATTAATATTTTATTTATCTGAAACTTCTTATTCATGTGAGAGCAATTTAGTCTGCGGTTTAGTATTCAAACACTGATAAGGTTGTATCTTTTTTCTTTGACGGCCGAATGCTTAAAACTGGGATATCTGTTCCATTTATTATCTCTTGTGCTGAAGAACTTATGAACATAATGTCTGTCCAATTCATTTCCTGCTGGGTCATTATCATGATAAGGTCAGCCTTCATTTTCTTGGCGAAATTCACAACTTCTTCAGAAACGTCGTCCCCTTGGATAAACTCAGATGTGCATACAATGTCATGATTTTTGATATGTTCAAAAACCTGATTCATCTGTCTTTTCAGTTTCTTTACGATAAACTCGTCATCTGTGGTCAACACACTCACAAGATGCACTATCGATCCGAACATACGGGCAAATTCGATGGCATTTCTGACTTTTTCCTTCGTTTCCTTACTTAAGTCGAGAGGAAGTACAATGTGCTTACATCCGGGTCTGTGTTTTTTCCCTTTAATAGTTATCACCGGACAAGGGGCTTCTCTCACCACTCTTAATGCATTCGATCCAATGAATTTTTTTAGTCCCACAGAACCATTTGTACCCATTACTATGAATGAACACTTCAGTTTTTTGGCTGCCTTTTGTATTTCTTCATAAACCTTTCCTTTAGCTATTAAAGTATGAACAAATAATCCTGCTTTTTGTGAGGTTTCTTCAGCAAGTTTGGTCAGTTCTTTTTGTATTTTCTTTTCCAGGGACTTGTCTTCATTCTTTGAAAAGAAAGGCAACTGAAAGGATTCTTCAATCACGTAAATGAGAGTCAGGTCGGCTTTGGATAGTCTTGCCAGGTTATAAGACTGACCCAGAGCAATCATAGACTGCTCTGAAAAATCTATTGGCACCAGAATATGGTTCTTGCTTGGAGGCATAAATCTTCAAATAAATTATAATATTGTGAGCAAATTTAAATGATTGAAGCAAATGAGCAAAATACCAGATTCAGAACTTATCCTCAACAGTGATGGCAGTGTTTACCATCTTAATCTCTTGCCAGAAGATCTGTCAGACACAGTAATTAATGTCGGAGATCCGGATAGGGTTTCTATGGTCAGCAAATTTTTTCAGCAAATAGAGCTGAAGAAGCAGAAGCGGGAATTCGTTACTCATACAGGAACATATAAAGGCAAGCGTATCACTGTTTTATCCACTGGTATCGGAACTGATAACATTGATATAGTTTACAATGAGCTTGACGCATTAGTGAATATTGACTTGAAGAAACGGGAAATTAAAAAAGGCTTAAGCTCTTTGAATCTGATTCGCATTGGTACTTCGGGCAGTTTACAGACAGACATCCCTGTAGATTCATTTGTATTTTCCAAATATGGATTAGGCTTAGACGGCCTTCTCAATTTTTACAGACTAAAAAATAACGAAACCGAGACCGGCTTGATAGAAGCATTCAGAAAACACTATCCTAATTTGGGGATTTTACCTCAATCTTATCTGGCCAGTTGCTCATCCAAGCTAGAGAAATCCATCAGCACGGGAATGCACAAAGGTATCACTGCCAGTTGTTCCGGATTTTATGCACCTCAGGGAAGAGTGCTGCGTTACGAACTTGCAAGACCTGATTTTATTCAGTCATTGCATAGTTTCAAGTACAAGGATGAAAGAATTACAAATTTTGAAATGGAAACAGGAGCCATGTATGGACTTGCCTCGATACTTGGACATCATTGTTGTTCGGTTAATGCTATAGTTGCCAACCGCATCACGAATGAGCATACGCACAAAGGTGAAGAGACCATGAATCAGATGATCGAACTTGTTCTTGACAGAATAGCAGCCATGTGAATAGAAGTCCGAACAAGTGCGATTGATGAAGTCTTGTTCAGATCAATATTTTACAATCGGGCTGACAAATGATCCGTGTCTGGAGAGAATTGTGCAGAAATAAACGCCGGATGAAAGATCATCGAGTCGTATTGTGATGCTTCCTGACTTTTCGTTATACATCCTTGATTGTTTCACAATTCTTCCAAAGCTATCTGACAGTTTGATTTCGTGAATTTCGGACAGTTCAGATTGAACGGTGATTTTGTCATTTGTTGGATTTGGGCTAATTCTGAAATTTCTACTAAGTTCTGAGACTCTGGTATGGTCTGGAACCAAAAGTGCGTCAAGCTGAGTCAGGTTACCATTTGACAACTGAACACCGCTGTATGTTTTGGTAAAATAACCTAAAGCCGAAAATTCAATGTCATAAGTTCCGGAATCTGCCTGTCCGGTTTTATATCCGCCGAAACCATCAGAGTATTTTATAAGATTACTATTGATAATTCTCACCATTGCTCCGGAGATTGGAAGGTTTGTGAAACTGTCTCGAACAGTTCCTTCCAGGTAGCAAGCTCTTACATAAGTCGGCTCAAAGATGTACATGGTGCCCGGATTTGTTTCAGTGGCAAGTATAGCACCTGAAGGCAAATAAGGATCGGCATCCCAAACTAAGTAGGAGGCTGTAGGGTAATATGCCACTTCCACTAAATTGCTTGGCCTGTTCGCGTCAACTATAGTCAACTGACTTCCATAGCTTGGATTAATCAGGTAATCATTCAGAACTCTCACATTATGCACTTCGGACGAAGGGTATAATGTCGTAAAATATGTATCCAGAAGTGTGATGTTAGAGAGATCGCTTATGTCATAAGCGGCCAGCGGTGCATTATTACGTTCATCTGTGGTAAACAGCACATCTCCGGCATCATTCAGCCAAGTGTTATGATTAAAAAGCAGTGGCGTTTGCTGTGTTGCAAGAAGAACAGGATTAGATCTGTTTGTTATGTCGTAGACTGAAAATTGACCGGCGTAGATGTCGCTAGTGTAAATCGTATCTCCGCGTACATAGCTGTCGTGGCAGTAATTTTGTGTCACGGCTCCCACATAAACAGGATTCCAGGGGTCAGAGATATTACAGATGAGAACACCTCTTCCAAGAGATGCAATATCGTGTCCGTTAATGTAAATATACTCACCAGCAGTGGTGATAGAATGCGCCCGGGTTAGCATGTTTAAAATAGCGCCATCACCCTGATAAAATTTGTTTGGTGCAGAATCTGGAAGATAACGAAGATCAATAATTTGTACACCATTTTTTATCCCGGCTGTATCGGTTCCTTCAGAAACTGCATATGCGAAATCACCCTGGACTTTTACCTCATGCCATAAACTGTTAACTCCGGGCAGCTGAAACAGAAACGAGGGATTGGCATGATTGGTAATATCAACGATACTGATACCATCAGAAGTTCCCAACAGAGCGTAAGTATTGTTAGCGGTGTCTGTATAGTGCCAGCAACCTGCTACGGATTGAGGACTGAAAGACATGCTAGAAACCAATGTAAGATTCTTTTGCGCGAATACTGGCATACTAAACAAGATACATGATGTCAATATCGACAAAAGTGCGAGCTGAAATTTCCTTATCATTTGAATATCGGATATATAATCAATTCTGTATGACAAATTTGCCGGACGAGACAAATTTCTCACCTGCAATTACCTGGTAGAAATAGATTCCTGCAGGTAAATCATTTCTTTCTATGAGCAGTTCATCGCTTTCAATACCTGACTTATGACTGACTACTTCGCCAAGCATGCTGAATATTTTAACTTCTTTTGATCCTGAATTGTTTTGTGAAAATCTGAGTGTTGCTGAATGGCTGAATGGGTTCGGGTGCAAAGTTGACAAGCTTTCATCATTCATTGCAGTCAATGAAGAAGTTGTCAGATCATAGCGAACAACGGTCATGTTTTTTTGAGACTGATTAACTCCTTCAGAAAATCCGCACACCCAAAGAGAAGTGCCTCTGAGTGCGATTGCATTTGGTTCATCATCCTTCATGGCAGGACCATCAAACAAATCTAGTGCAGTTTGAACACCCTGCGAATTATATCTAATGGTTACCCAATTAATATTAGTGCGTCCGTTTGCGGTATCGCTCTTTGAATATCCGGTTACAAATATGTCAGCTGCATTGGTTTTGATGCTGATTGGAACATCATCGCTGTTAAGCAATCCGTTATACTGAGGAGGGTTTGTCCAAATCTGATTAAGGTTATTGTCGAACTTAACTGTTAGAAAGTTATAGTTCGCGAAATTAGGAGTTGGGTCCACATCGACCTGAAGGGCGACAATAACATTTCCTGCTGCATCAGTGGTAATCGCAACCGCCCTGTCATTTCCCAGGCCCGATCCATCATAATCCAGGAAATAAAATGCGATAGGAGCTCCATTTGGATCAAATTTTACCACAGCTGCGTCATCTGTTGCATTTCCCGATCCTGTCTGTGAGTAGCCGCAAACAAAAATATTGTTATTTGCATCAATAGCCATGTCCAATGCTCTGTCATCATTTGAGAAAGGGCCGTTGTATAGAGCAGGTGAAGGCCAAACCGGATTTCCAGTCGCAGCAGAATATTTTAGAAGCACGAAATCGTCATCATTTGCTTTTTCCATTCTTCCGCATACAAGTACATTTCCAGCGTTATCAAGAAGAATTTTGGAAGGTTCGTCTCTTCCGCTGCCACTGCCATCATATCTTTGCAACCACAGAAGATTACCGTTAGTGTCGTACTTCATGGTGACAATATCATTATTGTCGACTGTATCAACCGGATTTGAATCGCTCCTGCCGGTTACATATACATTACCGGCAGCATCCACTACAAGGGATTCTCCCCTGTCGCTTTCGTTTGCAGAAAAGTTGTAAATACGAGTCCAAGCCGTATCGCAGGTGTTTGCATTCCATTTAATAGTGATGATGTTACTTCCCTGGCCCTCACCTTTAGTATATCCTGTAGCGTAAATATTACCGCTGGCATCAATACCTATGGCAGATAGTTCATCATCGTCGTTCTTTGTACCATTATAGAGGAAGGAACATATTGTATCGCCATTTGTCTCTAATGCGACCAGGAGAATATCACGATTTCTTGCTTCCTGATAAGAATATCCTGCAATATAACTTCTGTCATTGGCATCAATTACAATTGCCCTTCCGCTTTCAGAAAAATCTCCTTCACCATTATTATTTTTAAAGAAAATCTGATTTCCTGTTGCATCGTATTTCACCACCGTGGCATCTTTCTGAGTCAGAATATTCTCACTGCCACCTGCCACGTACACATTTCCGGAATTGTCCACAACCAAGGCAGAAGCTATATCACTCCCTGAAACACGAGTACCAGCATAAGTCTTATTCCATTGAAGGGTTCCCCCGGAATTATATTTCACTGTCATGAAATCATTATTTGTTACGAGTGGATTAGGGTCTGCATCGCTTTTTCCTGTGATAATTACATCGCCATTAGAATCTATCACCAAAGCCGAAGGGATGTCATCCTGTCCTGCTGCTCCTCCTACTACCCTGGCCCACTGAATAGTTCCGGCAGAATTATATTTAACTGTTACAAAATCGTAGTCAATTATTGGTGAATTGTCTACATCTGTTTGTCCTGTGATATAGATGTTGTCAGAAGCATCAATAGCGATGGCAACCGGCCTGTCATTCTGGTTTGAAGCACCATTGTAGAATCGATTCCACTGGAAGATTCCGGCGCTGTTGTATTTAAGAATCCTGAAATCATCATTGCTTCCATTGTCGCTTCGACCGGTTACGATCACGTTACCTGCATTATCAATTGCCACATCGACAGCCCTGTCAGTACCTCCCCCGTTGTACGGTTGAGTCCATAAAACACTGCCATTTGCACCGTTGTATTTAATTGTGATGAAATCGTCATTGCTGCCATTGTATGATCGACCGGTCACATATACATCTCCATTGGAGTCTACAGCAATAGCGGAAGCTTCGTCTTTACCACCTGTTACTGAAGGCCTGGAATATTGAGCTTGCCATAGGAGTGTACCATTTGGAGAATATTTCAGTGTAATATAATCCTGGCTACCCGGAACCGTATCAGGTTCTGCCATTCCGCAAATTAATATGTTTCCGGAAGGGTCTATTGCCATATCCACAGGTACATCATCCATCCAGGCAGAACTGTTCCAGGTCGTGTCCCACAGCCTGTTTCCGTTTGCGTCATATTTGACAAGTAATATATCATTTTGGGATTTACCTCCATCTGAATATCCGGCCACATATATATTTCCACTTACATCAACTGCAAGACAAGTCACTTCATCATCAAAGTTTCCTTTGCCGTTTCTGGTGCGAACCCATAAAGTATCGCCATTAGAATCAAACTTGATGGTAAGAAAATCCCTGTAATTTCCCGGACGGACAGTATACCCCGCAGCAACATAATTGCCAAAACCATCATGTTCAACCTTGTTAAATCGATCACTGTTATCTCCGTTTGAGTTAAAATGGCTTGTCCAGATCCGGTCAAGATTTTGAGCACTAAGTTGAAATACACTCAAAATGATCAGAGAAAGGCAGATAGAGTAAAATTTTTTTTCCATGAAACAGATAAGTAATAAGTTTTGGGGATGATTAAATAGAGCTCAACAAATGTACGAATTATGCTATTTCACTAATGACATTAAAATGCAATAAAATGCGACTTTTCAAAGTAAATGTGTTGAAAGCATTACTTTGAAAACCTGCCAATCATCAAGGTTACAATGGATGCGAACATGTTCAAACAGATTGATGTTGAAAAAATGTGTGAAATTTCAGGTATCTTTTTTATGCCCGCGTCTGTTAAAACTGGGGTATTTTGAATTGCCCAGATTATGAAAATGAATAAACAAGAGATTGACGCACTAATCCGATTGTTGGATGATAATGATTCAGAAGTATTCGATCATATCCAGTTGAAACTAATAAATTACGGTAAGGAGGTAATACCGATTCTTGAGAACGCCTGGAGCAGTTCGTTGGATGCCATGATGCAGGAGCGAATTGAAGCAATAATTCATAAGATCCAGTTTGAGGATTTACAGCATCAATTGCATGTATGGTCACACAGTGGTTCTCAGGAGCTCATAAAAGGAGCCTTGCTTATAGCCCGTTACCAATACCCTGATTTGGAAGAAGAGGTTATTCAGAAGCAGCTTGACAGGATGCGCAAGGATGCATGGCTTGAGATGAACGATCGTCTGACTGCGCTTGAGCAAATTAATGTGCTGAATAAAATATTCTTTGATATTCATGGTTTTGGGGGCAACACAACGAATTACCATGCACCTCAGAACTCTTTCATCAATGTAGTGATGGAAACCAGGAAGGGAAATCCTCTGATGCTTTCAATTCTCTATCTGGAAATTGCCAGAAGCGCAGGTATACCTGTATACGGAGTTAACCTTCCCGAACATTTCATACTGTGTTATAAGGATGAACTGAATGATCCTGTTGCAATTGATGATCACTCAAGGATACTATTTTACATCAACCCTTTCAGCAGAGGCGATGTTTTTCAAAGAAAGGAGATTGACAGTTTCCTTGCTCAATTGAAAATCAGGCAGGAAAGTTCATATTACGAACCATGCACTAATAAGGAAATGATTCAGCGATTGATCCGCAATTTGATGAATTCTTATTACAAGCTTGGTTTTTTAGACAAGGTGGAAGAGCTGGAAAAGCTGATGAAAGCAACAATTTAATTAATTCAGGATTTTCTTTCCTTCACATATTCCTGAACTGCATTTCATGTAATTGGAAATAGAAACCTTTTTTCATTAGCAGTACTTCATGCCTGCCCTCTTCCACTATTGAGCCATGATCCAGCACTATAATGTTATCAGCGTTCTGAATCGTGGAAAGCCGATGGGCAATGACAATTGATGTACGGTCTTTTGTAATTTTTCTGGTAGCTGTGCGTATTAATTCTTCCGATTCATGATCTATGGAAGAGGTAGCTTCGTCGAGGACCAGAATTCTGGGATTAAAGACAAGCGCTCTTATGAATGCAATGAGTTGCCTTTGTCCTGTGGAAAGCATCGCACCGCGCTCCATGACATTAAAGTCGTAAGAACCCGGAAGTTTATTAATGAATCGGTCTGCCCCTATCATCTTCGCTGCGTTTATTACCATCGAATGAGAGATTGAAGGGTCTCTCAGAGTTATGTTATTGCTGACAGTGTCTGAGAATAGGAAAACATCCTGAAGCACCACACCAATTTCTCTGCGTATTGTATCCAGGGAATAATTCCGTATGTCAATCCCATCGATCAGAATTTCCCCCTTCTGAAATTCATACATTCGGCCAAGCAGGTTTATCACAGAGGATTTGCCTGCTCCAGTGGCTCCGACGATTGCCAGAGTTTTCCCTTTTTCCAGTTTGAATGAAATATCGCGAAGCACCCAGGAGTCCTCATCTGCCGGATGATCATCATAACTGAACCAGACATTTTTAAATTCGATGATTCCGTCATTGACCTTTAGATCCGGATTCCCATTGTCAGCCACATGTTCATGTGTGTCCAATACCCTGAATACTCTTTCACTGCTCACCATTCCCATTTGCAGGGTGTTGAATTTATCTGCGAGCTCCCTAATAGGCCGGAATAACATACTTATGTACATGATGAATGCAATGATGTTCCCAAGGCTGACATCACCCTGTATCACACCCCTGGAACCCCACCAGACCAGCAAGCCCAATGAACACGCGGTGAGCAATTCTACCACTGGAAAAAATATTGAGTAATACCAGACAGATCTGATATGGGCACTCATGTGTTTCTTGTTGATGGCTTTGAACTTTTCCATCTCAGATTCTTCTTTGTTAAAAACCTGAATCAGACTTATGCCTGAAATATGTTCCTGTACAAATGTATTAAGTGCGGCTACCTGTGTTCTTACTTCACGGAAAGCGTTTCTGATTCCCTTTTGAAAAATTCTTGTTGCTATCAGTAGCAATGGAATTGTTGACAAACTTATCAGGGCAAGCCTCCAGTCTATTACGAACATGAATATCACAATGACGGCAACCTGAAGCAGATCTCCGATGATTATTATAAGTCCTTCGCTGAAAATATCAGCGATTGTTTCAAGGTCACTAACCGTCCGTGTAACCAGATTTCCGATAGGTGTTTTGTCAAAATATTTAAGCCGCAGTGAAGTGATATGTTGAAACAGCCGAACTCTCAGGTCTCTGATCACAGTTTGTCCGAGCCAGCTTGTAAGGTACGTGTGAAAATACTGAACGACAGTTTGCACGAGCAATAAGCCCAGAATAAAAATACTCATGAGCAAGAGTCCTTGTTTGTCCTGGTTCATAATGTGCTTGTCTACAGCATACTGTACAAGCACAGGTCTTAATGGTGAAAGAAATGCCAGCAATAATGTGAGAGTGACACTGATCCAGAAAACGCTTTTGTACGGAAATGTCATCCTGAATAATCTATTCAGGATTGATAAATCAAATGCTTTCCCGCTCAGATCTCCTTTGGTCATTTATTTTTTGAAAAAAAATCATATCGGACTTTTACCAGGGACAAGCCTTTAGCAGGCACGGAAACTCCTGCCCTGCTTCGATCCCTGCTCTCGAGTATATTCTGCAAGTCAACAAGATTTGATTTTCCTTCTCCAATTTCCAGCAAGGTGCCGACAATGGATCGAACCATATTTCGAAGAAAGCGGTTTGCCGAAATTCTAAAGACAAATCCATTTGCAGATTCCAACCATACTGCTTCAGTGACTTCGCAAATAGTGTTCACTGGATCAGAACCGGATTTGCAAAAACAGGAAAAATCCTTTTTGCCAATTAATAACCCGGCTGCTTCATTCATTTTACTGATGTCAGGATTTCCCGGATAAAAAAGTGCAAACCTGCTTAGAAAAGGATTTTTATAATTATACAGTGAATACTCATAGGTTCTTGAAACCGCATCATACCTTGAATGTTGTTCATTCTTGACAGGAAAAATAGCATAGACTACAATTCCGGCAGGTAATATGCTGTTTAACTGATGTATTTTATTTGGACCGCAGTCTATTTCATTCTCAGAATCAAAATGAGCATAAAAATCCCTGGCGTGAACACCGGTGTCTGTTCGGCCGCAACCTGTTGTTGAAAGCGATGTCCGAAATAAAATCTCCAATGATTTATCAAGGCATTCCTGAACCGATTTCGCATTCTGCTGAATCTGCCAACCATGAAAGTCGGTACCGTCGAAGGCAAGATGGATAAAGTATCTCAATTGATTTGAATTGATTTGCAAAAGTACTAATCCGAGGCTTAGTGAGGATATTCGATTCTAGCATGATAAATACTGTTGAGCATCTTTTTGAATATTTTTCTGATTTCACTTATATCACGAAGCGTAATTGGCGAATTCACAAATTGATTTTCTTCAATTTGGTGATCAATGATACTGTCAACAAGTGCACTGATGCTTTCCGAATCGGGGTTTTTAAGACTTCTGGATGCAGCTTCAACACTGTCGGCCATCATGAGCACAGATGTCTCGCGTGAAAACGGCAAAGGTCCTGGATATCTAAAAACTGCTTCATCAGGTACTTTTTCAGGAAAGTTCTTAAGAAAGCTCTGGTAGAAATACTGAAGACGAGAAGTGCCGTGGTGTGTGCGGATGAAGTCGATTATTTGTTCTGGCAGTTTATGTTTCTTGGCTTTTTCGATTCCTTTGATAACATGGCTTTTAATTACACCGGCGCTTTCTTCAAAAGAAATATCATCATGTGGATTATTAAGAGAATTTTGATTTTCAATAAAATACATGGGCATATCTATCTTTCCTATGTCATGATACATGGCTCCGGCACGGACCAGCAGCGGGTTACCCCCCACCTGAAAAATAGCTGCTTCGGCGAGGTTAGCAACCTGGAGTGAATGCTGAAAAGTACCAGGGGCTTTCAGACTAAGTTCCCTGAGCAAAGGAGAATTGGAGTCGGATAATTCCATCAATGATACATCTGAGAGAAAACCAAAGGTCTTTTCAAAAATGAATATGAGTGGAAAGGCAAAGAGAGTAATCACCGCATTGCCCAGAAACCACCTGAGATTCATCCAGTCGATTGATCGCAAGTTGGCTTCGTGCAAAATGGTAACACCAATGAAGGCCACCGAATAAGTGATGAAAATCATCAATACGGATATAAAAAACTGAACTCTTTTACTTAAGCTGACAATGCTGAAGATAGCCACCATGCCGGCCATGGTTTGAATAAAGAAGAATTCAAAACCTGTAGGAGATTCAAATCCGATGATAAGAAGAGTTACGATGTGAGTAAACAGAGCGGTTCTGGTATCGTAAAACGCCCTTACGATGACGGGTAGCATGCAAATCGGTACAAGATACAAGTCGAAAAGATTGATTTTTCTTGCCCAAAGAAACAGATAGGTGATCAGTAAAATAAGCAACATTAAGAACAAGATTCTTGAGTTGTTATCGTAGATTTCTTTTCTGAATTGGTATAGAAATAGAACCAGCATGCTTATGGCCAGTGACACGATGATGAGATGGCCGAAAAACATCATCCATTTCGATGAGCGGCTGAATTCTTTATTCTTGAGCTCTTCCTTTAGGCTTTCAATCTTTTGAAATTTTACTTCATCGACCACTTCCCCTTTTAAAATAATAATTTCATCTTTTTGAACCAGACCTCTGTTCACCGAGATTTTATCCAGAGCAGATTTAGTCCAACGCCGGGTGGTAGCATCATCATAAAAAAGATTGTGGCTTAGAGCATTTTCGAGTAAAGGTGCAAGGCTTTCTTTTTCGTTCGGGAAAGTACTTTCCAAAACAGAGTTAATGTAACTGAATGCAGTTTGTATTGTGTAAAATTCGCTGAGACTGTGTTCTTCTGCTATATTGTCTTTGAGAGTGAAAATTATGCCTTTATTTACCGCTGCAGAGTATTTTTCATTATACAATATTACTCCCTGTTCATATACTCTTTTAAGAATGTCGATGCAGGTATCTTCCTGTGCCTTTCTTGCTGCAGCTAGCCTGGAAATATCTCTTGGACTGAGATTTTTTTCAATGTCACGTTTTTTTCTGGCTTCTTCCAGTTCTAGTTTAAAGTTTTCAATTTTTTGTTCTCCTACGTTTTCGTCAAAGCGATAAAAAGGGTAAGAGTTTTTAATGATTTCAGCTTTTTCCAGCGTGAGTTCCTCATCTGTTTTGATGATTGCAAAATCAAAAGGAGCCATTAGGTTGTCGTAGGCCCAGGGTTTGCCCTTCTGGTAAGAATAGTTGAATTGAGTTTCATTAGGCAGTGCAATCACTATCAGGAATATGGTGGCAAGTATGATAAAATACTTGAACACAATTTCATGTTGATTGGATAACCGGATAAAATAGCTTTTCATTTACTCTTGCTGGAACTGATTTTTACGAATTTCAGAGAAATATTTTTTCTTTCCTGGACTTTAGGAAATATATATTAACACTCATGCAATATTAATGAATGAACTCAAGGCAATGAACAAATTCGTAACTTGCACCGTTAAATTATCAGATAATAAAAAAATATGAAGGAAGTAGTTATAGTATCGGCTGTTCGTACACCAATTGGCAGTTTCGGCGGTTCACTTTCATCTCTTAGCGCTCCAGCCCTCGGTTCGGCAGCCATCAAAGCGGCTCTTGAAAGAATCAAACTTGATCCAAAGGAAGTTCAGGAAGTTTATATGGGAAATGTCCTTTCTGCTAACGTAGGACAGGCGCCTGTTACACAGGCTTCCATCAATGCGGGGATTCCTGATACAGTTCCTGGTACGACTATCAACAAAGTATGCGCCTCAGGTATGAAATCTGTGGCTCTGGCTGCAAGTTCAATCATGTCCGGGGATAATCATTGTGTTGTAGCCGGGGGAATGGAGAGTATGAGCAATGTTCCATTCTATCTTGATAAGGCTCGCAACGGATATAAACTGGGACACGGAAGTCTGACAGACGGACTAGTCAAAGACGGCCTTTGGGATGTTTATAAAAACTATCACATGGGTTCTGCTGCAGAATTGTGCGCGAGGGAATGTAAAATCAGCCGTGAGGAGCAGGATGCTTATGCACTGGAGTCATACAGAAGGTCATCTGAAGCTTATTCCAAGGGCTATTTCAGTAATGAGATAGTTCCTGTTTCAGTTCCTGTGAGAGGAAAAGATCCAATTGTTGTTTCTGAAGATGAAGAGTATAAAAATCTCAGAGCAGACAAAGTTCCGACTTTAAAGCCTGCATTTGAGAAAGAAGGAACGGTGACTGCTGCCAATGCAAGTAAGCTGAACGACGGCGCCGCGGCAATCGTTTTAATGTCGAAAGAGAAAGCAGAGAGTTTGGGCATCAAGCCACTTGCCAGAATCTTGAGTTTTTCCGATGCACAACAATCGCCTGAATGGTTTACCACAACTCCTGCCAAGGCATTGCCTATGGCAATTAAGAAAGCCGGGCTGACTGCAGAGCAGATAGATTTTTACGAGATTAATGAAGCGTTTTCGGTGGTTGCAATTGCAAACAATCAACTCTTGAAACTGGATCCTAAGAAGGTAAATGTCCATGGTGGCGCTGTATCACTCGGTCATCCGCTTGGAGCATCCGGTACGAGAATTCTTGTCACACTTCTAAATGTGTTGCAGCAGCACGGGGGAAGATATGGGGCAGCCGGAATTTGCAATGGAGGTGGTGGAGCAAGCGCCATGGTCATAGAAAAATTGTAATCAGTTAATTAGCATCATGCTCGCCATCTGTCTACTGAGCATTATTCCTGTGAGAAGGGAGCCAAGCAATAAAAGCGAAATGGTTTCTCAGATTCTTTTTGGAGAAACTGTGGAGGTGATTGACAAAAAAGACAGCTGGCGCAAAGTAAGGATCATACATGACGGATACATCGGTTGGGTTGATATAAAGCAAATTACGGAGTTGACTCCTGATGAACAGGAAAAATTCAAATCTCCCTCAGACACATTTTCGCTTGATTTAGTTCAGCTTATAATATCAGGGCCGACGCAAGTCACACCTCTTCTTATGGGGAGTTGTCTACCAGGCTTTAAGGATAAAGTCTCTCAAATTAACGGACAGGAGTACAGGTTCGAAGGCAGTGTAAGAAAAGTTTCAACAGAAGATCCTGGCAAACTGATTGATTATGCTTACATGTATCTGAATGCGCCTTATCTGTGGGGTGGCCGTTCGCCATTTGGCATAGATTGTTCGGGATTCACGCAAATGATTTTACGACTATGCGGGAAGAGCATTGCAAGAGATGCATGGCAACAAGCGGAAGCAGGAGAAACTATCCATCTCCTTGAGGAATCACGAACAGGCGATCTCGCATTCTTTGACAATGCAGAAAAGAAAATCATTCACACAGGAATTATACTTCAGGATAACAAGATAATTCATGCAAGTGGCAAAGTTCGAATTGACCGTTTGGATCACCAGGGCATTTACAATTCTGAGCGCAAAGAGTATACGCATAACCTCAGGTTGATTAAACGATACTTCAATTAACGGAATTTACTCCTGCTCTCTCCAATCCGTTTGCTCAGGTTTTATCTCCAATTCTTTTTCGTATTCCTGTGCTCTGGCGTTTTGTTCCACTAATGTCCAATGGTCCGATGAAGATGTCTTCAACCAGACTTTCCCTGATTTTCTAAATATCTCCACATGAAGTCCGAGCTTATCAGAGATATCTTTTTCAACATCCGAAACTTTCATAAGGCCTGTTATTTCAACAGAATCCGTTGAGGCATTCTCGCTCAGAGCAGAAATTTTTCTTTGTGGGTCAAGAATATCATCGGCTGTGTATTCAGCGTCCTTTTTAGTCTTAAAAAACTCTATCTTGAGAAAGTTAAAACGCTTTTGAAACAAATCCTGAATCTCGGATAGTTTCATGTTAGGTGTAATTTTAATTTCCATGCAATAAGCATTAAATGGTTTAAGGGCTAATTTAATCAATTGCAATTAAACTCTGATGACTGAGGTCATTGACAATAAAAATCACACACCTGAGTTTGCGCCAAAATGACACGTAATTCAATTTCTAACTGACAATTAAGCGCAGATTTCTTGAGCTACTGCCTTGGTCAATTCTTTGATGGATCAATGTGAATTGAAAATTACAAATTATGAACCTTAACAATTTCACCATTAAATCCCAGGAAGCTATTCAGCATGCACAGCAAATAGCTGCAGAACGAAATCACCAGTCAATAGAAAGCGCTCATCTGATGCTTGGCATTATGCAGGCAGATGAAAATGTGCTTCCATTCATTCTTAAAAAGCTGAATGTGTCTCCTTCTAATATACGTAAACTCCTCCAGGATACGATTTCAAAATACCCTTCTATCAGCGGCGGCAAGCAATATCTTAGCAATGAAGCCAATGATCTTATTCAAAACTCCATCAAGATCAGCAGGAAGCTGGGAGACGAGTACGTTTCACTTGAGCATATACTTCTTGCAATCATTTCAGGAAATGACGCCACATCAAAATTGCTTCGAAGTGAAGGGATCTCTGAAAAAGATGTGAGGTCTGCCATCGATGAGCTCAGGAAAGGGCGAAAAGTTACAAGCCCGGGTGCGGAAGACACTTATAACGCTTTATCAAAATATTCCAGAAATCTGAATGAACTTGCCAGGCAAGGTAAGTTGGATCCGGTCATCGGTCGTGACGATGAAATCCGGAGAGTACTTCAGATACTTTCCAGAAGGACAAAAAATAATCCAATTTTGATAGGTGAACCTGGTGTTGGAAAAACAGCTATAGCCGAAGGTTTGGCGCACCGTATCATTGATGGTGACATCCCTGAAAACCTTAAGTCGAAACAAATTTATTCACTTGACATGGGTGCTCTTATTGCAGGCGCCAAGTACAAAGGTGAGTTTGAAGAACGTCTCAAATCAGTCGTGAAGGAAGTAATCGGTGCGGAAGGCGAGATTGTTTTATTCATTGATGAAATACACACCCTCGTCGGTGCCGGAGCAGGTGAAGGTGCAATGGATGCAGCGAACATACTTAAACCTGCTCTTGCAAGAGGAGAGTTGAGAGCAATTGGCGCAACCACTCTGGCGGAATATCAGAAATATGTGGAAAAGGATAAAGCACTTGAAAGAAGGTTCCAGAAGGTAATTGTTGAAGAGCCATCCACAGAAGATACTGTATCAATACTTCGTGGATTAAAAGAAAGATATGAGACACATCATCGCGTTAGAATAAAGGATGAAGCGATTATTTCGGCTGTAGAACTGAGTGAAAGGTATATTTCAGACAGATTTTTACCCGATAAAGCGATTGACCTCATAGACGAAGCCGCATCTAAACTTCGTCTTGAAATAGATTCAGTTCCTGAAGAACTCGATGAACTTAACAGAAAGATCATGCAGCTTGAAATCGAAAGAGAAGCCATCAAGCGTGAGAAGGACGAAAAACATTTGGCAACATTAAGTGAGGAGATTGCCAACCTGGAAGAACAAAGAAGCCAGATTAAAGCTAAGTGGGAATCAGAAAAAGAAATTGTACATGGCATCCAAAACATCAAGGAAGCTGTAGAGCAAATGAAGCTTGAGGCAGAGCAGGCAGAAAGAAGCGGAGATTACGGCAAAGTTGCTGAAATCAGGTATGGAAGAATCAAAGAAGCAGAAGATAAACTGAGAAAATTCGAGCAGGAGCTAAATGAACTGCAGGAAGAGAAAGCTCTGATTAAAGAGGAAGTCGATTCAGAAGACATTGCTGAAGTAGTATCACGCTGGACCGGCATTCCGGTTAAACGTATGCTCCAAAGTGAAAGGGAAAAATTGCTGCGTCTGGAAGATGAATTGCATAAAAGAGTGATTGGCCAGGATGAAGCGATTGCAGCATTAAGCGATGCAGTGCGTCGCAGCAGGGCCGGATTACAGGACGCGAAGAAGCCAATTGGTTCGTTTATTTTTCTGGGAACTACAGGTGTGGGTAAGACCGAGCTTGCCAAAGCGCTCGCAGAATTTCTTTTCAATGACGAAAATTCAATGACCAGAATTGATATGAGTGAGTATCAGGAAAGGCATACAGTTTCAAGGCTGATAGGAGCGCCTCCGGGTTATGTTGGGTATGATGAGGGTGGTCAGCTCACAGAAGCTGTAAGGCGCCGCCCCTACTCTGTCGTTCTTCTTGATGAAATTGAAAAAGCACACCCAGATGTATTCAATATCCTCTTGCAGGTCTTGGATGACGGCCGGTTAACAGATAATAAGGGCCGAACTGCCAACTTCAAGAACACTATTATCATAATGACTTCAAACATAGGCTCACATATCATTCAGGAGAATTTTGAAACACTGAATGATTTCAACAGAGATGAAGTGCTTGCCAAGACACGAAGCGCGGTCTATGAGCTGTTAAAGAAATCAATAAGACCTGAATTCCTGAACAGGATTGACGAGGTAATCATGTTCCAGCCACTCAGCAGAGATGAAGTGAAAGATATTGTTAAACTTCAATTTGAACTTGTTCGGAAAATGCTTCTTGTAAACGACATTAAAATTACAGCTACACACGATGCAATTGACTGGCTTGCTGAACTTGGCTATGACCCGCAGTTCGGCGCCAGGCCACTGAAGCGAGTGCTTCAAAAGAAAGTGCTAAATGAATTGTCGAAACAGATTTTAGCCGGGAAAATCAGAAAAGAAGATGAGATTGTACTTGCTTTAAACCGGCAAAAGGAATTTGAATTTAAAAACAACAGCACAGTGGAAGTCTGACTATCTACCTGTTATTTACCTAAAGAAACCGCCCGGATTAGGCGGTTTCTTTACTTTTACTTGCTTATACATAAAGCATCCGGTAATTAAGCCACTCTTTTTTAGCATTCATCACAACGGATAGAACAAATTCTTCCTGAATTTTTCAGTATCTTTCAAAATAAAAATACCATTTAAATGTCATTAAGAATCCTGTTGATTTTCTTAATTGTAATTCAGTTTTTCAATCGCGCTGAAGGTCAGACAAAGTCATGTTGTACTAGTCCGAATTCAAAATTCAGCGAACTTGCTATGGGCCATGACTTTGGGACTTTTCACCTCCCGCCTGACAAAATCAATCTTGTTGATGATGAGGGTGAACCAATAACATTTAAGTGTGAAGATGGAACAAACGCAAATGCCTATCAAATCAAGTCGAAGAACAAGAGTTCACGCTGGCTGCTTGTGTTTCATGAGTGGTGGGGACTGAACGATTATATCAGGCAGGAAGCGATGTCACTGGCTGCGGAGATGCCTGAGATGAATCTATTGGCAATTGACTTATACGATGGAAAGATTGCGGAAACTGCCTCAATCGCGCAGAAATTTCTTTCAGAGCTGGACGAAAACAGAGCAAGTGCAATTATTAAGGGTGCTTTGCATTATGCAGGCAGTGAAGCACAGATCTATACCATTGGCTGGTGCATGGGCGGAACATGGTCCTTGCAAGCAGGAATTCTTGCAGGAAAGCAGGCCAAAGCATGTGTGATGTATTACGGAATGCCAGAGTCTGATGTCTCGAAACTCAAAATGCTGAATTGTGAAGTGCTTGGTATTTTTGCTTCACGAGATTCCTGGATCAGCAAGGAAGTTGTAGATGAGTTCGCAATGAACATGAAGAAAGCGGGAAAAAAACTGCAGATCAAAGTTTTTGAAGCCGATCACGCATTTGCTAATCCAAGCAATCCCAGGTACGACAGTGTTTCTGCTGCAGAAGCCAGGAAACTCAGCCTTAATTTTTTCAAGAAGAAAATTAAATAAGCTTTATCTGAAAGTCAGAAGAGATATATCTTTTTAAGATGCAGAAATCCATTCACCAGATTCTAAAGGATCATTGGGGCTATATTCAATTCCGGCCTTTGCAGGAAGATATTATCAACTCTGTTCTTCAGGGAAATGATACACTTGCCCTTATGCCTACCGGAGGCGGAAAGTCAATTTGTTTCCAAGTGCCTGCAATGGCGTTAGAAGGAGTTTGCATTGTGATATCACCTTTGATCGCTCTGATGAAAGATCAGGTGAATCAACTTAAAGCCAGAGGTATACCAGCATCGGCTGCAGTTTCAGGAATGACTTCCAGAGAGATTGATGCGACACTTGACAACTGTATTCATGGAAAAGAAAAGTTTCTTTATGTTTCTCCTGAAAGATTGGGAACTGAGATATTCCGGTTACGATTGCAGAAAATGAATGTTTGCCTGATAGCTGTTGACGAAGCTCACTGCATATCACAGTGGGGATATGATTTCAGGCCGGCTTACCTGAACATTGCTGAAATCAGGAATGAACTTCCAGATGTTTCGGTTCTTGCCTTAACTGCTACAGCCACTCACGAAGTGCAGGAAGATATCATGCGCAGATTGAATTTTCATAAGCAAAATATCTTCAAGAAAAGTTTCGAGCGAAAAAACCTGTCTTATTCTGTTCTTGAAGTAGATGATAAGCTGACTAAGATGGCTTCAATATTTTCTAAGGTTCCTGGCTCAGGTATTGTTTATTTGAGGTCAAGAAAAAGAACAGTTGAGATAGCGAATTATTTAAAGAGCAAAAAAATCAGTGCAGGTTATTATCATGCCGGTATGGCTTCAGACGAAAGGGATAAAGCACAGCAATTATGGATGGAGGGGAAAATGCGCGTCATGGCTGCTACCAACGCTTTCGGGATGGGGATTGATAAGGGAGATGTAAGGTCGGTGGTGCATCTCGAACTTCCGGACAATATCGAGTCTTATTATCAGGAGGCCGGGCGAGCCGGAAGAGATGAGCAAAAGGCATATGCTGTTTTACTCTATAACAATTCTGACCGAGTTGACATGGAGCGCAGAGTATCAATTGGATTTCCTGAGAAAAGTCAGATAAGAAATGTGTATAATGCTCTCGGCAATAATTTTCAGATTCCCGAGGGTTCAGGCAAAGGAATGTCCTTTGATTTTGATTTACCTGCGTTTTCAAGCTCTTATAATTTTCCTGTCAGGGAATGTTATAACTCGCTTCGCTTACTGGAACTTCAAGGACTGATCAGCATTTCTGAATCATTGAAAATGCAATCGAGAGTTCGCCTGAATATCCGAGCCGGAGAATTGTACGAGTTTCAGGTTAAGAACAAGGAACTTGATAATTTTATCAAAGCTTTGCTGAGAACATATGGAGGTTTGTTTGACAACTATGTTGACATCAGTGAGGATCTGCTTTCAAAGCGATTGAAAATCACCGTTGCAGATGTAGTATCCTACTTAAACAGACTTAGCAAATTGAATGTCGTTGAATACTTTCCTGCTTCTGAAAAGCCAAAAATCACATTCATGGAAAGCAGAATACCTCCGGGAAATTTAGCAATTGATAAAAATCTGTTGGAAGCTCGAAAGGTAAAATATATACAAAGGGCAAAGGCGATGCTGAATTATGCTGAGGCAAAGGATAAATGCAGAAGCCTTATGTTGTTATCTTATTTTGGAGAAGAATCTTGGCATAGGTGCGGTGTCTGTGATTATTGCGTTAAAAGAAACAAGAGTGGTGTCAGCGATCTAGAATTTGAAAGCATCACACAAGAAGTAAAAGAAAAACTGAATGAGAGAGAACATTCTCTTGAAGAGTTAATGTCTCTCCTTTCCAGGCATAGTGAGGAGTCAAATCAAAGGGTGATTGAATGGTTGTTAGATAACGAATACATAGGATTCTCTGCCGGGAATAACCTGAAGTGGATTAATACTAAAAACTCCAAAGCTGAAATTGAAAATTAAGAGTTCTTTTTATTCTGGTGCTAATGTAAATCAAATCGCCCGGGATCTGATAGGAAAAGTTTTATTCAGCAGATTTGACAGAAAATTAACTGGCGGCATTATCACTGAAACAGAAGCTTATGCAGGCGAAACGGATAAAGCTAGCCATGCTTATGGGGGAAGACGAACTGAACGCACTGAAGTCATGTACGGAAAATCAGGTATTGCATATGTGTATTTATGCTATGGAGTTCATTCGTTATTTAATGTAGTAACAAACCGCTCAGGAATCCCTCATGCGGTTTTGATCCGTGCTCTCTACCCTGTGATTGGAATTGATGTGATGTTTGACCGGAGGAATCTGGTACCCGGACATATCGGTGATGTTTGCAAGGGCCCGGGTAAGCTTTCAAAAGCATTGGGAATACATTACACTCATACAGGTAAATCACTTACCGGAGATGAAATTTGGATTGAAGACCTGAAAATCCCGATTCATAAATCCATTATTAAAACCGGTCCAAGGGTTGGTGTAGACTATGCTGGCGAAGACTCTCTGTTACCGTACCGTTATTTGGTTGACTACAAAGATCTTTTAGAGATACTTCAATCAGATGAAGTAAATCAGGATTTTTCCTTTTTCTTTACGGAATCATGAAAGAAATTTCCAAACTATATCTGAAGGCAGGGAAAGAGAAATCAATTCAGCATTTTCATCCCTGGATTTTTTCTGGCGCGGTTCAGCATGAAGCTCCTGGAATCGAAGAAGGTGAACTGGTAGAAGTTTATTCTTCCGGAAAAGAGTTTCTTGGTACAGGAACTTATCATAAAGGTTCAATTAAAGTCAGGATACTTTCATTTAAGAAAACAGAATGCGGTCCTGTTTTTTGGGAAGAGAAACTAACTAATGCGTTTGAGTTGAGGAAACACTTGGGACTTAGCGGAAAATCTGATACCACTATGTTCAGACTGGTTCACGGTGAAGGAGATGGATTACCAGGTCTGATCATTGACATATACAATGACTGTGCAGTAATTCAGGCACATACAAGAGGCATTGAGAATTTTATTCCAGAAATATGTGAGGCGTTAAAGAAAATCAGTGGATTAGCTATTCAAACAGTATATCACAAGTTTACTGATTCAGTAAACAAAGAAACTGAAACCTCAGGAAGATTTCTCTATGGAAGTACGGTAGAAACAGTCAGTCTTGAAAACGGAATTAAATTTTACATCAACTGGGAAGAGGGTCAAAAGACCGGGTTTTTCCTGGATCAGCGGGAAAACCGAAAACTCCTCGGAAGCTATGCTCCAGGTAAAAAAGTACTCAACACTTTTTCATATTCAGGCGGATTTTCCATGTATGCCTGCAAGTCTGGGGCTTCTATTGTTCATTCTGTAGACAGTTCATTAAAAGCTGCCAATTGGGCCGGTAAAAACGCGGAGTTGAACTCTTTTAACAATCATGAATTTTTCACATCAGATGTCTTTGATCATTTTGGAAGCAGTGAAGAACAATATGATATCATCATACTCGACCCTCCGGCATTTGCAAAGCATCTGAGTGCTGCAGAAAGGGCTGCAAAAGGTTACCGCAATTTAAACACTGAAGGATTCAGGAGAGTGAAAAAAGGCGGAATGCTCTTTACATTCAGCTGTTCTCAGGTTATTGATAAGCTTTTATTCAGAAAAATTGTTTTTCAGGCTGCTGCTCAAAGCCGCAGAAAAGTCCGGATCCTGCATCAACTCAGTCAGGGCCCGGATCATCCCGTGAATATTTATCATCCAGAAGGAGAGTATCTGAAAGGAATTGTTTTGTATGTGGAATAATCAGTGGAATCTTTTCATTTGATTCAGTTTCTGTTTGATCTCGCATGTTAATTTCACGCTCGATTAATCCGGTATTTTGAGGGTAGACATTTCATACAGGGAAATTCTGAAACAGGCCTATCCAGTAATGATCGGTGCATTTGCCACTACATTACTGAATGTGACTGATACGGCCTTTCTTGGCAGAGTTGGTGAAACTGAATTGGGAGCTTCTGCCATCGGAGGAGTTTTTTATTTCGCCTTTGCCATGATCGGTGTCGCGCTTGGTATCGGAGCTCAAATACTGATTGCCAGGCGGAGCGGGGAACAAAACGAATCTGAAGTCGGCAACATCTTCGACCACAGCTTTATACTTCTGACACTGCTTGGCTTTTTACTTTTTCTGATTTTATTTTTCTTTTCCGATTTGATTTTACGCAATAGTGTAGAATCAGCCGAAATCGCAGAAGCAACGGTATCATTCATTAAATACAGGTCCTGGGGAATTGTCTTTTTAATGATGGCGACAGCTTTCCGATCATTCTATGTGGGTGTAGCAACGCCAAATGTATACGGTGTGTACGCGTTTATCATGGCCGGAGTAAATATTATCCTGGGTTATGCTTTCATTTTTGGATACGGAAGCATTCCTGCCATGGGTATTGAGGGTGCAGGATTGGCCGCGAGTATTTCCGAATTGGTTTCATTGCTCTTCCTTTTCACACATGTTTTTCTTAAAAAAAGTATCAAGAAATTCAGGTTATTCAGATTTGACTCTTTTCAGAAGGATACATTTTTAAAGATATTGAATCTCTCTGCTCCGCTTGTTGTGCAAAACATGCTTTCCATGGGAGCATGGCTTGTGTTCTTTCTTTTCATTGAAAAACTTGGTAGCCGGGATCTTGCTGTGTCCAATGTTGTGAGGGCAGTGTATATGCTTGGCATGACACCAATGTGGGGATTTTCTGTTTCAGCAAACAGCATGGTCAGTAACATAATAGGACAAGGCCGAAGCGATGAAGTTAAAGTGTTATTGATGAGAATCATTCGTCTTACTTTGCTTACAAGCCTTTTGATGGTCTCGATTAATCTAATTTTCCCGCATCAGGTTCTTTCCATCTTCACTTCAGATGAAAGCCTCATCAGCGATTCATTCAGCACTTTAATGGTAGTGAATGTTTCGATGTTTTTCTTTTCATTTGCCATTGTCTGCATTTCAGCAGTCAGTGGCACAGGAGCAACAAGAAAAGCACTGTACATTGAAATTGCAGCGATTATCATTTATCTGATTTATATTTATTCGGTGACATTTTCAGTAACCGGACCAGTTGAAGTTGTATGGATGTCGGAAGTGATATACTGGGGATTTACAGGAATTGTATCGTATTACTACATTGCACGAGGTAACTGGAAAAAAATCAGGATCTGATGAATAGCATTATTAAGCCAGGAATTGTTTTTTTCGGCACGCCGGATTTTGCCGTGCCGTGTCTCGAGATCCTTCACAAGAATCAAGATGTAGTCGCGGTGGTCACAGCGCCTGACAAACCGGCCGGGCGAGGCAACAAGTTAAGCAAGTCACCGGTAAAAGTGTTTGCTGAGGCCAATGGTATTCAGATACTACAGCCTGAAAAACTGAAATCTCCGGAGTTTCTTTCTACGCTCTCTGCATTGAAGCCAGGTTTGTTTGTGGTTGTCGCATTCCGAATGCTTCCGGAACAGGTTTGGTCAATGCCTTCATTAGGCACATTTAATTTGCATGCGTCCCTCCTTCCCCAATACCGTGGTGCTGCTCCAATTAACTGGGCAATCATCAATGGTGAAACAAAGACAGGACTTACAACTTTTTTCATCAGACAGGAAATAGATACAGGTGATATTTTACTTCAGGAAGAAGTGAATATAGGTGCTGACGAAACAGCCGGGGAGCTGCATGACAGGATGATGATACAGGGAGCAAATCTGGTGAACAGGACAGTGGAATTGATTTATTCCGGAAATTTCGCCACAGTGCCTCAAGATAAGCTGAAAGAAAGCGATTTGAAATCCGCACCTAAATTGAATAAGGAAAATACACGCATCCATTTCACTGAAGATCATAACAGAGTCAGAAATTTGATTCGCGGCTTATCACCATTTCCGGGTGCTCATTGCAAGTTGCAGAACATTAAGAGCGGACTCGATTTTCCCGTGAAAATTTTGAAAGCGAAATCAGAAACAAAGACACATTCTCACAAATGCGGCCGAGTTATCACTGACAATAGAGCTATCCTTCATGTAGCTGCAAAAGATGGAATTGTAAGCATTGAAGAGCTTCAGCTGGCTGGAAGAAATAAAGTAAGCGTGAAAGATTTTTTAAATGGCTTCAAGCTGGATGATGATTGGGAAATGGCCTGAAACAATAATTATATACCATTCTGTTCATAAAATCAGCAGCCACAGAATTTCTTGTCATTGTTAAATCCGAATTTTGCATCATGAAAAAACTAGTAGTTTTCTCTGGTGCAGGCATTAGTGCTGAAAGCGGACTGAAGACATTTCGCGACAGTGATGGACTTTGGGAAAACTACAGGATTGAAGATGTGGCAACACCTGAGGCTTGGATAAGAAATCAGGAATTAGTTTTGGATTTTTACAATCAGAGACGATTGCAGGTCATGATGGCAGTTCCAAACAAAGCTCACTTGGCCATTGCCAGTTTGCAAAATCAATTTGATGTTCATGTTATCACACAGAATATAGATGATTTGCATGAGCGTGCCGGATCCAGAAATGTGCTGCACCTTCACGGAGAAATTATGAAGGCAAGGAGTACCGCGGATTCATCCTTGCTCTATGAGGTAAGAAGTGGAATAATCAAAAAGGGTGATCTGTGCGTTCTCGGCTCTCAGTTAAGGCCTCATGTAGTTTGGTTTGGTGAAATCGTGCATGAATTATCAAGAGCTGCACTCGTTGTTGAACAGGCGGAGATTTTCATCGTGGTTGGTACATCCCTTCAGGTATATCCTGCCGCGGGTCTTGTAGCCCATTGTCCGCCTAAAGCGCAGAAGTATTGTGTAGACCCCCAAGCTCCCGAAGTTCGCGGCTTTGAGATTATTCATCAAACTGCTGCAGCCGGTTTGCCTGTTTTGTCGGAAAAGCTTCTTGCCAGTTCAGGTTCAGAAAACAAATAATTAAATTTAATATTTCATGGAAGCTTCGTTCATTGAATCAGATTTTTTCAGGTGGGTTGTACTTCCCGTCCTGATATTTTTTGCCAGGATGGCAGATGTAACACTTGCCACCCTGAGGAATGTCTTTTTGAGCAAGGGATTCGGGAAAATTGTTCCCTTTATAGGATTTTTTGAAGTACTGATATGGCTGATTTCTATTCGCCAAATCATGCAACATTTGGACAATCCTCTTTGTTACATTGGCTTTGCAGCAGGTTTTGCAGGAGGAACATTTGTCGGGTTAAAGATTGAAAGGCGTCTTGCGCTAGGCTTGCAAGTACTCAGGATCATTACTCCGCAGCACAGCAAGAAACTCATTGAAGCGCTTCAGGAGCAGGATATAGGAGTAACTGTGATTGATGGAGAGGGTACTAAGGGGCCTGTCAAAATCATCTTCTCAATCATCAAAAGAAAAGATATCGAGATGATTCGCAAGCTGATTGAGCACTACAACCCTACTGCCTTCTATTCGATAGAAGACATCCGAATAGCCAGTCAAGGCGTATTTCCGCGAAAAAATGAAATAAAAGGTGCTATGAACCTTATCAGGAAGGTGATTCCCGATCCTAAGGAGAAATAAACATGCATTGTCAATAATTTTTTCAATATTGATCAGCTATATACGTTGTTATCTATAACTTTGTCCCATTATTCACTTAATAGTACCATAAACCAATCAAAACAAATCAAAACAAAATGAAAACCAAAGCAATTTTAGCTCTCCTCATTGCAGGAACTATGGGCTTTACCGCTTGTAATTCAAAAATTGACGAAAAAACACTTAGTGAAATCAACCAGTTTGGAACTGACTGGACCGCTCTGGGAGAGCAGGCCAGCACATGGAGCCAGCAGTTGACTGAAACTGCTACTCAGGCAAAAGAATTTGCTGCGAAGCAGTCTGAAATGGTAGCTACAACTGCCAACATTAAGGACGAAGCGATGAAAGCAAAAATCGCTGAAATGGCACAGAGCGCGACTGCTAACTCTGAAAAGCTTGAGAGTATGACTACCGAGTGGAATTCTTTCAAAACTACCTGGGACGAGACTACAACTCAGTTCACAGAGTGGAAAGAAAAAGTAGCTAAAGGTGAAATCAAACCAGCTGATGCAGTGAAAGGTCTTGCAGATTTCAAAACTAAGATGAGCGATGCTCAGGCTCGTTTTGAAAGCTGGAACACAGCTTATGCTGAGACTAAGACTTCGTGTGATCAGAACATGGCTGCTGCTGATGAACTTGCAAAGTCAATAGAAAATCCACGCGCTAAAAAGTAATTTGTGTTTGACACAAAAGAAAAGGCCTGAGAAATCAGGCCTTTTTTATTTCATGCAAGCTTTTAATTTGCTGAAGCAGTTTTCTTGAAAACAGATTGAAATACCTCTTATTTCTGAAAGCCCCGACCCAGCGGATTCCGTGAATCACATCCGTCAGAAAAACTTCATCGGCCGCGAGCAATTGCTCAACGTTTATACTGCCCTCTGTCACATCCCTTCCTTCGGAACGTAACATTTCAATCACAGTTTCACGCATAACTCCAGAAACACAGGCTTCCTGAAGTGAGGGCGTGATGACTTTAGCTCCGGCGAGAATGAACAGATTGGAGCTGATAGCTTCCGCAATCCGGTTATGAGTATTCAGCACCAGGCAGTCGCCGACACCGGTTTTTCTCTTATGAAGTCCAGCCATTACATAATAAAGCGAATTGGAGGATTTCAAATTCGACAGACGGCTCAGGGGTTTCTGTATTTCAGTATAAAGTTCTATACGCAATCCGTTTTCATTGAGCATATATTCCCTGTTTTCCAAGGGTAATGCTTCAATCACATAAGATACATCATTGGTTTGGGGAGTGTACAGACCGCCGTCGTTTCTGAAAACTTCGAGGCGAATTCTTCCGTTTCCTTTTAGTTTATTAACCTGATCAAGATGCCGGATGGAAAGGTACAAATTGTGAAATGTAAGGTCTGCGTGTGAGTTCATTCCCAAAAGTTCCATACTTTTTCTCAGCCGGTTCAGGTGCTTTTCGAAATAGATTATCTCTCCATTCATCAGGCGAATTGTTTCAAAAAGCGCGTCGCCATACCTGAAAGCCCTGTTCGATGCATTGAATAAGGGCCTGGAAGCATCTTCTATGTTTCCGTTGTGGTTGATATACAAAGTGGAACTCATTACTGAGGCAAAGTTAAAACAATGGATTGATCAGACCTGATTGAAAAAAAAAATATTCAACGAAGAATTTTGAAAACTATTTATTGCTGATCTGAGGAATTACACTAGTGAGACTTGAGTTTGATGCAATTAGAATCGCTTTCAAACCTAGCTTTAGTGCAGCTTCCCTGTCACGTTCTGCGTCACCCACAAAACAAGACTGGCTCAAATCCACATTGAATCTTGCAATCGCTTTTTCCAGCATCAAGGATCCGGGTTTTCGGCAAAGACATTTTCCGAAATCAGGATGATGAGGACAATAATAAATTTCAAGAAGTTTGATTCCATTTGATTCCAGGTACCTTTCCAAATGAAGATGCAGATATTCCACCTGTTCCATTGAATAAAGTCCTCTGGCTATTCCGCTTTGATTGCTGATAACGATAAACTGATAACCAAGCGCACTCAATTCTTTCAGAGCTTCTATGAGGCCAGGATTAATGGTAAAATCCTCTAGCTGCCAGGTAAACTCACCCCTTTCTTTGTTGATTACACCGTCTCTGTCCAGAAATACTACTTTGATTTTTTCAGATGTCATTGTAAGTATGAAATATCTGGTTGAAGAATTGTATGAAAAGTTCAGGCTTGAGCAATATCGTAAAGACAAACCCGTAAATCGCTCCCCACATGTGCGCATCATGGTTGATATTATCCCCTCCTTTTTTTCCCATGTAATAACAATAAAAGAGATAAATAGCGCCGAAAATAATTCCTGGCAGACACAGGATACCATACAGACAAAGCTCTTGCAAAGGATTGAACAAGATGAATGCAAACACTACTGATGATACAGCTCCTGAAGCTCCCAATGCATTGTAATGCGGATTCTCCCTGTGTTTTTTATAAGTAGGAAGTATTGAACACATCAATCCCCCAAAATATAGAATCAGGAATAATACCTTGCCCTGATTTGGAAAATATTCCTGGAAATAGTGTTCCACTGCACCTCCGAATGAAAACAACACAAACATGTTAACCAACAGATGAATCCAGTCAGCATGAATAAATCCGGATGAAATGAATCTGTACCACTCACCTTTTTTAGATACTATAAAGGGATTAAAAATCAGTCTGCCGAGAATATTATGATTCTGAAAGCTGATAAATGAAAGGACAGAGGTGGCTATTATGAGGTAAAGCGTTAACATTAAAAGATTGATTAGACATTGAAGCGGAAATGCATGATATCGCCATCCGAAACTGTATATTCCTTTCCTTCGATGCTCAGTTTACCTGCATCTCTGCAGGCAGACTCAGATCCAAATTTTACGAAGTCGTCGTAACGAATTACTTCGGCCTTGATAAAGCCCTTTTCAAAATCTGTATGGATGACTCCTGCAGCCTGAGGAGCCAGCATTCCTTTTGTGATAGTCCAGGCACGAACCTCTTTTTCACCGGCGGTGAAATATGTCTGCAGATTAAGCAATCTGTAGGCCGCTTTAATCAGTTGGCTGACTCCTGATTCGCTAAGTCCAAGATCACTGAGAAAGGCAATTCTGTCTTCATAGCTTTCCAATTGCGCGATTTCCGCTTCAATAGCAGCGGCGATCACCAGCACTTCAGCTTTTTCGTCTTTCACAGATTCCTTCAACATCTCAACATACTTGTTTCCTTTTGTAACGGAACCTTCATCCACATTGCACACATAAAGAACCGGTTTGGCTGTCAGAAGAAAAATGTCTTCGACAAACCTGAAATCCTCTGAGTTAACCGGAGTACTCCTTGCCGATTTACCTTGCTCCAGATGAGATTTAAAAACAAGTAATACTTCGAGGGCTTTTTTTGCTTCTTTATCAGTTCCTGCTTTAGCCATCTTTTCCACACGTGAAATTTTCTTTTCAACACTTTCAAGATCTTTAAGCTGAAGTTCAGTGTCTATGGTTTCCTTGTCTCTCACAGGATTTACTGAACCGTCAACATGAACCACATTAGGGTCTTCAAAACAGCGCACCACGTGAATGATTGCATCACATTCCCGAATATTACTGAGGAACTGGTTTCCGAGTCCTTCTCCCCTGCTCGCGCCTTTCACAAGGCCTGCGATGTCAACAATCTCAATTGTTGTAGGCATTACCTTCTGCGGTTTAACCAGCTTTTCGAGAATATTCAAGCGTTCATCAGGTACAGTGATGACTCCCACATTCGGTTCGATTGTACAAAAAGGGAAATTCGCAGCCTGAGCTTTCGCGTTTGACAAACAGTTAAAAAGTGTCGACTTGCCCACATTTGGAAGACCCACAATTCCGCATTTCAATGCCATAACTTAGAATGAACTTTAGATAAATAATTAGTTGATTACTTGCCTCCGCTGATTATTGCCTGGTATTTCAGGGAATTGGCCGGATCAATGAGGGATAAAACCGGCACTACTTGATTTTTTTCATCCGGCTGGGCGGCAGAATAGATGTTCACGATTTCATCTGTTTTCGCATTAAAGAATACCTGCATAGCCAGCGAATTCGGTTTGTCTTGATAAACTCTTCTGAGATCTTTTATGCTTTCTGTGATCACCTGCCTTGAGTCCAGCACATTCTCAGTCATTTTATCGAAACCAAGACGGTGATATTTATAAATAGTTGATCTCAATGGTGAGAAGGTAGAGTTGAGCAGATTTTCTGTAAGCCAATAGCGGTTTCTTGAACTTTCAAATGCCTTCCAGCCTGATTCTGCCAGGCGTTGGGCATTGTTGACAATTGACTGGGCTTTGGAAAAATAAGTTGAACCTCCGAATTCTGAATATGAATCATAGTCAAGACCTATGATGATGAATGCATAATATGCCAGCACAGCCGTTAAATTGGAATTGATGTTTGCTTCGTCAAATTCGAGAGTCTGGTCCTGAACATAGCGGAATGAAAAATTATTATCCTGATGATTGAACATCGGAGAATTGTAGCTGGATTTATAAACAGGCCTTCTGGACTGAATCTGGATGTTCGCCTTGAAATCATCGACAGAAGCTCTTTCGGATATGGTAATGATAATGCTGCATTCTATCCTTTCCTGATTCAGAAATTTATCGTTAGTCCAGTTTCGGTTGTTCATGAATTCCCTGATAGAAGTTTGCAGAGTTTCATAAATTGATTTGTCACTTGCCTGTATTTGCGGAGTTTGCACCGAAACCTGGCAGTTAAGCTCCTGCCCAGTCATCATAACAGGCAACAGTGAAAAAAAGCAGACGATAAAGTATATTCTCTGAAGCATATTTTTATTTTTTCAGTGATGGCATTAAGAAGTCTACAATATCCACGGCCACTTCACCTTTCATTTTAACTGTATAATCTGTCACCTTGCCGTCTTTTCCGATGATGCTGATTTTATTTGTTTGTGTTCCAAAGCCTGCACCCTGGTCTTTCAGTGAATTGAGAACGATGAAATCGAGGTTTTTATTTTTCAGCTTCAGTTTTGCGTTTTCGATTTCATTGTTTGTTTCAAGTGCAAAACCAACAAGCACTTGTTCAGCCGACTTGTTTTTTCCCAGCTCAGCTAGGATATCTTTTGTAGGAATCAGACTTATTTCCTTCTCTGAATTTTCTTTTTTGATTTTAACAGATGAAACATCTTGTGGCTTGTAATCAGAAACAGCTGCTGACATGATGATCAATCGAGCCGGGCCAGCATGCTGCATGCACTGATCATACATTTCATCAGCACTTTCCACTTCAATCTTTTTAATCCGGTCGTTTTGCAATTTCGCTTCTGAAGGTCCCGAAACAAGTGTCACCCTGGCACCTCTGGCTGCAAGCACTTCAGCAATTCTGTATCCCATAGTTCCTGTGGACCTGTTGCCAATAAATCTCACGGGATCTATCGCTTCATATGTAGGCCCGGCAGTTATTAAAACATCCAGATTGTTAAGGGAGAAATGGCTGAAAAAAAAGTCATTCACAGAGTTAAAAATATCTTCTGGTTCACGCAATCTGCCTTCGCCGCTCAGACCACTGGCAAGTTCACCGGAATCGGGACTAAGGATTTTTACACCAGCTTCAGTTAGTAACCTGATATTTTTTACAGTAGTCTGATGTTTCCACATATCGAGATCCATTGCCGGTGCCAACATTACAGGACATCTGGCTGAAAGATAAGTTTCAAGAAGAAGATTATCGCAAATTCCAGATGCCATTTTCGCTATGGTGTTAGCTGTAGCAGGCGTGATCAGAAAAAGGTCAGCCCACATTCCAAGCTCAATATGACTATTCCACTTTCCGGTTTCACGATTGAAAGACTCCGTGTACACCTGATTTCCGGAAAGCACAGACATGGTCAGCGGGGTAATGAATTCACATGCATCGCGAGTCATGATAATCTTCACTTCAGCACCTGCTTTCACGAGCAATCTTACAAGCACAGCAGACTTGTAAGCTGCAATACTGCCTGTAACTCCCAGTAAGATTCTTTTACCTTTCATTAAAAGGGAAGTTGAATTTCAAATGAAAAATCCAAAACAGAAGTTTTGGATTCTTAAAAATAATTCAGCCAAAACTTGTTTGCTCAGGCTTTTTCTTCCTTATTAGGATTCCTGAAGTAAATCTTGTCGGTCTGGAATTCCTGAATGGCAATCAGGTTAGGTTTTGGAAGGCGCTCATAATACTTTGAAATTTCAATCTGCTCCCTGTTTTCAAAAACCTCTTCAAGATTGTCTGAACTGGTATTAAACTCGGAGAGCTTTGAGTTCAGCTCTTCTTTCATTTCAGTTCCGATCTGATTTGCTCTTTTAGCGATGACCACCAGTGATTCGTAGAGATTGCCTGTTGGTGCATCGAAATCCGAAACATTTCTTGTAACCGTAGTATTCACGTCTGATTTGTAACTCATGAGTGTTTATATTAGACTAGTTTATATTGCTTATATTATCTGATGGAATTTTATCCAGTTTTTTTCTGATCTGGGCTGATAATTCGTCAGCTTCTTTTTTGTATTTGCTGTCAGGATAATTGCTGATGAATTCAGTGTATGCACCCAAAGCCTCGTTATAGCGGCCTGCCTTCTTCTCTTCCACACTGTTTTCAGCAAGCAGGAATCCTGCTTTAATAATGAGAAACATTGCTTGTTCCGTGTAATTGGTGGCTGGATAGTCCTGAATCAGGTTTTTAAATGCCGTGATGGAAGCTTTATATGATTCCATGTTGTAATAGAGCTTTGCATTTTCAAAATCTTTACTTTCAAGTTTTCCGCGAAGCTCGTCAATCAGCCTGTTGCACTCAGGAATCCTGGATGAGGCAGGATACCTGTCAGCAAAAAGCTGAAGCTCATTGATTGCCTTAAAGGTGTTGGTCTGATCAAGTGAAAAATCAGGAGAGTCTTCAAAGTAACAGTATGCATGCATGAAAGCGCATTCTTCAGCATACTCACTGTTTGGAAAAGTTTTGGTGAAGTTTTCAAAGTCGTATGCAGCGCTCTGGTAATCTCCCAGATGATAATTTGTATAGGCGTAATGATAATAGAGTTTCTCCGCTTTTCGAGTGCCCCTGTAGACTGTTATGAGTTCTTCGAACAAGGGCATGGCACGGTAATAATCGCCCTTGCTGTATAATCTGTAGGCTAAATCAGACTTGGCATCCATGTCCTTGCCTTTCATCACCCGGGTATAATTGCTGCACGAAGCAAATAATATGCTGAATATCAACAAGATGAATGTAAGCCGAAGAGTCATGTTTTGCAAAGATAATGAATAATATATGATTAAGCCATTATCAGAAATACAGCAATTTGAACAATGGGATTTTAATATTCAGGCTAGAATTTCACAATCCTGATCTGTGATCCATTTGATTTTGAATCCCTGATATGAACGAAGTATATTCCTGCTTTCAGCTCTGATCCAAATCTGAGTGTAGTTGCTCTTGCAGGTATCACGCGACTCAACACAAGACGGCCCGATGCATCAAGCACTTCTATACTTCGGTTAACGTTTTCCGAGCTAATAGAAATGATGAAATCATTATCGCTCGGATTCGGGAAAATACTTGCAGGTTTTTTCGAAGAGTTTGCCTCACTTGCAGTTGAAACATTCAGTTGTCCGTTTATCCGGAAAGCGTCAAATCCCCCTTCAACGATGTGGCCGTTTGTACCATCAGCAGTATAAACAGAAAGCTGCATTGCATTTGTTGGCGTAATCAGAGGCTGAATCAGGTAGGCACTTCTTACCCAGGTGCCATTGCCAAGGGAGTTCCTGGTCACTTCTTCAAGTATCACGCTTGTGGATCCATTGCTTAGTAAGATTCTCAGCGTATCATTGGGTGAGCCGCTGCCGCCGGTATTCACAAACCATCTGTGATACTCTATTTCAGGGTTATTATATATGCTTAGGTCAAAAATTGGGGAAGTGATTATTGCAGTTCCGTCGTCCACATCATGCAAATTAAAAGAGCCTGAACCATTATCTGTAACGAAAGCTTTGTCTCCGCAGTCACCCTGAACATCAATATCAGGATTAATGATGTTATTGTTGCCGTCATAAGAAGCCAGAGGTTTGTCTCTTTCCCAGGCATTTGCCGAAGTTCCGGAAATTGTCCAGCCGAAATCGAAAGAGAAATCGTCATAATAACCGACAGGCAGATCTAATTGAATAGCTGAAGCTCCGTTGATGTTTACATTTTGGCATTTGCTGACAAATCCCCATTTTCCTGCAACAACTTCATATTGTCCGGAAGAGATTCCGTTTACACTGAATTCACCCAACTGATTCGTTGTTGTCTGAAATGAGAAGTCAGAATTTTCAACGAGGACCATTGCATTTTCCAAAGGTAGACCGCTAGTGCTGTCGGTCACGGTGCCGGTCAAAACATAAGTTGGTAATGGACTCAATTCAGCATCAAGCTGTGTGAGAGTTCCGTTGCTGAGGCTAACACCGCTAATGACTTTGGTCTGATATCCTGGTCTGGAGAATTCAACATCATACAAACCGGCGTTTGCAAGTCCTGACTTGTAAACGCCTGACAAATTTGTAGTTCTTGTCACTGAAGAACTCAGAATATTTACACTTACACCTGACAATACAAAGGATGTCAGAGAATCACGAACTGTACCTTCGAGGTAACAACCTCGCACATATGTTGGAGTGAGAACGAACAATCCGTTATTGATGTCTGAGGCTACAATTGTACCTGAAGGGAAAAAAGGATAAACACCCCAGCATCCGCTGAAACCACCTCCGCTGCCTTGAGGATATGTATCATACTTTCCAACTTCAACTGGGTTGTCCGGTCTGCTTACATCTACAATCACCACTCCGTCTTTGTACCAGCTAGTCACTGCATAGTCGTTCAGGATATGTGTGTTGTGAACCACAGATCCAGAGCCAGGAGTGGTTTGATATCGAGAAAGTTCCTCAATGTTTTGGAGATCACTGATATCATATGCTCCCAGATAAGACCCGCTGTTTTCGTCAGTTGTGAATAAGGTACGGTGATCATCGGAAAGCCAGGTATTGTGTGTGAATGCAGTTGGTGTGGTCTGAGTAGCGAGTAACACCGGATTTGATTTATTCCGAACATCCACTACAGTGAAAAAGCCACCATAAATATGCGCTTCATACATCGTGTCATTTTCCACATAGCCATCATGTACATATTCATCACTACCACCTCCCGGGTGTATGTACTCTCCTGCAAAAACAGGATTCCAGGGGTCTGTAAGATTTAAAAACAATGTGTGACCCTGGCCTATATTGCTGCCATAGAGATAAAGATACGCAGTTGCTGTGTCGCAATGCAATGCATGTATGCTTCCAAGTTGACCAGAAATCGCTCCGTCGCCAGTATAAAGCTTGGTGTTTACGGATACAGGCAAATTGCTGAGATCAATAATTTGCAAACCGCCTCCGGCCTCAGTGGTAACATAAGCATAATCGCGGTATGTCTTCACTTCTCTCCAGTTGTTGGTGAGACCTGCTACATCGAATCTTACAACTGGATTGTCCGGATCAGTCACATCTACGATTGAAAGTCCTGATTCGGTGCCTACAAGGGCGTATTCATTTCCAAGTTCATCTGAATATCCCCATATGTTTGCAAGTACATCCGGACTGAACGAGATGTTGGATCTGAACTGAATGTTTTGCGCATTGAGAATGCCTATCCCCACCACCAGGAATGAGGCCATTATTAACTTTTTCATCAGGAATTTGATTTGAGGGCTGCAAGAACGTCTGAATTCGGGAGATTCACAATACAGAAAAGAGCCTTTGCCTGAGAATTACCAAAATATGACGGAAGAGTACACGAGATATAGAATATTGACATTACTAATTTGCAGGCAACTTGGTGTCACAACTTGCAAATAGCACTATATATATTTGATAATCAGAATATTGCGAAAGTTTTAGACTGTTAGCCAAACACCAGAACTCAAAGATATGTTCGAATTCTTTTAACATCCTCTGTTAATTAAATCATTCATAAACCTGCGAAAATCTTTGTTTTTAATACCAAATACTTACTTTTGCTTGAGAAAGGGCATTTTGATCAAGACAGCTTTCAAGAGTAATTTTCTTTTGAAATGATCTGAAGACAATCCTGATTGAGTGCTTTATAATTTAAAAGAAAGCTAAGTGGATTTATTTGAAAAAATCAAACAGAACAGAGGACCGATTGGACAGCATGCCAAAGATTCTCATGGTTACTTCACCTTCCCTAAACTTGAAGGTGATATAGGAACACGAATGAATTTCAGAGGGAAAGAGAGACTTGTCTGGAGCCTGAACAATTACCTCGGATTGGCGAATCATCCTGAGGTGAGAAAAGCAGACACAGAAGCTGCTGCAAATTTCGGATTTGCTTCACCCATGGGTGCGAGAATGATGTCTGGCAATACTAACTATCATGAACAGTTGGAAAATGAATTATCTGAATTCATGGGAAAAGAAGACACCATTCTCCTGAATTTCGGTTACCAGGGAATGGTATCTGCAATTGATTGCCTTGTAGACCGCCATGACGTAATTGTTTATGACAGTGAAAGTCATGCCTGCATCATTGACGGAGTTCGCTTGCACATGGGCAAACGATTCGTATTCCCTCACAATGACATTGCAAATTGCGAGAAGCAACTTGAGAGAGCCACAAAGATTGTTTCAGAAAGTGGTGGTTCCATCTTATTGATCACTGAAGGTGTTTTTGGAATGAGCGGTGACATGGGCAAGTTGAAAGAAATTGTTGCCTTGAAAAAGAAATTCAACTTCCGGCTTTTTGTGGATGATGCCCACGGCTTCGGCACCATGGGAAAAACCGGTGCAGGAACCGGAGAAGAACAGGGAGTTCAGGATGAAATTGACATTTACTTCGGGACTTTTGCCAAGAGCATGGCGCTGATCGGTGGATTTATATCCAGCAAAGAAGACGTTGTAGAATATCTTCGTTATAATATGAGGTCACAGATTTTTGCCAAATCACTGCCTGTTCCCTTGGTAATTGGTGCCCTGAAGAGGCTTGAACTTTTGAAGAAGCATCCCGAATTCAAGGATAATCTTTGGAACATAGTGAATGCTCTTCAGAACGGACTTAAAGATGCTGGGTTTAACATTGGAAAAACCGAGTCTCCTGTCACACCGGTATTTATGAATGGCAGCATTGGAGAGGCGACTAATCTAATTTACGACATGAGGGAAAATTTCGACATTTTCTGCTCCATGGTAGTGTATCCTGTTGTACCTAAAGGCGTGATTATTCTCAGGCTGATTCCTACAGCTGTTCATACTATGCAGGATGTTGAATATACAATTGACGCATTCAAAAAGGCATATGTAAAACTCAAGGCAGGTGAATACATGTCAGACAAGATTGCAGCATTTTAACTCATGGAAACAAATCAAATAAGTCAAAATAATTTCTTAATCACTCCACATTAACTCCTAAAATTAAAACACAATGAAAGAATACGAAAAAATTAAAATGTTAGTGGCAGCTATTGAAGAAGATGTAATCAAGTTTTCTGAAAAAGGAAATGCAGCAGCAGGAACCAGAGTAAGAAAAGGATTGCAGGACGTGAAGAGGGCCTGCCAGGAAATGCGCGATGCCATTCAGTCAATTAAAAAGACAGACGATCCATCTCATTCCTAAAAAAGAGAACCCGGCATACACCGGGTTTTTTTGTACTCTTCCGAAATTGAGTTTTGATCCCTATGCTGTTATTCTCAGAAAGCAGAATTGAATTCAGCAGCCTCTTAGTGCTGAAGAACAGTTAGATGTATGTTTTCAGGTGAAGCTAAAAGTTATTTGAATCGCATAAAAAAGTGCACTGAAAAAATTAGTTCTCAGTGCACATCTTAAGTAGCGAAGGGGGGAGTCGAACCCCCGACCTCAGGGTTATGAATCCTGCGCTCTAACCATCTGAGCTACCTCGCCATCTTCATTTTCTGGGCTGCAAATATCAGAATTGATTTGATTACTGCAAATATATCATGATCACATTTTGAGTATATTTTCTGTTCCACCCTGAGTGTGCTGACGACTCAAATTTTACATCAGGAAAATATATTCGCAGCCTTTGTGGATAATCTATAGACACAGCAGTTGAAATTAGCTGTAGTCCGGGCTTTCAATATAGTGCCATCAGAAAAGCATTGAAGGAATTTTACCTAAAAATGGTGAACATTTTATTATAAAATTATTTATATATTGGACACCTTCAATTCAATCAAATATCTTAACACTGAAGCAAGACAATGACAAAAGTGAATACCGATTCAAAAAAAGTAAAATATTCCCTCGAGTTCGAAATCAAATCCAGTCCGAAGATCCTCTATAATTACCTAAGCAATGCGAGCGGACTTGAGGAATGGTTTGCTGATAAGGTAAATGTGAGGAACGGAGATTTAATTTTCATATGGGAAGGCAGTGAGCAGAGGGCTAAGATTGTGGCTAAAAAAGACAATCAGATGATTCGTTTCAAGTGGCTTGATGATGACTCACAGGACGAAACTTATTTTCAGTTCGAAATAATCCAGGATGAGATCACATCAGATGTAGCCTTGATAGTTACAGATTTTTCAGAGCCTGACGAAAAAGAAGAAGATATTTTGCTTTGGAACAGTCAGATTCATAACCTGATGCATCACATCGGTTCCTGATCGCAAAATAGTTCCAAAAACATTTTTAAAGTCTCTTTGCCATAATCAATTAATGCAATTTGCTCCATTTCGGTACATCTCCTGCTTAGTTTGATAAATTCTGTTTCTGGCTCAAAACGGGCTCTTCCGGCATCTAGTAAATAATCAAGTGCCAGATAGTTTTCTTCACCGTAATCATATTCCCAAGGTGTGTCATTCATGCAGACGTATACATTTTTTCCCGCGAGTAAGGCTAAGTTTTTATTTATTGAATCAATCCTTCCCGACAGGCTTTCTCCCTGCAAGTGCAATGTAAATGAAAAGCCATTTCCCCACCAAAACATGCTCCGAAAAGCGAATACCCCTGTTTTACCAAACAACCGTGGATAATCCAGCACGATATAAGGCAGGTTTTTGTAATTCTCCCCTCTGAAAATTTTGCCGCTCCTGCCATCAAGTTCTATCAAGTTTGTTTGATAATTAGGAATCAAGTGCTTCTTCAGCTGATATTCCAGTTCGCCGAAGGCTTTCATAATTTTTTCTGTTGCGGATTTTTTCAAATCAAAAAAACGCGTATCAGCGAGTATTTCTAGTTCTTCAGGAGTAAGCTTCATTTTTGTAACTTGCAGGAGTTTCCATTCAAATATACTTGAAGAAAATAAACTTACTTGTACTGAGAGCATTTGCCGGACCGCTCGTTCTCACTTTTCTCATTGCACTCTTTGTCCTGCTTATGCAATTTCTCTGGAAATACATTGATGACCTTGTGGGCAAGGGTCTGGACTGGATTATCATATTCAAACTGATGGCTTATGTAACCATTACTCTGGTTCCGCTGGCTCTGCCATTAGCTATTCTTTTGTCGTCAATCATGACCTTTGGCAACCTTGCCGAGCATTTTGAACTCACCGCCTGCAAATCAGCAGGTATGTCACTTCAGAAAATTATGAGGCCACTGATCATTTGTACGATACTTATCAGCATGCTGGCTTTTGTTTTTTCAAATTATTTTCTTCCAATTGCCAACCTTAAAATGAATGCTCTGCTTTATGATGTCAGGCAGCAAAAGCCCGCACTGTATATCAAAGAAGGAGTTTTCTATAACGGTATCGATGGATATTCTATTAAAATTGGTGCCAAAGACAAAGACGGAAAAACAATCAGAAACATCACCATATACGATCATACACTTGGACGCGGGAATACAAAAGTGGTATTGGCTGAAAGCGGAAGCATGGTTATGTCTCAAGATGAAAGGTATTTGATACTTACATTGATTAAGGGATCCAGCTATGAGGAAAGGCCAGGAGAACAAGGGAGAAACAATTATCCTTTGATGCGGACAGAGTTTGACGAACAGGTCGTAAGATTCGATCTCAGTTCATTCAAACTGACACGAACAAATGAGCAACTTTTCAAAGACAATTTCCAAATGCTCAACCTGGATCAACTGGAGCATGCTGCCGACAGTCTTGAACGGAAAATAGCAGACAAACGAATTGAGGCAGAGCGTCGCATCTCCATGAATTACAATCTCGTGGACAGCGTGAAAAAACCAGATCAGAACAATTACGATCTTAATGCGCAAATAGGTGATCAGGAAATATTGTTATTCTTTCCTGACCACAGACGAAACATGATTTTAAATTCTGCTTTGTTCAATGCCAGAAATATGAAAAGCATTGTAAATGACAATGCGGAAGACATTGCACACAAGTCAAAAAATCTTGCCAAGCACAGAATTGAATGGCACAGAAAGTTCACTCTTAGCTTCGCATGTCTGATTCTTTTTTTCATAGGCGCTCCTTTAGGTGCAATCATTAAGAAAGGGGGACTGGGGATGCCGGTGGTAATATCAGTTCTGTTGTTCGTAATCTATCATGTCATTTCCATAAGTGCAGAAAAATTCGCCCGGGAAGGTGTCATGGAGCCATTCAATGCAATGTGGCTTTCATCAGCGATTCTTCTGCCAGTTGGGATATTCCTAACAGCCAAGGCGACTACAGATTCATCCATTTTTGACAAGGATGCCTATCTTCGCGTACTTAAAAAAATCACAGGACGACTAAAGAAGTAGCCTGATTTCCGATTTTAGCTTTGAAAATACTGCAGATCTGTCACCGTGTGCCGTTTCCTCCCCTTGATGGAGGTAATATTGCAATGTTTAATATCGCCAAATCTCTGGCGGACAATGATTGTGAAGTACATCAGTTCGCTTTGAACACGAACAAGCATTATGTAACTCCGGAATCACTTCCCTCCTATTTTCATGATACTCTGCACTTCGATTCTGTCAGTATAAATACAAATGTCACTTTAGGCGGCGCATTGAAGAATCTTTTCGGAAGCGGGTCTTATAACGTCGATAGGTTTTATTCTAAGGAAGTTGAAGAAAAAATTTCCGGAATACTCTCTGAAAATGATTTCGATATTGTTCAACTCGAGACTTTGTTTGCCTGTCCTTATATTCCTGTCATCAGAAAAAACAGCCAATCCAAGATTGTACTCAGAGCTCATAACGCAGAGAGAGTAATCTGGAAAAGACTGAGTGAAGGTTGCAGGAACCCCTTGAAAAAAATCTATCTGAAATTTCTGGCGAGCCGGATTGAACGATATGAGAAAAAGGTGCTTGAAGAAATTGACGCTCTTGTTCCTATCACTCCTGTGGACGCAGATATTTTTATTTCGGAAGGCTATTCGGGTCCAATGTTAACTGTTCCGATCGGGCTAGATGGAAATGAATATTCCTTATCCGGTAAAAGAGCAAAGCTTAATCTTTTTCATATAGGATCGATGGATTGGCTGCCAAATCAGGAAGCGGTGAAATGGTTTGTAGAGAAGTGTTGGGATCTGATAAGTACAAAACATCCAGGCTTGCAATTACATTTAGCAGGTCGCGGTTTTCCCTCATCGCTTATGTCTGTTCGAAAGCCTGGAATTAACTATCAGGGAAAAGTGGATGATGCGATGAGATTTATGAGCGACAAGCAGGTTATGGTGGTGCCAATCAGAAGCGGAAGCGGAATGCGGGTTAAGATTGTTCAGGGGCTTGCGCTGGGTAAAACAATTATTTCCACTAGCATTGGTGCAGAAGGAATTGATGTAATAGACGGTGAAAATATCCTTATTGCAGATACACCTGAGGAATTTCAAAATCAAATCAGTAAGTGTATTGCCGACACAGATTATTGCTATAAAATTGGTGAAAATGGAAGAAAGCTTTTCGAAGCAAAGTACTCCAACGAAGCTCTTGGTAAAAGTTTGAAAACTTTTTATGAAACGCTAATTTCCTGAAAACACTTACTCTCCCTTTCCGTTTTGACGGATGCCGATGGAGTGTCCACGTTTATCTCTTTTGGTTCTCAGATAATCTTTATTGTGAATGTTCGACTCCACTTCAATAGGTACGACTTCAGTAATTTCAAGTCCGTATCCAATCAAACCGGCTCTCTTCTTGGGATTATTTGTCATTAGCTTCATTTTCGTGACACCCAGATATCTCAGTATTTGTGCTCCTACTCCATAATCACGTTCATCGCCTTCAAATCCCAGCTCAAGGTTTGCTTCGACTGTATCCCGGCCGGCTTCCTGGAGCTTGTATGCCTTGAGTTTATTCAGCAAGCCAATTCCTCTCCCTTCCTGGTTCATATATACTATAACACCTTTACCTTCTTCCTCTATCATTTGCATGGATCTCTGCAACTGAGGGCCGCAATCACAGCGGCAGGAACCGAAGATGTCGCCGGTCATGCATGAGGAATGCACTCTCACCAGAACAGCTTCTGAGGGCTTCCACTCGCCTTTCACAAGGGCGAGGTGTTCCTGGTCATTTGTAATTTGCCTGAAAGCATGAAGCTGAAAATTTCCAAAGACTGTAGGCAGATTTACATCCACTTCCTTATCAATCAAACTTTCTTTTTTAAACCGGTATGCGATCAGGTCCTCAATGCTGACAATTTTCAGATTGAACTTTTCTGCAATCTTCACAAGGTCTGGCAGCCTGGCCATTGTGCCGTCATCATTCATGATTTCGACCAATACTCCGGCAGGCTTGAAACCAGCAAGACGTGCAAGATCAATTGTGGCTTCGGTATGTCCCGCTCTTCTCAGTACGCCACCTTTTTTAGCTATGAGCGGAAAAATATGTCCTGGTCTGCCCAGGTCTGATGCTTTTGTTTTCGGATCTATCAATGCCTGAACAGTAAGTGCTCTGTCTTTGGCAGAAATACCGGTACTGGTTCCTTTTCCGACGAGGTCAACTGAAACTGTAAACTGAGTTTCGTGAGAGCTTGTGTTTTTTTGAACCATCAGGTGCAGGTCCAGTTCTCTGCATCTTTCGTCGGTCAGTGCTACACATATGAGACCCCTGCCGTGTGTTGCCATGAAATTGATGATTTCCGGGCTCACCTTTTCCGCCGGGCAGATGAAATCACCTTCATTTTCCCTCCCAGCATCGTCCACTACGATGACCAGTTTGCCTTTTTTAAAATCTTCGAGGGCTTCCTCTATGCTGTTCAATTTGTACATTGATATTTCTCTCCGGGCAAAGTTAGCAATTTCCTGAAAAGCCATTTTTTAACATTTTTACCAGGCAATTTCAGCGGATATGTTATTTTATTACAATCCGGAAACAGCTGATTAGTCAAAGAGTTCAGAGAATCTGTTGAATATTGCTAAATACAAATTGATTCTGGTATATAATCAGATTTTTCTTACACATGAAAGGTATGCATGATTATGCGTCAGCGTAAAGCATCCGTCAGGATTATCATTGCATAGTAAACCTAAACAAAAGCGTATGGTTTCACGGCAACCCCGTAAGGTTGTCCCCGAACGCTGCTCGGCACCGTAATGCCCGGCAGCGTTCGCCTTTTAATACCGTTCATGTAATATGAAAATTAAAATTAAAATTAAAATATATTATTAAGACTCAGACAGAAATTAAAAGTGTAAGAAAATCAGACAAAATACTCCCACAGGCATTCAGCAAAACTTATCATTGCAGTATAACCCTAAACAATAAATACAAGAATGATTGAACACATGTGACAACCCCGTAAGGTTGCTCAGAAAAATCCGAACACCGTAAGGTTCGGTTTTTTTTTATTCTGAAATTCCTGATTTTTTAAGTCCAAGCCTTTCAAGCAAATCTTTTAAATTGTTGAACTCTTGCCTGAAGAATACTCCAAAGCCTTGTGTGTAGGGAGCCGTATAGTTAATAACATTATCTGCGTTTGAACGGTTGAAACCCTTAATTCTTAAACGCCCATCTTCGCTTACTTTGTAGTCTGCATAGAAATCACCGACCACACTGCTGTAATTCTGTCCCTGATCAGGAGAGTATCCGACATTCCCTTCCACCAATAAACGATCATTGAATAATGATTTAGTAAAGAGTAGTGTGATTTCCTCATTGCTGTATGTATCCCTTGCACGGTAATTAAATCCAATGTTGACATCCTTGCTGAGCTGAGAAAGCCAGTTGCTCACCTGGTTGCTCAGAAGTTCACTGGCGCTGGCGCCGGCACTTGCTCCGGCATCAATTCTTCCACTCACAGCGGTAGCACCTGACTGAGGAAGAAACTGGTTGAAGACAAGAAGACCAAACATTTGACGGTTTACTTCCATTTCAGAATTCAACAAGGACTGAACAAGGCTTTCAGCGGTAGGGTCAAGTCCTCTTACGCTGATTTCGTAAGTGATGGAAGGATTCATGAGTTTGTTTTTCAGGAACAGTCTGCAGTCGACCGGGATCCTTCTCTTGTAAGTAGAATCCTGAATAAGATTATATAATGAAGAAGTATGTACAAGATAGACAGCCGACAGGTCTATCTGAGCTTCATAAGGGTCCCCTGCCCAAGTAATCCGGCCTCCATTTTCAATGCTGAATTTTTTATTGATAAGGTTTTGAAGGGTGAAGAGATATTCCCCTGTTTGTATTGTGTATGTCCCGTACATGTTGAAGTTTCCAGCTGTATTGATGTCAAGCCTGATGCTTCCATTACCATTTCCGCTGATAACGTCACCGATCTTTTCATCAAAGATCAGATTGATATTGGCTGAGGAGTTCATTTCAAGATTCATGTTCAGATTGATTCCTGAGCTGATCAGTGAGGTGGTCTGTTCGCTTTCATCATCCTCTTCTTCTTTTTTATGGTCTACGAAAGTGATAAAATCGCTCTGAACCACTTCACTCGTGTTGCTCAAAGGAATGCTGAGGACAGTTCCTTTTTCAGGTTTAAGATTAATGTCCATGCTCATATTTTCCAAAGGTCCGTAGAAATGTGCATAACCACTGACATATGCGGTGCCGTAGTACAATGAGTTGTGAATCGCGGTTGTGGAAAGCATGTGGAAGTTCTTTGGAAATATTTCCACATCAAAATTGAAACGGCTGAAATATTCGTGAGTAATCACTCCTTTTACATCCGCTTCATTGTTGTCATGATCCACGACAATCAGGTCGGAAATGTCAAATGCGTTTTCGGATACAGTTACGCTGTTGGAAAAACTGTATTTTGTATTCAGATAATTAACTTTGCAGGAAGCGCGTGTGAAGTCGATTTTGCCGTTGAGTACAGGTTTTTCAATGCTTCCTCTCAGTTTTAAATTAGCAGTGGCCTTACCTCGCAGTTCACTAACCACTTCTTCCACATATCGTTCAATCGTTTTCAAGTAAATATTTGACAGTTGAATATCGAACTCAAGATTGTCTGAGTCACGTGCAGTGTAGTAATTGCCCCTTATTTCAATCACGCGTGCAGAACCTTTCATAATTCCGATATTGGCTACAATGATTTTATGCTGGTCATTATATCTTGATACAATCTTGGCATGCCCTAGCGTGTCGTTGTTCAATGAAAAATCAGAAATATTAATGTCAGTTTCAGCAGAAAAACTTTCCTCGCCGTTATTCAGCATCAGTTCACCGGTTATTATTCCGCCAAGGTTACTGTTTCCTGCTTGCATGACAGGATCGAGATTTTTAAGGTTGAAATCATGAAAAGACAAATAAAGTTTGTCCTGATTTTGCCTGCCGTAAATTCCGTTTACCCTGAATATTTCCTTTTCATGAATCAGTCCAAAATTGCTGAAGGAAAAATTTCCTTCTCTATAGACAATTTCATTGTTTTTTTCCATTGTCCATAATTTTCTGTCCATGAGTATCCCAACGCTGTCAAAATGTATTTGAAATTCAGAAGCAGAGATGAAATTCAATACGCCTGAAAATACAGCCTGGTCTGAATCGGACGATGCATGTTGCGCCATTTGTACATCCACTTCAATGGCATTGTTAAGCCCTTTAGCATTTATATTGATGTCACTGATATAGGTGTTTTCAGCAAACTGAAATTTAGCAATCCGGCATCCCGATAAAGCTACATTCGGATCAGCTTCGAGATTAAGATCAATGCCTTTAAAAGCGAGCCCTTTGTATTTAATCTCCGGCGATCTGAAATAGGACCGGAATATTCTGTCGTGGGTGTTAATGTTTCCCTGAAGAATGGTATTTGTGCTTACTGACCAGGAAGGCAAAAACAGATCAGTAATAATGGCGGTATTTTTAATCCTGATATTATAATCAAAGTTTTGGAACCCGGGATCGGAACTGACCGGAAAAATTACGTTAGGAAAATATCTGGGTAATATTTGCTTAAAAGCTTCAGGAAGGGACTTCAGCTCAAACTGACCGAGAATGGAAGCATCCATAAAGTCAGAGTTCAATTCAAGCATCTTCCCGGATGACAGCAGCTGCTTTGCTTCAAGGGAGACTTTACCGATGCGGTACATTTTTTTATTTGCTTTAAGGAATAAATTCTTCACTTCTATATTGCCTTCCAGGTTATCCAGGTTGTTTCCTGTGAGGTTACTGTGAATTGTAGTGCTGAGTACGTAACCACCTTTGGTTTTAGTCAGATTGAGTGAATCCAGGTTTGCATTCCTGATATCTGCATTGAAATCGAATACAGGCAGCTTTCCTCTGAAATCAACCGTTCCCTGAAATGCAAGTGAAACATTGTCCTCATCAACTTCTAATGAACCGTTAAACAATCCTTTTGAAATTTCTCCGTCAATTTGAATTTGCCTGTACGTGTATTTTCTGTACTCAACCTGATTAATAAGCCCTGTCATTCTCGCATCAATATTATCGAGTTGCATTCCGCTACCTTTTACATTGGCACTGAATGTGATCTTTCCCAAATCCGGAATACTACCCAGCGTACCAACGTCAAAATTCCTGGCAGATAATTTTCCACTGTATGTTGAAGATTTACCTGATTTGTCGAATTTCAGGTTGATGTCTGAGGACAGATAACCTATTGCAGTGTTTAAATTGCCGTATGCTACAAAGTCGTGGAAAAATCCGGTGAAGTTTCCGTTGAAATTCACTTTACCAAGAGTTGAAAAATTTTCTGGCAGACGGAGAGTTTTATTTTCAGTGAATGGCATTACAGGAATAATTTCTACATCTTCTTTTGAAGTAGTAATCAATTCTGCTGTCACATCCATAAAAGTTTCAGAAATATCGGGTAATCCGGTAAATGAAACATCGCCGCGAAACTCCGAATGTTTTCCCCACTTAAGGTTTACATTTTTTCCTTTGAATTTTCTCACAGTGCCCTTGAAATTTCCTTCCAGGAGCAATTCATTGCGTACACCCCACAACTCCGGAGCAAAAAAGGCGATGTCAGCGAAGCCTACCTTTGTGTTTAAGAAATCGGATTTCCATTTGATTTGCCTGGTGAATTCATTGAAGTCAGAAAAGCTGTTGTATTCAAGAGTAAGGTCAGAGCGGATTTCAGAATTCGGTGAAATGATATGCAGATTTGTGAAACGCATTTCATCTGTTGCGATTTTTACTTTGGCAGTAAAATCATCAAGCCTGAATCCGCTTCTTTCATAAAAGCTAAGGCCATTTACATCGGCGAAAACGCTATCGCCCGATAGGTACGCATTGTGAAATGATCCGGCAATTCCTGAGATATTCAGGTTTGAAAAGTCAACTCCCTGATCCAGTTTTTCATCATCTTCTATAATTCTGATGAATCTCATTTCTTTCATGTTAATATTTGCTGCACGCAAATTCCAATCAGGTCCTGAACTTGAAGAAGTATCAGAAGGTGAAAAGTAATCCAGAAGAAACTGGATATTATCATGCTGCTCTCCTGAATACTGTACAAGCCGGAATATTCCGTTTTCAATCTTTAGTCTTTCAACTTCGAGAGTTCTTCGGGAAGTGCTCAGTTCAGACACTGAAATGGCCATGTTACCTGCATAAAACAAAGTGTCATTCTTCAGGTCAGCAACATAGACTTCACTGATGTTAAAACCAGACAGAAAATTAATTCTGACTTTGCCGACAGATACAGTTGTTTTTAATTCATCGCTAAGATATCTGGCAGCATGTGCAGCAAGCCAGGACTGGAAAAAGGAAAACTGCAAAAGCACAATAAGTGAAAGCAGGGAAAATGTCAATATTCCCAGTGACCATATGAGTATGCTCTTTAGTTTTTTAATAATTTTGGGGAATTAATTAATCTTTATTACAAATTTCGTACCTTGATTAAAAGTCCAGTTTACATATTAGGCATAGAATCATCCTGCGACGAAACTTCTGCGGCAGTATTATGCGGTGAAGAGGAAATTTCCAATGTCATAGCAAATCAGAATCTCATTCACAGGTACTTTGGTGGAGTTGTGCCTGAACTTGCTTCAAGAGCACATCAGCAAAAGATAATTCCCGTGGTTGATGAGGCATTAAAACAGGCAAATATAACTAAAAACCAAATTAATGCCATAGCTGTCACGAGCGGTCCCGGACTGATGGGAGCATTGCTTGTTGGTGTTTCATTTGCCAAAGCAATGAGTCTCGGGCTGAAAATTCCATTGATTGATGTGAACCACATGCAAGGCCATGTGCTAGCCCATTTCATAAGGAACAAGAGCAATATTTCTGATGAAGTTCCTGCATTTCCTTTTCTTTGTCTGACCGTCAGCGGCGGGCACACACAAATTGTTTTGGTGAAAGACTACCTGGATATGCAGATTATAGGAGAGACTTTGGATGATGCGGCAGGAGAAGCATTTGACAAGGCTGCCAAGATACTGGGTCTTCCTTATCCCGGCGGACCATTGATTGACAAGCACGCCGCGGATGGAAAGCATGACCGCTTCCCTTTTCCAAAACCATCCATAGCAGGTTTCGATTACAGTTTCAGCGGACTTAAAACATCCTTTCTGAATTTCATCAGAAATTCTGAGAATGCAGATCAGGAATTTATCAGTAAAAATTTAAATGACATATGTGCTTCAATTCAGCATACGATCATTGAAATTCTTCTCAACAAGATCCGGCTTGCTGTAAAAGAGACAGGAATCAAGGATGTTGCCATAGCCGGAGGCGTAAGCGCTAACTCAGGGCTCAGGAAGAGAATTACAGATCTGAAAAAGGAATTGGGATGCCGGACATTTATTCCACCTTTTCAATATTGCACTGATAACGCTGCAATGATTGCAATCACAGGTTATTTCAAGCACATGAGAGGTGAATACAGCACACTTGACCTTGTTCCGAAAGCAAGAATGCCCTTTTAAAGTTCCTTTTTATTTTCAGGAAGAAATAGCTTTAAAAATACAATGGATTTTTATAATCAAAAAAAAAGGCCAGCCCACTCACAGGGCCGGCCAGACACATAAACCATACATAAATGAAAAATCAATGTTGCTATTAAAGTACTGCATCTATCACTAAGACATAACCATTGCTTGCAGGCACTGTAGCCAGAATATTAGCTCCATTAATTTGGACTTTTCCATCCTGAACAGTGAACTTTACAGGTTTACCCCCAAACATTTTCATTTCCTGTCCGTCGCGGAAGTCTTCTGCTTTAAAAGAACCGACGATGACGTGGTTGTAGAGGACATTTTCCAGATCACCTTTCTTTTCTTTTTTCATTAACTCTTCCAGCGTTCCGGCGGGAAGAGCGCTAAAAGCTGCATCAGTTGGAGCGAAGACTGTAAATGGACCATTATTCGAAAGCGCATCGACCAGTTCAGCAGCGACTACAGCTTTTACCAGGGTGGTATGATCCTTAGAGCCAATAGCAATTTTCACCACATTGGGTTGAGAAACATCATCCTCCACAGCCGACTGCCCTGCCCGGATTTCTGTATTAGTCCCAGCGTCCGCATTATCGGAGTTTTGCTGATTTGGATTGCAGGAAGGCAGGAATGCTACTGCAATTGAAATAGCAAGAATATTTGGAATTTTTTTCATAACGTATGTTTTAAATGTTTTCAATTCGAAATTGAAATTAGTTGAAGAGTTCCGGCGGGACTATGACATGAATCAAGCTAAAGCTGATTTTTATCATGAAGCAGACACTTTTATTTTAGTCAAAAGGAAGATTTTGAGACCTTGACCTAAAGGCCATTTCATCAATTTATTTGGGTATAAGAATCAGGATTAATTCTAATTACCATATTATGACAATCATAAATTTCGGAAGTTCTTTTTTCGTAAAAAAAAGTATATGAAGCTTCCCTTGTTTTTAGTTGCATTTTCATTGTTTTTAACGATTAGTTATCAGGCAATTTCACATGGTCCTGAAAAGATTGCATCGGTGGCTGACACTACCATTCACTATGCGAAGGAGAAATATTTTAAAAATCTGAAGCAACTGACCTTTGGAGGCGACAATGCTGAGGCCTATTTCAGTTTTGACAGCAAGAATCTGATATTTCAATGCACCGATCCATCCAAGGAAGTGATGTGCGATCAGATATTCATTTCTTCGATTGAAGACTTCAATCCAAAAATGGTTTCTACCGGGCTTGGGCGTACCACTTGTTCTTATTTTCTAGGTGGTGATACATTGGTGCTTTATGCATCCACACATTTGGGCGGTAGAGAATGTCCTCCAAAACCGGAACCCAGGAAAGACAGGAAATATGTATGGCCTTTGTATGATTCGTTTGACATTTTTGTCGCAGACCTCAATGGAAACATAAGAGCACAGCTTACTACGGAAAAGGGATATGATGCGGAAGCTACAGTAAGTCCTTCAGGAGATAAAATTGTTTTTACTTCCACACGCAACGGGGATCTTGATCTGTACACCATGAATGCAGACGGAAGTGATGTAAAGCAAATCACTCATGAACTTGGATATGATGGCGGAGCATTCTTCTCACCAGATGGAACAAAGCTGGTATTCAGGGCATCAAGACCTCAAACAGAAGAAGAGATTCAGGACTATAAAAAGCTGCTTGAGCAAGGGCTTGTGACTCCGACCAATATGGAGATTTATGTTTGCGATACCGACGGAGGAAACATGCATCAGGTGACTAAATTAGGAGGAGCGAACTGGGCTCCGTTTTTTTCACCTGACGGAAAGAAGATAATTTTTTCAAGCAACCACGTTAAAAAGGGATTCAGTTTCAATCTTTGGATGTGCGATTTGAACGGAGAGAATCTGGAACAAATCAGTTTTGATCCTGTGTTCGATGCTTTTCCGGTGTTTTCACCTGACGGGAAAAAGATTGTGTTTTCCAGCAATCGTAACAATGGTGGTACACGTGATACAAATTTGTTCATTGCAGACTGGAATGAATAGTTTGTCTGAACGGAATTGATATTCAATCATTTCACAAATGCAAAATATTCATCTGCAATTTTCATTCATCAAAAATTCAGTCATTCCTGACTCAGAAAATTGAATAAATTTTCGAAATTGCGATGAATTTAAATTAGGAAGCTTTCATGATGAAAAGAACCCGTGCCCTTCCAAATACGATTACCGCTGCCTTATTGGAATTTATTCGGGAGCAGCGATTTGCAGGCATTCTCCTGATCATTTGCACTGTACTCTCGCTTGTGCTGGCAAACAGTGCTTTTTCGGAATCTTACCTCCATATGTGGCACTACGACCTTACGCTAGGATTTTCTGAGTTCAGCGGAAAGATGAGTATAAGCCATTTCATCAATGATGCATTGATGGCCATATTCTTTCTGTTGGTAGGCCTTGAAATAAAACGGGAACTGAAAGACGGAGAGCTTTCGTCTTTTGGCAAAGCTGCACTACCATTCATGGCTGCTATTGGTGGTATGGTTATACCCGCTGCATTTTATCTGATATTCAATGCCGGCACAATCACACAGCATGGTTGGGGAATTCCGATGGCCACTGATATTGCATTTGCCATAGGGATTCTGAGTATTTTAGGAAAAAGGGTTCCGGATTCTCTTAAAGTTCTCCTTACTGCTTTGGCTGTAGTGGATGACCTGGGTGCTGTCCTGGTTATTGCCATCTTTTATACTCAAAGTATTGCGGCAAAATATCTTTTATATGCGGGTGTTGTGTTCGTTATACTTTTAATCTTAAATTTCTTCCGGGTGAGATTTGTTCTGGCTTACCTCATTCTGGGTGTCTTTCTTTGGTATTTCGTTTTGCAAAGCGGAGTTCATGCGACTATAGCGGGAGTACTTTTGGCCTTTACTATTCCATTCAACAGGAATCATGAAAAGAACCCATTGGTACAGCTGGAGCACGGATTATATACACCGGTGAATTACCTTATCATGCCACTCTTCGCGCTTGCCAACACTGCAATTGTGATTGAGTCAGGTGTGTTAGGCAAACTAGCAAACAATGAAAGTCTTGGAATCGGTCTTGGTCTTCTCATTGGAAAGCCATTGGGCATTTTCGCTTTTACCTGGTTTGCAGTTAAAAGTCGATTATGCAGAATGCCAACCAGTACCACTTTCCGGCAAATTCTTGGGGTTGGATTCCTGGGTGGTATCGGTTTCACCATGTCAATTTTCATTGCGCTGCTTGCTTTTGAAAATCCGGAGTATATAGTGAATGCTAAAATCGCAATTCTAGTATCTTCATTTTTTGCAGGGATATTCGGATTTTACCTGCTTAAAAGCAGCATCGCCAAACCAGTTCAGAATCTCCAGGAACTTAAAAATACCTGATTATACAAAACAGGGGCTTGTCTGCCTTCTGCATTTTTTGTATCATTGACGATGCAAAAACAGCTGAAAATGAAATTGTTTGTATTGGCCTTGTGTAGTATTGCATTAAATTATTCAAATGCATATTCTCAGATTGTAAGTCGCATGGTAATTACTGATAATTTGTCTTCATCCAGCAAGCTGACTTACGGAAAACCCAAACCGGCTGAGGCCAAATCGGAGTTTTTTATTACCGAAGAAAAGGGAACTCAGGTTTTGATCTACACAGATCTTCTAAACGATGAGGTAAATGCTGAAACTTTTAAGCTTCTGTTCACCGCTTACAAAACCGGTAAAGAAAAAGAGGAATGGGTAGATGACAGGATTATTGATGTAAAAAAGTCCTCAAGCTATTCACTCACAGCCTTTAACTTTTTTGAGGAAGGCTCATACCGCATTACTGTATGTCGGAATGAGTCCCGCAGTAAAATTTTAGCTGAAGGAATGTTTCAGGTAAAAAAAGAAGATTAGTATTCGGAGCTTATGTATTTTTACAGGCAAACTGGTACTTTTCTGTAAAGCCAATAAGAAAAATCAATCAATATGACCAGTGAAGACGTACAAGTTCTGGTGGATGAAGCCATGCAGGACAAGGATGAGTTAGACTGGCCTGTGGAATGGTATGAGGGCTTTGAAGAGTGTCTTTCCGAACCTTATGAGGGGAATTTTTATGTGCCGGACAGCCAGGTCTATGAGGACTTTTGGGTCGTGGCAAATCTTGAATATCAGGATCCACAATCTGAATACCTGATTGTATTTGATGCGGAGACTTATCTGTTTGGGCTTGCGAATAAAGGTGATTTATTCGAAGACGGATCGGGCATTCTTATTGGTTTGTACGGTAGCATTAAGGATGTACTCCACAATATACCCATCAGTGAAAGTTGAGGATATAAAAACGTTCTTAAAACACTCGCTCCAGTTCAATCTGGATTATGCAGCTATGCTGATTGAATGTGTGCCAGAAGAATCAAGAGCGACAATTCCCGGACCCGGATTGGAAAACCATGCTGCTTTTACTATCGGACATTTGTGCACCGCATATTCACTCATGTCGAAGTACCTTGGAGAAAAGTATTGCTATGATGAAAGCTGGGATGCACTTTTCAGAAGAAAAGGTCCCGGCGATCCAAGGATACCATCCCAGGATAATAGCGAATTTCCAACACTTAAGTCCTTGTTAAGTGAGTTTGAGTCGAAAACAGCAGAGTTGAAATTGCATATCTCTGAGCTTGAGGACAGCAGATTCAATGAAACTGTTCAGTGGAGATTTTCCGGCCGTTTTCCTACTCTGTCGGGTTTGCTCATATTTATGTGCATTACACATACTGCAATGCACCTTGGACAACTTTCTGCTTGGAGAAGGTCTATCGGACTGGATTCTGCATTAGGTAAAATGTCATGAACAATATTTATACAGCTTTGTTTTCTTGCATACATATACAGCAATTTAATTAATTTGAAAAATGAGAGTGTATTATTATCTGATTGTCATTTTTATTTTATTTGCCTGTAAGAATTCAGTATCAGAGCAAAAGCATGAGCCTATGGTAAGCAGTAAAATTGAAGGACCGACAGACACAGCTACATTCGGAACCGGATGTTTCTGGTGTACCGAAGCACAGTTTGAGTTGCTTAATGGTGTGATCAAGGTGAGTTCCGGGTATTCCGGAGGAAAAAGTGCTAATCCATCATATGAAGAAGTGAGTTCGGGTAAGAGCGGACATGCTGAAGTGGTTCAGATAATATACGACCCTGCTGCAATCAGTTATGATGAATTACTGGAAGCCTTTTGGGCATCGCACGATCCTACCCAGCTTAACAGACAGGGAAACGATATCGGCCCTCAATACCGTTCGGTGATTTTCTATCATAACGATGAGCAAAAGGAAAAAGCCGTCAAGTATAAAAATTTGCTGAATGAATCGAATGCTTATGACAAGGAAGTCGTGACGGAGATTTCACCTTTTAGAGGTTTTTACATTGCAGAAGATTATCATCATGATTATTTCAAGCTGAACAGGCAGGCGCCTTATTGCCAGTTTGTGGTCGCACCCAAAGTTGAAAAGTTCAAGGAGATTTTCAGGGATAAAATGAAGTGAGCAGTTACAATTTAAATTGTTCATTCATTCTCCCTCTCCCATGCTTGGAATAATAAATTGAGGAATATATTTTCCTCATTGGTAATGTCATTATCTGCTTTGACTAGTTTTACGGCAAAGTCCAGAAACTTCATTCTCTCGCTTTCCTCTGAATCCTGGTAAAAATCATTCATGCATTTTTGAAAATGCAGGACATAATCATCCTTAGGTAATGTGCTCAGATAATCCACAGCAGCATCCAGATTTACATGAAAGGGATAGTTTTCTGACAGATAATTTGTGATGACGAGATCTTCCATATGATGAAAATCACCATCGATAGCCGAAAGAATTTGAAGCAGGTGAAAGCCGGCTTCTGCTTTGTTGAGTTTTTTCTCCATAATAAACATGAACCTTGAACGATGAAGATATAACTTTATTGAGAGTTTGTAATACAAACAGAATTAAAATCTTGATAAAACAAAAATGATCTGAAATCATTTAAACGAATGTTCATACCTTTAGCGGATTAAGAGGAAGAAATGCCGGACATTATTAAACTATTATCCGATTCCGTTGCCAACCAGATTGCAGCCGGAGAGGTCATTCAGAGGCCTGCTTCTGCCCTTAAGGAGCTGATGGAGAATTCGGTTGATTCGGGATCAGATAAGATTGAAGTGCATATCAAGGATAGCGGCAAAACGCTCATCCAGGTGATTGACAACGGTTGCGGAATGAGTGAAAGCGACGCAAGAAAGTCCTTTGAAAGACATGCCACCTCCAAGATCCGAAGTGCTGATGAATTGTTTTCGATCCGTACCAAAGGCTTTCGCGGTGAGGCACTTGCCTCCATCGCTGCAGTAGCCCAGGTTGAATTGCGCACTCGTCTTCATGACCAGGAAACCGGCGTATTGATTCACATTGAAGGAAGTGAGGTTAAAAAGCAGGAGATCATCGCCTGTCCTCCCGGCACCAACATTAGCGTCCGTAACCTCTTTTTCAATGTACCGGCCCGAAGGAATTTTCTGAAGTCCAACAATGTCGAAGCCCGTCATATCATCGACGAATTCGAAAGGATTGCAATTGCCCATCCGGAAGTCAGTTTCAGCCTTGAACAAAACGGTATGGAGCTTTTCAATCTCCTTCCCGGTAATTTACGGCAAAGAATTGTGGGCGTTTATGGCAACAATTATAACGAGAAACTGGTGCCTGTAAGTGAACAAACCAGCCTGATCGGCATAAGTGGCTTTATTGCCAAGCCGGAGTTTGCAAGGAAGTCAAGAGGCGAGCAGTTTTTCTTTGTTAACAGGCGTTACATACGCGACGCATACCTCAACCACGCTGTTCAAAATGCTTTTGAAGAGCTGCTCCCATCCGACAGTTATGCATCTTACTGGCTGCACATAGAAATTGACCCGGCAAGGATCGACGTTAATATTCATCCAACCAAGACAGAAATCAAGTTCGAAGATGAAAGGTCTGTGTATGCCATTGTTCGTGCTGCTGTAAAGAGAGCATTGGGACAATATAGCATCAGTCCTTCTCTGGATTTTGATAGAGAAAGCACATTTGACATACCCCATTCCATGCGTCATCAGGTTCCTCAGGCGCCTGGTGTAACAGTGAAGCAGGACTACAATCCATTCTCGAAAGAGAAGTCAAATAATGCATTTGCCTCCAGCGGATGGAACAAAATGTATGATGACTTGATCAGTGCTCCCTCTCAGGGAAGCGGAGTTACCCAGTTGAATGTCGCTGGTCAGGGTACGCTGATCAATGCAGAACAGGAAGAAGACGGAAAGCTATTGCAGATCCATAATCAGTTCATCATGCAGATTGTGAGCAACGGAATCATGCTGATAGATCAGGAAGCAGCGCATGAACGTGTGCTTTATGAAAAATACCTTACACGGATTAGCCATTCGCAATCAGTCACACAACAGGAGTTGTTCCCACTTTCCATCGACTTCTCATCCTCTGACATTGCGCTTCTGAATGAAATCTCGGAACCACTCCGTAAAGCCGGATTTGATATCAGGGAATTTGGAGGCAACTCCATTGTACTTCACGGAGTTCCTTCGGAAGTTCCAAAGGGCAGTGAAAAAGACAGTCTGGAGTCAATTCTTGAATCATATAAAAGCGGCGACCTGAGTGGTGTGAAAGACATGAAAGAGAAACTTGCCAGGGTGATTGCCCGGAATCTTTCCATCAAGCGCGGCAGATCACTGAGTACTCATGAAATGAAATCTCTTGTAAGCTCTCTGTTTGCATGCGAAAAAGCGGGAATGGGCATCAACGGAAAACCATGTTTTACCCTGTTGAAAACAGATGAGATCAGGGCTAGATTTCAATCCAAATGATTGATAAAATTGAACCTGAAAATGCAGGCTTTATCTTTTAGATCCTCTGTTTTCAAGAAACTATGAATTACGAACAATATCGTCCAAGACGTTTTAACCTACTGCCTGAAGTAGTAAAAAATCTCCTGATAATCAACGGGATCATGTTCCTTGCCCTTGTGGTGATGCAACAGCAAGGTGTGGATTTGAACGATCTATTGGGACTGCACTATTTCGAAGCGGAGAAATTCAATGCCTATCAGTTTATCACATACATGTTCATGCATGGTAGTTTCATGCACATTTTGTTCAACATGTTTGCTGTTTGGATGTTCGGGGCAGCAATTGAAAATGTCTGGGGAGGAAGGAGATTTCTGACTTACTACATCATCACAGGCCTGGGAGCGGCATTGGCTCATTATGGAATCGTGTATTTTGAAATTCAACCGGCCATTGCTCAGTTTGACTCCTATATTGCTAATCCCGGACTGGAAGAACTTCATACCCTGCTTAGTTCCGATGCATTCCGTAGTTTTTCCTCTGCGGAAATGATTGATCATTACAATGCTTTCCGTCGTGAATTCAATTTGCTGGTGAATCAGGATCTGAATGCAGCGATTAACTTATCAGTTGACTATGTTAAACAACTCAAAGTGGATGCATTAAATGCACCAGTTGTAGTTGGTGCTTCAGGAGCGGTGTTCGGACTTCTGCTTGCTTATGGCATGCTCTATCCGAACAGTGTAATCTATCTTTACTTCGCCATTCCTATCAAAGCCAAATATTTTGTAATACTTTACGGTGCGCTTGAACTATTTTCAGGAATTGCCAATGTTCCCGGAGATAATGTCGCACACTTCGCGCATCTGGGCGGATTGGTCACCGGCTTCATTCTGATTATGTACTGGAAACAAAAGCATAGTAACAGGACGGATTATTATTAAATTTATACCATGCCTCTGATAAGGGCGCATTAGGAATCATGCAGGAGTTTTCCAATAAAATCAAAGAGCAGTTCAGCAATGCAGACACATTGCAGCGATTGTTGATCATCAACATCGCGGTTTTTGTGATCATCAGGGTTGCGAACAGTTTCTCCATGTTGTTCATGAGTCCGGCTTTTACTTTGCTGCAAGTAGCAGACTGGCTGGCTGTACCGGCTTATCTTCCAAAACTTCTGTTCAAACCGTGGACTTTGCTAACGTATATGTTTTTACATTGGGATTTTTTCCATCTGCTTTTTAACATGTTGTGGCTGTACTGGATGGGAAAAATACTTACGGAATACCTGGGCCCAAAGAAACTTTTTAGTACATATATACTTGGCGGACTCAGCGGTGCTGTTCTTTACATCATTGCATACAATGTCTTTCCGCTTTTCTCAGGCGCATTACCGGGAGCTTTCGCTTTGGGCGCGTCTGCCAGTGTACTAGCCATTACACTCGCAGCAGCCACTCTTCTGCCCGATTATCCGATTCAGCTATTAATTTTTGGTCAGGTTAAGCTCAAGTGGCTTGCACTGGTAATTGTGTTTCTCGATCTGATCAGTATTTCCGGCAGTAATGCAGGCGGACATATTGCCCATCTCGGTGGAGCCTGCTTCGGTTATATCTACATCACACAGTTAAGAAAGGGTCGTGATCTTGCAGCAGGATTTAATAAGTTCATTGCTTTATTCAAAATCAGAAAAAGGCAAAAAATGAAAGTGTATCGTTCAGAAAAAGGTTCTGATGAGCAGTTCAATTTGAACCGCAAGAATAAGCAGGAAAGAATCGATATGATTCTGGATAAGATCAGTAAATCCGGCTATGGCAGCCTGAGCCAGGAGGAAAAAGACTTTCTTTTTAAATCCAGCAAAGAAGACAAGTAGGCATACATTCTCAATTTCTCTTTCAGTTGAAAGTTAGCTCGAAGAAAAAAGTATCGTGGATAGACAAGACCGTCTGGTTGTTGAACATTGCTGCTATGCTCTTTCTCGCTTTTTCTCTCTTGAGTGCATATGTCAGTCCGGAAAGAATTTGGTGGCTTGCATTGTTCGGACTTGGCTTTGGTCCTCTATTTCTGATCAACCTGCTGTTTTTATTGTTCTGGATTTTGAGAAAAAGGAGAAGAGTTTATAACGTGCTCATTCTCATTCTTCTTTGCATTCCAAGAATCAGCGGGATTCTTCAATTTAATTTTGACGACGAGTTTGATGAAAGCGGGAAAGTTTCATACTTCAAGCTGATGTCCTTCAATGTCCGTCTGTTCGATCTTTACAATTGGTTTAATTCTCATGATACAAAGGCGAGATTATTTTCTTATTTGAAAAAAGAAGCACCGGATGTGATCTGCTTTCAGGAATACTATACCAGCACCAGAGAAGACGGTTCATTCCGAAACACAGATTCCATCAGCAAACACATAGCCAGATATTCTCATATAGAGTTTACGACTGTACTTAAGAAAACAGATTATTTCGGAATTGCCACCTTTAGCAGATTCCCGATCATTAACAGAAAAAAAATCCCATTTCCCAATTCAGGTGGAAACTTTTTCATTTATACAGATATTGTGAAAGGCAAGGACACTGTCAGGGTATTCAATACACATCTTGAAAGTGTTCGCCTCAAATGGGAAGATTACAGGTTCATCGAGAATCTTGGCAATGATGAGGTGAACCAGGATGAATTGGACGGAGGGATGAAAATTCTTAAGCGTCTACGTACAGCTTATCAGAAAAGAGTTATGCAGGTAAGCCAACTCAGGGATACAATTCGAAACAGTCCCTATCCTGTAATACTTTGTGGAGATTTCAACGACACTCCATCATCTTATTCTTACAGGATTCTTTCTGATAAACTCCTGGATGCTTTCAGAGAAAGCGGAAGCGGTTTGGGAAATACGTATGCCGGTCCGTTGCCTTCATTCAGAATTGATTTTATTTTTCACAGCCAGCAGTTAAAGAGTCACCGCTTCAAAACTTACCGGGATGAAAAGTTATCGGATCATTATCCTATCACTTGCCTGATAGAATTACCTGGAAGTGCTGACTGATTTTCTGACATTCTTGAGCACCAACATGTTCATGGCATTGTTTTCCAATCCCTGAATTTCATTGCTAACAAGGCGAAGTACTTTATCATAGTAGAGAATGATAACCGGAGCATCGGCCATGACAAGGGAATCCATTTTCCTGTATATCTTCCACCGCTCTTCAGGATGGTTAATGCCGGAAGCGGATGAATACAAGCGGTCGAATTCCGAATTGCGGTAATGCGTATAATTTGGTCCGCCCGGTGCGAAATTTCCTGAGTGAAAAAGAGAAAGATAATTCTCCGCATCAGGATAATCGGCAATCCAAGAGCCGCGGAAAAATTCCAGCTTCTGTTCTGAAACCATCTTGCGGTGAATAGCTGCCTGGTTCACATCAATTTTCACTTTTACACCAAGATTTTCCCACTGACTTTTGATGTACTCGCACAAATCAAGATAAGTGGATGTTGTACTCAGAGTAATTTCCTTCAATCCTTTTCCTTCAGGATATCCGGCTTCCGCCAGAAGTGATTTAGCCTTACGGATATCATAAGTGTAAGCAAGGCAGGATGCGCTGTCGAAGCCTGGCATACCGGGAGGAATCATTCCGTATATCCCCGGAGTACCCATGTTGTTGCGCAAATACTTCATCATGCTGGATTTGTCAAATCCAAGACTAAGAGCCTGTCGCACTTTTGGATTCTGCAACGGATGCTTGTCCTGACTCTCTTCATTATGTTTTATCAGAATACCCAGGTATTCGGTGTTCAGATAAGGTAGTGTTTCCAACTTAAATCGTCCTTCATGCCTGGGTTGCAGCTTTCCTGAGCGTGTCAGCAATTCATCCTTGTAACTGGCATCAAGTCCGGAGAGGAAATCAAGTTTACCTTTAAGAAATTCAATGAAGGCGCTTTGCTTATCACCTATGAATGAAATCTCCACGGCATCCAGGCGAGGCAATTTCTCTCCATTTATTTCTTCAAAGTAATTTTGATTCTTTAAAAAAATCAGACGAACACCTTCTTTCCAGTAACTGAAGCGAAAAGGACCCGTACCGCAAGGACGTCTGCGAAATTCACTATCGTTATTTTTCACAACTTCCTTAGGCACAACTGCGCAGTATGGCATGGTAAGTAAGGATGCAAAAGCAGGAAAGCTGTGTCTGAGTGTAATGATCAGTGTAGAATCGTTGAGGGCTTTCAGTCCTGTCAGGCTTCCACTCTCATCTTTCTGCACGGTGTTCATCACCCATGCACCCGGACTTGCGACTTTGGCATCTACAAGCCGCTTGAAGCTGAAAACAAAATCTTCAGCTGTGACATAACGTGAATTGATATTTTGACCATTGTATTCTACCGCCTCAAACAAATCACTCTCATGAAATAACACATCCCCCCGAAGGTGGAAAGTGTATTGCAAACCATCAGGACTTATATCCCAGGATTTCGCGATTGAAGGCTGGATATTAAGATCAGCATCAAGGCTCAGCAGTCCGTTATAAAGCTGCAGGCAAGCCCAAATGGATGACTGGTCCTTCGCGAATGCAGGATCAAGCGAGCTGATGCCGGAAGCATCATTGTAGCGAAAAACCGTCTTATCTGCATTCTCCTCCTGCCTGCTTGAACAGGCAGATAAGAAAGTGATCAACAGTAAGAAGTAAATTCTATGAAGATTCATTGGTCAGCTGCAAAACTAATTTTCTGAATAATGAGCAAACGATGACTTCAAATCATTTATCAACTGCTTTGACTGGATTTAATCAGCCAAACGGATTTGTAAGTGCATGGTAATCATGAAATAATTCCATTATTAATCTGCATTTCATACCTTTGCGACCCATGTCGGCGATCCCTACTGTTTCTTTTCACACACTTGGCTGCAAATTAAACTTTGCAGAGACTTCCACCATTGCCAGAACTCTGGTATCCAATGGTTTCAGGAAGGTGGATTTTAACATTGGTGCCGATTTTGTGGTTATTAATACCTGTTCGGTGACTGAGAATGCAGACCGGGAATGCAGGAGCATTGTCAGAAAAGCTCTAAGTTACAATCCTGAATCTTTTGTGGCTGTGATAGGTTGCTATGCTCAATTAAAGCCTGAAGAAATCGCATCAATTGAAGGTGTGGATGTGGTCCTGGGAGCGAATGAAAAATTTAACATACAGCAATTTCTCAACAGAGGAAAGAAAGTAAGAGCAGAAGTACATTCCTGCAACATTGACGATGTGGAGAATTTTATTGGCTCCTATTCTATTGGTGACCGAACGCGAACTTTTTTGAAAATACAAGACGGATGCGATTACACCTGCTCTTACTGCACTATTCCACTTGCTCGAGGAATGAGCCGCAGCGACAGCATGGAGAATGTGATCAGAATAGCTAAGGAAATTGCTGCAAGCGGAGTGAAAGAGATCGTCCTTACCGGTGTAAATACAGGAGATTACGGAAATGTAGAGGGCAAGCCGGCAGGCAATGGAAGTTTTTTGGATTTGATCCGGGAACTGGATGAAGTTGAAGGCATCGAGCGATTCAGGATTTCTTCCATAGAACCAAATTTGCTGAGTGATGAGATCATAGAGTTTGTAGCGTCTTCAAATAAATTCGTTCCACATTTTCATATTCCCTTACAATCTGGTGATGACAAGATACTCGGACTGATGCGCAGACGATATCGCTCCGGGCTCTATGTACAAAGAATCGCTAAGATCAGGGAACTCATGCCTGATGCCTGCATTGGCGCAGATGTGATCACCGGATTCCCCGGAGAAGACGATGAGAGTTTCAAAAAGACATACAGCTTTCTGAACGGACTTGATGTTTCTTATCTGCATGTGTTTACATATTCAGAAAGAGAAAACACCCATGCTGCAGAAATGAAGGACGTGGTTCCTGTGAGTGTTCGAAAAGAAAGAAACAGGATGCTGCGTATTCTGTCTGAAAAAAAGCTGAATGCATTTTACAGAAGCCAGCAGGGAAAAACGCTCCCAGTATTATTTGAGGCGGATTCCAAATCAGGTATGATGCACGGATTCAGCGCCAATTATGTGAAAGTCAGTCATCCATACAATGCCCAGCTTATTAACCAGATTTTACCGGTAAAGTTGGGAGAATTTTCTGATGAAGGACATTCGTTATATGGAATGATTTCAGAAGAAATATTGTCTGAAACTTTCTGAGGATTTTTAATCAATATAAAAGCATCCCAGCGAAAATATGTATCCGGGTATCACCGATCTACTCAACGATCTTTTTGGAACCAGTTTTACACACTCCTTTCCTCCCACTTTCGGAACGCTTGTGGCTATTTCCTTTGTCCTTGCCGCATGGACTCTGAAAATGGAATTGAAAAGAGCAGAGAATGAAGGAAGAATTCTTCCCTCTAAGAAATTTGTCAGAGAAGGAATGGCGAGTCCGCTAAGTGAATATATCTGGAATACTATTTTTGGCTTTCTACTTGGATACAAACTCGGACTTATTTTTGAAAACAGTGACGCTTTTTTTCTTGATCCGCAGGGAGCGATCCTTTCAGCCAAGGGAAATTTTGCTGGAGGATTGTTCGGCGCGATTATCTTTCTAGTAATCAAGTACAGGGAAAGCGCAAAAGAACAAAAGAAGAAAGCCCGGACTGTCGAGTTGCAGGTCTATCCGCATCAGCTTGTGCCGGAGATCACCATGGCTGCTGCTCTGGGCGGACTTTTCGGTGCGAAGCTCTTTCATATGTTTGAGTACTGGAATGATTTCATCGCTGATCCTGTCGGAATGTTTGTCAGCGGCAGCGGACTTACCATGTACGGCGGACTAATTGTCGGCGCAGCCAGCACATTGTGGTATACAAACAAACTCGGAATAAAGCCGCTTCAAATGTGCGATGCAGCAGCACCGGGACTTATGCTTGCTTACGGCAGTGGACGACTTGGCTGTCAGCTCTCAGGCGACGGGGACTGGGGAATTGTAAACAACAATCCAATGCCTGAGTGGATGAGTTTTCTTCCTGACTGGATATGGAGTTACAAATATCCGAATAATGTCATCAACGAAGGAGTGCCTATTCCCGGATGCGAGGGAAGATTTTGCTTTGAGCTTGCAGAAGCAGTTTATCCCACACCTCTATATGAATGCATTGCCTGCATTGCCTTGTTTTTTGTTCTTTGGTCTATGAGAAAAAGAATCTCAGTACCTGGTGTTTTATTCTCATGGTATCTTATTTTTAATGGAATTGAAAGATTTTTGATTGAAGGAATAAGGGTTAATGCCAAATACTATCTTGCAGGTATATCCTTCAGTCAGGCGCAAGTGATCAGCATTCTGCTTCTGATCACCGGGGTTGCAGGACTTATTTACCTGAGCAGAAAGAAAAGCCTTGTGAAAGCTTAATTCCATGAGATATGAATCTTGAAAGCATATGTAAACAGGTTGAGAAAATCAGCCGGAAGACTCGGGAATTCATACTGTATGAAAGAAAGAAATTCAGTGCTGAACATGTCGAAAGAAAAGGACATAATGATTTAGTATCATACGTTGACAAGGAGGCTGAAAAAAGAATAGTTGAAGGCTTGAGGAAATTAATACCTGAAGCTGGTTTCTATGCAGAGGAAAGTAAAAATGACCGACAAAAGCAAGGTTTGTTTTGGGTGATTGATCCTTTGGATGGCACAACAAATTTTATCCACGGACTTCCTTGTTTTTGTATCAGCATTGCGCTGATGAATGATTCAGAAATATTAATAGGTCTTGTTCATGAATTGAATTTTGATGAATGCTTTTACGCCTGGAAAGACGGAGGAGCCTTTATGAATGACAATTCAATTTGTGTTTCTCAGGCCTTAACTTTAAAAGATTCGTTGTTAGCCACAGGATTTCCATATGCCGATTATTCCAGGATGAAAGAGTACATGGAGGTTTTTGATTATTTCATGAGGAATACACACGGACTACGCAGGCTTGGTTCTGCTGCTGCTGATCTCGCCTACCTTGCCTGCGGCAGGTTTGAAGCATTTTATGAGTACGGACTCAATGCCTGGGATGTAGCAGCCGGAGCGCTGATAGTTAAGGAAGCCGGCGGAAAAGTTTCAGACTTTTCAGGAAGCGACAATTTTGTTTTTGGAAAAGAAATTATTGCAGCCAACAGCAATGTTTTTGACGAGACACTGGAAGTGATAAGGAAGAGGTTCTAATTGTAATCTTGGGATGCAGTCTGAACTGGGATTTATTGGATGAATGGGATTACTGGGATATTGTCTGAACTGGGATTTATTGGATGAATGGGATTACTGGGATATTGTCTGAACTGGGATTTATTGGATGAGTGGGATTACTGGGATATTGTCTGAACTGGGATTTATTGGATGAGTGGGATTACTGG
>QQVM01000022.1 GCA_003389385.1 Bacteroidota bacterium
ATATGACTTTAATAGTTGCAATTTTAATTATTGCATTCAGAAAGCTGAACAAAATTTCGAGTTATAAAATTGCTAAATTGAGGTTTGCGATTGAGATAGAAAACATAATGATAGGACAGATTGTCCAGCTTTGCGGTGGTGATTTGAAAAAATTTAATAAACTTTACGATCCATAGGTTTCGAACAGTACTGATTACAAATCCGGCACAGCGGGTGGGAGCGAGGCAGGGCTTGATCAATAAATCACACAGGACACCTGAAGGGTAAATAGATGAACCGGGATTTTATCCGTTTGAAATCAGGATTTAGTTTTCGTCGCCAGATTTGAAATCATCTTAAACAGAATTTTAGAGATTTCCATGAGTTCGTTTTCAATCAAAGGAAATGTTTTGCTTCCTGTGCTTTTGATGATGTCGATTATTGTGGCACATTCAAATGCCGAGCCGCGTGAGATGACAAGAAAGTTCTTCCTGTCGGCTCTGCTGAACCTGCTGCTTCCTTCAGCGATGTTTAATACTATGCTCGTGGCTGCACTGCGCAACTGGTCTTTTAAAGCTCTGTCCATTTCGCTTTTGGACAAAATTTCTTTTTCCAGTTCTGTGTAAAGCCCCAGCGCTTTTTGATAGACTATCAGCTTGCGGAATTCCATGCGGTTAAAGCTGGAGCAAAGTATTGGGCACTACAACTTAATATGTAATGGGTAATATAATAAGTGTGAGTTTGAGAAACAGGGCGAGTGAACAGTGTTTTAAAACAGAAACAGTGCGAATGAACGGACCTTTTTTATCCTGTTCACTCACACTGTTCTTCTGCACTTTACATGCTCCCCCTCCTGGGCTCGAACCAGGGACCCTCTGATTAACAGTCAGATGCTCTAACCAGCTGAGCTAAGGAGGATTGTTCCTTCGTTCCGGCCTAACCGGGGCGAAGAGCCAAACCTGCTTTTCTTCAGCAATTCCGGTAAAACCGGAACTAAAGCACACAGAAAAGAGGTGTTTTAGGGGCGACAAAAGTAAGTATATTTAAGGAAAATCCAATATCTTCGCGAAAAAATTTCACTCCACATGAGCCTTGTCGTCGTCGGTACCGTCGCTTTTGATGCCATCGAAACTCCTTTCGGGAAAACAGATAAAATTATCGGCGGAGCTGCCACGTACTCAGGCACTTCCGCAGCATATTTTACAAAGAACATCAAGCTGGTCTCCGTTGTGGGAGACGATTTCCCTCTGGATATGATCGGGGAATTCAAGCGAATGGGAATGGCAACCGATGGGCTGCAGATCAAAAACGGACAAAAAACCTTTTTCTGGTCAGGTCGATATCATGTGGATATGAACACCCGCGATACACTTGATACTCAGCTGAATGTGCTGCTTGATTTCGATCCGGTGATTCCTGACTCTTACCAGGACTGTGAATTTCTGATGCTGAGCAATCTCATGCCACAGCTGCAGAAAAAAGTCATTGAGAGAATTCACAAGCGTCCCAAATTAATTGTCATGGACACTATGAACTTCTGGATGGAAACGCAGTGGGATGCCTTGATGGATACCATCAAACTGGTTGATGTGCTCACGGTGAATGACTCAGAAGCGCGCCAGCTTACGCATGAATACTCACTGGTAAAAGCTGCACAGAAAATTTTGCGCATGGGTCCGAAGTACCTCATCATTAAAAAAGGTGAGCACGGTGCTTTGCTTTTCCATAAAGACCAGGTCTTTTTTGCTCCGGCGCTGCCACTGGAAGATGTCTTCGATCCAACCGGTGCTGGAGATTCCTTTGCAGGTGGTTTCATCGGTTACCTCGCACAGACTAGGGACGTATCCTTTGGTAACATGAAGCGCGGAATCATCTATGGGTCGGCCATGGCTTCATTCTGCGTAGAAAAATTCGGACTCGAAAGGCTTATCGCACTGAAGCAGGATGAAATCGATGAAAGGGTGCAGGAGTTTGTGGACCTTGTTCAGTTTGATATCGCCTTGGTGTAATCAAAGCCCCTTACCATACAACAAGAAATTTCCATAGCCAAACAAGCTATTTTATTTTCCTATAGAAATTTAGTGGGCAAACATTTGCCAAACTGAGGTCATTTTTTATACATTTAAGTTAAAATTAGGGGTAAAATAACGGCCCCCTTTTATCCATTTAAATTTATTGGACTGAATCTTTGTTCTTGCCTTCAACAAACTTCCTGGTAAATATTTTCAATCAGTAACAAATAGTAATACCACAAAATGAAAAACAAACACGTCATCCTTACGCTCTTTTGTTTCGCTGCATTCACAATGAATGCTAACTGTCAAATTGCGATTTTAAATCTCGCAGAAGTTCCCAAGATTAAAAGCGGAACAACCTACATTGCAATGAAAGACCCCGAATCAGAGAAAGCAAAAGCATTCATTGATATGTTCAAAAGCACATGGACAATTTCTAAATTTTAGTTTATAAAGTATTCTGAAATTGAAAGCCGGCTTTCTCCTGAAAATTCTTTCTTGACAATTGGAGGATATGAAACGAATACTCAGTTCGTAAATCTGTATAAAAATGGAAGTCGTAGTAACGGAATAAATTATTCCAACACACATTTATATCTTGAACTATGGACGTGTGACCCAAACTTCTTTACAAGGAGAGATCAGAGTAAGAAAAAGAAAGTAGTATTTGATAATTTGGACAAGATTCGCGTTGCCAGAATAGAGCTGTTCACAGACTTTAAAACTCTGGCCGATCCAGATAATTTATATCAGGTAGAATATGACGGAGACGGACATATTCGCAATTGGGGTCCAGGGATTTTAAAAAATTACATACAAACGCTTACTAGCTTTTTAAATAAAACCGAAGCCAGAAAACTGTATGATGAGATCTTAAATCCAGCTGAGATTAAAAACTTAAAAAAAGAAACATTGTTTGTTCCAGATTATACATTGTATAAGTTTAATAAGTTCAACGGAGATGAGTCAAAAAGGCATGATGAAAAGGAATTGTTCAGTGATTATAAATACAATTACAAATTGTTGACTACCGATGAACTAAATCAAAATATTTTGAAAGGAGATGGAGCATTTTATTACCTGATTTACATCAAGAGCAGCACAGATAAATTCTTAAGTGTAATCAACTCGAATACTGGAGAAATTATTTATTCTAAGTATTCTCCGGTATCATATAATATTAAATCAGGTGATTTGAAGGATTTGTATGATAAGATCAGGTAACAAAAGTAGTCAGCTCAAATTGGTTGGATATTGGAGCATGAAAAGTAGTTTTGTCACTTCATGTTTTCCGCAGCCATCAGATTCGCGGCAACCTGATTCCAGTTTACTACATTCCACCATGCCTGGAGGTAGTCGCCTCTTCTGTTCTGGTATTTTAGATAATATGCATGCTCCCATACATCCACTCCGAGAATGGGAACTCCTTTCGTTTCGGCAACATCCATTAGTGGATTGTCCTGATTGGGAGTTGAAGTGATTTCAAGTTTTCCTTCCGCAGTACGTATCAGCCATGCCCAGCCGGAACCAAATCTTTTCGAAGCAGCATCATTAAAAGCATTTTTGAATTTGTCCATGCTTCCAAAAGATGAATCAATCGCTTCAGCTATCATGCCTCCGGGTTGTGATTCGACCTTTCCGCTCATCATTTTCCAAAAAAATGTATGGTTCCAGTGTCCCCCGCCATTGTTACGTATGCCGGTTGGATATGAAGACACATTCTTGAGCAAGGATTCCAGCGATGCTTCGATTTTATTTTCCCCCACCAGTCTGTTCAGGTTGTTGACATAACCCTGATGGTGTTTACCATGATGAATTTCCATAGTCTGACGATCGATGTAAGGTTCGAGTGCATCATATTCATATGGCAAAGGATCCAAAACAAAGGTTCCTGAGTTTTCTTCAAGTCTGAGCTCATCTTCTGAAAAGCCCGTCCCATCAAGCTTTAATGGGATGAGCTGCATGGCGAGTCCGCCCATTCCAATGAGCCCTGACTTCTTTAAAAATTCACGTCTTGAGCTATAAGATTTTAACATAGTATCCGGGATTATACTATCAAAATTGCAAAAAATTACGTAAATTCCAATTTATCTTTATTTCTAGCATCAATTCGATTCTGATTGTTATTTAACTGTCAGGATTTGATAATTCATTTAAAAACCAAAGACTTAAGGCCCCAGAAATTGTACTTTTGCAGGGCTTCTGAATTGATTGAAATAATGAACCTGAAAACACCAAAAATGTCTGCACTCAAGACAGGACTAAACCTATCTTTTCTTCTGTCTATTGTCATGCTCATGATCTTAAGCGTTCCTCTCCGCGCTCAGATTGTGATTAATGAAATTTGTCCTTCAAACAGTTCACTTATTTCAAATTTTGATGGGGACCATGATGACTGGATAGAGATTTACAATGCTGGAGCATCGAATGTGAATCTTGCGGGTTATGGATTATCGGATGATGCAAGCACTCCGTATAGATTCACTTTTCCTTCAGTGAATCTTGATGCAGGACAAAGGCTGTTGATTTTTGCTTCTGATACAAATATTACTACACTGGTAGATCATTACGAAGCGGCTGTGAAAGCATCCAATACATGGAAGTATTGGGTTGGCAATAGCGCGCCGGATACCAACTGGAGAAATCTTGGTTTCAATGATGCATCCTGGTCTTCCGGTCAGGGTGGAATAGGCTTTGGTGATGGAGATGATGCAACGGTAATTCCGCAAACTATTTCAGTGATGATGCGTCGTTCATTTACTGTTCCGGATACATCACAAATTGTGAAAGCGATTTTCTTCATGGATTATGATGACGGATTCGTTGCTTATTTAAACGGAGTTGAGATAGCCAGGTCCAATTTGGGAACAAAAGGTGACAGGCCTGCGCATAATGTATTGGCCCGTTCGTCACGGGAAGCGAGGATGTTTCAGGGAATGCTTCCTGATTCATTTTACATTGATCCGGTGCTTTTCAAAAGTATCATCAGACAAGGAACTAACGTGCTTGCTGTGCAGACACACAATGAGTCTGCTTCATCGGCAGATTTAAGTTCGCTTCCTTATCTGACTTTTGGAATGAGGAGTCCGGGCATGACATTCAACACTCCTTCATCATGGTTCAGGGCTCCGGCGAAGGAATACTATAATGCGAAATTCAAACTGAGCCGTACAGGAGAAACAGTTTACCTCACCAATGCTTCGGGAATTACTATTGATCAGAAGGCCTATGCGAGCATGGACCTCAACCATTCATTCGGCAGAACTCCTGATGGCGGAAGTACCTGGTGTTATTTTAACACTCCCACACCTAACGCATCTAACGCTACATCTGTATGTTTTCAGGCTTATGCTTCCCAGCCGGTTTTTTCTGTAAACGCAGGATTTTATCCCGGCACCATGTGGCTGACATTAAGCACCACCGTTCCTGGGGGCATCATTCGGTATACAATTAATGGTGATGAGCCGACACCTTCCTCGCCATCATATTCTTCTCCTATATTAATCAGCAATACTGTGACAGTTAGGGCAAGGGTATTTGCAAACGGATATCTTCCGAGTACGATTATCACCAACACTTATTTTATCAATGAAAATCTTCGCCTTCCTGTATTCACGATCACTACAGATTCACTGAATCTCTGGGACTGGAATACCGGAATCTATGCCCTTGGTCCGAATGCACAGCCGAACTTCCCATACAAAGGAGCTAATTTCTGGCAAGGCTGGCGCAAACCTGCCGCGATCGAATATTACGATCGTGACAAAAACAGAATCCTTCGCTTCAATGCGGAGATCGGTATTTACGGAAACTATTCCATGGGACATCCTCAAAAGAGTTTTGAAATTTCTCTGAGCGACCGTTTTGGTACCGGCGAGATCAATTACGCTCTGATGCCCGATAAGCCATACGTGAATAAAACAGACAACATCGTTCTTAGAAATTCCGGAACAGATTGGAACGTGACGCATTTCCGTGACGCGCTTATGCAAAGAATCATGAAGCCGTCATTTTGCGGCTATCTTGGAACGGATCCGGTGAATCTGTTTTTAAACGGAAAGTATTGGGGAGTTTATACAGTGCACGAGAATCATGATCAGCACTGGATGAAGAATAATTTCGGATTGAGCAGATCGGAGATTGATTACCTCAAAGAAGCCGGAAGCACTGTGGAGGTGAAAGCAGGCTCCGACACTTCATTCTGGACAATGTACAATTATGCAACCACGCAGAATCCCAATGGCGCTCAATACTACAATGAAATGAACCGCATGCTGGACATTCCGGCATACACTGATTATTTCGTAGCGGAAACGTATTACAATAATGGCGACTGGATAGGCCCCTGGACCAATAACATTAAAATGTGGAGGCCGAATGCTGCCGGAGGAAAGTGGCGTTATCTCTTGTATGACCTGGACTTCGGGATGAACTATGCGGGCTCTGTGAACGACAACCGTATACAGATCGCGAGAAATCCTCAGGCTTTTTCTCACAGCTCTGAAATGTTTGATGCTATTCTCAAGAATCCCACTTACAAGTCATATTTCATCAACCGCTATGCGGATATGATCAATACAATTTTTCTTCCTTCTAATGTAGATGCAATACTTCACTCCTTTCAGGACAGCATGGCTCCGGATATGCCGCGGCATTTTGCCACCTGGGGAAGTAACATGAGCAACTGGCAAACCAATATAAACCGTGTTACTTCTTTCGCTACAGCAAGACCTGCGATTGTGAGGAATCAGATTCAAAGTGAATTCGGGATGACCGGACAAGTGACGCTGACACTGAATGTTTCACCTGCCGGAGCTGGAAGAATACAGATTTCTACAATCACTCCCGGAAGCTATCCCTGGTCTGGGGTTTACTTCAACGGAAATCCTGTCAACATCACAGCGATACCGAATCCCGGATTCAGCTTCAGTCACTGGAGTTCTCCTGTGGTGATCGGCCCGAGCAATACCAATCAAAGTCTGACTCGTAACTTTACATCCACTGATCAGATCACCGCACATTTTACCGGATCAGCTGTTGCACCACTCATCACATTCACCGAAATCAACTACAACTCTTCGGCATCACTCAATCCCGGCGACTGGGTTGAGCTGCATAACTATGGAAGCACTTCGATTGATCTCAGCGGATGGAAGTTCAGGGATGAAGAAGATAATCATACATACAATATTCCTCTGGGAACTGTGATTCCCGCAGGCGGATATCTTGTGCTGGCAGAAGACTCTGTAAAGTTTCGCTCCATTTTTCCGACTGTGAGCAATGTTCGCGGACCGTTTGGATTTAATCTGAGCAATGGAGGAGAAGAGATCAGGTTGTTTGACCATAACGATAATCTTTACTTGTCGGTGTATTATCAGGATGTGATTCCATGGCCTGTGGATGCAGACGGACTTGGATATACGCTTGAACGCAACAACACTTCCAATGATCCGAATAACGGTAGCAGCTGGTTTACCGGTTGCATCGGAGGATCGCCCGGCCGTGCTTACGGAAATATACTTGGCACCAATATTCCTGTTTCAGGCAGCACAACATTTTGCACAGGCAGCAGTTCCGTGCTCACAACAAGAAGAGAACCTGGATATACATATCAGTGGCTCTTCAACGGAAATAATATTCCGGGAGCGACTGACACATTTTATGTAGCGAGTACCTCAGGACAGTATTCCGTGCGAGTGAGTTATTTCTCCTGTGCCAATACATCCGATCAGGTTACACTTACTCAGGTTGCACAGGCACCAGCGCCAACAGCTTCAGGTACTTACCGTTGCGGACCAGGTACCATGACGATTAGTGCTACTGCAACTGATTCTATTTATTGGTACGATGCCCCAGCTGGAAATTTGTTGGGATCTGGCCCTTCATTTATAACTCCTCACCTCACTTCGAATACTACTTATTATGTCAGCGCAAGCCGCACTTGTCCAAGCAATCCTGTAAGTGTGAACGTTGAGGTACTGCCAATAGCATCAGAGCCTGTTATCAGTGACACATCAATCTGCGGTCCGAATGCAGTGACTCTCACTGCAAGCGACACTGCAACTATTTATTGGTACACTGCCGCTACCGGAGGAGCTTTGGTCGAAACCGGCTCAAGTTTCACTACGCCTCATCTGAATTATGATACAGTCTATTACCTCGAAGCCGGATCGCTTTGTCCGAGTAACAGAGTTTCTGTATACATAGAAGTACTTAAGTCTCCTGCACCTGTTACTGTAGATGCAGCAAGGTGCGGTGACGGCTCGGTCACATTAAACGCCAGCGCTTCAGATCCGATAACGTGGTTTAGCAGTCCGACCGGAGGAACACCTGTTGGATCTGGCAACACCTACGTCACACCAATACTCAATGCGACAACAAATTACTATGCTCAGGCGAACGGAGGATGTCCTAGCGTAAGAGTTCCTGCCCTGGCAATCATTGATCCGGTACCACCGGCACCGAGTGCTGGCAATGCGGTTGCATGCCTGAACACAAGTGTAACTCTGACCGCCACATCCACTTCCCAGGTTTATTGGTTTGATGCACCTTCTGGAGGAAATCTCCTTCATACAGGATCAACTTTCACAACTCCAAACATCAACAGTCCGGTTACATATTATGTTGAAGCCGGTTTCGATTGCCGCAGTGCGAGAACATCAGTGAATGTGAGCGTTTCCAATCCTCCGCAGATTACTTCCGTGACAGATGGTACACGCTGCGGTCCGGGTACAGTTACATTATCCGCCAACTCCAGTGATCCGATCACATGGTACGGACAGTCGAGTGGAGGCAGCTCCCTTGGTAGCGGAAGCACATTCGTCACTCCTCACATTACTGCTACAACAATTTTTTATGCCCAAGCTACATCCAACTGTGCAGGCCCAAGGGTAGCAGTGACGGCCACAGTAACCGCACAGCCTGATCCTCCGGTAGTAAGTGACGGATACAATTGCGGCAACGGCAGCGTCACACTTTCTGCAAGTTCACCTGCACCGGTATCATGGTACGACCAGCCTACTGGCGGCAATCTTCTGCACAGCGGATATACATTCACTACACCTGTATTGAATGCAACCACAACTTATTATGCTATTGCCGGAGTATCCTGCCTTAGCAATGCAGAACCCGCTATTGCGTCAATCTATCCGGCGGCACAGATAAACCTCGGCAACGATACAGTGATTACATCCGGCAACACATTGGTGCTGGATGCTGGCCCTGGTTTCATTTCTTATGCCTGGTCTACCGGTGCGAGCACAAGAAGCATCACAGTCAATTCGAGCAATACATATTCAGTGCTTGTTCTTGACAGTAACAACTGCGCTGCTTATGATGAAATTGAAGTCACGGTAATCACAGACATCAATCAAATTTCTAAGGAAGAAAACAGGCTCTTTGCCTATCCTAATCCTGCCGGAGAGAGGATCATGACATTATTCAGTGCAACTCATACAGGAATAGCAGCCATTAGACTGATTGATATGCAGGGAAGGATTCTTCAGCAAAAAGAGGAAAAAATAATACGCGGAAGCAATTTGTTCGAACTGGACCTGTCTGACATAATTCCAGGTGCATACATAATAGAATATGCCACAGAGCAAGGTGCACAAAGGGTTCCGATTATAAGAAGGTAGAGTGTTTTCACATTAATTGAAAGGCCATCCTCCAAGGTTGGCCTTTTTTCATTTATTACGGAACAGTTTTTGATACCATGATGCAAGTCTGTGATCTAAATCATTAAATTTATAATCAAGAATAATTAATTATGCTGAGACAATTCAGATTGACAAGCTTTATTCTGGCGGCATTCCTGCTCATTTCAGAATTTACTGACGCGCAAAAACTAAGATTGGAAAAAATGACCAAGGACTACACAGAACTCTGGGCCAATATAGATTCCCTTTTACAAGAAGGTCTGCCACTTTCCGCACAACCAGAACTTAAAACAATCAGTGATAAAGCGGTCAGGGAAAAAAACATTCCACAGTACATTAAGTCTGTAGTGTACGGGTTGAAGCTTAGGCAACATGCTGACGAGGATTCTGATCTATCCGCATTGAAAGAACTGAAACAGCTTGCGGAAGAATCTTCATTTCCTGAGAGCAATATTCTGCATTCTTTATTGGCGGAACTGTATCATTCATATTACGATATGAACCGCCATAAGTTCTTTCTCAGAACTTCCTTGGGAGCTGAACCGGGGCTGGATCCATCTCAATGGGATCTTGCCACAATGCAGCGGGAGATAATGAAGCATTATGACAAATCCATTTTGAATCCGCAGGAACTGGGAAAAGTATCAATCGCTAATTATTCAGAAATTCTTATCAGCGATGATTCAATTTGGTCAAGAAAATTTAGGCCTACTCTTTATGACTTTCTTGCTTTTCGCGCACTTGATTATTACATCAATGATGAAAGCGGATTGAGCCGTCCTGCTGATCAGTTTAAGATAAGAGACCCTGAGTTTTTTTCAGCTGCTGAAAGTTTTATCAGAATGGAAATTGGCCAGCGCGATACACTGAACACAGACTATAAAGCCATCAAATTATTTCAGAACATTCTTCTATTTCATTTGAATGACTCTGATAAGGAAGCCTTTCTTGACGCAGAGTTAAGCCGTTTGGAATTTGTGCACCGCAAGTCTACAGTTTCAGAAAAGGACAGCTTATATGAAAATCGCTTGCAGGACATAATAAAATCTTTTTCAAAGTATGAAGCTGCGGCTGCTGCAATGCATGCACTTGCCAGTCTTTATTTTCAGCAGGGTAATAATTACAGCCCAAGTGAAAAGAAAAGTTTAAAATGGAAAATCCGGGATGCTGAGATAATCTGCGAAGAGGCAATGAAGAATTATCCGGGCACATACGGTGCTGATCGATGCAAGTCGCTAAAGGCAGAGATCACACAAAAAAGCATTCATGCGGAAGCCCTGGAAGTTAATAAGCCTGATATTCCTGTCCTTACTAAAATCTCGTATAAGAATGTCAATAAAATTTACGTCCGGATTTACAAAACAGGGGATGAGCGAAAAAATCTGAACAGTGAAAGCGGAGTCCTCAGTCTGGCAAAAATCAAACCTCAGCATAGTTTAAGTTTCGACTTGCCTGACGATGGGGATAAAAGAATGCACAGTGTTGAAATAGCTTTGCCGGCCTCTAGCCAAGGTTATTACTCTGCAATTATTTCTCCGGACCCTGATTTTAAATCAAACGATAATGCAATTGCCTTTTTAGGATATCGTGTGGGAAATCTTGCAATGAGTAGCAGGACAACGAGGAATGGAGACCATGAATTTCATATACACGACCGGTTTAGCGGAGAGCCTTTAAGCGGAGCACAAATCCGTACATATACAAATGAGTACAACCGTAATTCTAATTCATACGAGATTGTCTGGCAGGAGAAGTTTTTAAGCGATAAGAGCGGACGGGTCCTGATCCAGAATACCAACAATGAAAACAGAAGAAACTTTGGAGTGGAGATTAGTTATCGAGGTGACACATTATTACCACATCAAAATTTTTATACATATGGTCGCCATCGAGGTAAAACCACGGCGCATCAGCGCACTGTGTTTTTTACCGATCGTTCAATATACCGTCCAGGACAAGTCATTTATTTCAAAGCACTTCTATTGAATGAGACTGATGGTGTGCCAACAGTAAGAAGAAATGAGAAAAGTATAGTTCAGTTTTTCGATGCGAACAGGCAGCTTATTGCCGAGCAGGAATTTAAAAGCAATGTTTATGGAACCATATCCGGGTCCTTCACTGCGCCCTTGGGAGTGCTGACAGGCAATATGCAGATTCGAAACAGTACAGGTTCGGTAAACATTCAGATAGAGGAGTACAAGCGCCCCGCTTTCGAGGTGAAACTTGAAAAACCTGATTCTGCCTTTAAGGTCAATGATACTGTGTCAATGAAAGGCCTTGCTGCAAATTACAATGGGATTCCGGTTTCATATGCTGCTCTATCATACAGAGTTGTCAGGCAGGCACGCTTTCCTGTTTGGTTTTGGCGTTTTCCCCCAATATATCCGCAGACAGAAGGTCAGGAGATTGCAAGCGGCACTGCTGAGACGAACAACAAAGGAGAGTTTCAAATAAGCTTCAAAGCGATTCCTGATGAGAGCGCTCTTCCCGATATGAACCCGGTTTTTACCTACGAGGTGCAAGTCGATGTTACAGACCTGAACGGAGAAAGTCGCAGCGCAACGGAATTTGTTGATATCGCATACACATCATTCATGATAAGCTGCGTTGTGCCGGAAATCCTGAATTCAAACGCTCCTCAAATTGTGGGAGTGGAACTGAAAAATTTTTCAGGTAAAAAGGTATTTGCAGATGTGAATATTAGTCTGCACAAAATCGATGAGCCGGACCGGCTTTTTATGCCTCGAAGATGGTCCTTGCCTGACACTTCCATAATGAGCAAAGAAGATTTTCAAAAAATGTTTCCTCAATACGCATATAACAATGAAGACAATCCTGAGCATCGTGCAAGCCGACAGGTTTTTTCCGGACGCTTTCACACGGAAAAAGATTCAGGAATAGTACTGCCTTTACATGAACTGGAAACAGGATTGTACAGACTGGAAGCCAATGCCATTGATTCGGACGGAAAGCCGGTGAAATTTTCAAAATATTTCAGCGCAATGAATTTCAATGATTCTAAGATGCCAGTAAAAGAGTATTTTACTTTTCAGGTTATTAAAGATGATGCCCTTCCCGGGCAGGAGAATCGGATTTTAATTGGAAGCTCTGCAAAAAATGTACGATTGAAAGTTGAAACCGAATCCAGAGATGGCATTGTACGTACAGAGTTTATAAAGCTTAGCAACAGTAAGCAATTGTTGCGCATTCCTGTGGTGGAGAGTTTCCGGGGAAACTTTTTTGTGCATGTATCATTTATTTGCGACGGACAATTTTTCAATCAGACTTTTACAATGGAAGTGCCCTGGTCAAATAAAAAACTCGATCTCACCTATGAAACATTCAGAAGCAAGCTTTACCCTGGAGCCAAAGAAGAATGGAGAGTCAGATTGAATGATCATCAAGGCAATGCAGTGCTTGCTGAAGTACTTGCATCCATGTACGATGCATCTCTGGATGCCTTCCTCCCGCATTCATGGCAAGCTGAGTTCTACCCAAGAACTTATTCTTCTGTTCGCACAGCCTATCATGACTTTGGAGCAGCGTCATCAGCTTTATATCAATGGCAATGGAATCAACATCATTATTTTCAGCCGAAGCAATATGAACGCTTTAACTGGTTTGGATATCACTTTCAAAGAATAATGCACTTGGAGTCGAGGAGTTATATGGCAGACGGTGCCCGTCAAGCGGATTTAAAATCGGTTGCGATGCTCGATGAATCATCCGAAGTCCCAATGATGATGGAAGCAGGTGGCGAAAAACCTGTGACGCTGAAGAGTGATGAAGAATTTTCAGTGAGAAAAAATCTGAAAGAAACGGCCTTCTTTTATCCGGCACTGAAAACAGATGATAAAGGCGGACTCATCATTGCTTTTGATGCGCCCGAAGCCATGACGCGTTGGAACTTCATGCTCTTTGCGCATACAGAAGACATGAAATACAAATATGAAGTCAAAGATGTGGTGACAAGCAAGCCGCTGACTGTATTCCCCAATCTTCCCAGATTTTTCCGTTCGGACGATGAAATCGTAGTTTCAGCCAAAATAAATAATGGCGATAGCATTGCTCTCAATGCATCTGTGAAACTCGAAATTCTGGATGTCCGGAATTATACAAGCATCGATTCTGTTTTCTCAAACTCAAATTCCGATAAGAGCATTGAACTGAATGCGAATTCCTCTGCAGCTGTGACTTGGAAACTAAAAGTTCCGCAAAATCTGACAGGAGCGATTGTCAGAATCAGTGCGAAATCCGGAAATGTCAGTGATGGTGAAGAGCATCTGATTCCGGTAATCAGCAATAGAAAACTTGTAACAGAGTCTTATCCATTCTGGATCAAGGGAAATGAATCACAAGAGATACAGATCAGTTCCATTTCTACATCTGTCTCAGCGACCTCCACTCCGGTAAAACTTGTACTCGAATACACTCCAAATCCGGTTTGGGAAGTAATTCAGGCTATTCCATACATGATGGAGTATCCTTATGAATGCTCCGAACAAATATTTACCCGATACTATTCCAATTCACTGGGTGCTCATATTGTAAAAACATATCCTCAGATTGAAAGAGTGTTCAATCTTTGGAAGAGCAGCACACCTGAAACATTTCTCTCAAGACTGGAGAGGAATGCAGATCTGAAATCTTTGTTGCTGAAAGAAACACCCTGGTTGCTTGATGCACTGACGGAGAAAGAAAGCAAGGAACGTTTGGCGCTCTTGTTTGATAACAACAGAATGAGTTCTGAAAAGAAGAAGGCATTGGAGCAGCTGTTGAAAATGCAAACAAGCACGGGCGCTTGGTCGTGGTTCCCCGGAATGCCAGACGACCCTTACATCACCCAATACATTGTGACCGGATTCGGACGACTGATAAAACTTGGCATACTGGAAACTGATAATTCTCCTGAACTTATGAGTGCTTTGACAAAAGCAATTTCATATCTGGATCAAAAAGCGACTGATGATTATAAAAAACTAGTTGCTTCAAAAGATAAAAAGCTCTGGATGCCTTCAGTTCTCAACCTGCACTATTTGTACATGAGGACATTTTTCTCAAATATTTCTATGGACACAGAACTGAAGGAGGCACATGGTTATTTTCTGGAACAATGCCGAAAGCACTGGCTAAAACAGTCGGAATATGAAAAAGGAATGATTGCATTGGTACTGTTCAGAAACGGAGATAAGAAGAGCGCGGATGGAATTATCCGTTCACTCACGGAGTATTCAATCAGAGACAAGAAGAAGGGGATGTTCTGGAAAAGCCAGACGGGAGGGCATTACTGGTATCAGGCTCCTGTAGAAACGCAGGCTTTATTGATCGAAGCATTTTATGAAACAGGAGCAGGTAATGCACTGATTCAGGAAATGAAGCAATGGCTCATGCTACAAAAGCAGAGCCATCATTGGCGGTCGACGAAAGCAAGTGCCGAAGCTTGTTATTCGATGTTATTGCAAGGGGAGGAGGGCATCAGCAAGGATGTAAAAGTCAGGTTTGAAGCGGGTACAGAAATTATTTTATCAGATTTGCCGGAAATTTCTTCCGAAGCCGGCAGCGGCAGATTCAGGAAAGAGTGGGAGAGAACTGAAATTAAAAATGAGATGAGCAGAATCAGGATAGCACCAGTGCAGTCTCATGACACCTCCTCATTTAGCTGGGGAGCGCTATATTACCAGTACGAAGAAAATCTGGATAAGATAAAAAAACATGATGATGCTCAGATAGGAGTTGACAGAGAATTTTTCATTGAACGAAAGGGAGAACGAGGATTGTACCTGGAAAGAATTACGGAGGCGTTTCCTGTAAAAGTTGGTGACAGAATTATTTCGAGAATTGTGATTCGATGCGACAGAGACATGGAATACGTTCATTTAAAAGACGGTCGCGCATCAGGACTTGAACCGGAAGATGTTCTTTCCACATACAAATGGCGCGAGGGACTGGGATATTACCAAAGCACTCAGGATGCAGGCACCAGTTTTTTCATCTCATGGCTTCCGAGAGGCAAATATATTTTTGAATATTCACTAAAAGCCTTTCAAGCAGGAGTGTTTTCAGCCGGAAACGCAATTCTGGAAAACATGTATGCGCCTGAATTTTCAAGCCACTCAGCGGGTCAGACACTCAAAATTGTGGAATAAACCAAACAGTTTATTAGGATAGTAATTTCATTTTGGATGTATCATGAAAATTCCGGAACTTGTATAAACCATGGATTTACAGTGTATAAAAGACTTATCTTGTGCATGTCAATCATTGGGGAGATTGGCTAAAACAAGACTTATCATGAAAGTATCAGCTAATCTAAAAACATTGGCTTTTGCCGTTATTTTGATTTCCGTACTAAGCATTGCCGGATTTAGAAATGTCTCAGCTCAATGTTTGGTTCCTGCAGGCCTTAATACGACAAACATTGGCAATAGTAGCGCACAATTCAACTGGACTTCGGTAAGCGCCGATAGTTTTCTCGTGCGCTATTATGATGCAAGTGCACCGTCTGTTTATTACTACAAAACAGTAAAGCCCGGTTCGTCTACAAACACCAACATTACCGGATTATATCCGGCAACGACCTATATGTGGCAGGTTCGTACCTGGTGCAGTGGAGGAACATCGGGAGCGTATCAAAACTCAGCGGTAAGTTTTACTACAACAAGTACTCCTGTGTCTTGTGTAACTCCGAATAAAACCGCAACCAGCAGTATCAGTGCCACTTCTGCGCTTGTATCATGGAATCCATTGGTGAATGCAGATTCCTTCATGGTAAGGTACGCAGTGACGAATACCACAAATTATTTTTGGGTAAAAGTTCCGGGTAACCAGAAGGCGGTTACGATTTTCGGCCTCACGCCCAATACTACGTACGATTGGTGGGTGCGATGCATTTGCGCAAGCAACCCAAGCCAGGGCTATAGTCAAATCAACAGGTTTACTACATTGTCAAATACTTGTACTTCGATTGCAGATGCAGCATCTTTCACTTCCAACAACATCACACACAATTCTGCTTCTGTAAGCTGGAGAGCAGTGACGGGAGCCTTGAGCTATAATGTGCGATATGCCATCCGCTATTCGGGAAACTGGACTACTGTTCCCGCTTCCGGAGTGTCGGCTAATCTCAGCGGACTTGTGAGCCTCAGCTGGTATGAATTTCAGGTACAGGTAGTTTGCGCATCAGGCGCTGGCAACTGGTCGACGTCCGGGATTTTCCAGACAACAACAGGAGTGGTGAGTGTTACAAGAGGTGCATATTTGCAACAAGCTTCGCCATCATCTATATTTATCCGATGGAGGACCAACATTCCAGCCGACTCAAGAGTCAGGTTTGGTACCAGCGTTACTAATTTGAATCAAACGGTCAGTAATGCCACATTGAAGACTGAACATATCATCCAATTAACAGGACTCACAGCAAACACAAAATATTTTTATTCTATCGGTACTGCCAATGCGGTGCTACAGGGTGATACAGGTAATTATTTCTTCACCCATCCTCCGGTTGGTTCAACAAATCCTGTGAGGATTTGGGCTATAGGAGATTTCGGACGAGGATCCACAGCCCAGCATCAGGTTCGTGACCGTTATTATAACTGGACCGGAAACACTCATACTAATGTTTGGTTGTGGCTGGGAGACAATGCCTACAATGACGGAACTGACAATGAGTACCAGACAAAAGTCTTTGACATGTATCCTACTCAGTTTAAAAAATGGGTTACATGGCCAACATCCGGGAATCACGATCTTCATGCTGCAAGTTCTTCAAGTCAGACCGGTCCTTACTACGATAATTTCACCATGCCAAAGGCAGGAGAAGTCGGCGGACTTGCAAGTGGAACGGAGGCTTATTACTCTTTCAATTACGCTAACATTCATTTTGTGTGTCTTGAGTCTACAGGTTCTTCATTCAGATCAGCAACAGGTGCTATGGCCAACTGGCTGAAAAATGATCTGGCCGCGAACACTCAGCGATGGACTGTTGTTTACTTCCACCATCCGCCTTATTCAAAGGGTTCGCACGATTCGGATGCAGAGACTCAGTTAATAGAAATGCGTAATAACATTGTTCCGATTCTGGAAACATATAAGGTGGATCTTGTTCTGGCAGGCCACAGTCATTCTTATGAGCGTTCTATGTTTATCCGCGGACATTACGGAAATGAAGCTTCATTTAATGCCTCTACACATGCCGTAAGTTCTGGAAGCGGAATTTTTCCTTCTTCATATATAAAAACCGGGCCGAATTATTACGGAACAGTTTATGTGGTTTGCGGTACCGCTGGAACTGTGGGTGCTACTACTACCGGATGGCCGCATAATGCAATGTATGCATCCAGCGTATCCTATTATGGTTCGCTGGTGATTGACGTGAACGGTGACCGTCTTGACAGCAAGTTTCTCACTTCGACAGGCGTCATCTGGGATCAGTTCACCATTGAAAAGAGAAACAGTCTGAGCTCTATGAAGCTCCAGGCTGATGACGAGTTTAATGTGGCTGTTCCTATTGCGAGCAAGCTGTTGGTTTTCCCCAATCCGATCATTCATGATGCAAGCGTAAGCTACCATCTCAACAGAGCTTCAAAAGTTTATTTTGATGTGCTGGACCTCTCAGGAAGAATTGTTTATGAGTTTGGTGATGAATACGAAAGAAAAGAAGGAGAGCATTCAATGAACTTCCCAATAAGTACAGCAGCATTGCCAAGAGGAATATATTTATTGAGAATGCACTCTGGTGAGGATATAAACACTGCCCGATTCGTATTAGAATAAAAAGCAAATCAAAAGCCACCTTCTGGGGGCTTTTTTCTTATTGATCCTTTTTTTATTTTTAAACGGGTATTTATAGACATTTATATGAAGGAATCGTATTTTGGCCTAAAAAATCATATTTCTTCCTGATTGATTGCTTATCTTTTTCAAAATTTCCATGATTATCAAGTTCATAATGCAATTACGTAACAGTATTCACCGGTTCAATCCTTTGCTTGTGTTCATGTTTCTGATGCTTGTCATGCAGAACGGCCGTCTTGGTGCGCAATGCATAGTACCCGATGACCTCTCCACATCTAATATAACGGGTTCTGAAGCTACCTTGAGCTGGGACATCACTCCGGCAGACAGCTTTCTTGTACGCTATTATGAAAGTGGCACTTCACTCTACTTTTATAAATCGGTTTCTTCCGGGACTACATATAATACCATTATAAGCGGCCTTTATCCGAATACTACTTATTACTGGCAGGTAAGGTCATGGTGCAATAACGGGATGGCCAGCGCATATCAGGCGAACCCGACAGTATTCACCACGGCGAACGTTCCGGCATATTGTCTCATACCCAATCTCACAGCATCATATAATATTACATCGAATTCCGCACTGGTTTCCTGGAATACTATGATCGATGCGGACAGCTTCATGGTAAGATATGCTGTGAGCGGCACTACTAATTACAACTGGATTACTGTTCACGGCAGTCAGCACTCAGTTCAAATTAATGGATTGCTTTCAAATACAAGTTATGACTGGTGGGTAAGATGCATTTGCACACCGAACCCCTCTCAACCTTACAGCATATTAAACACTTTTACGACATTGTCTGCTTCCTGTGGAATTCCCAATGTCGCGCAATTTACATCGACAGGCATCACATCCGGTTCAGCGACAGTTGGCTGGCCGACGGTAAGCGGAGCCCTTTATTACAATGTAAGATATGCGGTGCGTTATTCCGGAAATTGGATCACTGTGAGTTCCAATACAAATAACTCCACATTGATCGCACTCACTTCAAATACTCTATACGAGTTTCAGGTTCAAACAGTCTGTGCAAGCGGTCTCGGAGCATGGTCCTCATCAGGGATTTTTACAACACTGTCAGGTACACTGCGGCTTACGCGCGGGCCTTATCTTCAGCTTGCTACACCCAATAGTGTTTACATTCGATGGAGAACAAATAATCCGAGCGACACCAGAATAAGATTCGGAACAGATCCATCCAGCCTGTTTTACAGTGTATCAAACTCTACACCTACTGACGAACATATCTTGCAGATTACAGGACTCAATCCCTCCACAAAATATTATTATTCAATCGGCTCATCTTCCGTTACACTTCAGGGAGATACCGGAAATTATTTTGTGACCAATCCGGTTGAGGGCACCAATACACCCATTCGTATATGGGCAATCGGAGACTTTGGAAGAGCCTCTTCAGCACAGCACAAAGTTCGCGATTCATACATGAATTATACTGCAAACACGCACACGGATGTTTGGCTATGGCTTGGCGACAATGCGTATAATGATGGAACAGACAGTGAATACCAGACTAAGGTATTTGACATGTATCCACATCAGTTTAACAAATGGGTTACATGGCCATCGCCCGGTAATCATGATTTGCATACTGCCAATGCGCTGAATCAAAGTGGACCGTATTTCGATAACTTTACTGTTCCGACTGCAGGTGAAGCGGGTGGTGTACCCAGCGGGACAGAAGCATATTACTCATACAACTATGGCAATGTACATTTTGTAAGTCTTGAGTCTTATCATTCCACACACAGAAATGCAAATGGAAATATGGCCAACTGGCTGCGAAGTGATCTTGCAGCGAACACAATGCCATGGACGATTGTGTACTTTCATCATCCTCCTTATACCAAAGGCTCTCATGACAGTGACACCGAAAGGGAACTGATAGAAATGAGGACCAACATTGTCCCAATCCTTGAAAGTTATAATGTAGACCTTGTACTTGCGGGACACAGCCATTGCTATGAAAGATCCATGCTCATTCACGGTCACTATGGAAATGAAAGTTCGTTTAATATATCCACGATGGCAATGGATCCCGGTACCGGAACATTGCCAACTCCGTATGACAAGACATCTCCATCTCTGACAGGAACTGTATATGCTGTATGTGGTACAGGCGGAACGATCAGTGGAATATCCAGCGGATGGCCACATAATGCCATGAAAGAATATACAGTTTCGCACCATGGGTCTATGGTGATTGATATCAATCGCGATAAGCTCACCGCAAAGTATTTAACTTCAACCGGAACAATCAGAGATGAATTCACGATTGAAAAGCAAAACCTCATTACAAAAACAAATTTTGTTCCGCCCGGAATTTTAAATAGTCAAAGCAATACTTTTGAACTTTATCCAAATCCGGCACATGACATTCTTACACTCGTGTATCAACTGAAAAATAAGGCGGAAGTAAATTTTGAACTGCTGGATGTGACAGGAAGAAAGATCGCTGACCTCGGATCCGAGGGAATAAAAAATCCGGGAATTTTTGAAATGAGTTTTAATGTTCGTGATGAAGGACTGACAACCGGGGTCTATCTGGTCAGGATGTTCACGGCTGATGAAAGCATCACCAGAAAAGTGATAGTGGAGTAGTAATTTTATTGTGCTGGATTATTTCTGTGGATTTTGATCACCACAGACTTTGACACAGGAGTATTACTTTTCGCCGCTACATTTTCTACCGGCACCAATACATTTGTTTCTGGATAATACGTTGCCACGCATGTTCTCGGGATACTGTACGGAATCACGATGAAATTGTGGGCGATCCTTTTTCTTCCGGCATATTCGGATGTCAGGTCCACAACATCGCCTTTTTTCAAGCCGGCTTCAGCCATATCTTCCGCATTCATGAAGACCACTCTTCTTTCATTTTTTACTCCCCGGTAGCGGTCATTCAGTCCGTATATAGTAGTGTTAAACTGATCATGACTACGGATGCTCATCATCAGGTACTCACTTTTTCCGGTTTTGATTTCCTCTAATTGGCCGTTGCTGAATTCCGCTTTTCCTGAGACTGTTTTGTATTGATTTTCGCGATTTGAATTAGGCAAATAAAAACCACCAGGAACTTTTACTCGTGTGTTGTAATCTTCAAAACCTGGAATACTTTTTTCAATGGCATTACGAATATTATCATAGTCACTGTTCATATGTTTCCAGTCAATGCGGCTTTTACTTCCAAGCACAGCATCCGCCATTCTGCATACAATGGAAACTTCACTCAGAAGATTGTCTGATACAGGCTTGAGGTTGCCTCTGCTGGAGTGCACCACGCCCATACTGTTTTCACAAGAAACAAATTGTTCTTTTCCCCCGATAAAATCCTTATCGCTTCTTCCCAGTGTGGGTAAAATGATAGCTTCCTTACCATGAATGAGATGACTTCGGTTCAGCTTAGTAGAAACATGAACCGTAAGAGTACAGTTTCTTAGAGCTTCTGCAGTGTAATGTGTATCGGGAGTCGCTGAAAGGAAATTTCCACCGAGGGCAAAAAAGAACTTTGCTTTACCATCTTTCATTGCGTGAATGGCATCCACTGTATCGTATCCATGCTTCCGTGGAGGTTTAAATCCGAAAGTTTTTTCGATCCTGTCGAGAAATGCATCAGATGGCTTTTCATATATGCCCATAGTTCTGTCGCCCTGCACATTGCTATGTCCTCGCACAGGACATGTCCCGGCCCCCTCTTTGCCAATGCTTCCTCTTAGCAGGAGAATATTCACCACTTCGCGGATTGTATCCACCGCATTGCGATGTTGGGTAAGCCCCATGGCCCAACAACAAATAATTTTTTTTCTTGCAGCAATGAGCATGGCAGCTTCATGCAGCTCCCCCAGACTGATTCCGCATTGTCTGCTCAATGAACTAAGATCCAATTGAGAAAGATGATTGCGGTATTCTTCAAAACCCTTTGTATGCTTTGTGATAAATTCTGTGTCAATAACTTGGCCGGGCTTATCGGCCTCCTTTTCTAAAAGTAATTTTCCGATCGCTTTCAGCAGTGCCATGTCGCCGTTGATTTTAACCTGGAGAAAAAGATCAGTCAGACTGGATTTTGCACCCAGAAGACCGGTCAGGCTTTGCGGATCGCTGAATGCAATGAGTCCTGCTTCGGGTAATGGATTAATTGAAATGATCTTCGCTCCATTTTCTTTCGCCTTCTTCAATGCAGATAACATTCGGGGATGATTTGTTCCCGGATTTTGTCCGATGATGATTATAAGCTCCGTTTTATAAAAATCCTCAAGCTTAACGGAACCTTTTCCTATTCCTAAACTTTCATGTAGAGCCACTCCGCTGGATTCGTGGCACATGTTGGAACAATCTGGGAGATTGTTGGTTCCGAATTCGCGGACAAACAGCTGGTATAAAAACGCGGCCTCATTGCTGGTACGTCCTGAGGTATAGAAGACAGCTTCATCCGGATGATTCAGTGAATGAAGATGTTTCGCAATTTTTAAGAAAGCATCATCCCAGGTAATAGCCGAATAATGACTTGCGCCGGGAGCCAGGTAAAGTGGTTGTCCGATTCTCCCCTTTTTTCCGATTTCAAAATCACTCAATGCAGAGAGATCAGAAACGCTGTTTTTCCGAAAAAAACTATCATCCAGCACAGTGCTGGTTGCCTCTTCGGCGATTGCCTTTACTCCGTTCTCACAATATTCTGCCATGAATGAACGGTCTCCGTCAGGATCAGGCCAGGCGCAACCCGGACAATCATAACCATCCTTTTGATTCAGCTTGTGTAAAGCAGCAACAGCGCGAAATGGCCCCATGGCTTTGAAAACATGAGCCGCTGCCACTGCTACTCCTTTTAATCCAGCAGCTACATTATCTGGCAATCTAAAGCTGCCTCCTGTAAATTCAGACGGGCCTTCCGCCTGTGGAATTATTCTATCAGCGTTTTCATTACTCATTATTATGCTCTTCTTTTTCTGCAAGAAATATTTCTCTTCCTTCAATCATTCCGAACCCTGAGTAGACATTGAACGAATTTCCCCTCATAAATCCTACCAGGCAGATTCCGAATTCCTGTGCAAGTTCCACTGCCAGGCTGCTTGGTGCGCCAATGCTGATAATAATCCGAATGTCGGCCATGATGGCTTTGTAAATGAGTTCATAGCCGGCTCTTCCACTCAGAAAGAGCATGCAATCATTCGGGTTAATTTCATGAGAGTGGATTGTTGCACCGATCAGTTTATCAAGCGCATTGTGGCGTCCTACATCTTCTCGTATCAATAATAGTTCTGCATCTTGTGAAAACAAAGCTGCGGCATGGATGCCGCCGGTATACCTGAAGTTAAGCTGTGAATCATTCAGTGCTTTATTCAATGACAGAAAAACATCAGGATTTATTTCCCAATCTATTCTTTTGATTATTACTTCATCTTTCCGCCGTAAAATTTTATTTCTGATTTTTTCGAAGGAAGCCTTTCCGCATATGCCGCATGCTGAACCGGAGTGAAAGAGACCCTGGTTTGACTCCGTGTCGGGGATGATGTCTGGTGAAAGAATTACTTTCACTAGGTTATCATTTTCTTTCTCGCAGTATTTTATTTGCTTAATCTCGGAATGATGTGTGATTATCCCTTCAGAAAAAAGCAAACCGCTTGCCAGTTCGAAATCATTTCCGGGTGTACGCATGCTGAGTCCGACGCTTACTTCTTTTCTATCAGCCCCATCATTGTAAACAAGACGTATTTCCAGAGGTTCCTCTCTTACCAAGAGATCATTTTGATCCTGCAGAACGGAGTTCGTATATTTCAGAATTTTTACAGAAGATACACCTGGTCCGGACATTTGAACTGAAGTATTTGAATGTGAAGTTGCGAAGAAATATCCAGAGAGGGAATAAAAAAAACGCATGAAATACATCATGCGTTTTTCGATAATTCAGGAAGACAGAATTATCCGCCAAATACTTTGTTCAGGACGGATTTTCCGGAATCTGCAGCAGAACCTGCGAGATCACCCGCTTTATCTTTCAGGTTACTGCCTAAAGAACCGGCAAGTTTACTGAAATCAAAGCCGGAGGCGGAAGTTTTTCCGATTACCTTACTGATAATCATCGGCAGTAATGATGAAACGATGGATCCCGCAGAACTTTCCTGCATTCCAAGTTTAGAACTGAGTCCGCCGATGATTTTGTTTTTCAATACATCCATGATCGGATTTCCATCGGATTTAGACTTTCCGCTCAGCATGTTCATCATTTCTTTTGCCTCGCCGCCCGAAAGCTTCTCTTTAAATGTGTCACCGATAGATTCCGAAAATACCTTGATGGCTCCTTCTTTTTTGTCTTCCTGTATTTCTGAACTTCCTTTAATTACTTCTGAAGTCTGTTCTTTGATAATGTTTAAAATGTTGTCTAACATGTGTAAATTGGTTTTGATGGGTTATAAAAATAAATTAACACAAGGAATTCATCCCCATGCAAGAATATAACAAAAAAACATCAGAATACAAAATGTTTTTACAAAGCACGATTTATAATTGAATCATTCTGATCTAGCATTTCTCAGGTATCAATTAAAAGGAATAATTCAGCGGCAGATAAACTTTATTCTTTAATAAACCGCTGAACCATTCTGAAACTTGAATTCTGAATTTGGAGATTATATATACCTGCTGCAAGTGAAGAAGTGTTGATTTCAATGTTATTATTTCCTTCAGGTAGAAAGAGCTTTTCCAGATGAACTATACGCCCTGAAATATCAAAGACATTAATATTGACATAATCGCTTTGAGACATATAAAATTTTGCTTCAAGCGAAGTGCGCACAGGATTTGGAAACACTGAGAACAATTTATCTTCATCGCCTGAATTGTTTTTTAATCTTAATGGAGCAGTGATGAATGTGTCAGGAGATGAGTAAACTGAAACAGGAACGCCGGCACATATTGATCTTACCTGCCATTGGTAATTTGTTCCCATCGATAATCCTGTAAGTACGGTATTGTTGACATTCGAAACTTTTTTCCAGATGTAATTGGTCGTTCCATACACTGAATAGCGAACCATAAAACTGTCTGCACTCACCAGGTTTGTCCAGCTGATATTGGCCGAGCTTCCGCTTACGCTGTTGTGTGACAGGTCGTATGGTGTGATGCAGGAAGCGGGACTATTATTTGTTGTAAATGTGTTAGAAGGGCTGTAACCGCTGCTCACTCCTGCACAAATCGAACTAACTTGATATTGGTAAGTTGTATTAGGAACCAGCCTGTCGATTACAGCAGAAGATCCGGATGCACCAGGAACAGTTACATATAAATAATTTGTAGTGCCATTCACGGAGTATCTTATCCTGAAAAAGTCTGCAGTAACAAGATTGCTCCAGGAAATTGTGGCGTCCACGTTGCCGATCGGACCTGCAGAAGTATTGAATGGCTTTATACAAGGAACAGGCGAATTACTGGTGGTGAATTGCACGACAGGGCTGTATCCCGTTCCACTTCCACCGCAAACAGAACTGACCTGACAATCGTAAGTTGTGTTTGGCATCAGACCATTTAGAGTTGTGCTGAAGTTTGTTCCGCTTACTGTTCGGTATCTGTATGGACCACCGGAGCTTTCCCTATATCGTATTCTGAAATTATTTGCGCTTACATATTGAGACCATGACAAGACTGCAGAGCCGCCGGTAATACCGGATGCAGCAAGTCCGGTTGGAACAGTGCACACACCACGTGTAGAGAAAAGAAATGCATTGCCATAACCGCTGCTCACACCGTTGCAAATGGAACTCACCTGGAAAATATAAGCAGTGCCCGGTAAAAGATTCGACAATGTCATGGCATTGCCAGTAGATCCAGCAGTGTCTTTGTACAAGTATGTGGAAGTGCCAGCCATGTAATAACGTATCCTAAAAGTATCTGCAACTACGAGGTTATTCCAGAAAATTCTTGCGCTATTATTGGTAGTGTAAGATGTATCGAGGCCATTGGCAAGAACACAATTGACACTTGTTCCGGTAGTAGTAAAATTGCCTATAATGCTGTAGGTACTGTGGATGCCAATGCAAATTGTACTCACTTCAAAGGTATAATTAGTTCCGGGGAACAGATTGTTCAGAATCGTTGATGAAGGATTTCCGGAACCGTTCACATCCTTATAAAGATATTGACCGCTGCCTGCAACCGAGTAGCGTACCCGGAAAGTATCAGCAACTATTGATGCATCCCAGTTGATTTGTGCAGAAGTATTGGTGATCGAGCTTGCAGAAGTATTGAATGGTAGTGTGCAACTGTTCGGGTCGCGGATAAGAAATCCATAGGCCTTCATCTGGTCTACCGGAATTGGCGTGAAAGGTGGAAACGGCATATGATCATACATAGTCAAATGCATTTCATACCAACCCAATCGGGCGTTCACAGGGATGTCGAAATATGCGTACATGGAATCTGTGTAGCCGTTTGCATCCGTATATACCTGAATAAATGGATCCAGGCTGCTTGTAAAAATTGTATCAGGACCTTGTTTTAGGTAAATATCCATGATGCTCTGTGGACTGGTGAGAGTTTGCATAATGTTGCTGCTGAGAGTGATTACCGTGGTCAGGCTTTGCCCGGGAACTGCAACATTGGGTCTTACAGAAACAACTTGCGCTTCGAGATTGAAAATGTAAAAACACAGAAGACAAGAGAGTAATAAGTTTTTCATGGTGTGCAGTTAATTAATACGAATATAGCATTTCCAAACAAAAGGCTCATCGGAATATTTAACAAAGAACAAAAAACGGATCATTAACTACTTTTATGTCTTCTGCTTGATTTGCTTTAATCTTATTTTTCTGATTAGTTTCCAGAAATTTCCTCCGTATTCCACAAAAATTTCTTCGCCTTTTTTAATCGGACGAATTGCATCCAGGTAACACTTTTTTCCTTCCACGATGTAATCCGCATTGTTGCGGAAGCCTTTGATTCGTTTCATGCCTCTTGCATCGTTCGCATATCTGCCAAAAGATTTTTTATAAGGCAAGGCATTAATTGCAAGACTTCTGTTCAGACGAAATATGTATGCATTGTAGCCGTCTTCGTGCTTGACATCTTTCCATTCCACTAATCTTCCTTTGTACTCGGTGATTCGAGTTCCCTTTTCGATATCAATTTTCGTAAACAAACCAAGACCCGCTCCGGGCAATTGTGATTTCTTAAGGTAAAGATGTTTGTCGAGATGTGGCATTAGTGAAACTAAATCAGGAGATTCTGATGCAGACGTTTTTCTCTTCAGTGAAAAAATTAAGGGCTTCGAAACCGCCTTCTCTTCCTACTCCTGAGCCTTTCATTCCGCCAAATGGAGTTCTCAAATCACGCACCAGCCAGCAATTTACCCAAACAATACCCGCCTCAAGAGCCGCGCTCACTTTGTGCGCACGATTCAGGTTTTGTGTCCAGATGGTTGCGGAAAGTCCATACTGCGTGCTGTTGGCATATTGCAACACTTCTTCATCAGTATCGAAAGGAGTGAGTGTTACCACAGGACCGAAAATTTCTTCCTGATTGGTTCTGCAGTCGTAAGCAAGTCCCTCAATTATTGTTGGCTCAATGTAATATCCTCCAGAAAGTTTTCCTCCCGGATTTACTTCATTCCCTCCGAGTAAAATATTTCCGCCTTCCTTTTTCGCAAGTTCTATATAACTCATGATTTTTTCCTTGTGCTGCAGTGATGCAATTGCTCCGATCCATGAGTCCGCATTGAGCGGGTCACCCGTTTTCAGTTTGCTGCTTTCTTCGACAAAAGCCTTCTTGAATTTTTCATAGATTGGTCGTTCAATAAAAATTCTCGATCCACAGAGGCAAATTTCTCCCTGATTAGAAAAGGAAGACCTTACACTTGTATGCACCGCTTTGTCGAAGTCGGCATCAGCAAAAATGATGTTGGGATTTTTACCGCCTAGTTCAAGGCTGAGCTTTTTAAACATTGGAGCTGCTGTGCGTGAAATAATTTCACCGGTCCTAGTGCCACCCGTAAAACTCACAGCAGCAACTTTTGGATGCGAGACCATAGCCATTCCTGCTTCAGGCCCACGTCCGTGAACGATGTTTAAGACGCCTTCGGGCATTCCTGCTTCATTGCAAATTTCACTCAGCAGAAAAGCCGTCATCGGTGTAATTTCCGATGGCTTTGCCACCACTGTGCAACCAGCAGCCAGAGCCGGAGCCACTTTCCATGAAAAGAGATACAGCGGAAGGTTCCAGGGAGAGATGCAAGCTACAACTCCCAATGGTTTTCTGAGAGTGTAATTTAATGCATGCTCATCCATAGCATGAGCTTCCGTATGAGTGTGAAGTATAGCTGTAGCGTAAAAATGGAAATTGGAAACAGCTCTTGGGATATCGACGGATTTACTCAACCAAAGGGGCTTTCCCTGATCTGTAGTTTCTGCAAGAGCGAATTCATCAAGTCGTGAATGTATCAGCTCAGATATCCTGATGAGAATGGCAGAACGTTTTTCTTTTGGCATGATGCTCCACTTTTGAAATGCATTCTCGGCTGCTACCACAGCCATTTCCACGTCCTGTGCAGTGCTGTCAGGAATTAAACTGTACACTTCACCGTTGGAAGGATTGAAGTTATCAATGTAATTTCCTGCGAGCGGTTCCTGCAGCTTTCCTCCGATAAAATTCAGGATCTTCTTCATTCAATATCAAATAAGATTTTTGTTGAGATTGTGACTCATTCGCAATTACATGAGTGTTCGTTTTCCAGATCAATGACCGTGATTATCACAGCCTCCTGATCGCAGTTTCCAACTACTACCCGTACTTTCTGGTTATCAACGGTGATTCCTTCCAAGGCATATACTGGGCAAGGCTTATCTGTCAAACTGCTTTTCGAATAATTGATCTTGCCTTTTTGAAGGATGCTTTTCACTTCTGATTCATCAATGCTTCTGCATTCCATCCGGCACACTGCATGTTTTGTCAGTTTAATTTCATTATAGCGGAAGGCAGCCTTTCTCTTATCTATTACAGGCTCATTTTTTCTGAATAACAGAAAGAAAACGCCAAGCACAGCAAGAAGAACGATGCTGATGATTCCCTGTTTGCGGCTGCGGCTTTTACGTGAACCCATGATAAATTTTATGGAAATATTGTTTTCATAGGGAAGAGGTTCGTCCTCCGTCAACGGGTAAATTGATACCGGTGATGTAAGATGCAGCCGGACTGCAAAGGAAGGCGATTGCATTCGCGATTTCATGCGCTTCAGCGAAGCGTCCCATAGGAATTTCCGCAATCATTTCCTTTTCTACCTCCAGAAGCGCATGTCCGGATTTTGCTGATTTGTTTTCGATGATTGATTTAAGGCGAATGGTGGATGTTGCTCCGGGAAGCACATTATTTACAGTGATGCCATGCGGGGCCAGTTCATTGGAAAGTGTTTTTGCCCAGTTAGCCACAGCTGCGCGGATGGTATTTGAAACGCCCAATCCCTTGAGCGGCTGTTTCACCGAAGTAGAAATAACATTCACAATACGTCCGTATCCGGATCTTTTCATTCCGGGAACAAGAGCCTGTGCAAGGATGTGGTTACATAAGAGGTGATTTGCAAAAGCCTGTACAAACTCATCAGTCTTTGCCTCGGTGATAGGGCCGCCCGGAGGACCGCCTGTATTGTTTACGAGGATGTTAATGACATTACCTTTATCTATATATGAATCAATAACCAGTTTCAGCATTTCCGGCCGGCTGAAATCAGCCGTAAGCATGGAGTGCTCTCCATTTCCTGGTAATTCCTGCAGGGTAAGATTAAGGGAATCTTCATTTCTTGCAATAAGAACGACGGAAGCGTTAAGCCGCGCAAGCTCCATCGCAGCAGCTTTCCCAATGCCTTGTGAAGAACCGCATACCAGCGCTTTCTTTCCGCTCAGATCCAGATTCATATCGATATCAATTTAATAATTCTTAAATTTGAAACAATACTTTATGTAAAATTCTATTGTTACGTTCGGCCCTCAAATCTACCAATACCATTTGAATTATTGTCAATATGAAATACCTCATAGAACTAGTGAAGACTGATGCCGGGCTGACAGATGAGCAAGCCACTAAGGCAGTGGAAAGTATGATGAAGCATTTTAAGAGCCGCTTTCCGGAATTTTTACATTCGGAACTGGATAAAATCGCAGATGGATCCGATTTTGGAGATTCCTTTCGAGATAAATTTGAAGCATTCCGGGATAAACTTTCGTATGCAGCAAAGCAAACCGGTGAAAAAGCCGAAGGATTAGCTGAAGAAATTAAAATCAGATTCAATGAGTTTCTCGATTCATTGAAAAAGAAATGATTTTTACCCAGAGAATGACGGAACAATAAACTGTAACAAATCACTATCTTTAAGGAGTTCAATTTTCAACCAGATCTAAGAAAAAAACCGATTATGGCCATACAAAGAGCGTTCAATTTCAAAAAATGGATTGATGACAACAGGCATCTGCTCAAGCCTCCAGTAGGCAACCAGGTAGTTTATACTCCGCAGCAGGATTTTATTATCATGGTGGTTGGCGGACCGAATTCCCGAAAGGATTATCATTATAATGAAACCGAGGAGTTCTTTTACCAGCTTGAAGGTGACATCGTGGTGAAGATCATTGAAGACGGCAAACCTGCAGATATTTTGATCAAAGAAGGAGAAATTTTTCTGTTGCCTGCAGGAACGCCGCATAGTCCTCAACGCGGACCAAACACGGTTGGACTAGTAGTGGAAGCACAACGCAGGCCGGGAATGAAAGACGGTTTTCTGTGGTATTGCGAGAAATGCGATAATCTTCTTTATGAAGAATACTTTATTCTCGAGAACATTGTCACACAGTTTCCAGCGATCATGGAAAAATTCTACGGCAGCATTGATCACCGCACATGCAAGAAATGCGGACATGTGATGGAACCACCAGCCAAACTCTAAATTAATTTCAAGAATCTGATTTCGAGTGAGCTCAGGGGATATGAGTAAAAAACTTACCCGTAAGGAAAAAATTGCCCTTCAGAAGCAGGAGGGACATCGTTCGCCTGACAAGAAAAAAGCCGGACAAAAAACCGGTCTTGTAAAAAAGCAGCTTGCACTGATTGTTGCCATCTTCTCATTTGTCATTTATTCAAATACACTCAATCACGGTTATGTGCTTGATGATTATGGTCTCATTAAGGAAAATGTGATTGTAAAAAAAGGCACAGAAGGTATTAGTGAAATTTTTGCCACGAGTTACCGTACGGGAATGAATTTTGTTGATGTGGATCTGTACAGGCCATTGTCCAAAGCAATGTTTGCCATCGAATGGGAAATATCTCCGAATAATCCCTCACTGTCCCATTGGGTGAACGTGATCTTCTACATGCTTACATGCATTGCATTGTTTTTTACTTTGTCCGCATTCATGAAAGGAAATCTTGTGATACCCTTTGTCTGCGCATTATTATTTGCAGTCCATCCTATACACACAGAAGTAGTCGCTAATATTAAAAGCCGTGATGAAGTAATGAGCCTGCTGTTTTCACTGATAACAGCATGGTGCATCCTGAAAAGTTATCTTACCGGAAAAAATCGATACTTTTTGTTGGCGAGTCTGAGTTTCGCGATTGCTATCTTCTCCAAAGAGTCGGCAATCATGTGGCTCATAATTATACCCCTGATGTTGTATTATTTTACGGATTCAGACAGGGGATTTTACTTAAAAGGGATGAGCGGACCTTTCATTGTGGCCCTTCTCTTTTTAATCATCAGAAATAAAATTCTGGGAGGGGGAGAATCCGGGATAGTGATAGAAGACAATTCTTTGGTTGCAATCGATAACTGGTTGTTGCAAAAAGCCAATGCAATAATGATACTTGGAGTGTATTTGAAGCAACTCATCGCCCCGTGGCCACTAATCGCAGACGGATCATATAATCATTTCAAGGAAGTGGGGCTGACTGACTGGCGATTCATTCTACCCTTCCTGGTATTATCGGTCATGCTGTTCATTGCTTTGGCCGGAATCAGAAAGAAAGATCCTGTCTCATTCGGACTGTTTTATTTTTTCATCACGATTGGTCTCACATCAAACGTTTTTTTTCTGATAGGAACCAACTACGGTGAACGACTCTTATATTCTCCTTCACTCGGTATCATGTTAGTATTTGCAGTCTTGCTGTACAGAACAGGGAAACACATAATTGATAGGGATCATTTTGAAAACCTGACATCCTTTGCGCGCAAGTGGAAACTCCAGATTGGAGTTTTAGCCATTGTTGTATTTGCATATTCCGGAATGACCTATGCACGCAATCCTGACTGGAAGGACAACATGACACTTTACACTGCAGATCTGAAAAAGGCACCCGATAGCGTTCACTTGCGATATTATCTTGCAAACCACATGACCTCAGACGAGGAGATGGAAAAAATTAAAGATGAGAATCAAGAGAAGAGAATTAGAAAAGAAGCCATTGTCCACCTTAACAAATGCCTCGAGATTCATCCCAACTATGCAGATGCAGCTGCAAGGGTGGCATTCAATTATTTTAAGATGAATGAGCTTGATTCTGCGCATAAGGCATTTACAAGGGCTTTGGAAATAAATCCTACTTCAACGGTTACTTTGAACAACTTCGGAAGTTTACTGTTCCAAATGCAGCAATTTGATAAAGCACTCGAGTCTTTTCAAAAAGCATTGCGCTACAATCCCAGATATGCTCATGCTGCCGCAAACATAGGCAGCGTATATGGAGCATATGGTGAAGGCTATGTTATGCAAGCGCAAACGGATCCGGCGAAGGCAAACGAGTATTCTATACAAGCCCGTAAAATGTTTGAAACGTCCAATCAGTATTTTCTGATGGCAGCGAAGCTTGATCCGGAATTTAAAAAGCCGTATTATTATTTATCAATCAATTATAAAAATCTTGGCGATCAAAAGAGCGCGGAGTATTATGGCCGCCTTGCCAGGGAAGCAGGATTTTAGTTTCAGACATGTTAAAAATAGACATACATACACACATCATTCCGGAGCACATTCCTGATTTTAAAACCAAATATGGGTATGGAGGTTTTATTTCTCTCGATCACCACAAGCCTTGTTGTGCCAGGATGATGCAGGATGGTAAGTTCTTCCGTGAGATTCAGGACAATTGCTGGGATGCAGAAGTGAGAATGAAGGAATGTGACGCTCATAAAGTGGATGTGCAGGTACTTTCCACAATTCCAGTCATGTTCAGCTATTGGGCAAAGCCTCAGGACGCACTCGACTTGTCCATATTCCTGAATGATCACATTGCCGAAATAGTGTATCGTTATCCGACACGTTTTGCAGGTCTGGGAACGGTGCCACTGCAATCACCTGACCTTGCGATTAAGGAACTTGAGCGTTGCATGAAAATCGGTTTGCGAGGGGTACAAATTGGCTCGCATGTGAACGGATGGAATCTGAATGAACCAATGCTTTTCCCATTTTTCGAAGCGGCAAGCGAAATGAATGCAGCGGTCTTTGTTCATCCGTGGGAAATGTTGGGCAAAGAAAGGATGCCAAAGTACTGGATGCCCTGGCTTGTAGGTATGCCCGCAGAGACTGCATTGTCGATTTGTTCCATGATATTCGGAGGAGTTTTTGAAAGACTTCCATCCTTGAAGGTGGCCTTCGCGCATGGTGGAGGATCTTTTCCGGCTACGATTGGAAGAATTGAACACGGATTTAATGTAAGGCCTGATCTTGTTGCAATTGACAATGATCACAATCCCAGAAAATATCTCCGGCAATTTTATCTGGACTCGCTCGTTCATGATCCGAAGATGCTTGATTACCTGATTGAGCTTATGGGTGCAGACCGCATTGCGCTTGGCACAGATTATCCCTTTCCCCTTGGTGAACTTGAACCAGGTAAGCTTATCGAGTCAATGTCTTATACTGATGATGTTAAAGAAAGATTGCTTTCTGGAACGGCTCTGGAATGGCTTGGCCTGAAAAAGGAAGTGTTTATGAGTCATGCCCGGATCTGATGAGAAGGATATTTTTCATACTTGCCATTTATCTTTCTCTGGCTGGTCAAATTAAGGCACAAGAATCAGAAAGCTTCGCACTGCTTGAACTCTTCACTTCAGAAGGTTGCTCAAGTTGCCCACCTGCTGAAAAAATATTTTCTGCGCTTTCAGATGAAGCTGAAAAGAGTGGAAAGAAAATTTTCTTCCTCGCATATCATGTGGATTACTGGAACAGGATGGGATGGAAAGACCCTTACAGCAAATATCAATTTACCATGAGGCAGGAAAATTACTCCCGCGTTCTTCCGTCTAAAGAATTATATACCCCTCAACTTGTTATAAACGGAAGTTCAGAATTTACCGGCTCTGATGAGAAAGGAATAAGATCTGGCATACAAAAAGCACTCAGCCAGAAAAATGCTATCAGGTTAATGGTAAAGCTTGATTCACTTTTGCGTGATACGGCATATGTTTCATGGGAACTTGGTGCGAGCGATAAGAATCATTCCTTGCATTTGGCGTTTACTGAAAGCGGACTAAGTTCCAGCATTCTCAAAGGCGAGAATCAGGGGAAAACGCTCACACATCATCATGTGGTACGTCAGCATTCCACTGTAGGAAGTCCGGGATTGAAAGGAACAAAGAAAATTCCGTTGAAAGATTTCAATCCTGGCAAGAATACCCGGATCATTGCTTTTCTTCAGCACAAGCAGAATTACAAGGTGCTTGGAGCAACTTTTGTCGAATACTGATTGGGAATCCGGGAAACAGATCAGAGAGTAAACACCCTTGAGACATTGAATCCAAGACGAATTCCGGCATCATTCCACTGAGTATCCGTGAACGGGAGAAACTGATTTTCCACCAATCCGAATGAGTTAACAAAGTGAATTTGGAACACGTGTCCACCTGTTTCAATTTCATATCCGATTCCCATGCTGTCGTAATACTTTTTGTCAGAGTAACCGGGAAAGCGGTACGCATACTCCATTGTAATTGCTGAACGTTTGGAAAATTTATATCGAAACATTCCTGCTACACCGAACATGTCATTGTCGTCGCTTGACTTTTCAACAAGGTTGTAATGTACCATCCACGGTGCAATTTGAAATGAAAAAGAAGGGCTGAACTTTCTTCCAATGATTGCCTGGTATGCGTAAGAATAGCGATTGGTTGATGGATTGAATTTGTCAAAGCCATTCGATGCTGCGTTCACATCCTTCAGTGCGTTGTAGTACATGGATGCGAACATTGTTACACTCAGTGGAGTTTTATTGTCAGTTGTCTGTCTTACAAGCCGATATTTCACAAATCCGTCCACCATTTTTTCATATGAGCTTCTGCCAAGTCCGAACATGAATCTTCCGTCAAAACTATATTCCAGGCTAAGCCGGATATTCGCCGGACCATCGATTCCCCAGGCATTGTAAGATCCGGTATTCACCGGTCCGAAACGGTGGGAGATGCGAAAATCAAGAGTTCGGGGCCCCACAGATTCAAGTGTATGCATATTGATTATTCGTGTAGTCTTGAAAGTGGCTATGGTATAATCCTTCTCTGTTTTTGCATCCTTGTCGTCTTCAATCAAACTTAAAAGGTCCTGGGATTTAACCTGCAGGAAAAACGACATCATAAGCAGAGCGCAGATAAAAAACTTCTGTGAATTCATGTCTTCTCTTAGTTATTGGGACTTCCGTTATTAATCCATTTTTGAAATTTTGCTATGCTGCACTGGTCCAACATTCCGCCACCGTCGGGCATTGGCTCATATCCGCTTTGATGCAATATCGAACCAAGCAAGCTTCCGTCAGTGACGGTAGCTAATATTTCTGCATAATTGTCTAGAGCAATTCCACTGCTTGTATTGCCTGTAGAGTGGCAATTGTTACCGGCTCCGCAGCTGTTATTCAGAATCGGTCGAATTTGCGAACTGAAAGAGATTACACCTGCCGTATCGCATGCAGCCTGTCCGGTTAAAGGATATAATTCTTCAATGGAATCATTCTCGCAGGATATGAATGACAAAGCCCCGAGCAGGCAATATATCATCAGCATTTGCCGGTGTAAATTCATGTGTTACAAATATAATTCAATTTGTTTTTGAAGAAGAGAATAGCAGAAAATGAAAACTCCCGACGAAAACTTGTTTCCGACGGGAGTAATTCGCAGTTAAGATACCAACTCCTGATAGATAATTACTTTAATATATATTTATGAACTGTGACTGATTGTTAGTGTTGATTTAACAGACAGATAAACAATAATATTCAGCATTAGTTTATTGACGGTATGAGAAATTAGAATAAAATTTTGAATTACAATCTAATTGCGATCGCACAAATCCTCAAAATGATTAAATTTACAATGTCTCTTCAGAAAACTTCAGCTCAAATTTTCTGAATCCCGCAAGCTGCTTGATTTTTCAGGCTGCATATATAATTGAATTAACTTTTTAGAACCAAATAGAACCCGGTTTTCCCGGAAAAATCAAAATAAATATGATGAAAATCCTAATTGTGGAAGATGAAAAGGAGCTTATGGAGTCAATGTTGTCTTTTCTGAAGGAATCCGGGATGAATTGTGAGATTGCTGACAATTTGAATGATGCCATTAAGCAGCTTGAAGCACATGATTTTGACTGCATAGTTCTTGACATCGGCTTGCCTGACGGAAACGGTTTGAAATTGATACAGGAGCTTCAGAAAAAAGATCATCAGACGGGAGTTGTAATTGTCTCAGCAAGGAATTCCCTTGATGACCGCCTGACAGGGCTCAACATAGGTGCAGATGACTATGTGACCAAGCCCTTTTACATGCCTGAACTTGTGGCAAGGATTAAATCAGTATATCGCCGTCGTTCATTTCAGGGGAAAAATGAAATTGTTCACAATGAATTGCGGGTCGTGCCTGATGAAATGATCATGTATGTAAATGACAAGCTGATCAGTCTTACCAAAAAAGAACATGAGTTATTATTGTATCTCATCAATAACCAGAATAAAGTCATCACCAAGGAATCCATTGCAGAACATTTATGGGGCGACCATGCCGACATGGCAGATTCATTCGACTTTATTTACAGTCACGTAAAAAACCTCAGAAAAAAGATAACGGATAATGGAGGAAAAGACTACCTGAAATCCGTTTACGGCGTCGGCTACAAGTTTGCCCTTGAATGAGACTTCTCAACATCACAAATCGTTATTACATCGCTATCGCACTGGTACTACTGGTTGTGAGCAGCGCATTCCTTGCTTACCGGGTAATATACGTAATGGACATGGAGGTTTCGGAGCACTTGCTTTACGAGAAGCAGGAAATCGAAAAGCAGCTGAGCTTACAGCCGGACTTACAGGGATTCCACTTCGTCATCGGAGATAAAATAGAAATATCTCCCATTGACAAGTTTACTTCATTCAAAGTGAATCTGACCGATACCATGATTTATGATGAATACGAGAAAAAAGAAGTGCCATATAGAAAACTGACCTATGAACAGCTCATCGACGGTGAGGGATACAGGATTTCAATCAGAAAGCGACTGGCGGAAAGTGAAAACCTGATAGGCGGTGTGACATTAACACTGATTCTTGTGGCGATTGACATCATCGCCTGTTTTTATTTCCTGAACCGCTGGTTTTCAAAGAGAGTTTGGAAACCCTTTTACAGGGCCCTCAACGGACTTAAACATTTTGATCTGCACAAGGGAGAGAAGTTAACATTTCAAAGATCGAGGATTGATGAGTTCAATACGCTCAGTACAGAGTTGAGTAAACTCACTGACAAGGTTGCAAGGGATTACCAGAATTTGAAAGAGTTTACCGAAAACATGTCGCATGAAACACAAACACCTTTAGCGGTAGTGCGTTCTAAACTGGAAGTTTTGCTGCAGTCGGATAACCTGAAAGAAGAACAGGTAAACCAAATACTCAGCGCACTGGAATCTGTGAAACGCTTATCGAAGATGAACAAAAGCCTGATTCTGCTTACCCGGATTGAAAATGAACAATTCGCAGATGAGCAGATGATTGATCTCAGTAAGCTGGTTCACTCTCATCTGGAAAACATGGAGATGTTTATTTTGTCGAAGAAACTTAACCTGAAGACAAGCATCACTTCGGGGGTTTTCATGAACATCAATGCGCATCTCGGGGACATTCTCATAAGCAACCTCATCTCAAACGCAATCAAACACGGAAAATCCGGAGGTGACTTATTGATTATGCTGGATCATGAAAAGCTTGTAATAGCTAACCATGGTCCGGCGCCCGTCATTTCAGACGACCAGATCTTTGAAAGATTTAAAAAAGGCGACCAACCTGATTCAATTGGTCTCGGGCTTGCCATAGTGAAAAGGATTTGTGACCACTGTTTTTGTGAAATTCATTATGAATTCAAAAATGAGTTGCACACGTTTACAATCGAATTTTCAGGGGATAAGGTTCAGCTTCGTGAAGAACAGGCTGCCAATGTATAATAGAAATTAGATTTTCATCTCCCCCGGGAAAGCCTTATCTTTGCAGAGCATGTCTGATGTATTGCACCACGAATGCGGAATTGCGCTGATTAGGCAGTTAAAGCCTCTTCAATTTTACAGGGAAAAATATGGCTCCTCTTTTTATGCCCTGAACAAGCTTTATCTGCTGATGGAAAAGCAGCACAATCGCGGGCAGGATGGGGCCGGGGTTGCCAACATCAAATTCGATACAGAACCAGGTACCCGCTATATCAGCCGGTACAGATCGAATGACCCGCAGCCAATCGCTGATATCTTTTCACGGATTAATTCAAAGTTTGAGGAGCTCAAGTCTTCCGATCCCTCCCGGCTTGATGACACAAACTGGCTGAAAAAGCATATAGCCTTTACCGGTGAATTATGGCTTGGCCATTTACGTTACGGCACATATGGTGGAAACAGTATTGAAGCATGTCACCCCTTCCTCAGGCAGAATAACTGGATGACACGCAACCTGGTGGTTGCCGGAAATTTCAACATGACCAATGTAGATGAGCTTTTTCAGGATCTTGTAAAGCTCGGACAGCACCCTAAGGAAAAAGCAGATACCGTGACGGTGATGGAGAACATAGGTCATTTTCTGGATGAAGAGAATGAACGATTGTATGTGAAATTCCGTGAACTTGGTAATTCCAAGCAGGAGATCAGCTCCTTGATCGCTGAGCACCTTGATGTGGCCTCAATTCTTCAGAAGTCGGCCAAAAACTGGGACGGAGGCTATGTAATAGCCGGCATGTTAGGTCACGGCGATTCCTTTGTTCTGCGCGATCCGGCCGGAATCAGGCCTGCATTTTATTACAAGAACGACGAAGTAGTGGTTGTCACATCAGAAAGACCTGCCATACAGACTGCCTTCAACGTACCACCGGATAGCATACATGAAATTAAACCTGGGCATGCTTTAATCATCAAGAAAAACGGAAAAGTAAGCGAACAGCAAATTAAGGAGCCTACACAAAAGCTCAGCTGTTCATTTGAGAGGATTTATTTTTCACGCGGAAGCGATCAGGATATTTACAAAGAAAGAAAAGAACTTGGCCGGCTCCTGTGTCAGTCAACCCTGCAGACGATAGATTATGACTTACGCAATACCGTGTTTTCTTTCATACCCAATACAGCGGAAGTGGCATTTTACGGCATGTTCCACGGGATGGAAGACTACCTCAAAGATGTAAAGAAACGCAAGATCAAAGCACTTGGCTCAAACCCAGGTGACGATAAGCTCAACGAAATACTGAACATTCGTCCGAGGATTGAGAAGATTGCTATCAAGGATGTAAAGATGAGGACCTTCATCACTAATGACCAGGACAGATCAGATCTGGTGGCACATGTTTACGACATCACTTATGGTACGATAAGGAAAGGTGTGGACAATCTGGTTGTGATAGACGATTCTATTGTCAGAGGTACCACCCTGAAGAACTCAATCATCCGCATGCTTGGGCGTCTTGGTCCAAAGAAAATAATCATAGTTTCTTCTGCACCTCAGATACGTTATCCCGACTGCTACGGAATTGACATGGCAAGAATCGGAGACCTTGTCGCATTTCGTGCAGCGATACAACTTCTGGAAGAAAACAACCTGGAGCACATCATCGACGAAGTTTACGGAAGGTGCAAGGAGCAGTTGGAGCTCGGTTTGAATGAAATGAAGAACTTTGTAAGAGAGATTTATCAGCCATTCACTGCTGAACAAATCAGTGATAAAATCGCCGAGTTGGTACGTCCGGAGGGACTGGAGTCTGAATTGAAAATTATTTTTCAGAAAATCGAAGACTTGCATAGCGCTTGTCCAAATCACAGAGGAGACTGGTACTTTTCAGGGAATTATCCCACACCCGGAGGAAACAGGGTCGTAAGCAAAGCCTTTGTCAATTACATTGAAGGAGTAAACGAAAGAGCTTACTGAGAAGATGCATCAGGTTCAGTAGGCCGAAGCGGTCAATTCATCCGGTATGATGTGATACATTGATGCATACTGCAAGGCTTCTCTCACATGTATCCTTGAGCCATCCCTGTAAGCCACAACAAAAGCACCTTTTACTGAGGCGAGATCACTGTTAAGAAAATGCTTAGCCTGATTGTAGTTCTCAAAATTACCCACGCAGTATTTTCTCCAGCCTTCGTGTTCATACAAATCAACCTGATGTTGAACCTGGTAACGCATCCTGAAAAAATTATTATCACGGGCCGGACTTTTCTGTGTAGCTGCAATCTGAACTTTGAAATATGTGCGGTTTACCTGAACCGGACTTTGCAGTTTCACAGAGGGAGAAGTAGTGCCTGATGATTTTACAGATTCTGCATTCTTTTGTGCAGGACTGGCTGAGGCTGTCAGGACTGGGCGTCGCTTTTCTTCTTCTTCCTGTTTAAGAAAAGGTTTGATTGCGGAATAGGAAAGTTCATTTTCAATAATCAGCATACCCTCAATTTGCGGAACAGCTTTTGGATCTACACCTTTGGAGGGAATTAGGGTATAAGAAAAAGTCCAGTTGTCCTGCAAAGGAACCTCTTCCCAGGTGAATGACAATGATTTGTTGTCTCGGCTGAACACTGCATTGTTCGCTTCATTCACTTCTACAAGATATCCGGATGGAAAGAGATCTGTGAATACTCCTTTGCCCGGTTTGACTACTCCTGATACTTCAAGACTAACTCTGAAGCCGTCTGTAACGCCGCTTGAACTTTCTTTTATCCTGCGAATCATTGTGTAATCGTTCATAGCCGATTGCTTGGCATCAATTGTAAATTCGTTTCCGACATAGAAGAGTGAAGATGAAAGTCGGTGGTGAACAGAACGGCCATCCTCCACTGCTGTAAAAATTGCTTCAAGTTTTTTCAGGCCTTTGGAGACATTCCCGCATTTTACACGAAAAGAAACATTAACTTCTTCCTGCTGAAGTTGAGGCCATACAAATCGAACGGCCTTATTTTCTATTGAAAATATTGCTCCGGAAGACTCAAGCGGAGAAGCGCTAAATCCATCCGGCAGGAACACCTGTAAAACACAACCCTCTGATTGCTTGCCCTTTTTCAGGTTCACACGCACTGAAAATTCACTCGATGGGGAAATGGCACTGGGATGACTGAATTTAGCCTCTACTGATGAGTTGCCTGCATTACCTGCAGTGAGTATGAGCGAAAGCATCAATGCAATCGGCAGAAATATCCTTTTCATATTCTCTAATGTGCTCTAAAAATACAGCAGGGAGATAAATGAAAACGAAGCAAGGAAATTGAATGCTAACGCATTAGTGTTGAAAACAGAATCAGATCAATCCTTTCGACGACATGTATTCTGCAATCTGAACGGCATTTGTGGCAGCGCCTTTTCTCAGATTGTCGGCAACGATCCAAAGATTCAATGTGTTGGGCTGGCTTTCATCCCTGCGGATTCTGCCTACAAAGACCTCATCCTTTCCTTCCGCGTCGATTGGCATTGGATAAATGTTTTTAGAAGGATCGTCGAAAAGAACGATTCCCGGTGCGGCAGAAAGAATGTTCCGAACTTCTGCCAGATCAAAGTCTTTCTCAAATTCCACATTGACACTTTCGCTGTGTCCGCCTTTTACCGGAACACGCACCGTAGTGGAAGTGACACGAATATTTTCGTTGCGCAGGATTTTCCTGGTCTCATTCACCATCTTCATTTCCTCTTTGGTGTAGCCGTTTTCAAGGAATGAATCAATGTGCGGCAAAACATTCATGTCAATCTGGTATGGATAAGCCATTGCACCGCTGACTCCTGATCTTTCATTGAACATCTGATCCACTGCTTTCTTTCCGGTTCCACTGACACTTTGGTAAGTGGATACGACAATTCTTTTTATTCCGTACTTTTTATCAAGCGGATTTAAGGCCAGCACCATTTGAATGGTGGAGCAATTCGGATTGGCAATGATTTTGTCATCTTTTCCAATTGCATCTGCATTGATTTCCGGAACTATAAGTTTTTTATCTGCATGCATTCTCCATGCGGAAGAATTGTCGATGACAACAGTGCCTGTTTCGGCGAATTTGGGCGCCCACTCCAAAGAGGTACTTCCACCTGCTGAAAATAGTGCTACATCAGGTTTCATTTTCACAGCCTGTTCCATTCCGACAACAGGATACCATTTTCCGCAGAACTGGATTTCTTTGCCGACAGATTTTTCGCTCGCTACGGGAATGAGTTCATCTACCGGAAAATTTCTTTCTTCAAGCACTTTCATCATGATGGTGCCGACAAGTCCTGTGGCTCCTACTACTGCTACTTTCATGTTCTTAAGATAATAAACCGCAATACTGCGGTTGAGTTATGATAACAGAGAGAGTATTTTGCGATGCAAATTTATCAGAATACAACGATGAAAAAACTTTCCGCCATATTTTTTTTCCTGAATGCTTTTTCTGTCTGTGCGCAGGTACAGGATGATTTCAGCGACGGAAATTTCAATTCGAATCCTGTATGGCAGGGTGATACTGGCGACTTTAACGTTAATGCATCCGGTCAGCTTCAATTGAATGCCACAATTGCAGGAGCATCTCAGCTTACCACACAGTTTATTGCCAGTCTGAACACTCCTCATGAATGGAGTTTTTATATCCGGCAGAATTTTTCTCCCAGTTCATCAAATTACGGACGTGTTTATCTTGTATCTGATCAGCATAATCTGAAAGGTCCATTGAACGGTTATTTTCTTCAATTCGGAGAAGCCTTATCCGCTGATGCCATTGAGCTTTTCAGACAAGATGGAAATAACTTAGTATCCATATTCAGAAGCAGGGATGGACAGATTTCGGGATCTTTTGCATTCAGGATAAAAGTGACAAGGGATGATCTCGGTTTATGGACATTATGGGCCGACACTACAGGAGGAAATGATTTCGTTCAGCTCAGTTATGGCGCAGATGCATTGTATATGTCCTCTGTATGTTTCGGTTTTATTTGCACATATACTTCTGGCAACAGAAGCAATTTTTATTTTGATGATGTATATGCAGGTCCGTTAATACGCGATACAATTCCGCCTGTATTGAATGAGATTGTTGAAACAGGTCCGTCTTACCTTAAACTGAAATTCTCCGAATCTATAGATACTGCCAGCGCACAGAATCTGCTGAATTATGATGTGGGAGGAGGTATTGGAAATCCACTTTCCGCGATCTCGGATCCATTTAATCCTGCAAGCATTCAGTTGAACTTTTCGTCCTCATTCATAAGCGGACAAACCTATTCAATCAGGATTTCTGGAATCAGAGATCATTCGGGCAATCCTATTGAACCCTTGCAGGAAAATTTCACATATTATCAAACTGAATTTGCCGATGTTTCTGATATCATTTTTACAGAGCTCATGTTTGAGCCTTCATCATCCAACGGATTACCCAATGCTGAATACGTTGAAATTCTGAACAGAAGTAAAAAATTCATCACGCTGAAGAACTGGACATTCAGTGACGGCACCGCTACGGCATCATTTCCTGATTTCATCATTAGCCCCGGTGATCACGTCATCATTTGTCCTTCAGCCTCGGCCCTGTCCTTCAGCCCATATGGAAAAGTAATTGGCCTGAATTCATTTCCTACACTTAATAATGATGTGGGAGATCACATTGTATTGCGGAATCCGGCAGGTACATCCGTTGATGAACTGAAATTTTCTGACAAGAATTACAACAATAGTTCAAAATCTTCCGGAGGCTGGAGCATCGAACGTATTGATACTTCATTTACTTGTCAGGATGAATTGAACTGGAAAGCTTCAGTTCATCCTTCAGGAGGCACGCCCGGAATGATCAACAGTGTAAACGGGACATATATTGACAAGAGTGCTCCTGAAATTTCCAACCTGTATTTTGAAAATCATTCTGCGATCACAATTGTTTTCAGCGAATCTGTTATCGATGACATGATCGCTGACCCAGGAATGTACATAATACGTGATCTGTCGGGAAATAATTTTCAATCAGATTCGGTCATTCTGGATATCACGGGAAGGAAGCTTACGCTGTTTATTTCATTCCAGGTGTATCCGGGAGAGATTTATCATCTGATCATTAATTCAGAAATCAAAGATTGCGCTGGAAATATTTTTTACGGCAATGCATTTTATCCACTTGCTATCGCCGAACAGGTCATACCGGGCGATGTAGCCATCAATGAAATTTTATTCAATCCCGTTAGTGGCGGGTATGATTTTATTGAATTATACAATCGCTCATCAAAAGTATTGGAAATGCAAAAATGGAGAATGGCAGAAGCTCCTTTCAATGATCATAATAATCCATATTTGAGCAAAGAAATTTCATCTGAACCGACACTTTTTTTTCCTGATGAGTACATTGTGATCACCAATGATCCGGTTGATCTCCATAAGAAATACCCAAAGTCGGTTGAAAAGAATTTAAAATCAATGAAAGACTTGCCTGATTTTAACGCTGACAAGGCTTGTGTGATTTTATATGACTCTATTGGGCAGATTCTTGAATATTTTTCTTACGATGAAGACTGGCATTTTCCGATGATTAAAAACAGGAAAGGTGTTTCACTGGAAAGAATCAGCGCAGAACTGAGTGTAAATGCCCCAAGCAACTGGTGTTCTGCTTCATCACTCAGCGGATACGCCACACCAGGCTATAAGAATTCAGCCGCTTTGACTCTTTCAGATGTAAAAGACAGAGTGGAGATTCTCCCATTAGTATTTTCTCCTGATAATGATGGCTGGAACGATCATTTGTTCGTAAGAATTAAGGAAGACGAATCAGGACATTTGCTTCGTGTAGTTGTGCTGAACGATTCTGGCAAAAAAATCAGGATGCTGCTTAATCAAGGGTATGTGGGCACTGATGAATTGATTGTTTGGGACGGATTAGACGACTCAGGAATTCTGGCTCCAATGGGAATATACATTGTGTTTACGGAGATCGTCAGTCCGGATGGTAAAGTTTTCCGTAACAAGAAAGCATGTGCACTAAACATGAGATGACTAAAACGTTATCGGGCAGCATGAAAAACAATCCGCCGGATTTTTCTTTAATTCGCATCCTGGATGGAGACACAAAGTTTTCATGACAAGGAAGATTCGATTAGCTTTTACGAGAAGCGATATGCCGGCGGGTACATGGGGCATTGGTCTTTGTTCGAGAAAAAGCGCCTGTTCAATCTAATCAGAGAGCTTAATCTTCCTTCTTCGGGAAAGGCCCTGGATTTCGGTTGCGGGAGAGGCATTTTCACTCAGGTGATAAAGGAGGCTTTACCCGGATGGGAAATTTTCGCCTGTGACATCAGCAAGCAAGCGATTGAGTGGGCAAAACAAAACCAGACGGGAATTGAGTTTTTTATCGCCGGAGATGAAGTATATAAAGGGGAAAAATTCGATTTCATTCATTCCCATCATGTACTTGAACATACCTACGATGCAAAAGTCACTACACATGAGATTTGCGCTTATGCCGCGGATCGCTGCACTATGTTGCACAGTGTTCCCTGCAGGCACAAAGGCAGTTTGGAGTATAAAATTTCAACGCTCGTGAAGGATGGGATAGATCCTCAAACCGGAAAGTTTTTCTTTGAAGATTTTGCGCATCAGATCCGGCCGAATGTAGAGGAAACAATATCATTTTTCCGCCCATTTGGCTTTAAAATCCAGTCGGATTATTACGCAGCACAGCATTATGGCGCATTGAAATGGATAGCTGAAAGCGGACTTGGATTTGTGCTGAAGATTTCGCCTGTTTTCAAAGCGGTCAGCTTCGATGCTGCCTTAAAACTGTTTCGATATCGTTTGCAATTCTTGTTCTATTGGTTTTGCTTTTTTTGTGCAACGGCCTTCACTTCCGCTGACCGTGGCAAATATTTTTATTTGAAAAAATCTTTTCAGATAATCGGGTTCATCTTTTTTTTCTGGCTGGCAATTCCTGTAAGAACACACCTGCTGAAAAAATCAGAGAGCGAGTGGAATGAAAAACGAATGGAAAAAAACGGAAGCGAATTATTTCTTGTAATCAGCAGATAATATAATGCAGGAATTACATCCGATTCATCTTCATATTGAAAGGAAACTTTCTGAAGAAATAGGATTGCAAGTTAAAATTCTGCATATATACGAAGTGTCAGGCGGTTGTATTAACCGCGGACAGAAACTGGAAACCACTGCGGGAAACTTTTTTACGAAGACTAACAGTGAAGCCAGATTTCCAGGAATGTTTGAGGCTGAGAGAAAAGGTTTAGAGCTTCTGAAATCAACCGGAACAATCAATTTGCCTGATTGCCTGATGAGCGGAGTTTGGAATCAACAGTCCTTCCTATTGCTTGAGTTCATTGAAGCTGGAAAAAGAAAACAGGATTATTGGGAAAAATGCGGAAGACAGTTAGCGAACTTACATAAACACAGTCAGGATAAATTCGGACTCGATCACAATAATTACATCGGATCACTCCAACAGACTAATACTTATTCTAAAAGTTGGACAGAGTTTTTCCTGGAGGAGCGTCTGATGAAAATCGGGCAAGATCTGATTTCTCCGTATTATGATTTACTTCGAAAAAGGATTGAGGAAATTGTGCCTCATGAGAAGCCGGCATTGCTGCACGGGGATTTATGGAACGGAAACCTCCTTACTGGTCCTGAAGGGGAAGCCTACTTCATTGACCCTTCTGTTTATTATGGACACAGGGAGATGGATCTGGCGATGACCGAATTGTTCGGTGGTTTTCCATCAGAGTTTTACGCATCATACAACGAAGCATTTCCTCAAAATCCTGGATTTAAAATACGGAGGGATTTGTATAATCTCTATCCATTGCTTGTGCACGTAAAGCTTTTTGGCGTAGGCTATGCACAACAGGTCAAATCAATTCTTCATTCTCTGGAGTGAACAATACCATGGTTCAACAATCGAAAATTTACGATATTTACAAAAATCATTGAAAGATGTCAGAGCAAATACATTCTTCCAAAGCGCCTGAGCCGGTAGGGCTTTATCCACATGCACGCAGATTGGGAAACCTGCTTTTTTTATCCGGCGTTGGGCCAAGGGAGAGGGGTACAAAAAAAATTCCGGGAGTAGAGCTGGATGAAAACGGGAAAATACGTTCATATGATATCGAAGCGCAGTGCCATTCGGTCTTCAACAATGTGAAAAACATACTTGAAGAAGCAGGATCATCCTGGGATAAAATTATTGATGTAACGGTATTCTTAACCAACATGAAAGATGATTTTCCCAAATACAATAAATTGTGGGCTGAATATTTTAAAGACAATCCACCTTGCCGAACAACAATAGAGATCAATTGTCTGCCTACGCCTATTGCAATTGAATTGAAAGTGATTGCCGAAGCAGGATAAGCTAAATCGAAATTTATATTCTAACATCATGGCTTATGATGAAGTTCTGGCTGAAAGAGTCAGAAAGATAATGAAGCGAAAAAGAGGGGTAGAAGAAAAGAGCATGATGGGCGGACTGACTTTCATGCTCAACAATAAAATGTGTTGTGGTGTTGCCGGTGACGATTTGATGGTTAGAGTAGTGGAAGACAAATATGAATTGTCGCTCGCCAAGCCTCATTGCCGCGAAATGGATTTCACCGGCAGGCCATTGAAAGGATTTTTATTTGTTTCCTCAAAGGGGCTTTCTAAAGATGAAAAGCTGAGAGAATGGATTGAATTAGGCGTGGAGTTTGTGAAAAAAAGTCCGGCAAAGGCAAAGAAAAAATCTACAGTAAAAAAGAAAACAAGAAAGAAGTGATTAGCTTTTTTTCCGGCTTTCGTCCAGATATTTCCACAAGTGCATGCAGGCATAAGTCCGGTAGGGTTTCCAGTTTTCCGAAATCCGGATGATTCTTTCTTTGAATTTTTTCGGGTCCTGTATACACAAATTGTAAATTTTTCTCATGGCTGTTTGTAAACCAAGATCATCTGCAGAAAACAGGTCAGGTCTGGCAAATGTGAACATCAGCAGCATTTCAGCGGTCCATCTTCCTACACCTTTTATTTGAGTCAGGTATTTAATAGCCGTTTCATCATCCATGGAGTCAATCAAATTTTCAGACAATCCGTGTTCGATGGAGAATTTGCAGACATTGTGAATGTAACTTGCTTTGGAAGCAGACAATCCCGCGTTTCTTAGGGCTTCTGGTTTGATTTTCAAAATGCTTTTAGCGTCAGGCTGATCATTTTTACATAAAGCCAGAAAGCGGGAGTAAATTGTTTGACCGGCTTTAACTGATAGTTGCTGGCATGTGATGGACTCACAAAGGCGCAAGGTGGGATTAGGCCATTTTTTCAGCCGAATTGCCTGATGATTATTAAGAATAGTTGAGAGGTGTTTATCCTTCTTTAAATAATACAGGTATTTCATGGAAATAAGAAAACTGGTTAAGCCAAGCTATAGTTTTTACTATAATTAATTCACTCTGATAAAATTCAAGTAAATATTTATCAAAACCAAACTTTAATTGTTCAACTGGTAGCTTTTCATTTTATTCCCTTACCAAGCCAATACCTTCGTTCACCCAATTGATAAATCTTTTCATTGCAGAATTTATCTTTATTCAAACAAATCATTTACTTTTATAAGTCAATTGAAAAAGTGAATAATACCATTTTTGCGACCGGGAAGGGCTGCTGAATCAATAATGCTAGAATAACCAAATTTAAAATTTCGACATCATTTGCTATTGCTTCTTTGTCGATTATTATAATCGACCAACTAAATAAACGACAGTATAAATATTTACTTCAACCAAATCACTTAATAAATCAAAACATGAAAAACAACAATTACAATGTGAGATCTGTTGATAAGAATAGATTTCAATTTTTGTTTTGCTGCTCATTGATGTCAGCACTGCTATTCAGTCAGGCTTCGTTCGCGCAAATGAGCATGACCAGGAGTACTTTCAATGCGGTTTATACGCCAGTCAGTGGTGGTGCGACCGCGATTATTGGGGGTACACTCACAGATCAGTTCAGCACCACAGCCAGTGTGTCCAACGTGGATGATGCCGCAGCGCACATAGTGATGCCATTTAATTTTGTTTATGAGGGCATGACATTCACCGGCGGTGTGAACCACATTGGAATCAACACCAATGGATTTGCATATCTTTTCAATGGTACAAATACTAATTCTGCAAAAGTCACAACTGCAAGTAACCTATTGTCTTCAACCGTATCACCGGTGAGCACAGCAAGAATTCTTGCTCCCTGGTGGGATGACATGATAGCCAATACACCAGTCAATGGAATCACAGGCACAGTGAAATATGAAGTAACAGGATCCACACCTGATCGTGTACTCACAGTTGAATGGGGAAATTATCCCGCATATTGGCAGAATACACCTAAAGCCATCAATTTCCAGTTGAAGCTTTATGAAAATGGACACAGCACGAAAAGTAATGTTATTGAATTCTGGTATGGGAGTGTAGATAACATTGGTACTACTCCAAACCAGTTTCATGCTTCTGAGTCTGCCTCAATCGGTATTAAAAATGCTCTGGGCGGAACCAACAATTACATTGACGCAATCACAGGTTCTTCAAGGCTTGCAAACGGAATGATGAATACACACCAGTTTCCAAGAGTAAACTTTCGCTTTACGCCAGGAGCTCCATCTGCGATTGCAGGCGGCACCTACACTGTAGGTAGCGGAGGGACATATCCTTCATTGTCACTTGCTGTAGCTGATGTGAATCACCGTGGAATTTCCGGACCGATCACACTGAGCCTGACCGATGCGGTATATGATACATCTGTAGCAGGTGGAAGCAACATTTTCCCGATTCTGTTATCAGTTGTTGCAGGAAATAACTCTTCAAATACAATTACTATCCAGCCTGCATCAGGCACATCTACATTAAGATATCGTGGTACAACATCAACAACCGGCTCTGTTATTAATGATGCACTTGGAACAGCCACATCAAATACAACTGAACCGATTTTCGGACTTGTAGGTACTGACTACGTGACATTGAGTAATGTTAATCTTGAACAAGCCACAGGTGCTGGCACAAACGTGGCCGGAGTAAGAAGAGGATTGTTGGTTGTGAATGCAAGTGCCAGCAATGGAGCTCAATTCAACACATTCCAGAACATTTCAATTACTCTGAGCAAGTCTTCTGTTTCGACTGCAATCATGGCGATCCAGCAAAACGTAGTAACCACTCCAACATCCTCTGCTGGTTCAAATAACAATAACCGTTACCTCGATCTTAACATTACCAGAGCAGCCAAAGGCATAGAACTTCTGGGAAACTCTTCTTTTCCCGATTTAAACTGCGAGATTGGTAATACAAATCCAATGGCATTCAACACCATTGGGTCAGCTACAGATTCTATAGGAGGTTTTGCTTCTGTCACTACTCAGGGCATACGTGCTGCCAGTCAAAGTGGTGTAATGATCTATAATAATCACGTACGAAACGTCATTTCGACAACAGCAACTATAGATGGTATATTCCTGGATGTAGGCCAGGGAATATGTTCAATCTATAATAATAAAATCGACGGAGTCAGAAACTTCGGAACAACCAGCACTTCTGTTGCTACAGGTCTTCGTGTGAATCTTGCAACAACCGGAGCTCATGAATCCAGAGTATATAACAATTTCATTTCCGGAGTTACTCACGGATTTACGGGTACAGCCACAGCAACCAGATATGTTAGGGGAATTCACCTTCAATCAAACGGATCTGGAGCATCTTCAATACACCGACTTGATTTCAACTCGGTGAGAATCGCTACCAATTCAGGCTACACAGGTTCAAGCGCATGTATTGAAATTGGTACGACTACTGGTACGGTGATGTTGATTCGTAATAACATTTTTGCTGACTTCAGTCCGGCTCAGAGCGGTGTAGCACGACACGTTGCATGGCAGTCAACTTCGAATACACTAATGGGAAGTTCAGGATCTTTATCTGATTACAATGACCTGTATGTTGCGAATACAGCAAACGGATTTATAGGAGCAGGAAGCAGTTTGACATTTGCGACACTTGCCGACTGGCAAGCAGCCATGGCTGGACAAAATGCCGACTTGAACTCATACAATGTTGATCCTTCATTTGTAAGTGCCTCAGACCTACATGCAGGAAATCCTATCCTGGATGGTGTTGCAGATCCGTCATATTCTTCCAACAGTCCATGGGTGACTACTGACATTGATAACGAAGCACGGGGAGGCTCTACAGATATTGGAGCTGATGAATTCACCCTTTCTTCCCTTGATATGGGTGCTATCGCGAGAGTAAGTCCCGCAGCTGGAGGATGTTTCTCTGCCAGTCAGCCAGTAATTGCAACGATAAGGAATTTTGCAGGAACAGACATCGATTTCAGCGCTAATAATGTGACAGTTACTGCTCAAATCACCGGTGCGGTATCACAAACTTTGTCTATTACTTTAACAGACAATTCTCTGAACCCGGGAGGCTTACCACTAGCTGCAGGAACATCTATGAATGTCACTATTGGCAATCTTAATATGACAACCATAGGTGTTTATAATTTTAATATTTACACCACAGTTTCCGGTGATGGAGACGGTAGCAATGATGCTGTATCTCCAGCACCTACATCCAATGTTGTAGCAACAGTTGGAGGAAATTCAAACGCTGTTCCGGCATCGATTTGCGCAACTGGCAGCACCACTCTGACTCTTTCAGGACACAGTGTAGGATCTTCTATTCAATGGAAAGAATCTTCGACATCAGGTGGACCGTATACTAATATTCCATCTGCTACAACAAATCCTTATGTTGTTCCTAGTGTAACTGGCACTACATACTATATAGCGGAGGTAACTTGTAACGGAGCAACCAATTCAACTGAGACCACTGTGGTATATTCAAATCCTGCCCTAAGCGGAACAAGTGGCAACACACGTTGCGGAGCCGGAACAGTTGATCTTTCTGCAAGCACTTCTGAGGCAGGAATATTCTGGTACGATGCTCCGACCGGTGGAAATTTGCTGGGAAGCGGAAGCAGTTTTACTACACCAGTAATCACTACTACTACAGATTTCTATGCAGCGGCACACAGCGCACCTCTGGCAAAATATGATTCACTTGGAGCCGGAGCATTAACTTCATCTACACAGGGAAACAGCTTGTTCAACGGAACTTACGGCGGACAAAAATCTCAGTATATCATCCGTGCATCTGAACTCCAGGCGCTCGGATTCAGTGCAGGTATTTTCTCATCATTGGGTGTGAATGTGTCCAGTACTACTTCAGGTTCTTATACTGGATTCTCAATTTCAATGGCTCATACCGGACTTAACGAATTCCCAACAGCTATGGATATGCAGGGCGGGTTAACGGAAGTATATTCAGTTCCCTCACAGACAATCTCTACCGGCTTAAACACATTTAATTTTAATGTGACCAATTTCAGCTGGAACGGAACAAGCAACATCATCATCTCCACTTGCTGGAGTAATAATGCCAGTTCTGCTACAAGCCAAACCATGCGTTATGATAACACCACATATCGTTCTGCACAGTCTTATCGTGTAGATAATCAGCTTTCCGGTGCAGTATGCGGCCTGGTCGGAACCAGCGGCCTTGGCGGAACGCAAAATTTGACCAACGGAACAAGTGTTCGCCCTAAGTTTTATCTAAACGGACAAAACATCTGTATTGGAACGCGCACTGCAGTTACCGCTACCGTTTCCACTCCTCCATCAATTGTAGCATCTGCCACTAATACCACAGTATGTGCCGGTGATGCGAGCGATTTGAGCGTGAGCAGTTCTAATGGAAGCTATACTTATTCATGGACTTCTAACCCTGCAGGATTCTCTGCTACCGGTCCTGGTCCGCATACAGTGAATCCGACTTCTACTACAATCTATACCGTAATTGGCGAAGACAATGATTCTGGCAGTCCGTTCTTTGGTTGTGCAGACCTCTCTACTGTAACAGTTACTGTGAACCCGCTTCCGTTGGCAGTTCCGATTCTTCCAGTTTCGGCAACCGCAATTTGCAATGGATCGGATGTTACTCTTTCTACAGTCCTCTCCGGTTCAGGAACGATCGGCACTGCTACAGGAACACAGTGTTGTGCAGGAAGCCCTTATCGTGGTTTCTATGATGCTTCTAAGCTTCAGTTCCTGCTTACTCCAACCGAACTTACCAATGCAGGAATTCCGGCAGGCATTCCGATCGTATCGCTCACCTTTGATGTTTCAAGCGGAACTTCATCACCACTGTCCAACTTTACTATCAGCATGGCGAATGTATCTTCAACATCACTAAGCACGGGTTTCATTACAAGCGGTCTTCAGCAGGTTCTGAATCCTGTAACATACACAGCAACGCCAGGACTGAATCAGCACAATTTCAACAACAGCTTTGTCTGGAACGGAACTTCTCATGTGTTGGTGGATATTTGCTTTGCAGGAGTATCTACTACTTCTGCCACTGTCAGAACATTCACAGTTCCTTCTGGCCAGGTTCGTGAAACCAAAGAAGACAATAACCTGAACTTCTGCTCAACGTTTACTCCAACGGCATCTCTGCCTACCACAAAACCTGTAGTTGTTCTTGGTTATCTTTCAAATCAGGTTGCAGACTGGACAGCTTCTCCAAGCGGTTCAGGACTTCCGGGATCTACTATAGGAGAATCTTCTATTGTGGTTAATCCTACAGTTACGACTACATACACTGCAACGTTTACTAACGGATTCGGTTGTACCAGTTCATCCACCAAAGTTGTAACTGTGATAGATCTTCCTGTGGTATATAATATAACAGGTACTAGTGGAGCTATTTGTCAGGGTGCAGCAGGTATCGCCATTGGTCTTGACGGATCTGAGAACGGTTATCTGTACCAGTTGGTTTTGAATGGCACTACAAATGTTGGCCTTCCTGTAACAGGAGATGGCAATCCGATTTCATTCGGATCACATAACATCGCCGGAACATACACCGTAGTAGCAAGTTCAAATTCCAGTCCGGTTTGCAGCAACAATATGTCCGGATCCGTATCTGTATCCATTCATCCACAACCAGTCCTGAGTTGCTCAGTTGCTAATCATGTTTCTTGCAATGGCGGATCAGACGGCGCAGCCAATGTTTCCGCATCCGGTGGTACCGCTCCTTACACCATCACCGGTGATCCATTGTCAGGACTCTCTGCTGGCACTTATACCTATATGGTTACGGATGCCAATGGCTGTACTGCAACTTGTACAGTGACTATCACAGAACCATCCGTGCTTACTGCTTCTGCTAATCCGGGAACCATTCTATGTTTCGGTGGTTCAGCGAATGTTGACATCAACGCTTCAGGGGGAACAGCACCATATTCAGGCACAGGAACATTCAGCCAGTCTGCCGGAACTGTTGTGTACACTGTTTCTGATGCAAACGGTTGCGTAGCCACTGTAAGCGTCAATCTGAGCGAACCATCCAAAGTTGAAGGTAGCATATCGCATGTAAATTCAATTTGCGGATTCTCTAATGGACAGGCAACTGTAACTCCAAGCGGAGGAACAGGACCTTATACATACATGTGGTCTGACGGACAGACTACTCAGACTGCAACAGGACTTGGCGCAGGAAACTATACAGTTACAATCACAGATGCGAATGGTTGCGTCGGTTCTGCCAGCGTGACTATTCTCGGAGTAGGTGGTGAGCCGGATCCGGCAGGAGCTATCAGCGGACCAGCAGGCGCATGCCGCAATCAGACCGGCGTTGTTTATTCAATTGCGCCGGTATCAGGAGCTACATCATACATTTGGACGCTGCCTACAGGTGCCAGTGGGTCATCATCAGGCACAAGCATAACACTTAGTTTCAGCAATGCTTATTTCGGTGGATTCATTTGTGTTACTCCTGTGAATGGATGCGGACAAGGCATTCAAAGCTGTATGTTTGTACCGGTACTTACTGTGAGACCTAGCCAACCTGGATTTATCATTGGCAATCCGAATCCTTGCGGACCGAGTATCTTGACATATTCAATTCCTGTCAGCAACAACGCACTTAGCTATACATGGTCAGTCACCGGCTCAGGTTTGACCATCCTCAGCGGACAGGGAAGTAATTCTGTTCAGGTGAGCATTCCTAACGGTTTCGGTCAGGGAACAATTTCTGTGTTCGCTTCAAATTGTATAGGTAATACATCTACCAGAACACTTGCACTCACAGGTATTCCTTCACATTCCAATAACCTGGTTGGTCCGGGATATGTTTGTGCCAATACTAGCGGCGTAGCATATAGTATCGGCGCGGTAAACGGTGCTGGAACATCCTATGTATGGACTACTACCGGAGATATGAATGTAGTTTCCGGAAACGGTACTCCGGCTTGTGTGGTGAATTTTGGACCGTCATTCACTTCTGGAACTCTAAATGTGACAACTTCAAGTTCTTGCGGATCGTTTACCAGAAGCTTTACTATTCGCTCCACCCCGATTCAACCAGGATCAATTACAGGTCCAGGATCAAATCTTTGTTTCCAGACAGGTGTAACTTATAGTATCAGTGCTGTTGCTGGAGCTACCGGATATTCCTGGACTGTACCAGCCGGTGTGAACATTACTGCAAATACCGGACTGAGTATTACTGTTGACTTCACGCCTTCATTCACCGGAACCGGCAACATTTGTGTTTCGGCAGTCAATGCCTGCGGAAGCAGTACAGCAAGATGCTATTCTGTTACCGCTGCACCTGCTATACCTGCAGTACCTTCTGGTCCGACAAACGTTTGCAAATCTCAATCTGCAGTGGTTTATACAGCAACTGCAGTTCCGGGAGCCACAAATTACCAGTGGTCAATCTCCGGTGGTGCTGCAATCGCTCCTGCAGGCTTAACAGCTACCGTGAATTACACTTATGCTACTTCTACTTTGGCGGTAATTACAATGAATGCTGAGAACGCTTGCGGACTCAGTCAACCTGCCAAGAAGAATGTGTCTGTTGATCTTGGATGCAGAATAAATCAAAGTATGGAAAGTGCAGGAATCATGGCTTATCCAAATCCAGCCTACAACAAGACTACTGTTACATTTGATGCAGATTCAAAGTCTACTTATCTGATGAAGATAACTGACCTTCTGGGACAGAAAATTCAGAGTCAAACTTTGGAAGCAGAAAGAGGCAACAACTCATACGAGCTTGATCTTGAAAACATGGCCCCTGGTTTGTACTTGCTGTCTGTTGAATCATCAGATGGTGCACAGCGAATTATCCGTCTTGTGATTGAGTAAATTGCAATAATTTATAATACAAAAGGAGCTGTTCGCAAGAACAGCTCCTTTTTATTGGCCATGATTTTGTTGGTTTTATACCTGAGCAAACAGTAAATTCTACTGCCTGCTATGGCAATTCTAATAAGCCTGTATTAACTCTAGAGTCCAATCAATGCTGTAATTCCTTTAATATCAGGCTTGGAATTGCTATTTTTGCAAACTTTATTGATTTTTTAAAGCAAATGCAGTCAAAATATCCCGAATACAAGCAGTTGAACTTGCCGGAGCTGGCATCTGAAATTCTCAGTACGTGGGAATCGGAGCATACTTTTGAGAAAAGTGTCCGCAGCAGGGATGGCCGTCCACCTTTTGTTTTTTATGAGGGCCCGCCTTCGGCCAACGGTCTTCCGGGGATACACCATGTAATGGCCCGAGCAATTAAGGACATCTTTTGCCGATACAAAACTCTGAAGGGCTATCAGGTAAACAGAAAGGGAGGTTGGGACACTCATGGTTTACCCATTGAACTCAGCGTTGAAAAAACTCTAGGCATTCGCAAAGATGATATCGGAAAGAAAATTTCCATTGAAGATTACAATGCTGCCTGCAGGCGAGAGGTGATGAAATACAAAGATGTATGGGATGATCTTACTAGGAAGATGGGCTACTGGGTGGATCTTGAAAATCCTTACATCACTTTCACCAACGATTACATTGAAACCTGCTGGTATCTGCTCAGTAAGTTCTATAAAAAAGGATTGTTGTATAAAGGCTATACAATTCAGCCTTATTCGCCTGCTGCCGGAACAGGACTTTCATCTCATGAATTGAATCAGCCGGGTACATACAAAATGGTGAAGGACACTACTGCCATCGCCATGTTCAAAATCATAAGGGATAACAAATCAGAATTCCTTTTTGAAGGGACGGAAACAGATGTTCATTTTCTTGCCTGGACAACTACACCCTGGACTCTTCCTTCCAACACTGCACTTGCAGTAGGAAAGGATATCACTTATGCAGAGGTGCAGACATACAATCAATATACGCACAAGGCACAAACTGTAGTACTTGCTAAGGATCTACTGAACCGATATTTCACTGAGAAGAATTCCGAATTGAAACTGGAAGAATACAAGGCCGGTGACAAAGAAATTCCTTTTAAGTTTATAAGAGAATTTAAGGGTGATAAAATTACGGGTATCCGTTATGAGCAGTTGCTTCCGTTTGCACAACCTGAATACGGAGATGCCTTCAGAGTTCTTGCAGGTGATTTTGTCACCACTCAAGACGGTACAGGCATTGTCCACATTGCGCCAAGCTTCGGCTCAGACGACTTCCGTGTAGCACAGCAGAATGGAATAGGTTCGCTCACTCTGGTAGACAAGCAGGGAAGATTTATTTCCGATGTGACAGATTTCGCCGGTGAATATGTTAAGGAGCAATACCTGAGCGATGAGGAAAAAGAAGCTGAAAGAGTGAAGCAAGGCGGAGAGAAATACCTGACAGTCGATGAAAGAATAGTGATTCGCCTGAAGAAAGAAGGAAAGGCTTTTCGTGTAGAAAAGTACGAACACACATATCCTCACTGCTGGAGAACAGACAAACCGGTACTGTACTATCCTTTGGATTCCTGGTTCATCCGCACCACCGCAGCTAAGGAAAGAATGGTGGAGTTGAATAAAAGCATCAACTGGAAACCAGAGTCTACAGGAACAGGACGATTTGGCAATTGGCTTGAAAACCTTGTGGACTGGAATCTTTCAAGATCCAGATACTGGGGAATTCCTTTGCCGATTTGGAGAACAGAAGACGGAGGAGAAGAAGTTTGCATTGGTTCTGTGAAAGAGCTTTACGCTCGTGTGGAAGAGTCTGTTAAGGCAGGTTTCATGAAAAGTAATCCGCTTGACTCTGATGACGTGCATGCTTTTGACCTGCACAGACCCTTTGTGGATGACATCATTCTGGTAGCATCAGATGGAAAAAAAATGTTCAGGGAGCCTGATTTGATCGACGTATGGTTCGATTCCGGAGCTATGCCGTATGCACAGTGGCATTACATGGGACCAGGCATTGAAACACTCAGAAATGAATTTCCGGCTGATTTTATCGCTGAGGGAGTGGATCAGACCAGGGGCTGGTTTTTTACTCTGCATGCAATCGCTGTAATGCTGTTTGACTCTGTTGCCTATAAGAATGTAGTCAGTAACGGACTGGTTCTTGATAAGAACGGCAACAAGATGTCAAAGCGTCTGGGTAATGCAGTGGACCCCTTCGAAACACTTACCACTTATGGACCGGATGCAACTCGCTGGTACATGATCAGCAATGCGCAGCCATGGGACAATCTTCGCTTCAACAATGAAGGAATTTCTGAAGTGCAGAGAAAATTTTTCGGCACACTCTACAATACTTACTCCTTTTTTGCGCTCTATGCTAATATTGACGGTTTCACTTACAAAGAAGAAGAGATTCCTGTGTATGAGAGAGCTGAGCTTGACAGATGGATACTATCCGAGCTGAATTCTTTAGTGAAGATTGCAGACGAGTCCTATGCAGATTATGAGCCAACAAAAGCTTCACGAGCGATTTCAGAATTCGTGACAGAACACCTCAGCAACTGGTATGTGCGTCTGAGCAGAAGAAGATTCTGGAAGGGCGATTATACCAAAGACAAGATTGCAGCCTATCAGACATTGTATACTTGCCTTGAGACTATATCGATTCTGATGTCGCCCATAGCGCCATTTTACAGTGACCGATTGTTCAGAGATCTGAATTCAGCTACTGCAAAAAACGATGCGGAGTCTGTTCACCTGGCATTGATTCCTCCTGTAAGGCATGAACTTATCGACAAAGCATTGGAAGAAAGAATGGAACTTGCTCAAAGGATCACATCCATGGTTTTATCACTCAGAAAGAAAGTGAATATACGTGTGAGACAGCCTTTGAACAAGATCATGATTCCTGCTTACAGTGAAGAATTCATCAGTCAGATGGAAACGGTCAGAGCCCTCATCATGGCCGAAGTGAACATTAAGAACATAGAATTCATTCAGGACACCGCAGGAATACTTGTTAAAAAGATCAAACCGAACTTCAAGATTCTGGGAAAGAAAGTGGGCCCTTTGATGAAAGAAGTTGCTGCCACCATAGGGCAAATGGGCCAGGAAGAAATTGTGGCATTTGAGAAAAGCGGACAGTTTCAGATTCAGGCCGGAGACAGCAACATTCAGCTTCTGCTGGAAGATGTGGAAATCCTTTCTGAAGACATACCCGGCTGGCAGGTGGCCAGTGAAGGCAATCTGACTGTGGCTTTGGATACCAGTTTGAATGATGAACTCAAGGACGAAGGCTTGGCCAGGGAATTCATCAACAGGATTCAAAACCTGAGAAAGGACAAGGGATATGAAGTGACTGACCGGATAGACCTTAAAGTGCTGGAAACAGGGGAAATTCGAAGGTCTTTGATTAATAATAAAGATTATATTTGCGCCGAAATTTTAGCGGCTTCCTTTGAACTCGTGGATAATCTGAAAGATGACGAATCCCTTGATTTGGCGGTCGATGAAGATATCCGGACCAAGATCAGCATCCGGAAGCATGGCGAGAAAGTGGTGAATTAATGCTGATGAATGACCGGTTCATCCCGGTTTCAAAATTGAATCGAAATGAGTAAAAAGAAAGTAGTTAAAAAGGCTAAAAAAGCCCAGAAAGCAAAGCCTAAGGCCAGCAAGGCTAAAACGAAGACAAAAGCTAAGGCTAAGAAGGCCGCGAAGCCGGCTTCCAAAGCTAAGTCCAAGCCATCTGCTTCCAAGACAAAGAAAGCAGAGAAGCCTGCGGTTAAAAAAGCCCCAAAGAAGGAAACCAAACCTGCGGCTAAGAAAGCTGCTCCTGCGAAAGCTAAAACTCCAGTGGCCAAGGCCCCTGAGCCCAAGAAAATCCAGGAGACAATAAAAGCTCCGGTTAAAAATCTTCCACCGGTTGAAAAGAAGCCGGCAAAGGCAGCGGCGTTTACAAAAGTTACGCGTCACAATATTCCTTTTCACAAGCACGAACAAGCCAGGCAGATCATCCCGAAAACCAAGGAAGAACCTGGCAAGACCAAATATTCTGATGCAGAACTGGAAGAGTTTCGCGAAATCATCGTGAAAAAGCTGGATGATGCACGCAAAGAACTTGCTACCCTCCAGGCGCAACTCAATTCCAGCAACGAGCATGGAACTGATGATACAGCCAGCACTTTTAAAATGTTGGAAGATGGCTCTGACTCACTTGCCAAAGAAGAAGCCGGGCAGCTTGCCAGTCGTCAGAAAAAATTCATTGAGCAGCTTGAAAACGCGCTGATCAGAATTGAGAATAAAACTTACGGAGTGTGCCGGGTAACCGGAAAGCTTATTCCGAAAGAAAGATTGCGTGCAGTGCCTCACACCACTCAAAGCATCGAGGCGAAGCTGAATCAGTACAGAGACTGATTTTCATCTAAGCGAAATAACAACATCGCACAAATCCGGAAAACAATTTAGGAAATGAATATACTTTTCTTAGAATTGTTTTCCGGTTTTTTATTTTCCGAAAATATTCTCATCAGTCAAACATGAACCCGATTCTTAAAAGATCAATACTGTTGGTGCTTATCATGCTTATGGCGGATCAGTGCCTCAAGTTCTGGATCAAACTGAACATGTATCTCGGACAGGAGTTCAGGGTAACAGACTGGTTTTATATTCACTTCACTGAAAATTACGGAATGGCATTCGGCCTGGAGTTTGGAGGTGAAACAGGAAAAATTATACTGAGTGTATTTAGGATACTCGCTTCAATCGGTATTGGCTGGTATTTGCTGCACCTGATCAGGCACAGAGCGCATACTGGAATAATTACAAGCTTCATATTTATTTTTACAGGAGCTGTAGGCAACATCATCGACAGCACAGTTTATGGTGTAATCTTTTCCGATAGCTATCACGGAGTGGCAAGACTTTTTCCTGAAGAAGGGGGCTATGCCGGCTTTCTTCATGGTAGAGTGGTAGACATGTTTTATTTTCCACTCTTCTCCGGAGTGTTTCCGGATTGGATACCCATTTGGGGCGGAGAGCATTTTTTATTTTTCAGACCAGTTTTCAATCTGGCTGATTCATATATCACGGTAGGGGTAATCATCTTTTTATTTTACAGGAACAAGCCGATTCCTGGATTTGAAAAACCTCAAAATCAGGTGGAACAAAGCCATCCAGAAACTATCAAAACCGGTTCATAGTTTCTGAATACCGGAATTTTAACAATAGCTTTCAATGCAATCATGGATAGATTTTTTCACGATTCCATGCTTTTGTAGGATTTTGTCTAAAACTCAGTTTCCCGTACTGTAAGATTTTCATCACTTTTTTCAGATAAATTAGTTCTTATATACATTAAAAAGGATTCACTATGGCTTTAGGCATAAATTTTCAGCCTGTCATAAATATTAATATATCGTTTATCAGAAGAATGGAGGCAGTGCGTTGATAATCAAATGTAATCCCTGAGTGATTTTTGACAAATCCAAATACCCTCATCATACATATACTTGCATCGAGCCTATTATTTAGAGAATTAGAAACAAATTTTCTCTAAAACTTTCTTGACGATGAACAAGGTTAACAGAAAAAACAAAATCAAAAACACCCTTGCACCCCGGACAAGAATGATTCTTGCCTACAGGATCGTTGTTGTCTCTGTGTTAGCCGGTGTTTTATTATTTACGGGTTCAATTATCTACCTGAACTTCGGAAATTCAGAGAAAGCTTTTGCTGCAACAGCTGTTTCCTGGAATGGAAGCGTTGACAATAATTGGAACAATGCATCAAATTGGTCTCCTGCGGTGATTCCTGGCCCGGGTTCACTGGTTACAATTGGAATGTCGCCAAGGGATCCGCAATTAAGCGATCATGTCACCGTAACGGATTTAATTCTCAACAATGGCGCTAAACTCAGGTTGAATGACTATTCAATTACTTTGAACGGGAATTACATCATGAACAATGGCAGTGAATTACAAATGAGTAAATCCACTGCCGTAGTATTGGGGAATGCCACAATCAATGGAGGTGTGATCTCCGCTTCAGGAGGTTTAAATCCATTGACACAAACGCCAGCTACATTTATAGCTAAAGGAACAAACACAGTTATTGGCTCGACAGGTGTGTCACCTATGATTCAGGCTGATCTTGTAGTTACCAGCGCAACGGTTACACTGCGAAGTACCACTTTCAACGGAACGGTCAGTATTGAAAAGAGCGGAATAACAAATGACGCATGTTTTGGAGGAAATGTGTTTAACCGCACGGCAAGTTTTACAAACAGCGGTTCCGGCTCATTTATTCTTTCCAATAATTCCCGTGACATATACAATGAGGATGTCGTATTCAATAACAGCGGATCAAACCTGATTCATGTCGCTTACTCTGATGCTAGCGGCACGCAGTTCAACGGGAATGTAATAGTCAACAGCACTTCAGGAACCGGAGTTCAGTTTTGCATGAACACAGGAAGAGCATCTGTAGCTGCCGGAAAAAAGCTTACTTCCGGATCAGCAGGCTTCAATACCGGCACACTGAATTTGAGAAAACTCACATTCAATGATACTTCTTCAATAACAATTGATGCAGGCCCATCAGGCCGTGTTACATTGGGCCCCAGTACATCTTTTGCCGGTGACGTAACAATAAACGCAGGATTGGTTCTTCTAAACGGATGCACATTCAATGGAAAAACCAACATTACGAAAACAGGAGGCACCAATGATCTGGGCACAGGAGGAAATATATTTAACGGAGACGCAGTGATTACAAATTCCGGTTCAGGATATTTAGGAATGGGTAACGGTAGTCCGGATGTATTTAATGGCCGCGCAGTTTTTATTAATAATGGCACAAATAATTTTCATCTTGCATATTCTTCAGCCGGCAACCAGTTCAACGGACCTGTTCATATACACAACAGTGGCAGCGGAACGACAAGCAATTTCCTTTTTAATGACGGGCCACTGAATACGGCGACTGTATTATTTAACTCCGATGTAACCATAAATAATAATGCAACAGCCACCAATGCGCTGGTGCGACTTGCGAATCGTGGTACTACTACCTTCAACGGAAATATTGAAGTGAACAGTACATCAGGTCTTGTGAACACTCAGGGAATTCACTTTGGAAATGCCGCCAATAACAGTACGAGTAATCTTGCATCCAATAAATCTCTTACTATTGGCCCTGCAGGATTCAGCCGGGGATCACTTGTTCTGAACAGATTTATACAGAACTCTCCAGGAGCAATTGAACTGATGACCGGAAATCAGGCTGGAATAATAATTGGTTCAGGAACTGTTATCAATGCAAGATTCAGCTCATCAAGCGGTGCTTTGGTATTGAATGGAGGAACTTTCAATGCGACTGCTGAAATGGAAAAAACAGGAAGCACGAATGACGTAGGCGCAGGGGGAAACATTTTCAACTCAAACGTAACCATTACCAATCGTGGCAGCGGTTACCTCATGACTGCAAACGCAGCTCCTGATATCTTCCAGTCGGATGCAAATATTCAAAACCTTGGAAGCAGTCACATTTATCTTGCACACAATGTGGCAGGGTCAGTATTTAACGGCAGAACCATCTTAAATAACAACGGCAGCGGAGCCGATGCGCGGATTTATGTTTGCGAAAACAGTGCCAACGCCACAGCAGTATTCAACAGTCAGGTGCAGATCAATAACAGCGGAACATCAGCCACAAGCCTGGTGAGAATCAGCTGTCGCGGTAATACCACCTTCAATGACGATGTGGAAATCAACAGCAATGGTGGAGGAAACGGAACTGTCGGAATTTATTTCGGTTGGCCTGGTTTCAATGGAGCAACCACACTTGCTTCAGGGAAGAGAATTTTTGTTGGCACTCAGGGCTTTGACAAAGGCACTTTGTTGTTTCGGAATTTCACACAGTCAGGAAGCAGTCCAATGAGTTTCAATCTTACCGGCAATGCAGTGATGCATTACGGTGGAGGGAATTTGTTTAACGGAGACATCAGCTCCAGCAGCCCGGGATTACTAATAGACGGAACCAGATTCAATGCAGGATTAACTGCCGAAAAATCCGGCGCGGGGAATAATGTTTCTGCAGGAGGTAATTATTTCAACGGCACATGCCGAATTGTAAACAGTGGGTCAGGAATGTTCTACATGGCAAATGCAAGTCCTGATACATTCATGACAACTTCTGAATTCATCAATTCGGGAACATCCTACACTTATATCGCACACAATGTAGCAGGAAACCTGTTTAATGGAGATGTAAGTATAACCAATTCAGGAAGCGGAACTGATTCTCGTTTACTAATTGGTGAAGGATCAGTGAATGCAAGCTCAGTGTTCAACGGAAACCTGATCGTGAATAATTCCGCTAGCTCTTCTACAGCCATGATCAGGTTTAACCTGAGGGGAAATCATACTTACAATGGTAACATTACGCTCAACAGCACTGTTCTTGCGGGCAATCCGAACAATGGAATATTTTTCGGATGGGCCACTTTTACCGGTACTGGAATTCAGTCTGCAGGAAAAACATTCGCGATTGGATCAGAAGGTTACAACACAGGAGCATTGGGCCTGATCAATTTTACCAAACAAAGTACTTCGCCTATGAATCTGACTCTGGGCAATACAGGCTCTCTTACCATTGGCCCGGCCGCAGTAATAAATGGAAACGTTACAGCAAGCAGCGGAACTGTTCTGCTGAACGGCTGCACATTCAATGGTACAGTGAATATTGCCAAGACTGGCAACACGGGTGACGTTTGTGCCGGAGGAAATGTTTTCAACCAGCAAGCCGAGATCAGTCATTCCGGTTCCGGTAACTTTATTATGGCGAGAACAAATCCAGACAGGTTCAATGCATCATCTGTGTTCAACAACACCGGTACCGGATTTTTTTACCTTGCAGAGCAGGCAGCAGGAAACGAGTTCAACGGTCCGGTTACACTGAATAATACAGGAAGCGGAGGCAATCTCCGAATGCTTATTTGTGAAACTTCTGCGACATCTTCAGCAGTTTTCAACGGAGATGTCACTGTAAACAATACCGGCACCGCATCAGACGGCATGGTGCGCTTCAGTCTTAATGGCTCATGTACTTTCAATGGTAACATTGTTCTGAACAGCTCGATTGGATCCACATCCACCAACGGAGTATGTTTCGGCTGGGGCGGATTCAACGGCACTTGCACTCAGGCAGCGTCAAAAACGATTTCCATTGGCTCTGCGGGATGGACTGGTGGAGCATTGCTTTTTGAAAAATTCACACAACTGGGTAACGCGCCGATCAATCTGAATTTGACTGGAACAAGTAAGCTGATATTCGGCAGGTTAAGCATCTTCAATGGAGATATAGTTTCTGCAAGTCCGGGACTTTCATTCAATGGGTCAACTTTTAACGGATCGGTTAATTGCAGAAAAACAGGAAGCTCGAGCGACAACAGTTTCGGATCAAATACTTTCAATTCCGCAGTCACGATTACAAGCGCCGGAACTGGAAATATGATTCTTGCGAACAATGCTCGTGACGTGTTCGAACAGGATGCAACTTTCAATCAGGAAGGTTCTGGAATTCTTTATGTAGCGCATAACGACGGGAACGGATCTGACTTCAACGGAAATATATTTGTCAATTGTTCAGGAACAGGATCAATCCGGTTCAGTCAGGGAACAGGTAAAACCAGTCTCTCATCAGGGAAAAGGATAGGAATCGGAAACTCCGGGTTTTCGAGCGGTGACCTGTATTTAAGAAACTTCACCCAAAACGGAATGTCCTTACAAAGCATTCTCGCACCTTCCGGCAACTCAAGAATTTACCTTCAAACCGGAACTGTGTTTAACGGACCTTTAACATTGAGCTTCCCGCAAGTCTTTCTCAATGGAGCTAACTTTAACGGTACAACGGATATAGAGAAGAATGGAGCGACCGACAATGCATCCTCAGGAGGTAATATTTTTAACGGAATCACCAGCATACGAAACCGCGGAAGCGGTTACTTCCTTCTAAGTAATATAAGTCCTGACAACTTCAACGGTCCGGTAAGCTTTACTCAGAACGGAACCGGAATCATGTATCCAGCATACAATCAGATCAATGTATTTTCCGGAAACATCAGCACCATTGGCACGAATTCGGTAATCAGCTTCGGTGCTGGAACAGGAACAGTAGTGATGAACGGAAACAGTGAACAGAAGATATTTGGCGACGCGGCATTTGCTCCACGAATCAGGCGGCTTACAATGAACAATTCGGGCTCAGGGCTTAGCCTGGAAGTTCCGGTAACAGTTTACACATCCCTGAACATGACCTCTGGAAACATCAACAGCACTTCAACGAATCTGCTGATTATTGACAATGGAATCAGTACTGTCAGTGGTGTATCGAATGCCAGCTTTGTAAATGGCCCTGTAAGGAAAATAGGAAACCAGGCCTTTACCTTCCCTGTTGGTAGAAATGGACTTTACAGACCTATCAGCATGACAGCTCCTTCTTCTGCCGCTGATCATTTTACAGCAGAGTACATTCGTTCTTTTCCAATAGTTCCTTCTAACGCGACTCTCGACCTTTTACTCAGCAGAGTCAGTACTTGTGAATATTGGAATTTAAATAGGACAAACGGAGCGTCAACTGTGTTTGTAACCTTGAGTTGGAATTCAAGCACTTGTGCGGTGAGCAACATAAATGACCTTAGAGTGAGTCATTATAATGCGGGACTAAATCAGTGGATTGACTACGGTTTGGGAAGTGTCACAGGAGTCAACGCATCCGGAAATATTGTGAGTGCTATTCGTCCAGTTACATATGGATTGTTCACACTTGGCTCCTCTACCGCTGTAAATGCTCTTCCTGTTGAGATGGCTTACTTCAAAGCTGCTTTCAATAACGGATCTGTTCTTGCTGAATGGAAAACAATGAGCGAGATTAACAATGATTATTTCAATATAGAAAGAAGCCGTGATGGAATAAATTTTGAATTTGTTGGCAAAGTAAAAGGCAGCGGAAATACCACAAACTCCCAGGAATATTCTTTCAGAGATGAAAGACCATATTCAGGAATTTCATATTACCGAATTAAGCAAACTGACTTCGACGGAAAATTCGAATACTATGGTCCGGTAAAGGTTTCAGACAAAAATTCCATGAAGGAGTTTAGTTTGGAATCAATATCGCCTAATCCGTTTAATGATAAAATCAGCATCGAATTTTTCAACCCTGAATCTTCTTCAATGGAATTTCAGATTATCAGCCTGTCTGGAGCACTCCTCAGTTCAAGGATTGTCAGTGCAGAAACCGGAAATCAAAACATCATGATAGATCAGTTGGGAGATATTCCTTCCGGAGTCTGCTTTCTTCGAATTATTTCTGACGGGAAAATTCTGAATACTCAGAAAATTATCAGAAAATAAATTCTGTGAATTTATAATCAAGTCTATTTCGCATGTACAAGTTTTAATCGAAATACATTGATGAAAGAATAGTAGATCTGGATATTCTAAAAAAACAATTAAACGCGTTTTGACAATTCTTACATAATTATGACTGGAGCCGGGAATTTCCCGGCTTTGTTTTTATTAATTTGCAGAAACATCTGACAAAATAATCAGGATGAACTGCAGAATTATATTCGCTGTTGTTTTATTGCAATGGATTTTTGGGCCCGTTCTTCTTGCTCAAGAGACTTTTCTAAAAACATACGGTAGCGCACAAAGCGAATACGGAAATTCTGTTTTTGCGACTCAAGACTCAGGATATATCATTAGCGCAATTCTTCCCTTGGGTGCGAGTGACATACAAAGCATACTTTTAAAAATCAATCGAAAGGGAGAAGAATTATTCGTACACTCATACGATTATAAGACATTCATGACTCCAGTTAGTGCCATCGAATCTGCTACAGGAGAGATTTATCTGCTATGTTCAGCCTGGGATAATTTTAGTCCGGGTGATTTCTCAAGCATTCTGATAAAATGCGATGACGAAGGCAGGATTCAATGGAGTCGTGAAGTTTCTTTTTCAGGAAGTTTGAGATCAGCAGACATACTTGTCCAAAGTAATCAGATTTTTGTTCTGAGTGAATACAATTATAATAACGGTGCTTATCCCGGAATTCTGCTTAGCACATTTGACACATCTGGAAGTTTTGTACAGTCCTATCGATATTCTTCTTCCAGGGGACTGAAGCCGGTAAAATGTTCAATCGATGAATCAGGACAGACTGGAATACTTGCCCGCAGCAATGAATTCGGATCAGGTGCTCCCTCGTTTGATAACAATGTGTTTTTATTGCTTGACAGTACAGGATCTATAATTACGTCGAAAGTTTGGGGAACCTTTTATGATGATGAAGCGGAAGCTTTATTTTACAGAAATGGAAAATGGTTTGTCAGCGGAAGATCTTATTTTATCAATTCATCATATGATATTTTTATAAGCACACTCAACACACAGGGAGAACATCTTCAAACTAATTTTTATAATGGAGGTACATTTGAAGGTGAAGCATCAAGGGATTTGTTTGTCACTGAAAGTCTTGAAACAGCCATTTGCGGAGATGCGGGAACTTTTGATGAAAGAAATATAATTTTCATGCTGGCAGATTCCAGCGGAAACCTTCTCAGCAGTTTGCAATACCCCATCTCTCCTCTTTTTACCAATTATGCCTTTTCCATTTGCCGTTCTGCCGATAAGGGATATGCTATAACCGGGGATCTTCGTCCACCGGCATATTTTAGGGATGCGTTTATAATGAAAACCGATAGCACGGGAATCATTCCCTGCAGCACACAGGTTTTTAGTATGCAGAGAAGAACAGAGACAATTGATACACTCACAGTGAACCTGAACTATGATTCGGTTTCTCCAATTATTCAAGCAGCATTGGTACAAACCGGAGTGGCCCCTTATCCTGAAAAGAACATTTGTTCAAGCATTCCTGCAATCGCTGATTTTATTTTTTCTGCAGATACACTTTGTCCTGATCCCTGTTACTCATTTTTCAGCACAAGTCTGAATGATCCCCATACCTTAGAATGGAATTTTCCCGGAGGAATACCTACTTTCTTTTCAGGAGAAATTCCTCCACTTGTTTGTTATCCTACAGCCGGGAGTTATAATGTGATTTTGAAGGCCATCAATGGCGATGGCTTTAATGAAAAAATAATTTCGCTGACTGTACCTGATTTTCCCTGCGATACCATATTTATTCCGAATGTCATCACACCGGATGCAGACGGCAAAAATGATTCATTCAGAATCAGCGGAGCCAATGGTTTGTTTAAGTTAAAAATCTTCAATCGTTGGGGAAAATTGATTTTCGAAAGCGATAATTCAAAGAACACCTGGGATGCTCAGGATGTAAGTGCAGGAGTTTACTACTATCTCCTGCAGGCGGAAGTTAACGGTGAATTGCATGACTTCAGAGGAACACTCAGCGTCATCCGGAACTGAGAATTCACTCATTCGTAAACAAAAAGCTCTCATTCATCCAATTATTGACAATTTATCCGTTTTTTGTGCTATTATTCGATAAAATCAGCAGCTCCTATGTGCGGAATCGTAGCAATTTTCGACCTGAAACAAAGTGCTCAGGAATTGAGGCCAAAAATTCTTGGTATGTCAAAAAAAATCCGGCACCGAGGGCCTGACTGGTCTGGCATGTATTGTGACAATCACGCTATCCTTGCACATGAGCGACTTGCCATTGTGGATCCCAAGTCAGGCGGACAACCACTTTACAGTGAGGACAAGAGTTTGATTCTTGCGGTGAACGGAGAGATATATAATCATCGTGAAATTAGATCGGAAATGACAGACTATCATTACCAGACTGAATCCGATTGCGAAGTTATACTCTCACTATATCAGAAGCACGGGGCAGCATTCATCGAACAATTAAACGGAATATTTGCCTTCGCTTTATATGACTCTAAAAATGATTGTTACCTGATTGCGCGTGATCACATGGGCATCATACCGTTATATATGGGTTGGGATAAATTCGGACATTTCTATGTTGCATCAGAATTAAAAGCTCTGGAAGGTGTTTGCAATAAAATTGAAGAATTTCTTCCCGGTCATTATCTGTTCAGCAAGGAAAGCATGGAGCCGCAAAAATGGTACAAGCGCGACTGGATGAACTATGATGCAGTGAAGGAAAACAAAACTGATATAGGAGAATTGAGAGTTGCGCTTGAAGCAGCAGTTCACAGGCAATTAATGTCGGACGTTCCTTATGGGGTGCTGCTTTCAGGCGGATTGGATTCATCGCTTATCGCTGCCATCACTAAAAAATTTGCTGCGCATCGAATTGAAAGTGATGACAAGCAGGAAGCATGGTATCCACAGTTGCATTCCTTTGCGGTGGGACTGGAAGGCTCTCCTGACTTGAAGGCTGCCCGAATTGTAGCAGATTATATTAACTCTGTTCATCATGAAATAAACTTCACTGTACAGGAGGGGCTTGATGCAATCAGCGATGTGATATATCATCTGGAAACATATGATGTAACAACTGTCCGTGCAAGCACGCCGATGTATTTGCTGGCACGGGTGATTAAATCAATGGGCATTAAAATGGTTTTATCAGGTGAAGGTTCTGATGAGATTTTTGGTGGTTATCTTTATTTCCATAAGGCTCCAGACGCAAAATCATTTCATGAAGAGACTGTAAGAAAACTAGGTAAGCTGCACTTGTATGATTGCCTGCGAGCGAATAAAAGTCTTGCTGCCTGGGGAGTAGAAGGAAGAGTTCCTTTTCTGGATAAAGAATTTATGGATGTGGCCATGCGGATTAATCCCAAAGATAAAATGGCAAGTGGCGGGAGGATTGAAAAGTGGATATTAAGAAAAGCTTTTGAAGATCTTTTACCTGAAAGCATCTTGTGGAGGCAGAAGGAGCAATTCAGTGATGGCGTAGGATATTCATGGATCAATTCACTCAAGACACTCACTGCTGAATCCGTGAGCGATGAACAACTTTCTCAGGCTCGTTTCCGTTTTCCTGTCAATCCTCCAAGATCAAAAGAAGAATATTTTTACAGAAGTATTTTCAGCGAACATTTTCCATCTGAGACAGCAGCTGCTTGCGTTCCTTCTGTGCCCTCCGTCGCCTGCAGCAGTCCGGAAGCGCTTGCCTGGGATGCATCCTTTCAGAATTTGAATGACCCCAGCGGAAGAGCCGTGAAGGACATTCACAAGGAGGCGTATTGATATTAGCTTGGGGTCTGCAATGAGCCTTGTTAATTAATCAATTTTATTTTACAAGCCTGTTTTTTTACTTTTTTGCAATCTTTAAAAGTAGATTGCCTTTGATAATTTCCATGGAATTCGTTTAATTTTATATAAAATTTTATACCATGAAAACCTCATTACTTACTCTGAAACTGTTTTTTTTATTCTTAATAACACAGGCTCAAAACTCAACACTTATAGATTTCAAGACCATAGGAAATTTAAACCCCAACAGTTTTGATGTCATCCGCAATGATGCAGGGAGTCTTAGAATAGCCGGAGTAACCTCCGGTAGTACAAATGTTTCTCTCAATTCTGGAGTAAGTACAATACTTTCTGCACACACCAATCAGGATATGTTTTGGATTGATGCGGATTATTTTCTGCAAAACACGAATAGTGCAAACTTTATAGAAGGTACTAACTATGACTTTGTCAGAGAAGTTGAGATACTCAAATCACCGGCATCTGGTGCTTTGATGGGGATGAATTCAAATGGTGGGGTACTTAACATCAATACAAACACCGTGAATATTCCAACTCCTTTCGGAATAATATATGATGTGGATGTAAATTCATTCGTAAGAGCTTGGAAAACATTTTCGGCCAGTGTGAATTTTAGTCTGTCGGATGTAAAAAGTTCAGGTACCGACTACTTTATAGGTGCCAGTTGGGGTGGAAGTTTTCAAAATGGAACCTCTAATTTCACTTCTCAGGGGAGCAGCGATGGAATTATTGCAAGAGGAGGATTCGCCGGCACAAACTTCCAATGGGCAGGTAGAATCTCTGCACCAGGATTTAATTATGTAGATAAAATATGGTATGATGAAGACCACAATGAATTGTACGCCGTGTGCCAACTTTTTTCCAGCGGAGATTATCATTTAGGAGCAAGCAGCACACCTGTCAGTACAGCAGGTCCGTCAAATAATGTAATGCTGATGAAATTAAATGCAAGCAATGGCACTTTGCTCGATCATACGATGTTTTATTCAACAAATCATATTAATGTATCGGGTGTCTTTACCACAGACAACAGCGTTTATGTCGGTGTAAATATTAATGGAAATGTATTCACACAAAGTCCATCAACAACAATTAACAGGATAGGCTCATCTGATCAGGCAGTATTAAAGTTTAATCGTCAACTTGATTTTGAAAGTTCTTTTGTCAGTGGGACAAATTCCATTGACGTGGCCAATCGCTTCAGGAAGGCTCGATTTGGAAATTCAGATCGCCTCGTGCTGACAGGATTCTACTCATTTGATAACACTGGCACTGGCGGTTCATTCAACCAGCAGGCTTCAGTCCTTGTGCTTGATGAAAATCTTAATTTGATTGACTCATTGGTGTTCGGACATAGTGGATATGAGGCAGCTTATGATGCAGATGTAGATCAAAGCGGATTCCTTTATGTTGTTGGAGGGTTTAATGACACTGCCAGTTTTGATCCTTCAGGCAGAGGTATCTATGTAGTCTCACAAGGAGCATTTGATGCCTTTATAGCTAAGTTCAATGCGATGTCTCTCGGCACATTTGATGAATCATCAATCGACCGGCTCTTCATGCTTTCACCCAATCCTGCGAAAGAACATTTTACCATGGAAGTTTTTTTACCGGGCTCTCAGATGTTTCGTCTGGAAATATACTCACAGCATGGATCATTAGTTCATTCGGAGGAATTGACGGCGACGGACCACCTGAAGAAAAACATCGGAATAAAATCATATTCTCCCGGAATATATATTGTACAGGTAAGGACAGAAGATGCACATTATACAAGAAAACTTTTGGTGATGAACTGATTTTATCATAAGAGTGTTCTTTGCCATATCATTCCCTGCAAAGCCATATCTTTGGGAAAAAAAGTTCATGAGATACGGTTTATTCATTATTTTCTTTCTCTCTTGCTTCAATGTAAAATCTCAGCATCTAGACAGTCTTGCATTGCGAAAAATCTATACTGAAATTTTAAAAAATGGTAAAGGCCATGAATGGCTGAGAGAACTGTGTAAAGACATCGGTCCAAGGCTAAGCGGATCCCCGGGAGCGGAACAAGCCGTTCAATGGGCTTTTCAAAAGTTCAAAGAGGCAGGCGCAGATACGGTATGGTTACAGGAAGTGACTGTACCGCGCTGGGTCAGAGGTAAGAAAGAAACTGGCCGCATTATAGACGGTAGCAATAAAGTTCAGGAAATACCCACACTGGCACTCGGCAACTCCGTGTCTACACCTGATGGCGGAATTACTGCACCGCTGATTGAGATTAGGCAAATGGAAGATCTGGCATTGTTGGGCGAAGAAAAAATTAAAGGAAAGATCGTTTTCTTCAACCATCCAATGGATGAAACCAGTATTAATACATTCGGATCCTACAGCAGTGCCGGGAAATACCGCTGGTCAGGTCCATCTGAAGCCGCAAGATATGGTGCAGTGGCCAGCATTTGCAGATCGGTAAGTCTCAGTGTAAACGATTATCCGCACACGGGGGCTATGCGTTACAATGATTCTCTACCGAAAATTCCATGTGCCACAATCAGCACCGCAGCTGCAAATCTTCTTGGCAAGATTCTTAAGTCAGACAAAAATGTAAAGTTTCACCTTGAAATGCATTGCCAGATGATGGATAGTGTACTCTCCTATAATGTAATTGCTGAAATCCGTGGAACTCTGTTTCCTGATGAAATCATCACAGCAGGGGCTCATCTTGATGCATGGGACAACGGTGAAGGAGCACATGACGACGGAGCAGGAATAGTACAGTGTATGGAAGTGATCCGCACAATGAAAAATCTTGGAATCAAACCAATCAGGACCATACGGGCTGTTGCTTTTATGAATGAGGAGAATGGTTTGAGGGGCGGAAATGTATATGCTGAAGAAGCGAAAAGAAAGAATGAAAAACATGTTGCTGCCATTGAAAGTGATGCAGGAGGTTTCACTCCTTATGGTTTTGGATTGGATATGGATGACCAAAAAAGAAAAAAGATTCAGTCATGGGCTCCATTGTTCCGAAACTATAAAGTCTGGAATTTCGATTATCAATATGGAGGAGCTGATATCACTCCGCTGAAACGGCTCCTCGGTACACCTGTAATCGGAATGGCTGTGGACAGCCAGCGTTATTTCGATGTGCACCATGCATCAAGCGACACATTCGAAAAAGTGAACAAGAGAGAACTTCTGCTTGGCGCGGCAGCTATGACCGCGCTTACTTATTTATTATCTTATCATGGGCTTTAAGCCAATAAAGGCCAGGCTATTTGAAATTCTCTGTGTTATAAATGAGTGACAAGATTGAAAATATTCTTTCCGGACTGGAAGACAGACCGGGTGTTTACCAGTTTTACGACCGTGAGGGAACCCTTTTATACATAGGTAAAGCAAAGTCTCTGCGAAAAAGAGTGAGCTCTTATTTTCAAAAAGAAAAACATGAGAACGGTAAAACTGCGGTACTCGTTCGCAAAATAGCGGATATAAAAACTTTGGTTGTGGATTCAGAAATGGATGCGCTATTACTGGAGAACAGTTTGATTAAAAAACACCAGCCACGTTATAATGTTAATCTGAAAGATGACAAGACTTATCCCTGGATCTGTATAAAGAATGAAAGATTTCCAAGAGTGTTTGTCACACGTAAGCTAATAAAAGATGGCAGTGAGTATTTCGGACCATACACTCCGGTGAAGATGATTAACACTCTGTTGGAACTCATAAGCCAACTCCATAAGCTTCGCAATTGTAATTTGAATCTTTCAGAGGAAAATATTGAAGCAGGCAAGTTCAAGGTTTGTTTGGAATATCACATAGGAAACTGCAAAGGACCCTGTGAAGGATTGCAATCGCAGGATGATTATGACCAAAGTATAAAGGAGATTAGGATGATTTTGAAGGGAAACATTCAAATGCTCATTCAATTATTGAAGGAAAAAATGTCTGATCATGCTGCCGGTTTTAAGTATGAAGAGGCTCAGTTGATGAAAGAAAAGGTTGAGCTTTTGGAAAGGTTCAAGTCCAAATCAGTGTTAGTGAATCCCTCGATTCATAATACTGATGTATTTTCTATAATCACAGAAGATGATTCTGCTTTCGTGAATTTTTTAAGAATCATGAATGGAGCCATCGTACAGGGGCATACGGTGGAGATGAAAAGGAAGCTCGATGAAACTCCTGAAGAGCTGCTTGAGATCGCTATCGCAGAAATGCGTACAAGATTTCACAGTGATGCTCCTGAAATACTGGTGCCTTTTGTTCCTGAAACGGAACTGAAAGGGGTTACATTCACGGTTCCGAAAATTGGCGACAAAAAAAAGTTGCTCAGCTTATCTGAAGCCAATGTGAAAAACTACATAAGAGAGAAAAACCTACAGCTTGAAAAACAGAATCCGGAAAACCGAACCCTTCGTTTGCTGGAGCAGATGAAGGCTGATCTTCGATTGAAGGATCTGCCGCGCCGCATCGAATGTTTTGACAATTCAAACATCCAAGGAGCATTTCCTGTGGCAGCGATGAGTGTTTTCATTAATGGAAAGCCTGCAAAAAAGGAATACAGACACTTCAACATTAAGACTGTGGAAGGTCCGGATGATTTCGCTTCCATGGAGGAAGTGATTTACCGCCGTTACAAAAGAATGCTGGATGAAGCCACAGATCTCCCTCAGCTCATTATAATAGACGGAGGAAAAGGACAGTTGAGTGCAGCTATGAACAGCCTCGACAAACTCGGATTAAGAGGAAAGATTGCAGTCATCGGTATAGCGAAGCGCCTGGAAGAAATATATTACCCGGGTGATTCAGCCCCTTTATATATTGACAAGAAGAGCGAAACTTTAAAAACCATACAGCACCTCCGTGATGAAGTGCATCGTTTTGGAATTACTCATCACCGTAACAGGAGAAGCAAAGATCTGGTGAAGACGGAGCTTTCTGAGATCCCTGGAATAGGTGATAAAACAGCTACGCAGTTGCTGAGTCATTTTAAAAGCATCAAGAGTCTGGAAAAAGCAGGAAGGGAGGAAATAGAAGCATTAGTTGGTAAATCGCGTGCGGAAAAAGTGATAAAATATTTTGAAAGGACTAAAAAGTAAACCAGATCATCAGCTAAGTTGATCGCTTAGCAACTTCATTTCGATGCGAGGAGAGATTTTCTCATATAATACGTGATAGACAGCATCTGTAATCGGCATCTTCACTTTCAGCTTTCTGTTGATTTCATAAATACACTTTGTGGCATAGTATCCTTCAGCGATCATGTTCATTTCAAGCTGTGCAACTTTCACTGAATAGCCTTTACCTATCATGGTTCCGAACATTCGGTTCCGGCTGAAAGATGAATAGGCAGTAACAAGCAGGTCACCAAGATATGCTGAGTCGTTGATGTCTCGGCTGATGGGATGAACCGCATCCACAAAGCGCTTTATTTCCTGAATGGCATTTGAAATCAACACGGCCTGGAAGTTATCTCCATAGCCTAAGCCGTGGCAGATTCCGCTGGCAATTGATATTACGTTTTTCAATACTGCAGAATATTCTGTGCCATATATATCATCGCTTACTGATGTCTTAATGTAACGGCAATTCATAAGTGAAGCCAGTTCTGAAGCATTATCTGTGTTGACAGAAGCAATTGTCAGGTAAGAAAGACGTTCCATGGCCACTTCTTCAGCATGGCATGGCCCTGTGATTACCCCAATTTTTTCTACCGGCACTTTGAAACTCTGATTCAGGTAATCGCCAATAATGAGCAGGTCCTCTGGTACAATTCCTTTGATCGCTGAAAATATCAGTCTGCCTTCAAGATCTTTGGCGCTTATTTCACGGAATGCTCCGCTGAGGAATGCAGAAGGAATCGCCAGAATAATTATGTCTGCCTGTCGGATGCAGGATTTCAAATCTGAACTTACGGTCACTTTTTCGAGGTTGATCTCGACATCACTCAGGTAATTCGGATTGTGTTTGTACTTGCGGACAAATACCGCAGTTTCTTCGCTGCGCACCCACCATTGTATATTGTCCACATTATTGGACAAAATTTTTACAATGGCTGTAGCCCAGCTTCCTCCACCAATTACTGAAAGTTTTTTATTCGCCATGAATGAAAAAAATAATCAGAAAGGAAAGATCAGAATGTCACGTCCTTTTCCATTTCCTTGTTTCCACGAAGTATTTTAACTTTTACTGTCTGACCTTTTGAAAATTTACTGAGTGCTTTCATATAGCTCATCATGTCATGAACCTTGTGCTCCCCCATCTGAATCACCACATCTCCTGCTTCCATTCCAGCCTTAGCAGCGGGCTTATCGTCTGACACACCGTCAATGCGCATTCCTTCTCCGTCATATCCGTAATCCGGAACAACTCCAAGGGTCACTTTGAAGCGAGGCGCATCTTCATTTTTATCTTCCTTTGTTTTTGTGAATGCCAGCTTTCCCGAATTTTCCGTGTGGTGAAGTACGTTTTTAATGATATTCATGACCGACATTGTACCGTCATAATTGATCTTATCTTCATCATCCGATGGCTTGTGATAATCATTATGTGTTCCAGAGAAGAAGTGCAGCACAGGAATGTCCTTCAAATAGAAAGAAGTATGGTCGCTCGGCCCGACTCCGGATTCAGTGTCGCGAATTTTAATTCCGTCAACCGAAACGGAATCCAATAGTGTTTTCCATCTTGGTGAAGTCCCGCTTCCGTTGATGATCAGTGTCTTTTCGTCAGGTTTAATTCTTCCGACCATATCCATATTGATCATATACGAAACATTTCCAAGTTCGACCGTAGGGTTTTTCACAAAATGGCTTGACCCTAAAAGGCCCTTCTCTTCACCTGAAAATGCGGCGAAGAGATAATTATTTTTGTTCATCTTTTTCGCTTTCACATAACGTCCCAATTCAATAAGGACCGCTGTACCGCTTGCATTGTCATCGGCACCGTTATGTATTTCAGCTTTTCCTCTGTACAGTGATCCGTGCTCACCATAACCCAAATGGTCATAGTGCGCGCCGATGACTACAGTATATGGGGCTTTATTGTCGATATACGCCAGCACATTGTTACCGTTCTTTAAAATCTTTTCATAAGAAACTCCTACTGTACAATTTGTGACAATGCTGTCTTTCAAAATGGATGCTACTTGTCCCTCTGCAAAAATCACAGGTACGGAACTTGGCGCTGTACGCATGGACCATCCGCTCTTTGGCTTGTCTTGTGTCGTGTCTGAATTGATGAAGATGACAGCGCTTGCACCCTTGGATACAGCCAGATCAATTTTTTTCCGGAGGTCAGCCCATTCACCGTATTTGCCATGCGGACTGTTGCCCTCAGGCGTACCGCTTTCAATCACGAATATTTTTTTATTCATGTTGGCAATACCGAGGTAGTCATTGTGTTTAAGTGCTGAATCCACAATGCCATGCTTTGCATAAATTACATAACCGGTGACAATTCCATTGGCGGAATAGGAGAGCGGATAAAAATCCTCGTCAATAGACGCGATGAAATTGTTTACGATTAATTGCGTGCTTTTCTGGTCAATATTTACCCCGTCGCTGAAAGTGAATTCCTGTAACCAGGATTTGCTTCCCTTAGGTTTTAGTCCGGCTTTTTTAAACTGAGAAGAGATGTATTCGTATGCTTTTTTTTCTCCCGGGGTGGCTGTTTCTCTTCCTTCGAATTCATCGGATGCAAGTTTCTGGATATGTTTTTTGATTTCTGCCCTTGCTTCCTGATCATTCAGGAGTTTAGCCTGTGGTGCACATGCCTGAAGAAAGAGGAAAGCCGAGAGTAGAATCAAAATATTAAAGCGGATATTCATTTGAATCTTGATTAGTAAATTATGCAGATTGTTCTGCTGTTTCTGTTTTATGTTCAGGTCTCATTTGAGGAAAGAATAAAACATCCTGAATGGATGGAGAGTTCGTCATAATCATCGTGAGACGGTCTATTCCTACACCAAGGCCGGCGGTTGGCGGCATTCCGTATTCAAGTGCACGGAGGAAGTCTTCGTCAAGCTGCATTGCTTCTTCATCACCGCGAAGCCCAAGTTCAAGCTGCTCCTCAAATCTTTTCCTCTGGTCGATTGGGTCGTTAAGTTCTGAAAACGCGTTGCAAATTTCTTTCCCGTTGCAAATTGCTTCAAATCTTTCTACCAGTCCTTCTTGTGTGCGGTGTTTTTTCGCAAGCGGACTCATTTCCACAGGATAATCTGTTATGAAAGTTGGCTGGATAAGCAGGTGCTCCACTTTTGCTCCGAAAATCTCATCAATGATTTTCCCCCTGCCCATGGTTTTGTCAATGTGTATTCCCATCTTTCTTGCTGCGGCAGCCATCTCTTCTTCATTCATTTTGGATATATCCACACCGGTATGTTGCTCGATTGCTTCATACATAGTGTATCTTTTCCATGGCCTTTTAAAATTTATTTTGTTCTCACCGACTATGACCTCGGTAGTGCCATGTAAATCAAGCGCGATTTTTTCCACCATCTCCTCGACCAGATTCATCATCCAGATATAATCTTTATAGGCAACGTAAAGTTCGACCTGAGTGAATTCCGGATTGTGAAAACGTGACATGCCTTCATTGCGAAAATCTTTCGCGAATTCATATACACCGTCAAAACCACCAACAATTAAGCGTTTCAGGTAGAGTTCGTTCGCAATACGCAGATACAAAGTCATGTCCAGTGTATTGTGATGTGTCTTGAAAGGCCTTGCCGCAGCTCCTCCGTAAAGTGGCTGCAGGATCGGAGTTTCAACTTCCAGGTAACCACGTCCGTTGAGAAAATTTCGCATTGAATTGGTAAGCTGGGTACGCTTGATGAAAACCTCTTTCACATGCGGATTCACAATGAGATCCACATAGCGTTGCCTGTATCGCATTTCGGGATCAGTGAATGCATCATGCACCTTCCCATCTGCATCCTGCTTCACAATTGGCAATGGCTTAAGTGCTTTGCTGAGCAAACGCAAAGAATTCACATGAATGCTTATCTCACCAACTTTTGTTTTGAAAACATATCCCTTCACTCCAATGTAGTCGCCGATGTCCAGCATCTTCTTAAACAGGAAATCGTATTCGCTCTTGTCTTCACCCGGACAAAGATCATCGCGTTTCACATAAATCTGAATTCTTCCTTTTGCATCCTGGATTACCGCGAAGCAGGCCTTGCCCATATCGCGTATGCTCATGATTCTTCCGGCAATACTCACATCTGTGAATTTTTCAGGCGTCGTATCAAAGCCCTCGAGTATTTCTGTAGAGCTGCTGTTCATTTCCCATGTTTCAGCCGGGTAAGGATTGATATTGTGCTGCCTGATCTCATCCAGTTTTTGCCGGCGAATCAGTTCCTGTTCGTTGAGTTCCATATCTTTTTTACTAGGAGCGCAAAGATAGAAATTTGGAGGTTTTTTCTCAGTTATTGATAATATGGATGATGAAAACATTGATTTTTCAGTATCTTTCAGATAAGTGTAAAGCATGGCTAAATCTCTTATTTTTGCAGGCCTTATCTGAAAATATGAAAGAACTTGTTCAAAATTTCCCGGTGCAGCTTAGACAGGCTCTCGAGATTGGTGAGAATGCGAAGCTCAGGAAGCATTCTGCTCAAATTCAAAATGTGCTCATCACCGGCCTTGGTGGTTCTGGAATCGGCGGAAGTATTTTGTCGGAAATTGTCTCGTCAGAATGTCCGGTTCCAGTTTGCGTCAACAAAGACTATTTCATGCCTGGTTTCGTTGGCCAGCATACTCTGGTAATAGTAAGTTCTTACTCAGGAAATACGGAAGAAACTCTTTATGCTCTTGACGAAGCAATCAGGCGAAAAGCGAAAATTGTATGCATCACTTCAGGTGGAAAAGTGGCGGAACTCGCGGTCAGTCATGATCTTGACATCATTATTATTCCCGGAGGAATGCCCCCAAGATCCTGCCTCGGCTATTCACTCACACAGCTTTTTTATGTGATGAGCTTCTTTGATTTAACCGGAGATAATTTCAGAACCCAAATTGCTTCTGCAATCAGGTTGTTGGAACAGGAGGGGAATGAAATAAAGAATGAAGCGAAGCAGATCACAGATTTTCTTAGCGGAAAAATTCCGGTGATCTATTGTGTTGACGGCTTTGGAGGAGTTGCCACTAGGTTTCGCCAGCAGATTAATGAGAATTCCAAAATGCTGTGCTGGCATCATGTGCTTCCTGAAATGAATCACAACGAACTTGTAGGCTGGGCTGAAAATCATCCAGACTGTGCGGTAGTAATTCTTCGCAATGAAACCGATTATTCGCGGACTCAGGCGCGTATCGAAATCAGCAAAGAGGTTTTTAATCGTTACTCTTCGGGAGTAAAAGAAATCTGGTCAAAGGGGAAAAGTACACTGGAGCGTTCACTGTATCTTATTCACCTTACTGATTGGGTCTCCTGCTACCTGGCGGATAAAAAAAATGTGGATGCCAACGAGATCAATATTATCAATCATCTGAAAGGCGAGCTTTCCAAAATATGAAGTCATTGAACGATGCGGCTAGTTTAAATTCTGATTTGCAAAATGTAATTTTCAGAGACCTTGGACTGATTTCTTATCGCGATGCGTGGGATTATCAGGAGAAAGTTTTTAATGAACTTACAGAGAGAAAACTCGCGAACAGGAGTTTGATCCGGTCAGATCAGGATCCTCAGGTTCATTATCTTTTATTTTGCGAGCATCCGCATGTGTTCACTCTAGGAAGAAGCGGTGAGGAGAAAAATCTTCTTGCAGATTCACTTGAGCTCAACAAGATCGGAGCGGAGTTTGTAAAGAACAACCGCGGAGGTGATATCACTTATCACGGACCCGGCCAGATTGTGGGTTATCCTATCCTTGACCTCGACTGCTTCTTCACAGACATACATAAGTACCTCAGATATCTTGAGGAGGCCATCATTCAGGTTCTTGCGGAATATGGCATCATGGCTTCACGATTTCCTGGATACACAGGTGTATGGATTGAACCGGATAATCCTCAAAGAGCCAGGAAAATCTGCGCTATGGGAGTTCGCTGTTCACGATGGGTTACCATGCACGGATTCGCACTGAATGTGAATTCAGATCTCAGCTATTTTGAGAAAATTGTGCCTTGCGGAATCAGCGGCAAAGCAGTTACCAGTATGGAGAAGGAGTTGGGCGAATCTCCCGATATCAATGAAGTAAAAGCTGCACTTATCAGGCATCTGGCTGCTTTGTTTCAAATGAAAATCATCAAAGAATAATTTTTCATTTTTTCACGTGTCGTTAATAATTAGAAGACTCTCTTTTCCTGAATAAAATATCTTTTATCTTGCACTGTGATGGTACAAGACGAAAAGAAGAAAAATGCCGGAATATGGGCAAAGCTGTTAGGGCTTTTTCTTTTTTTAATTATCAGTTTGAATGCTGCAATATGGATCACCGGATGCACCTATGTTTACAAGGCTCTGGTTTATACTTATCCTGACACTGATGACATAGATATTTTTGATGTAAGAAGTATCAGCGCCAAGAATCCTCGCCCATGGCCACTTTCCCATAGTTATAATAAGTATGCATTGCCTGCATCCACCCTTGCTAAACTGGAGGAACTTGACAGTGAGGCTTTCCTTGTGATTCGCGAAGACTCCTTAATCTATGAACAGTATTGGGATCAGTTAAAAGAAAATACAGTGAGCAACTCATTTTCTGTAGCTAAAAGCATTGTAGGATTGCTGGTCGGAATAGCACAGGAAGAAAAGCTGTTTTCCATTGAAGATCCAGTGAGCAGATACCTGCCCTCATTTTCTGAAGGAAGAAATGCCGAACTGAGAATACAAGATCTTCTCACCATGAGTTCCGGACTGAATTGGGATGAGAGTTACTCTTCACTGTTCTCCAAAACAACAGAAGCATATTACGGTTCTAATCTCAGAAAGCTTGTAAAGGAGTTGAAAGTGATTGAAATTCCGGGAACACGTTTCAGCTACATGAGCTGCAATACTTTGATCCTTGGAATGATCATAGAAAAAGCAAGCGGACAAAACTTGTCAGCTTACGCTGCAGAGAAACTCTGGACACCGCTTGGAGCCGAGTATCCTGCGTTCTGGTCGCTTGATAAAACCGAAGGAGTTGAAAAATCATACTGTTGCTATTACAGCACTGCAAGAGATTTCGCAAGAATAGGAAAATTGATTCAGGACAGCGGAGTGTGGTATGGTAAGCGTATTGTTTCCTCTGAGTTCATTAAAGCGTCTCTCAGCCCGCATGGTATTCCGGATGAAAGCGGGAATAAGACTGACTACTACGGCTATCACTGGTGGATGCTGGATCACAAAGGACATAAGATTGCATATGCAAGAGGGATTTTAGGACAATACATTGTGGCAGTGCCGGAAAGAAAATTAATTTTTGTCCGGCTTGGAAATAAACGCGGAGAGAAAGTCCTTCCAAATCATTACGACGATATGATCAATTATCTCGACGGAGTGCTTGACACTTTTTGATTGATTTTCTCTCCGGTTGATTTTTTTTATCTTTGTAAGCCGCATGCTTAAAGACATTCCTCAGTTGGTTGTAGAAAAAATTGTCCTTGCAGTTGTTCAGGAACAGGATGACTTAGGTAACAATATTTGGAATGTATATCTTGTAAATCTTTATGATGAAGAAATTGACGGGGTGCTTGTAAGTTCAAAAGGTTATGGCCATTACGAAGGCCGTGACGTAAAAACCACGGTACTGAGGCACCTGATTGGAAGGGTTGGCTCCCATGATTACGCCAAGATTGAAACTTTGATGGATAATCTGCTCGGGCTAAGCAATGAATACTGGGTGAGCTTTTACAAGGACAAGCATATGTACGACAAAAAATATGTCTTTCTTCCTGAGAGCATTCGCGAGGAAAACCTCACCAAAATTCCTGTGCTGAATAAGCCGGGAGTGATGATAAGGTAGCTGCTTGAGCGAGTGTGAGTGTGGGTGTATAATCTTCAAGGCAGAGAACATTGCTCTCTATCGCTGTCTATTTGTCAAGAAATCCCGCTTGTTTGCGGATTTTTTCATGCATTTTATCATGAAAAACCTTGATTTATAGCCTTTCCCGGGCCATTTCACTATCTTGCAGTCCAGAATATTTTCAATATCTATGAGATTCCTGAAGTTTATAGTGCTTCTGCCTGTTATTGTTTTGCTGCATTCCTGTTCAAAGCATTGTTCTAACATGCTTGACGGTCCATTGTCCATGGAAGAAAAAAAATTCATGTTGACCAATTCACAGAGATTTCTTTTTAAAAGTCAGTTCAATGATTCGGATTATGTGAATGTGGATACTCCTGTCTTTCTGGAAGTTCCCCTACGTGATGAGGAATGCGATCATACTGGAAACCAGGCAGTCGAGCAAGTTTGGCGATTCCCGGGCAATGTGAATTTCATTGCTCGTTTTGAGCATTATAATGGAGAGGAATATTCCAAATATCTCCTTCTTAAACACGGTGGGCTTGATGTGTTCAGCTACAATATATTTGAACCTAATTTTCACACCATAGAAATAAACACGCAGTTTTTTCATAATACCATGATTGACTCCACTACTTCAACAACTCTTTCACCTTCAATTAGGAAAATCTGGTATGGTAAGCACACTGGTATTTTGAAGTATGAAGAGTGGAATGGCCGCATTTGGGACAGGCAAAAAGCTGTGAACTGATTTTTTACCAGCTTTTATTGTATTTTTTTATATCTCAAGTCTTGTTTACTTTGAAGTGGCTTTTAATTCTTCATTAAACTCATGCTTGATAATATAAGTCTGCATAATATTTTTTTTCTGGACATAGAAACTGTTCCTGCATTTCCGGATTTTACTTCTGCACCTGAGGCAGAACAAAAACTTTGGATGAAAAAAGCCGGCACACTACCTGCAATAAAGGATGAGGAACCTGAGAACAATTACAAGAGAGCCGGAATCTATGCTGAGTTTGGAAAAATCATTTGCATAAGCGCGGGTTATTTTACGAAAGAGAATACCTTCAGGATTAAATCTTTCTCCGGAGAAAACGAGAAAAAACTACTGCAGGAATTTGCCCATGCGGTGCAGCAATTTTGCTCCTCACAGGGTAAGTTGCTTTGTGCACATAATGGTAAGGAATTCGATTTCCCTTTTATTGCCAGAAGGTTGCTGATTAATGGTATTGCATTACCGGATGTTTTGGACATTGCAGGTAAAAAACCATGGGAAGTCCAGCATCTTGATACCATGGAGCTTTGGAAATTCGGTGATTACAAATCTTACACAACTCTTGCGCTGCTCGCCCATGTATTTGATATTCCTACTCCAAAGGATGATATTGACGGATCTCAGGTTGGTGATGTTTATTGGAAAGAAAGAGATCTTCAACGCATAGTAGAATATTGCCAGAAAGATGTCCTCACTATTGCTCAGATCATTTTGAAATTTAAGGGTGAAGAAATCTTTGGGCCCGGTCAGATTGAGTATGCATAAAAAAACAGCCACCATCACTGGTGGCCGTTTTTATTAGAATCAATAAAACTATCTTCTCAATCTGGATACTGCATTTGTGGACTCCTGAGTTTGTGTTCTTTTGATCTTTTTGTAATCGAAGATCTGACTAACCTGTTTTACCAAATCCTGGCTGTTCCTGATTCTCATAACATCACTGCGAACATTGAATATAACCTGCTCACAAGAAACACAACGACGCATTGCTATAGTTACATCTGACATTGTGAAGGAAGAGTTGTTTGGACGGAAATCAAGTGCACTGTTGTCAGGGTTGATTACGTAGGTATTTCCTGTATTTGGAGAATATTCCTGTTGGCTGGTGTGAGGATTTACTACAGTAGGATCGCTTTGATTATTGTAACCTCTGGTGCGACTCTGAATGTTAGTCTGCTGATTCATTGTGTGAGCATTGCTGCTTGGAGTGTACTCCTGCTGGCTGGTGTGCTGATTGAATGCGTTTGGGTTTGCGTTTTGATCACTGTAGCCTCTTTGACGTCCCTGAGTGCTGGTGTGCGGATTGATGGTGTTAGGATTGCTGTTCTGATCACCATAGCCTCTGTTGCGTCCATGAGTACTTGTGTGAGGATTTACTACGTTAGGATTTGTATTCTGATCGCCATTTCCAATGTTACGTCCGTGAGTGCTTGTGTGAGGATTAACTGTGTTGGGATTGGTATTCAGGTCCCCATTACCTAAGTTACGTCCATGTGTGCTGGCGTGCGGATTGAAAGAAAGTGGTCCTGCGTCAATCATGCGATCTGGTACATTATTAGGATCGAATGTAGCAATCAGATCAGAGATTCTGTTGTAGTCTTCAGTAGCGATGCGGAAAGCTTTGCTTTCATTATCAGTGAAGATGTAGGCCATTTCATTTTGAGTGATTGCGATGCGCATTGCAGGATGAGTTGCTGTTGCGGCTGTCTGGATGATCAGGCGCTCTGCATCTACGTTGTTTTCAATCATTGTAAGACTGTTGTCATAAGCAGAGATGTTGCCCTGAGAAGAATTTGAACGCTTGCGTGCGTTTTCAAAGACAGATGTGTCATTTGAACTGATGTTGTTATCCTTGGTGCAGGATGCCGCTGTGGCAAGAATCAATGCTGCAGCAAGGAAAGTGCGGAGTTGATTCAAAGTTTTCATGATATGTATTATTTAAGGGTTAAAAAATTCTTTCTTTTTAATTCGATAGTAAATAAACGATATCCTGTGTCTCAATAATATCTAAAACTTGCCAGAGGCGGGTATGTAGGATAAGTGGCTGTTTTTGTGCTCTTTTTGGCAGGAATTCAAACCGTTATGAAAAGATTCTATTTGATACGATACATAAAAAAAGCCGGCATCAGGGTGTATGCCGGCTTAATGAGCTAATGAAAAAAGATTTAATTGTTGAACAGGTCCTGTGTTTCATGTATCCGCAGTATGAACAACCTGTTCGGTTCATTCAGCTCGCAAATCTCATGAATGGGGGTGAGAATTTTTGTGCTGTGTGTACTTGGAAAGAACGAGAAGAAATTATTAAATCAATTTCTGACATAAAGAAATAAATTTATACCTCCATCGAACTACCAAAACTGTATATATGGATGATTTGAGGGATAATTGGCCGGTCCTGACTGTCTTCAGGAAATGTTGATGCTCCTGTTTATATGTTTGTTCTTCCTGTGTTGTCCTGTCTGACTTGCATGAAAGCATAATGTTATTTTTGTAGTGTACGGATTAAAGCCCTTTCATGAGCAATAAAGAAAAGCTGCTTAGCGTAAAAAATCTAAGTACTGAATTTTTAAGCGGCGAAGGAATACATAAAGCAGTAAAAGGAATCTCATTCGACCTTCACAAAGGCGAAACTCTAGGTCTTGTGGGCGAATCAGGATCAGGAAAATCTGTTACATCACTTTCTTTAATGCGACTTATCGGCAATCCCGGTAAAATCAGCGGAGGTTCTGTGATTTATTCTGAACGTGATGATAAACAGACAGACTTGCTTTCGCTACCTGAAAAAGAAATGAGAAAATATCGGGGGAAAGAGTTAGCGATGATTTTTCAGGAACCCATGACCTCACTCAACCCGGTTTTAACTTGCGGATACCAGGTGGCAGAAGCTATCATGATCCATAACAGAGTGAGCAAAACAGAAGCACGAGAAGACGTGCTGAAGCTGTTCAGAAAAGTCGAACTGCCCAGACCGGAACAAATGTTTGATGCTTATCCGCATCAACTAAGCGGTGGACAGAAGCAGCGTGTGATGATCGCTATGGCCATCAGCTGCAAGCCGCAGGTACTGATTGCAGATGAACCCACAACTGCACTGGATGTTACAGTACAGGCCACAATCCTGAAGCTTCTTAAAAATCTTCAGCAGGAAACCGGAATGAGTCTGATTTTTATCACTCATGACCTGGGCGTGATATCTGAAATAGCAGATCGTGTGCTTGTCATGTATCAGGGAAATATCGTTGAGCAGGGTGCCATAGGGGATATATTCATGAAACCCGCACATCCTTATACAAGAGGTTTGCTAGCCTGCAGACCCAGGCCTGATAGGAAGCTAAGGGTGCTTCCTGTCTTATCGGATTTCATGAAGGTTGATGCAGAAGGAAAGTTTTCAGAGAAGATTTTCAATGAAACAGAAGAGCTTAAAAAACTTGAGCTTAGTCCAGAACAAATAATCCGGGAGCGAAACAAAATATATTCTGGAAGCCCGGTCCTGGAAGTGAAAAACCTGAGCACCTGGTTTCCGGTGCGTAAAGGACTCTTTGGAAAAACAAAGGATTATGTGAAGGCTGTCGACGATGTCAGTTTCAATGTTTACCCCGGAGAAACCCTTGGTCTTGTAGGTGAGTCAGGTTGCGGCAAAACCACTCTTGGCCGCTCGATTATCCGACTGGTAGAGCCCAGCTCAGGACAAGTGATTTTTCGCGGATACGATTTCGCCGGACTCAGGGGAAAAGCACTTCGCCAGACAAGAAAGCACATACAGATTATTTTTCAGGACCCTTACTCATCACTCAATCCGCGAATGACCATAGGCAATGCAATTCTTGAACCAATGGAAGTGCATCGTATGCATGATAATTATGAGAAGCGAAGGATGAAGGTCTTTGAATTGCTTGAGAAAGTCGGACTTCAGGCAGATCACTTCAACCGTTATCCTCATGAGTTCAGCGGAGGTCAAAGACAAAGAATCTGCATTGCACGCGCATTGGCATTGGAACCGCAGTTTATCATCTGCGATGAATCAGTCTCAGCTCTGGATGTGTCGGTGCAGGCTCAGGTTCTGAATCTGCTCACGCAGCTTAAAAAAGATTTCGGACTTACCTATATTTTCATCTCTCATGATTTGTCTGTCGTAAAATTCATGAGCGACAAGCTTATCGTCATGAATAAAGGTAAAATTGAAGAGGCAGGATATCCTGAAGAAATTTATGCAAATCCCAAGTCGGATTATACTAAAAAACTGATCAGCGCAATCCCTGGAATGAAGAAGGATTTTTCCGGAAACTGAGAGTATATTCCCGGACCATTTCCGTCAAATTCCAGCAAAATCCCCATTCCTTTTTATACCTTGCAGCCCGTATTTATGTTAGGAGCTGAAAAAGAAAAATGGGCTGTAGTGGTCCCGATGGCAAATGAAGAACCGGATTTTTTGCCTTTTATTAAGGCCTTGAAAAGCAGCCTTGATGGAATAGGTTCAGGTGTCGTATTTTTCATCGTTGACAATGTGTCAAAAGACCGCACTCTTCAGCTTTGCCAGGAACTTTCCGCAACTGATAATAGATTCCAGACTATCTGGGCCCCTGAAAACAGAAATGTAGTGGATGCATATATGCGTGGCTACCAAGAAGCATACGATAATGGATTTGATTACATCATTGAAATGGATGCAGGATTATCGCATGAACCGGATACTCTTTCAGAGTTTATAAAATTCCTCAGCCAGGGAGTGGAATGTGTCTTTGGCAGCCGCTTCATTAAAGGCGGCAGCATGGGCGACTCTCCGTTCAAACGAAGAATGTTGTCTCAAACAGGTACCATGCTTTCTAATTTGTTGCTCGGCACTCGAATGAAAGACATGACTTCCGGGTTCCAGGGCTTTAGAAATGATATCGTTAAGAAGCTATTGGAATACCAATTAAAATCCAAAGCTCATTTTTACCAGACTGAAATCCGTTACCTTTTACGCAAACGTAAATACATAGAAATACCGATTCGTTATAAAGCTCCCTCGCCGAGAGTGTCAGGTAAGGCGATTAGAAATTCGATAGAAACTTTGCTCTATTATTTCTGGAGGAGAATTACTTTTCGCTCAATTTCTCTTTAAAAATGAAGAAAGCAACTTCACTTATAATTACATCCATTGCTTCGCCAAACGAAGTTCTGAAATCCTGTGCTGAAGGTTCACGTGAAAATGGCGTACGCTTCATTGTGATTGGCGATGTGAAATCACCGGCTGATTTTAAGCTGGATTCATGCGAGTATTATTCGGTGGAGGCTCAGGAGAAGACTGACTTTCGTCTCGCAAAGCTTCTTCCATATAAGCACTATGCACGAAAAAACCTCGGTTATCTTCTTGCTAAAGACAGTGAAGTGATCATTGAAACGGATGATGATAATTTTCCACGTCAGGATTTTTGGAGTGAAAGAATTAGAATGACCGGCGCACTCAAACTTGAAAACCAGGGATGGGTAAATGTATACAGGGCTTTTTCCGATTCATATATCTGGCCCAGGGGATTTCCGATTGAATTCTTGCAGGATGATATGAATTCAGGTTCTGATTTGATTATCAAGTTCCGCACTAAAGGTCCTGAACTCATGGACTGTCCGATACAACAAGGGCTTGCTGATGATAATCCGGATGTTGACGCGATTTACAGAATGACAATGAAATTGCCGGTAGTCTTCGGTAAAGTTGAGCCAATCGCACTTGCTAAAGGTTCATGGTGTCCGTTCAACAGTCAGAACACCACATGGTTCAAAGAAGCATTTCCTTTATTGTACCTTCCTTCATATTGCAGCTTTCGCATGACCGATATATGGAGAAGTTTCATCGCACAAAGAATAGCATGGACCTGCAATTGGTCTGTGTTGTTTCATTCGTCAACGGTTTGGCAGGAGCGCAATGAGCATAACCTGCTTAAAGATTTTGCAGATGAGGTCCCGGGATATCTTAACAATGTGAACATTTGCAAAGCTCTTGAGGAGGCTGACTTGAAAAGCGGTGTGCTGCATATCGCTGAGAATTTGATGAGATGCTACAAAATTATGGTATCAATGAATTTGGTTGATGAGAAAGAACTCAAATTGGTAGATGCATGGCTGCAGGATATATCCTGATTCTTCAAATTTGTAAAATAACTTATATATAATTTCGCATCAGGTCTTTTAATGGTTTACAGAAAAGAAATACTAGCCATGTTGACCCTGGCTATGCTCACTTCCATGTATTTTGTTTTACACAGGAAGAAAAGGCAGTCCGATGCTGATCAGTCACAGAATTTTACTGTACAGGAAGCAATGACCCTTTCTGAAGAAGTGGTTCTTTATCGGGAAGTATTTTCGTTTGAGAATGAAGCCGGAATAGACAATGCTTTTTCTTTGAGTGCGGATAAAGCAAACAGCGGAAGACGAAGTGTCAAACTTGAAAACAATGTCGAATTCGGCGCAACAGTAAAGAGAAGGCTCGGTTCACTTGCCAAGACCGGCAAAGCAGAAAGAGTAAAGATCAAATGTTTCGCACAGTCCGATGAAAAAATAACAGAAGGTAAAATTGTAGTATCGATTGACGATCCTTCCGGCAAAAACCTGTTTTGGCAGGCGCTTAGCGTTCCCGAATCAGTCTTGAACTGGACAGAACTTGATGCGGAATTCAATGTAAGCAAGGATGTGAATTCGGATGACAACATCTTGTCGGTCTATCCCTGGAATCCCGGAAAAAAAATATTTTATATAGACGATCTTGAAATAAGCCTGATTGGCAAATCAGTGGTCCGGCCTTATGCTCAGGATCCTCTGATACAGACAAACTTTGAATTTACTTTTGAGAATGCATCCACGGATGTATTTGGAAAAAATATCAGCGATGATGTGGCAAGAAACGGATCAAACTCACTCTTGCTTCACCCGGGAAACAAAAGTTTTTCAATCATTAAAAAAATTGAAGAGGTAGCAAATGCGGATGTCAAAACGGTCTCGATCAGTTTTTGGGTTTATCCTCTGAAAGAAAATTGTGATGTCAATATGGTGTTTTCATTAAAAGACAGTTACGGAAAACAGAGCATTCAGAATAAAACCACGGGAAAAATGAAACTCCGTCGAAATGCCTGGAACAGAGTAAATGCGCGATGGAAAACAGAAAATGAGAATGCTGCAGCAGGAAGTGTTTTTGAACTTTATCTGATCAATCAGGGCAGAGGCGATGTGTATATCGATGACATGTTGGCTGTATTCGGAGATCCTCCACCGGCACCTGGTGGCAGTCCGGTCATCAGCACTTATAAAGCGGAAAGCACAGTGCTGCCTCCGGTAAATAAACCTCCTTTCAGACCGGCTTACCTGCAAAAGTTGTCTGCATTGACGATGTTCAGTATGGGCAATGATAAAGCTGATGGAAAAATCGGCATTCAACCCGGCGCACATTTTCATTACGGGAATTTTACTGGCAGTGCTGAGAACCTCTTGATACTGCAAGGGAATACAGTAATCCTCTGCAATCTGGATGTGACTTCATCTGTTCCAAATAAGATCATTGAATTTGTGACAAGCCGGAATTATTCTTCTGCCATTCAAGTTGCGGATATAAAATTATATGATGAAAGAAAATGTCTGATCGCATTGCTGGAGGATAGAAAAAGCTTCAGTATTCTTTGCTTTGATGAAACCGGAGTGAAAGAGAAACCTATAAAACTTCAAGCTGAGTTGCAAGGGTATAATCATATCAGCTCAATCGACATTGACGGAAAAAGCTCATTCGAAATAGTTCTGATGAGTGAGTCAGGGAAGTGGATCGTATTGTCCGATGACGGCGCTGAATTGTACAATGGTACTTTGAATGTCCCGGATCTTCGCATTACTTCCCTCTTGCAAATGAAGCATAATTCTTCAGAAAAAAAGTTGATGACATTTGGAATGAAATCCGGAAAGTCATTTTCAGCAATATTGTCCTGGAATAAAGCGGCTCAAAAATTTCAGACAGAGAGAATGCACACATATGAATACCCGCTGTTCAATTCTGGAGATAAAATATTTGAACTTCCCCAGACTAATTCTTCCGTTTCATATTACCAGATTAATAATTCAGGCCGAAGATTTAGCATGCGTCTGATGAAGTATTCTGATAACAGGATGATTGTTCTGAATGATCTTGATTTCAAGGGATATCAAGCCGATGCGAACCCTAAATACTATGAAATGATCAGGGTATTGCCATTGTATCCTAACAAGATTTATCCAACATCTTTCCTGGTCTTTCATGCGAATTGTTTCGACAAGGACTATTCAGGTAAATCATGCAGCAGGTTCGAAGATATTGACGGATTGCCCAACGGTTTTTCTATTTATTCATTTCAATGACAGAAGGCATGAGATATTCAATTGTCCTGATAGCATCGCTTTTCCTTTTTTCTTGCGGAGGCAAAAAAGAAAGAAAGAGTTTGGTGCAAAAGAAGAAGTTCGACATCGTTCATTTTAGTGCGCTGACAAACTGGGGGCAACAAAATCAAAAGGATAAAACAATAGAGTTTGACTATACAGATGCAATTTTGCATGGTTTTGTCATGCCCAGCATCAGGCAGGTTCAGGATGGAAAATTCACATTCGAGTTTTCTGTAAGTAATAAATCCGATTCGGCAGCCAAATTCCATTATAAGATTTATTATCAGAATGAGAGTTATAAATTTCATGAGCTTGATTCTATCAGCGGAAGGGAGCATGAATTCGCGAATGAGAATTTTTATGGAAGCTGGCTCGATACAGGAATTGGTTTCAGAGAAACGGAATTAATTCAACCTGGAAAAAATGTTAACATTACGGATTCCTTTCAGATTGCAGGTAATCCCCGCAATGAGCAGATTTGTTTCAAGGATGGAGTGAATCAAAGGTGGAAAAGAAACCCAAGAACAGGCGAGTATCGTTTCATGCTCGTTGTAATCAGCGACGCGGCATATAAATCAAAATTGATACCGGAATATATATCAAACATATCTCTGACTGTTAATGGAAGATTCCAAAATCCATTTTACTTTTTTAAATACGGTGCAGGAAGCAAGTCATCCGAAATTGCTGTAGTGCATGCGGAAGAGAGACTCATGGCAAGCGCACGCCCTGACCCGGGTGCGGGAATGTTTTATAATCCTTATCATTTTGATTACAGGATGAAGAGAATTAAAACGGAATACCTCTGCGATACAGACAGCCAAGCTTACAAAAATGCTGCCTTTGAACAGTTTGTGCATCACATTGATTATTCAACCAATCTTGAAAACATTCCGGTAATCGCCGATGTCTCAGGAAGCAATTACACGAGGAGAGATTATAACTGGAACCGGAGTTTCTACAGAAGAGAAGAGCTCATCTCCACTCCCCCGAATGCGCCAATGTACCCTTGTGAAACTGTAGTTTCTGATCCAGTCAGAAAGGTGATTACCATTCGAAACCCCGGCGTTACATACGGCAACTGGAAGAAGGAAAATGTTGGAATCATCACAAGGCACGGACTGGCATACGGAAAGTATCGCATGAAGTGCAAGCTCACCAGACAACTCAACGATCATAATGTCTGGAATGGAATCACCAATGCAATTTGGATGATATACCAAAGCGGTGAAGATTGGAATCTCAGACGGGCCTGCCGCAAGGAAGGATATATGGAAAATTACTACGGAGGAAGAAATGACAATCGCGTGAGCCGCGTCGGTTATTCAGAAATCGATTTTGAAATTTTAAAAACTCCGGATTATTGTCCTGACCAGTACTTTCCACCCGTATATAAGAATCCTGCACCGAACAGATTCAATCAAAGCTCATGGAATGTACCATGGCCTCAGGATATAATGGACACGGATGACAAGCTGAGCGTATCCTGTACAAACTGGGACATGGCCTGCTGGGAGCCATCAAAGTACGGTGTCGGTTGCAATCCCATCTCATATCAGGGACAAGTCTTTAATTCGCACAGATGGGACCACTGGTACCGTGCAATCACTCAAAAAAAGCAGGTAAGCGACAAGGAAATGTTTGGCGGACCATACTATTATTTTGAAATTGACTGGAGGCCGGAAGAGATTATATGGAGAATCGGTCCGGAACCTGATCAGATGTTCATTGTAGGATATATGAATAAGGACATCACTTCCATACCGAATAATCAAATGCTGATGATTGTGACTCAGGAATTTCATAACACTCAGTGGTGGCCTGGTTCGCCTTACCATCAGCAATACATTCCTTTCCCTGAAAAAGATCTCGTGGGCGAGATTTATGAACTGGTGATTGAATAATATCTAAGTGGCTCAGCGAATGGCCGAAGAAAATGCAAAGCAAAGCGTGGGACTGAAACAGAGAGGGGATATGCTCCTCTTTTACATTCTTTGCATTCTTTCAGTATTGCCTCTTTTCACACTGAAAATATTTTATACTCTCGAAGGTCCGCAACAAAGTTATTTTGCCGGAATACTTGCGAACATTTGGAAAGGCAATGAAATCGCTTCAATGCACTTCACTCAAACAGGGCATTTAAGTCCAGGATCTTCAATTCAGTATTTGCTTGCGATCTTTCAGCTTGTTTTCAGTGCAATTGTTTCTGAAAAAATATTTCAGTTTTTGTACATCATTTTAGCAGCATTCGCATTTCGATTGTTTCTTAAGAAACTGTACTTAAATACAAAGCCATATTCTCTGCTCATCTTCCCGCTTTTATTTTCATTTCCTTTTTTTACAGGAGCGTATTCAGTTCTTGCGGGCTTTGTTATTCTGTTCTTGATACTCGCATATTTTATTTCTTCAAATGTCTTGAGCCTAAAGCGTCTAACGGTCTTGTCTCTTTTGTTATTGGTTGCGTGTTTTACAGACACCTTGTCATTTGTACTCGCATTTCTGTTCATCACATTGTATCAGCTCACAGCGAATAAAGGAAATGATGTGACGAAAAGAGGCAGTATCATTCCCATATTAATTACCTGCTTCCCTTCTTTCCTCTACTTATGGTTTTTTACGGAAGGTCAATCATTGTTTAGCACTTATTCATTTGAGATGTTTCTGAATCAGGCTAAGGAGCTGGTTCAATTAAGGAGTTTTATAGTTTTCAATCGGGAAAAGGAAATTTTCTACTCTATGGCGCTTGGACTTTTGATTGCGCTTGCTGCAGTCAGAACGTTTACATCACGAAAGAAACTTCAGGGAAATATTCTCTTTCTTACAGCTTCATTGGTTTTGATAGCTCTTTTATATTTTTTCATTCCTGCAATACCCTTGTTCTCCGGAAGCTCGGCGCACATGATGCAGGTTTATCTTCTTTCATTTCTTATATGTATTGCTGCAGTAAGCAATATCGACAATGTCTCCCGCATCCTTATTGGAATTATTCTCATAATTTCTGCAATAAATTATATTCTTAATCTTCATCCTGTACAAAAAATCAACAATCAGGAAGTCATTGAGCATTTTCACGCATCTTCACAAATGCGTTCAGACGCAACAGTGCTCCACCTTGATTACTCAGGCAATTGGTTTACACGGGAAATGAAGCATATGCTGGATGATAATAAATCTCTTATGATCCTCAATGCTTCCTATGGTTTCGGAAATCTGTTTAATGCAAATCAAGCAAGATCCATAGCTCCATTCATCCAATCTGACCTAAACGCTAAGCCTTGTCCTGATTTGAAGGCATTTCATGATCAATGCAACTGCAGAACAGATTATATCATTCTTTGGAAAAAGCAGAATGTTGATACTGATTGCAAATTTGAAAATGAGATCCTTAAAAGTGAGTACGAGCTGCTGCCATTGACTGATGCGCCGCATTTGCAGCTATGGCAAAGGAAACAATTGTCTTTTGTTTCCGGCAGCCGGAAACAGGATTTCGAAAATTATCAGGGGGATAATCTGCTGAACAGCGTATCAGGAAGTCGTTTCATGATGAAGGAGAATCTTGAATTCAGTCCGGGTCTTGAAATGAAGTTAATCGAAACGAATCTTGAATCTTCGATCTTCTTCCAGGGAAGTGTTAAGGTATACGGTACAAGCGGCAGTTCGGAAGCATTTCTGATCTTGAGCAGAGAAAGAGGTGGCGAGATACTGAATTACATTAAATCAGATGTTTTGCAGGTTCATTCAGGTGAAGGAGAATTTTTCATTCAGATGGAAATTTCAGACCCGCATCCAGATGATCTGCTGAAGTGCTATGTTTGGAAACCAGGAGGAGGGACTATAATTATTGATGATTTAAATGTAAACTGGCGATGAACAAATTTGTACTCTAACGAGTAAAAACTAATTTTATCCGATTAGAAACTAAATTGAATACTCATATACGATATCTTCAGCTATTCGGACTGCTGATACTTTCATTGTGCATGTTTTCATGTGTGTATAAAAGTAAGGTCAGCATTTCAAACGACTGCGAAAGCATGGTTGGCTGGACTGATACAGTACCACTGGTGAAAGGAGATGCGCATTCTGGAGATTATTTTACGCGAACGGATTCCGCTTCGAAGTACAGTCTTACTTTTCGAAGAAAGTTAAAGCACATCACAGATTATGAAGTAAGAAGAATCGATTTGGGTGTATGGGTGCGTGCGGAGGAAGGCGCCAATGCCAAGCTGGTTGTTGCACTTGATCACAAAAAGCGTGCAGTGTTCTGGGCAGGAGTGGAGCTCAGGAAAGAGGACCTGGTGCCAGGCCGCTGGACAAGATTATACTACAGCTACTATCTGCCGGAAAAAATGCATCCTGAAACAGAAGTAAAGGTTTACATTTGGAATACTTCAGGAAAGAAAGTGGATGCAGATGATTTCGATATTCACTTTTATTTGGGAGCTGAAAAATGGAAGAATGACAGTTTCAGTCTAACTTCATCTCAGGAATTTCGCCATCAATAATCAGTTTTCCTGCAGTGGCTTTTGAGATTTCATCCACGCTCACTCCGGGTGCTCTTTCCAGAAGTTTAAATCCACCTTCAGGCAAAACATCCAGCACAGCAAGTTCTGTGACTATCTTTTTCACACATCGAATGCCAGTAAGCGGTAAGGTACATTTAGGCAACAGCTTGGATTCACCGGCTTTGTTCACATGCTGCATGGCTACGATGATGTTCTTCGCTGATGCGACGAGATCCATCGCCCCTCCCATGCCTTTCACCATTTTACCCGGAATTTTCCAGTTGGCGATATCTCCGTTTTCACTCACTTCCATCGCACCGAGAATGGTCAGGTTTACTTTCCCCGAACGAATCATCCCGAAACTCATCGCAGAATCAAAAAACACTGAGCCTGGAACTGTGGTGATGGTTTGCTTGCCTGCATTGATAAGATCAGGATCTTCCTCTCCTTCATATGGAAAGGGTCCCATCCCCAACAATCCGTTTTCAGACTGCAGCACTACATTGATTCCTGAAGGTATGTAGTTGGCGACTAGTGTTGGTATGCCGATTCCCAGGTTGACATAGTATCCGTCTCTCAGTTCTTTCGCGATGCGTTTTGCAATTCCGTTTTTATCAAGCATGGCAATGTTGGAGTAAAATGATTTTATAATGAATGATAAGGATTTTTTACGAACGGTTCTTTGTTCTATCCTCTTTTCGTATGAGGTACCCTGAAAAATCCTGTGTACATAAATTCCCGGTGTGTGAATCTGGTCAGGATCAAGTTCACCTGCAGGCACAAGTTCTTCCACTTCTGCAATGGTGATTTTTCCTGCCATGGCCATCAGAGGATTGAAATTTCTTGAAGTCGCCTTATAAATGAGGTTACCGTGTGTATCGCCTTTCCAGGCTTTCACAATGGCGAAGTCGGCTTTGAACGCATATTCCATAAGATAATCCTTCCCGTCAAAGTTTCTCACTTCCTTGCCTTCGGCAATTTCAGTGCCGACTCCTGCCGGAGTGTAAACGACAGGCATTCCGTAACCTGCGGCAAGGCAGCGTGTGGCGAGTGTTCCCTGAGGAATCAGATCCACTTCCAGCTCGCCGCTGAGCATTTGCCTTTCGAATTCAGCATTCTCTCCCACATAGGAGGAAATCATTTTTTTAATTTGCTTTTTCTGAAGGAGCAAGCCTAGCCCGAAATCATCCACGCCCGCATTGTTTGAAATGCAGGTAAGTCCTTTCACGTTTTTCTGCACAAGTGCGCTGATGCAGTTCTCAGGGATACCGCAAAGTCCGAATCCGCCCAGCATCAGCGTCATTCCGTCCTGCACATCGCGAACTGCTTCTTCTGCATTCTTTACTATTTTGTTCATGATATAGAAATTAAAAATCCCGGTCAAAAGAAGTTTTATTGTCACCCGGCTGCACATATTTGCTGCAATCGGTTTCCACTCTCACCGGTTCTGATGGTTTGGGGAAATCCCCGGTATAGATATTGAGATTTTTATCGGCCAGCACTTTCTGCATGTACAATGCCCAGATAGGCATGGCAGTTCTGGCCCCCTGACCGAGTTCAAGCGTACGGAAGCGTACAATACGGTCTTCGCACCCAACCCAGCACCCGGAAACAAGCTCCGGTGTCATTCCGAGAAACCAGCCGTCACTTTGATTTTGTGTAGTGCCGGTCTTGCCTGCTATGGGATTCGTGAACTTGTATTGGCCGCGCAGCCTTGCACCGGTACCGTATTGCACTACACCCTGAAGCAGATTCGTCATCAGGTATGCAGTCTCTTCATTGATCGCCTCGACTTTTCGTGGAACAAAATCCTGAAGCACGTTTCCATTCTTGTCTTCAATTCTTGTGATGTACTGCGGCTGTGTCCATACGCCTTTGTTCGCAAAAGTAGAATACGCTCCGACCATTTCATACACAGATACATCAGGTGTTCCAAGTGCAATGGCAGGAACAGGATCTATCGGTGCAGTAATGCCCATTTTTCGTGCAATCTCAATCATTGCCTGCGGACCGAATTGCTTCATCAGGAATGCTGATACTGTATTGACCGATTCTGCAAGACCTTCTTTCAGAGTAAGCATACCTCCGTATTTTGCGTCTGCATTTTCCGGTGACCATGTGTCACCTGTTGGAAGATCAAATGTCACACGAACATTCGGAACTTTGAAGCAGGGCGAATATCCTTCCTGCATCGCAAGCGTGTAAAGGAATGGTTTGAATGTCGAGCCGACTTGCCTTTTTCCATCTTTCACATGGTCATACTGAAAAAAGCGATAGTCATTTCCTCCTACCCAGGCTTTGATTTGTCCTGTATGAGGCTCCATAGACATAAATCCAACCTGAAGAATTTTCTTGAAAAACTTCACGCTGTCGAGCGGCGACATCACCGTGTCAATGTCCCTATCCCAGCTGAAGAGTTTCATTTTTGTCTTTGCAGCAAAAGCACTGTCGATTTCCTTCTTGCTCGCGCCTGCTGCTTTCATCGCGATGTACCTGTTGGAACGCCTGATTCCTTCCTGCATCACTTCAGGGTGGTCAGACCATGGCTCTTTTCCTTTCCAGTGCTCATCGAATTTTTTCTGCAAGACAGTCATGTGCTCACGCATGGCCTCTTCCGCATACTTCTGCATTCTTGAATCTATCGTCGTATAGATTTTTAATCCGTCTGTATAAAGGTTGTAGGGTTTTCCCGTTGCGTTGTTGATATGCTCCTTGCACCATTTCAGCAAATCCACTCGAAGAACCTCTCTGAAATAGGTGGCAAGTCCATAGTTGTGATCTTCGTTCTGAAAGTTGAGTTCTATCGGAAGTGCTTTGAGCGAATCAAATTCTGTGCGTGTAAGAAAATCATACTTGCGCATTTGGTTGAGTACGACATTCCTTCTCTGCAAGGCATTGTTTGGATTTCTGGCCGGATTGAATTTTGTAGGCGCCTGCAGCATACCTACAAGTATCGCGGATTCCTGAATATTCAGGGAGTCGGGAGTTTTATTGAAGTATGTGCGTGCAGCAGATTTAATACCAAATGCATTGCTGCTGAACTCTACCGTGTTCAGATACATTGCAATGATTTCTTCCTTGGTATAACGTCGTTCAAGTTCCACAGAAATTATCCATTCCTGAATTTTTTGAATCACGCGTTCCAGTTTAGAGTCCGGCTTTTCGTGAAAGAGATTTTTTGCAAGCTGCTGTGTGATGGTGCTTCCACCACCGGCTTGTCCCGCCCTCAATACGGCTCGCAGCAGTCCTTTGGGATCAATGCCGCTGTGATCTTCAAAGCGAATGTCTTCAGTGGCTTTCAACGCATGAACCACATTTTCACTCAGTTCGTAATAATGTATGTTGGTTCTGTTCTCGATATAATATTTACCCAACACCGACTGATCACTGGAAATCACTTCTGATGCGAGGAAGCTTTTGGGATTTTCCAATTCTTCAAAGGATGGCAACTGCTGCCCAATCCAGCCCTTCGAGGCCATGAAAACCACAATGGCCATGATCACAAAGGGCGTGATCACCAGCAGCCAGAAAAATGAAATGTATTTCGCGAAACTTGTCTTTGATTTTGGCATAAAAAAGCCCAAAATTGTTTGAATTTTGTAAAAGTACTAATTTTTTAAGGGCACGAAACCTGTGCGTTTTCAAAGTGTTATAACGACAGGAATGCCTCAAAATTTTGTAAATTGCAATATGCGCAGGAGTAAAACCATACTACTTATAATTCTGGTTCTCTTGGGATTCAAAGTCAGCAAAGCCCAGTACCTGAGCACTTTTACCGCAGTACAGATAGGCGCTGAAGTAGAGTTAAGCATTGTGGTTGCGGCCGGTAATACTTGCAACGGAATGAACATTCTCAGATCGCCTGATGGCATTAATTATTCTGAAATCGGAAACATTGCAGGCATTTGTGGTAGCACCAGCGAAGATGTCAAATACAGCTGGACCGACACAGATCCATTGCGGAATTCCGTAAACTATTATCGTATCGACCTGATAACACTCGGTTACTCGCTTCCTGTGACTGTATTTTATCTTCACTTCGATAAAAGCCCGGTGCTGATGTATCCCAATCCTGTAACATCAAATTCGAATGTATACCTCAATATCGGCAGGAATGATGTGTTTGATGTACTTATCTATTCAGTAGAAGGACGGCTTGTAAAAAGCATATCGGGAGTACGCGGCAATCATTTTATGATCAGCGCGGAAGATTTTATTCCCGGCATGTACAAGTTCAGAGTAATAAGTTCTCGCGGTTATTCTGCTGAACACAATTTCATCGTAAATTAGTTGCCTGAATTTTTATACTTAAACACAGAAACATATGTTATCGAAAAAGATCAACACCCTATTGAACAAACAAATTGAACTGGAAGCAAAATCCTCCAACGCATATCTGTCTATGGCCTCCTGGGCTGAAGTGCAGGGATGGAACGGAGTGAGTGTATTTCTTTACAAACATTCCGATGAAGAAAGAATGCACATGCTGAAGCTTTTTCACTTTGTGAACGAGCGCGGCGGACAGGCAGTTGTTCCGGAAATCAAAGGCTTGAAGTCATCCTACAGCTCCATAACGGAACTGTTTGAAGAAGTTCTCGAACATGAAGTGAACGTGACCAATGAAATTAATGCTTTGGTTGACGCTTGTCTTGCTGAAAAAGATTATACGACACATAACTTTCTTCAGTGGTATGTGGCAGAACAGATTGAAGAGGAGAGACTGATTCGTAATATCCTCGACAAACTAAAACTCATCGGCGAAGAGAAGAGCGGACTCTACATGTTCGACCGCGACATGTCACAAATGTCTAATCAGGCTCACGGCTGATAAGCTTAATATTTCATTCAAAAGAAAAGGGGTTACCTGCATTCGCGGATAACCCCTTTTTAATGTCAGGAAGATTTTATTTCTGAATCTTCAAAACGCCTTTGCTATCGCTCATGCCTGACTTGCGGAAAGTGCTTTCAGAATCAATGATGTTTACCTGTTTCACAGGCATAGGGTAGGACTCCACGAGTTTATCTTCGTTTAGAATTTCAGCAGGCAATGTAGACTTGAGGTCATTGCTGTAACTCATCGGCGAAGGAGAATTATTTTTCAGACTTTGTGCGAGAGGCTCCGCCTCTGATTTGTCTGTAATGATCACCACATTCAGATTTTTGGTTTGCCAATGTTTGCGAATTGCAGTGTTCACGTCGTTCAGTGTGAGCTTAGCAAGCAAAGCATCCAATTCCTTGATCCAATCTTTTCTGCCGTAGAACCTTGAGTCCATCAGGAATCCAAGTTGCTTGTCGAGCGACTGTATGTAAAGCTTCGAATAGCTGCGAAGGAATTCCCTTGTTTTTTCAAACTCATCCTGATTCATTCCGTTTTTAATCAGCTCATCCATTTCCTTCAACGTCATGCGCAGAGCAAAGTGCGCGTGTCCGATGTTGATGTGCTTGAGTTCCTCGTACTGATCTTTGAGGCCTTTTGCAGTCTGCACCGGCCTGATCCAGATGCTGAAATAGTTTGATGATCGCGGAGTGCCATAGGGAGGCAGCATGTTGGAGCCTCCATTGTCGTACCATTCGATATAAGTGTAGTCACCGTAGTTCATGGAACGTGCTTCACGAATTTTCTGGTAGAGGCGGCTGTAAGATTTCCTGTGTTCACCGAGCCAGGAGTTCGCAACCATCAGCGCTGCGAACTCATCGTTGGAGCGAGTGATGGAAAGAGGAAAACCGGCAGAGATTGCCGAGCCGAGTGCATTCTCTTTGGCTACGATTTCCACATTAATTCCTTCAGGCATCTTTGCTTTACCGGGTGCAGGAACCGGAGGAGTGCCGGCAGGCAGTTTCTGGAAATCTGCTTTCATTTTCTGAGCAAAACCCTCAGGATATTTTCCTGCGATGCCAATGCTCAGGTTGTTGCGTGTGAAGAAGGTGCTGTAATGCTTCTTCACATCTTCAAGCGTGATACTTCTGACTCCTTCAGAAGTGCCGGAAACCATGTGCTGGTAATTTGTTCCGCGGAAGAGCATGTCTTCGAGAAACTTTTTTCCGTACTCTTCATCAGATGACTGCCTGATCAGCTGATCCACATAGTTCTGATGATTCGATTTCACTCGGCTGAAATCTTCTTCTTTGAAAGAAGGATTCAGTATAAGGCCACTGACTATCGGATAAAAATCCTGAAGAAAATCTGCAGGGACTTCGAAAGTGAATATGCTCACTTCTTTATCTGAAGAGCCGTGGTAATCTGCTGCCCATGGATAAATCTTATCCTTGATGTCAGATGCACTCATGGTGCCGGTGCCGCCTTGCGCCACTACGCTTGCTGTAAGCGCCGTGAGTCCTTCCTTTCCCTGAGGGTCGCAGATGCTTCCGTTGCGGAACATCAGCTCGATAACTACCTTGTTCGATTTGGAGAGCGGAAGCTCCACTATTTCCTGCGCCAACGCTTTGTCGCAAAATGCGACCAGCGCAAGAATCATGATTGATTTTATATAAGATGATTTCATATTCTTCTTTAATTAAAATTGATTTTAGATTTACTTGATGCTTTCGCTGTCGTTAGGTGAAATGGTTGCGATGGTGAGTTTTTCAGGAACAAAATATTTCTTTGCCACCATCATAAGATCTTCCGCAGTAACCTTGTCGTACATGGCATATAATCTGTTGAGTGATTCCGGATCACCTGTCAGCCAGGTATAAGCGCTGAGTGATTCGGCAATGGCAGTCGGATTGTCGATGTGCATTGCGAAGCTGTATTTGAGGTGCATCTTGGTATCCTTCAGCACCTGAGGATCTACCGGAGTTGTTTTTGCTTTTTCAAGCGCTGCAACCATTTCATCTTTTACATACTGCAAGTCATCCGTTTTTTTAAGAGAACTTCTCAGCATAATCAGGAAAGGATCGCGAGAATCCTGGGCGCCTCCGCCCACAAAGCGGCATTTCTGTTCGTTGAGAACAAGTTTCTTGTAGAGGTCGGATTTCTCTGAGAACAAAATTGAATTGAGAACGTCCAGCGCAGGCATGTCGATTTCCTTGTCGCTGAACGCAGGTCCTTTGTAATTGAGCTGCAGGTAAGGAGGAAAGCCCTGTCTCTTCAGGTGTGTGTAGCGTGTGCCTTTCTGTTCCGGTTCCGCTTCCACTACCGTTTTATAAGTGCCCGGCTCCCACTTTGAGAAATACTTTTCAGAGAGCGCATTCACCTGTTCAGGAGTTACGTCTCCGACAACAATCACGGTAGAATATTCAGGACGATAAAAGCGCTTGAAGAATTCGATGGAGTAATCATACTGATTCGGCATGTCTACGATGTCTTCGAAGAAGCCCATGGTGGTATGCTTGTAAGTGTGCTTGTCGAAAGCAGTCTCAAGGACTTTTTCATACAGCACGGTGTATGGATTTGCAGAGTTCTTGGTGTACTCACCTTTTACTGCACCAGCTTCAGTTTTAAAATCCTGCACAGAATATTTCAGGTTCATGAAGCGGTCACTTTCCAGGTCGAACATGATCTCCAGCTTGTCGGAGCTTCCCGTCATGTGATAAAGAGTGCGGTCAAGGCTGGTGTTTGCGTTTGCTGAAGCTCCGGTTGATTTTAAAATCTCGCTGTACTTGTCGTTCGGATATTTTTCCGTGCCTCGGAACATCATGTGTTCGAAGAAGTGCGCGAAACCCGATTTGCCTGGTTCGATTTCATCGCGAGATCCGGCGCGCACTACGATGTAGAATGCTGCCAGGCCCGGACTGTCAAATGGAACAGTCACTACATTGAGGCCATTGGCCATTTTTTTCTGGTGAATGGGATAAGGCAGTATCTTTTCCGCAGATTCTGCATCGCTGTGGCCAAAGCAAATTGCGGAGGAAGCAAAGATGCAGGCCAGGAGAAACATTAGTTTTTTCATGGTTTTAGAAATATGCACGAAATTATTCTTTTGCCAGAAAAATCCCCATGAATAGCTTGATTTAATTGTCTTATTAACAAACTTTAATAATTAAAAGAGTTAAATCTTCCCTTTAGGCAAGTAAATGATAATATAAAATTCAAAATGATTGAAAATGCTGCTCATGAATAATACAGTATGCTTTTCGTTTTTTGGACTTCAATATTAATCATGATAAAAAGCGCGCTTTTAAGCATTGTCGTTCTGCTTTTACCTTTCTCCGCTTTGGCGACCGCAAAAGACTCATTGCGGGAGGAGTTGAAACACCTGCTCAAAGAAAGGCAGGAATTGTTCGATTCATATAGCCGTTCACTTGTCAGGAAGAGCGGCATCTTCAATCACCGTACAAAAAATGATTTACGCGAAAGCCATGACAGGTTAAAGGAAATCGTGGAAAGCGACAACAGGATCATGTCGAGGCTTAACCGATTGTTGGAATTCCGCAACCTGGAAAAGCAAACTATGGGCTATGACAAAAGAGACATGGAAGATAGAATTGCAAAGCTGAATTCAGGCATGCAGATTCTTCTAAATAAAAACAACGCTCTTGAACAAAAGAACAAGGAGCTGCTTTCAAAGCTTAAGAAACAGAAAAGAAATTTTTACATCCTTTTAGGTGTAATGATATCTGCAATTATTCTGATGTTTTTCAGATTCAGAAAAAAAACCTAACACTTCGACGGACATCCGTCCCTTGTTTTTGTACCGTGGATTTTCATTCAAAACACTTCGTCGGACTTTAGTCTTTTGTTTTACTTATAACGCTTCGACGGACTAAATTCCGTCGAAGTGTAAGTTTGCGACGTAGTTCGGCGCAAGAAGCTTTCTGTTATAATACGAATGCTGTTACTCGCCTTAAACTACGCCGAGCAGAGGAAGAAAGCAGGGATGTAATGGATCCGAAACCGAGAGACTGAGGCCCCCGAAAGAGATCAACATGCGTTGCTCTGATTACTCTGCCCGTTCAATCCGTATGCCTGCATCCATTATCTGGGGAAGGGGGTTCACGCGCATGGCTTGCTGCAGCTCGAAGGTGTATGTGCCCGCCACGGGAAAACGAAAATTCTTTTTAAACAGGATGCGGTTGTCCCAGATATCGCCCATGCCGTCGCCCATCCAGCGTCCTGACTCGTCGGCGAGCTGTATCTCTACCGTATCCCTGGCGATCATGCTGTCAGGCGTGATGGTGTTCATGAACAGAAAAAGGTTGCTGAACTGATAGCCCGAAGCATTTCTGACGTTGATGTAAAGATTCAATGGAGTCACTGTATCCGGTATTTCAGCCTGAAGACGGATGATGTTGTCCTGGTACCAGCGATTCTCCGGGATTCGGATATTGTCCTCAAAAATCACTCTGCTGTCGCAGGACACCAGAATGAAGGAGGAAAGAAAAAGTATGGCAAGAATCCTGATATTCATATATATGTGGTGTTACTCAGGTTTTCCAGATTCTCCCTGTCCGCCCTGACCGGTTTTTCTGGCTGGCCTGTTGTCTCTTCTTTCCGGTCTTGGCCGGTTTCCACCTTGTCCCTGCCTGTCTGGTCTTTGCTGACCCTGCGGACGGTTTTTTTGTACCTGTCCCTGTCTCTCCTGCTGGGCTTTACCTTGTTGACCTGATTCTGCCGGTGCGGCTGTCTGGGCTTGAGTAGGACCTTTATCTGATTTTTTCTTTTTCTTCTTTTTCTTTTTCTTCTTGTCCATGCGGTCGATGCGGTCTTGTCCGACCACATTACCGTAATCAGGCTCGGCAACAAGTTCTTCTTCCATGGATGCATCGCGCAATTCGGCAGGAAGCACTTTCTTTTTATTCAGCGCGATGATTTCGTTCACGCGGTCTACTGGCAAGGCGACCCAGTTGCCTCCCTCGCCTTCAGAATAATCTTCTTTTTCCTTTTGTCCTGAATCGTGATATGCATACCACATCAACCGCTTAAAAATATCTGTCTTTCTGTGGGACGCACGGCCTTTTTCTGTTTCCAGCACAATGTTCGTAGCCGGAAAATCTTTCAGAGCATCCACGTAAGCATCGAGTTCATAGTTGAGGCAGCACTTCAGCTTGCCGCATTGCCCGGCAAGTTTCGCCGGATTCAAAGCAAGATTTTGATAACGTGCCGTGCTGGTGGATACAGTTTTGAAATCGGTCAGCCAAGTAGAACAACACAACTCTCTTCCGCATACGCCGATTCCGCCAAGGCGGCTTGCTTCCTGGCGCATTCCGATCTGTCGCATCTCAACGCGAATACGAAACTCATCCGCCAGCCTTTTAATCAGCTCACGGAAATCCACGCGGTCCTCTGCAGTATAGTAGAAAGTGGCTTTTTTTCCGTCTCCCTGAAATTCCACATCGCTGAGTTTCATGGAAAGTTTCAGAGACTGAATAATCTCACGAGTTCTGTGGAGCATGGATTGTTCCTTGTCCTTTACTTCATACCACTTCTCTATTTCATTTTGTTTAGCTCTGCGGTACAGCGCACGAATGCTGTCTGAATTTTCAGCAACATTTTTTTTCTTCAGCTGGAAGCGCACCAATTCTCCTACCATGGAAACCACACCTACATCATGACCGGGAGATGATTCCACCGCCACAATGTCCCCGACTTTCAGATCGGCTTCTTCCTTGTTTCTGTAAAATTCTTTTCTGCTTCCTTTGAAGCGCACTTCCAAAATGTCATATGGCTTCTGACCATGAGGCAGGGTCATATCATTCAGCCAGTTGTACACATTGAGTTTGTTACAGCCGCCCGTACCGCAAGTGCCATTGTTTCGGCATCCGCCGCTCTTTCCGTCTTTATCTGTCCCGCAGGAATTACAAGCCATAAAATATTAACCGGATATAAAATTTGCCTGAATGCAAAATTAATGAATTTAAAGGAGATTGTTAATATCTGATAATCAGGCAGCAAGATAAAATCAGCAAAAGCATCAGTTTGCCCTTAGCAACTTATGGATTTTCAGCGAGAGATCAGTGAAGAGGATTCCCGAATTGGCATTTCTTTCAAGATGATAAATGGCTTCATTCATTTCCTGATAGAACGATTCACAGTTATTCATAGTGATGAACTGTGCAAAGCGTGTGAAGTCCTCCAGTTCTTTTCCTTCAATTTTTATCAGCGACTTCGGACCGAAATTGATCATCATGCATTCACGGGTGATGTTCAGTGCATGTTGCAATTGTCCTTTTTGAAGTTCGCGTGAGCCAGCTTTGAACTCCTGAGTCAGCCCGCCGATTTGAATCATGTTCAGAGTGTAACATGCCCTCATCCAATTCAAATACCACTGGTCGAGGTTTTGTGTTTCTTCTTCATGATTGATCATGCGCAATGCCTCGCTAAAACTTCCTTCTGCTCTGTGAGCCAGGTGTCTGGCTACAGGAGCTTCTTTTCCGAAATTCTGAACCAGTGCCTCTTCAATTTCTTTTTCACTGAGTCTTTTCACTTTGATGAGCTGAGTGCGTGATGAAATTGTGGGCATCACCAGGTCATATTGTTGAGACACAAGGAGGAAAACGGTTTTATCCGGCGGCTCTTCTATGATTTTGAGAAGCTTGTTGGCAGTGGGGGCATTCATTGTTTCAGGCAGCCAGATGATGACAATCTTAAATCCGCCTTCCACGGCTTTCAGGCTAAGCCTTGCAATGATGTCTTTCGCCTCTTCCACAGCTATGATTCCCTGCTTGTTTTCTATATCAAGCAATTCCACCCAGTCATGGTAGGTGATCCAGGGATTTTCAAGAACGGCTTCTCTCCATTCAGAAGCGAAATCAGAGCTCTTGGGTTTATCAATTTTTCCTTTGGGTGCAACAGGATAAGTGAAAGTAAGATCCGGGTGCACAAGCTTTTTCACTTTCACACAGGATGGACAGCTTCCGCAGCTGTCGTCTTCCGATTTGTTTTCGCAGAGCAGATATGAGGCATAGGCAATGGCCAAGGCAAGATTACCGCAACCCTCCGGTCCGAGAAACTGCTGGGCATGACTGATTCGCCCTTCATTGCAGGCGTGCACAAGCTTTTTCTTGAGCTCCTCATGTCCGATTACATCCGCGAAACGCATGCGGTAAAGATAAATAATTTTCAAGGCACGCATTTACTTCATCATTCTGTATTCGTGCAGCAGTATGGTAATCAGCGTATTTGACCTGAATAAAAAAATTGTGGGCGCTTTATATCTTTGCACACCATGAAGACAGTCGCCGATTTCAATTTCACAGGAAAAAAAGTCCTGCTCAGGGTGGACTTCAATGTTCCGCTCGACAAGCAATACAACATTACCGATGACAGCCGCATTCGCGCGGCGCTTCCCACGATCAACAAGATTCTGAAAGACGGTGGGAGCGTAGTGCTGATGAGTCATCTTGGAAGACCCTTGAAAAAACTGAAAGAGGACGGCAGTGTAGACAAAGAAAAATTTTCTCTGAATCATACGCTGAGCAGGATTTCGGAACTACTTGGTCAGAACGTAATGTTCAGCGATGATTGCATCAGTGAGGAAGCATTTCAAAAATCTGCCGGACTTAAGGCCTCTGAAGTACTCTTGCTGGAAAACCTTCGTTTCTACAAGGAAGAAGAAAAGGGCAATAAGGAATTTGCTCAAAAGCTTTCAGGACATGGAAACTTTTATGTCAATGACGCATTTGGAACGGCCCACAGAGCGCACGCTTCTACTGCCCTGATCGCGGAGTTTTTCCCGGGTAATAAATGTTTCGGATACCTGATGGCTGCTGAGATTGAAAACGCGGAGAAAGTCATGTTCAATGCGCGAAAGCCTTTCACCGCGGTGATGGGAGGCGCAAAAGTGAGCGATAAAATTCTCATCATACAGAATCTGCTCGACAAGGCCGACAACATCATCATTGGCGGTGGTATGGCATACACTTTTTTCAAAGCCATGAACGGTGCTATCGGCTCGTCGCTGGTGGAGGAAGACCGTCTTGATCTTGCGCGCGAACTAATGCAGAAAGCGAAAGAAAAAAACTGCAAACTGATTTTGCCAAAAGATTCTGTCATTGCCGATAAGTTTGACAAGGACGCGAACACAGGCATCAGCGACAACATGAGCATCGCCGATGGCTGGATGGGACTGGACATTGGCCCGCAGGCAATAAAAGAATTCAGCGAGGTGATCAAGTCGAGCGGTACTGTGTTATGGAACGGACCCATGGGCGTTTTTGAGATGCAAAAGTTTGAGCAGGGAACCAAAGCTGTTGCGGAAGCGATAGCAGAGGCCACATCAACGGGAAGCTATTCACTGATTGGTGGAGGTGATTCCGCGGCGGCGGTGAACCAGTTCGGCTACGCGGATAAAGTTTCTTATGTGTCGACCGGCGGAGGCGCACTCCTGGAATTCTTTGAAGGAAAAATTTTACCCGGAGTGGAAGCGGTGAATAACTAAGCCGGATGCTTACTTATTAATACTCTTAATCTCCTCCTTGATCTTACTCTCCGCGCTTTCCATGATTGGAAGCACAAATGGCGCAGCCTTCATCAAGGGGTAATAAAGTTTTGAGTTTGCTTTGGTGTCCGGTTCAAAGAAGCGGAATTTCGTATCCAGTTTATTGAAGTAAAAAATGCAGATGCTCAGGATGAGAATGTATTTGCATAAACTGAAAAGCGCCCCGGCGATTTTATTGAACATGCCCAGCGCGGCGATGTTCACCAGTCCTTCGAAAAGTTTTGCCAGGAAAAAAATTCCGATAGCCACGGCAAGGAACATGACGAAACCGGAGATGTAATAAAGTGTTTTCGGATCCGGGCTGATTACTTTCAGTACGTATGGAGTCGCCAGGTCAGCGAATTTGAAGCCGGCCCACAAACCCAGGAACAAAGCGCCCAGCACCGCAACTTCATAAATAAAACCTTTCATGAAACCCCGAATGATTCCGACCAGCAGAATTAATCCGAGTACAATGTCGAGCATGGATGATTGATTTACCCGTGCATAAACGAAAAAAAATGATTTAAGTTATATGTGATTCAAACGCCAATGTGTGAATGGTAGTGGTGATCAATCTCCACATTCCTTCACACAATCCCTCTTTCCTTCTTGATCTGCTCGTATGCGTCGTTAATCTTCTTGAATTTTTCCTGCGCGTCCTGCTGGAATTCCGGTCCGAGGTGATGGACTTTATCCGGATGAAATTTCATGGCCATCTTACGGTAAGCCTTCTTTAACTCATCGTTGCTGGCGGATTTTTCTATCTCAAGGATTTTGTAAGCCGATCCGGTATCCTTGATGAACATCGCCTTGATGCTCTCAAAGTCGCGGTGATTCACACCAATGAGTGTGGAGATTTGAGAAAGCACATTCAATTCTTGAGGCCCTACTGATCCGTCGCTTGCGGCTAGTCCAAACAGGAGATGAATAAGTTCCAGGCGCGAAGCAGGGTCCACATTTTGACGCACTTGCTCGCATACCTGTCCTATCGCGATGTCCTGCTTGAGGATTTCACGGAAGAGAAGCATGCGATGCTGGGTAACCTGTTCTCCGAAGGTGCGGATGAAAAATCTGCGCACAAAGTCCAACTCTGACACCAGTACTTTGTTGTCCGCTTTCATCACAGCAGCACAAAGCACAAGTAGGGCAGCGCTGAAATCGTTTGGTAACAATCGTTCACTCTGCTTGTATTCTTTGAATCCTTCTTCAGTGATGGAGCCAAGCGCAAATCCGATAATCCCTCCAATTGGTCCGCCCAGCGCCCAGCCCAATCCTCCCAGTATCCATTTATTCCAATTCTTCATTTCAGATGGCGGGTAAAATGACGTTTTTTGATTTGAGTAATTCACGGAGCATCCTCATGCTGATCACATCCAGAGTGGCCATGGTTTTTTCAGTCACCAGTCCCTGCGCCCTCTCCTTAAGTTCTTTCTCAGCGATCATATCAGCGATCATCGCACTGAGTTTTTTACGCTCATACTTTTTATAGATGATGTAATTCCTGAGTTCTTCGTTATACATTTTTCTGCAGGAATCATTCAGGTATTTTCTTTCCACATCCATGAATGCAACCGGATTCTTATAATACATATCTACCAGATCCCAGTGATGATTTTTTTTCTGGTAGTCATCAGAAATTTTGTAGAGCGACCTGTAACGGTAACCTTCTGTATTGGTCACAAAAATATGGTTGTCTTCATTGATAATTGTCTTCCATCTTTTGTAACCACCCAGACCGTAGTGCAAATAGGTATGATTGAATTTTCGGTTGAGTGCTCGGAACAATTGCAAGTCGAAACCGGCAAGGCGGTCGAAGTAACGGTTGCGCAGCGACATCACTTCCATTTTACCATTTCCCATTTCCGCCAGTTTTTTCCAGCCGTGTATCGCTTTCCTCTCGCCGGGAACTGTGCAGTAAATTGTATTCAGGATTATCTTATTTGCCACCAGTCGCTCAGTCACCCTTTCCACGTCATCCGGACCAAGCCGCACGTCGCCGTTTCCAACTAGGAAGATTACTTTCAATGCATTCGGATCTTTGCTCCAGCTGATTTTTTTCAGACAAGTGAACAAAGCGGAGCCTACAAACTGATCGCCTTTTTCTATGCGTGAAGGAATCTTGAATAATATTGCACTCATCTCTTCAAAATCTGTTCCTAGATCACTAATCACTTTTACATAGCCGTTTTTTCTGCCATAGCTGAAACGAGAATATGCGACAACGCCAATTCTGTAGTTAACCGCCGGCTGGCAACGACTAAGCATGTACCAGTAATCCCAGATATGATTGCGGAAGCGGTCGATGAGTCCGTTCGCGCTGCTGCTCAGATCCAGACAAAATACGATGTCAACAGCCTGACCGGTTTTCTCCTGCGCCTTGCTTTCATTTGGAAGGAAGCAGGAGAGTGCCAGGAAAAAGAGGACAATAAATTTTCGTTGGAAGAGCTCTTGCACAATCGTGTTGATGAGGGCTACAAAAATAGCAAAGACTGAAAATTACGGGTAACTTTGCAGACTATGGATCAGACTGATTTACAAGCGCTCAGGGAAAAGTGGGATAAGTTGCTCAAAGGACTGGAAAGCAAATTCGGAGAAGAGCCCGATTTACAGGCGTTTATTTTCCTCATCGGGGTTCAGGAACTGGGACAGGGTCCTGTCAAATATTCAAAGGATGAAAAGCAGGACTTGATGCACATTGCGGTATGCAGGCTTTTAAGCAAATACGGTTACTATGAATTGGAAGGCCAGGATGAAAACGGATGGCCACATTGGAAGCTTGTCAATAAACTTCCTCCGCTTACACTAAGAGAGCAGGATCTGCTGCTCAAGCAGGCAGTGATAGATTATTTCGAAGAAGAAGGAGGGATGGAAATCTGAAACTGAAAATTAAAGCGTGACAGTTTTGTACACAGTTTCATGCTGCTTCAGGCGAATAAAGCTTTTTCCTGTATCCTGACCTTTGATCACATCAATGTTGAGAAATGCTTCCAGCTGGAAAGAGAATTCAGCTCTGCCTGCTGCATCACTGATTTGAGTCTCACGCACTGTCGCCTGGACTCCATTGGTGGAATTGACGGCTGTGTCCTGCCAAAGGGTTACCGAAGCTCCCTGTACAGATCTTCCTGCAGAATCGACAACCGTAATGATGGCGATTGAAGGACCGTCTTTCTTGCAGGACATGAAGCTAAGCAGGAGGAAAATTCCAATGATGATGATGGCGGTGATTCTTCCGCTGCGGTCAGTATTCATTACAGGTTTTTTTTAATATTGTATTTTTGCTCTGAAGCACCAAATTAGCACAAATAATGAAGTGTTTAACCTGCCTTCTTACGCTCTTTTTGATGATTGGTTCTGGCCTTAACGCTCGGAATAAAGAGAAAAAACGACTGACCGTTCCTCAGGAAGTCAAAGTAGATCCAGCTGCCGATAAAAGCGACACATTGGTGATGATTTCCACGGAATACGGTGATATGATCTTTGAATTGTTCAAACAGACACCATTGCACCGAAGCAATTTTATCAAACTTGTTTCAGAAGGATATTACGACAGTCTGCTCTTTCACCGTGTAATCCGCAATTTCATGATACAAGGGGGGGATCCCCTTTCGAAACATGCAGGTCCGGATGAGAACCTTGGTATGGGCGATGTGGGATATACTATTCCGGCTGAGTTCAGTGACACTATCTTTCATAGAAAGGGTGCGCTCTGTGCCGCAAGGACCGATAATCCTGAAAAAGCATCCAGCGGTTGCCAGTTTTACATCGTCCAGGGACAGGTTTTTACTCCGGAGCAAATGACCATGCTTGAACTTCAGCGCGGTCTCCGCCTCAATGAGGCCCAGAGAAAGGTGTACGGAAGTGAAGGAGGAACACCCTGGTTGGATAATAACTACACCGTCTTCGGTCAGTTGACCGAAGGAATGAATGTGATCGACAGCATAGCTGCACTTGAAACCAAACCTGGCGACAGGCCGGTTAGGGACGTCAGAATGAAGATCAGTTTGTTGATCAGGGAGGAGTAAATTCAATAATCAATTATTTCAAATTGGATGTATTGATTATAAAAACACATATTTATAATATCAATTAAAGATTTATATGCAGGAAAAGATCAGGCCCTATATCGAGGAAGTTGAAAAATTCAACGCGGCTACAAGGGAGGAATTGGATGGTTTCAGGATAAAATTTCTTTCTAAGAAGGGAATACTGGCGGAGCTGTTTTCCGGGATGAAAGATATACAGGCAGATCAGCGCAAGGAATATGGGCAGATGGTAAATGAGCTGAAGAACAAAGCCGAGGAAAAGCTGAGTCAGCTGCAAACCCAAATTGAAAATGCTCAGGATTCAAGACAGGCTCATGATCTTGACCTGACCCTTCCTGCAGAACCTATCTATCCAGGATCACGTCACCCCATCAGCATTACAAAGAATAAAATCATAGAAATCTTTTCCCGAATTGGATTCACTGTGGCTGATGGTCCTGAAATCGAAGACGACTGGCATAACTTCACGGCCTTGAATTTCCCAGAAAACCACCCGGCGCGGGACATGCAGGATACGTTTTTCATTGAACAAAAAGGTCCGGATTCCATTGCTCTGAGAACCCATACATCCTCCGTGCAGGTCAGGGTGATGGAAAACAATAAACCACCTATTCGTGTGCTTTCTCCGGGAAGGGTTTACCGCAATGAAGCAATATCTGCACGCGCTCATTGCTTTTTCCACCAAGTGGAAGGACTTTATATTGATGAAGGCGTTTCTTTCGCCGACATGAAACAAACGCTGCTTTATTTCGCGAGAGAAATGTTTGGTTCGGGCACGCGCATTCGCCTCCGTCCTTCTTACTTTCCTTTCACAGAACCTTCCGCAGAGATGGATGTGACCTGCAGCATTTGCAAAGGAAAAGGCTGTAATGTCTGCAAGTACAGCGGATGGCTGGAGATCATGGGTTGCGGAATGGTGGATCCCAATGTACTCGAGAACTGCGGCATTGATCCGGAAAAATACACAGGATATGCCTTTGGTATGGGAATCGAACGCATTGCCATGTTACTGCACAATGTAAAAGACCTGAGATTGTTTTCTGAAAATGATGTTCGTTTTCTGAAGCAATTCGCAGCGGAGTGATTCTTGCACTGTTTTACTCATCCGATTTCACATCCCTTAAGCTGATCCTGTCTCCGATGAGCCTCTTTGCAGGATACCATGCTGCAATCAGTCCGATTAAAAAAACTGTGAGCAATACATAGAAGAAGTCGGGCAATTCCATTTCGACCGGATAAGCGTCAATCACAAATGATCCGCTTCCTCCCAAAGTGATAAGTCCGAATTTTTCCTGAGCAAAGCACACGGCAAAACCGATGATCAATCCTATAAAAGCTCCGATCATGGTGATGAAAAGTCCTTCAATGAGAAATATTCTTCTCAGTAATCCGCTTCCGGCTCCCATGCTGGAAAGTATCGCGATGTCTTTTTTCTTTTCAATGACCAGCATTGTCAGTGAACTCACCACATTGAATGTCGCAATGATGAGAATAAAAGTCAGTATGAGAAAGACAGCCCATTTCTCAGATTTCATAATCTTGTATATCAACTCATGCTGCTCGAAGCGGTCTTTCACTTCAAAGCGATTACCTGCAATGGCTTTCAACTTTTTTTTCAGCTCCTGAATATCAGCTCCGGGAATCACTGAAATCTCCAACGAGCTTACATTCATGTCTTCTTCCAAAATTTCATAAGTAAAACGAATGGGTACAATGATGTACTTGGTGTCAAATTCCTGCTGAACAGAAAACACTCCGGAAGTTGTAATAAAACGACGGTTGAAAGCTTCCTCTGGATTCAATAGCGAAGCGGCCGTCCTTCGTGGTGCATACACTTCCATTTGGTTCAAAAGGTTGCCGGTGTTAAGTCCCAGGTTATAGGCAATGGCGCCTCCGGGAACTGCAAAATCAAGATCGCCGTGTTTGAGTTGAAAATTTCCTTCGATGAGCATGGTGTCCACTCCGCTCACTTTTTCATAATCGTCGCCAACACCTTTTAACGTGACTATCGTTTGCCTGTCTTCGTATTTTACCAGTGCGTTCTCTTCGAGGATTTCTGCCACCGCTGCCACGCCTTGTGTACTTCTGAGTTTCTCAAGCGAAATTTCATTCAGAGAAAACTTTTTCCCCTCTACAAGACTGATTTTTAAATCCGGATCGAATGAATTGTAAAGGCGCATCACCAGTCCTTCAAATCCATTGAACACAGACAAAACGACAATCAGGGCAGCAGTGCCGATGGTCACACCGGTTACTGAGATCATGCTGATGATGTTGATCGCTTTCTGTGACTTGGGTGAAAGAAAATATCGCTTCGCTATGAAGAAAGGAAGATTCATGATGCAGACACGAAAGTAAGAATTAGATTACTTCCAGGCCTTGACAATCAATCCGGTTCCGGAGCTGTGCTTTCCCCGCACATCAAAATAATTCAGTATGAAAGCGAAAGGATAAGTAAGAAGATAATAAAAGGGAAGTATGATGAAATACAATTTGCTCTTTCCCAGCATCAGTATCGGATACTTCATGGACAATCTCCAGGCGATTTTTCCAGGTGATCCGTATTGATAACGTGCTTCAATTTTGCTGAAGCCGGCCGAGCGAAGCTTTTGCTCTATGTCCCCGATGTTGTATCCGTCGCGGACATGCTCTTCGATGAAGGATGTGTCATCATCCCCGTGTACATCACTACCTCCCTGGTCGGATGGAGTGGATATAAGCACCATGCCTCCCTTTTTCAGCGATGCATGAAAGTTCCGGAACACCTGCACGTCTTCTTCAATGTGCTCCATCACATCCACACACACCACCAGATCGTAGGAGTTTTCATTGACGAATTTGGTGAGATCTCCGACTTCAAAACGTACATTGTCCGAACCGATCTTTTTGAAAAAGTTATTGCAGTCTTCAACCTGCTCTTCTTTTACATCCACTGAAAGAATTTTCCAGTCAGGATTTCTTCTGCTCAGCCAATATGTATACTGTCCGAAACCTGCGCCTGCATCCAAAATGCTGGCATCCTTTGAAGCTCTTCTGATCCAGCTTCTCAATTCTTTGTGCACATGCCATGCACGCAGAAGCAGAAGGTCCAGAAGTCTGTAAAAAAGTTTCCTGAGAAAGGGAGTCTTGTTGAATACATTTCCCAGGGAACGCTTGATCGGATCGTATTGCATAAATGGATTATTGAGATTCCTGTGATGGGGAATCCTCGTCGTTCTTGCGTGTGGATTTTAAAAGCTGCTCGATTTTCTCGACCTGGTCGAGGGAATCATCCAGGTAAAAGCGCAGCTCAGGAATGATCCTTGCCTGATGCCTGATGCTGCTTCCGAGTTTTTTACGGATTTCTTTATTATGAGAATCAATCTGGTCAAGCACGGCCTGGCTGTCCTTCGCACCGAAAATGCTGAGATATATTTTTACTATGCCCAGGTCAGGGCTGATTTTCGCGCCCGTGACGGTCACAAAGGCTTTTCCATAAAAATTGTATCCTTCCCGCTGGAAAATCTCTCCGATTTCCTTTTGAATTAGCCGTGAAAATTTCTGTTGTCTGGTCGAATCCATTTGCGGCAAATGTAGGCAATTTGACGGAATGCCTTTAAAAACGCGAAATCATGAAAAAAACTATCTTTAAACCGTGAAAAATTACATCAGATTGCTCCGTTTTGTGGGGGCATATAAAGGTTATGCGGCACTGAACGTGCTCTGTAACTTGTTCTCAGTCATCTTTTCCCTTTTTTCCCTTACCATGGTGGCGCCTTTTCTGAATGTGCTGTTCAGCCAGACTGATACATTGTATGAAAAAACTCCGCTTACATTTTCAATCAGATCCCTGCTCGACAATTTCAATTATTTTCTCGGTCAGTACATTGATGAACACGGAAAGCTGCAGGCGCTCATGCTGATTTGCGTTTTGGTGGTATTCATGTTCTTTTTCAAAAATCTGTTCCGTTACCTCGGTATGTTTTTCATCGCCCCAGTGAGGAACGGTGTAGTAAGAGACCTGAGAAAAAAAATGTACGATAAGATTCTCGTGCTGCCGCTTTCCTATTTTTCCGATGAGAGGAAGGGCGATATCATTTCAAGAATGACCAACGATGTGCAGGAAATAGAGTGGAGCATCATGCAGTCACTCGAAATTATCTTTCGTGAACCCATCACGATCATTCTTTTTCTCACGACCATGATCCTGATGAGTCCGCAGCTCTCATTGTTCGTCTTCGTGCTACTGCCTGTCGCGGGTTTGCTGATCGGCTACATCGGTAAAAGTCTGCGCCGGACATCAGCAAAGTCCAAGGAAAAAATGGGCCTGCTCCTGAGCGCCATCGAAGAAACGCTAGGAGGACTTCGCATCATCAAAGCCTTTACCGCAGAACAATTTTCCGGAGAAAAGTTCAGGAAGATTAACGACGATTACCGCAAGCTGATGGTTCGTCTTTACCGCAAAAGGGATCTCAGCTCTCCCCTCAGTGAATTTCTCGGAGCTGTGGTGCTGGTGATAGTCATGTACTTTGGCGGCAAACTTGTATTGGGAGAGGTGTCGGAGCTGGAACCATCTGTTTTCATCGCCTTCATCGCGATCTTTTCACAGATCATTTCTCCTGCCAAGGCATTCACTGATGCATATTCGAATGTGCAGAAAGGACTTGCTTCCGCTGACAGGATTTACAAGATACTGGACTCTGAGGTGAGTATCAGGGACCGCGAACATCCGCTTAGGATAAGCAATTTCAATCATGCCATTGAGTATCGCAACGTGTCATTCGCCTATCACAAGGGCGACAAGGGCATGGTACTGAATGACATCAATCTGAAAATAGAAAAAGGAAAAACTATCGCGCTGGTCGGACAAAGTGGTTCGGGAAAAACCACGCTGGCAGATCTATTGCCGAGATTCTATGATCTGGATCAGGGTGAGATACTCGTTGACGGTGAGAACATCAGGGATTACAAGCTGCAGGACCTTCGCACACTCATGGGTATTGTGACACAGGAAAGCATTTTATTCAATGACACAGTCTTCAACAATATTTCTTTCGGAGTTGACAACGCGAAGGAAGAGGAAGTCATAGAAGCCGCGAAAATCGCCAATGCCCACGATTTCATCATGGAGATGAAGGACGGTTACCAGACTAACATCGGTGACCGCGGAGGAAAGATGAGCGGTGGACAAAGGCAGAGACTGAGCATCGCAAGAGCCATATATAAAAATCCGCCTGTACTGATTCTGGATGAAGCCACTTCAGCTTTGGATACCGAAAGCGAACGCCTGGTTCAGGAAGCGCTCATCAAGCTGATGAAGAACAGAACTACGCTCGTAATTGCCCACCGTCTTTCCACCATTCAGCATGCAGATGAGATCATCGTCATGCAAAGAGGAGAAATCATTGAAAGAGGAAAGCACAATGACTTGCTGCAGAGAGGCGGCGTCTATAAGAAACTGTATGACCTTCAGTCGTTCGCATAAAATCAATGTATGAGTGAGGATCTTTTTTTAAAAGCAGCCATCGACGAAGCCCGGAAAGGCCTGTCTGAGGGCGGAATACCGATTGGTTCCGTGATAGTCAGAGACGGAAAAATTATTGGCCGTGGTCATAACAAGAGAGTGCAGGACGATGATCCCATGACGCATGCGGAGATCGACTGCCTGCGCAATGCGGGAAGAGTGGGCAATTACATGGACACGGTTCTTTACAGCACACTCATGCCTTGCTACCTCTGCGCCGGAGCAGTGGTGCAGTTCGGAATACCAAAAGTCATCGTGGGAGAATCAAAAACCTTTTCCGGTGCCCGTAAATTCATGGAAGAACACGGGGTGGAAGTGGTAGATGTTGGCAATACGGAATGTATTCAACTGATGGAGCAGTTCATCAGGGACAGACCGGAATTGTGGAATGAGGATATTGGGAAGTGATTCCGGCAAGACAAAATCATATGGACACTGAATTCGTCGAGTTTGACTATCTTTATACATCACTATGCTTAGTTCATGAAAAAATTACTTTTAACACTTTTCTTTTTAAGCATATTTACTGCAGCATATTCACAGCAGAAAATTTTTGGAATCAATTATAATGGTTCGGTATTAACCCTGAATCGGCATACTTTTTTTCGAATTTGCGATACTACGCATAGTGGAAATTACTTGTTGGCAGGCAGTGCATCAGGCCATCTTGGCTCAAGTTATGCCTATGCTGTTGTTGACAAGAATGGTGCTCCCCTGTGGGTGAAAGACAGCGCGATATTTACCAGCATTGGTAAGCATTGGGCCTCTTTTAGTTATGGCTTAAGAACACATGATCATGGCTTTGTTTTTTGTGGCAGCTTAAGCAATTTCGGTACGGCAAATGAAAGTGCAATTTTCATTCTTAAGACTGATTCGTCCGGAAATGAATTGTGGAGAAAAAATGTGCAGCAATTTCAGTTGGGAAATGCAGATGTAATTTACCAGTCACCTGATTCGAGTTTATATTTTACAGGATTTAGACGCGACAGCATTTCAAATATCTTGAATTCATTCCTCTTAAAACTGTCAAATTCTGGTGACGTGCTATTCATGAGACAATTTCCATTGATAGGAATAGAAAATTATCTGTTGAGCATTGAAAACAAATTTATTATCGGCGGAGCAACATCATACATTGATTCTGCAACTCAAAAAATTTATAATAAAATATCATTGATCTCCACCGATACTTCAGGAAACTTCCTTTCATCACATTCATTGATCGACAGCACTTACACAATCTATTTGGGCAGTATTTCTAAAACAGCAGATAACAATATTTTGATTTCCTGCTCGAAGCAGGATTCAACCCAGCAGGGATTCTTACAGCTAATGAAAGTAGACACTGCTGCGAATATTATTTGGACAGATACGATCTCTACAAACCAATATTATCCGATAGTTGCAAGAGAACTGCCTAACGGAAATATTCTAATCGCTTATGGAGATTACTATGTGGAAGAAAGAAATTCATTAGGTGATACAATCTGGACCTATCATTTTGATGATAATGTTTCGAATTTTGCTTCATCTACAGTGAATTCAATGCTTGCTCTTGATAATTCTACATTTTTGATTTCAGGAAGGATTGGATATTCATCACCCAGCGGGAGTAGTCCATACTTGATGAAAATTTCTAATTTATTACCTAGTCCTATTTTCGAACTGGATGCAGAAGATTCATTTATTATTTATCCCAATCCTGCCTCAAATAATTTCAGCATCCGTTTAAAGTCAGAATTAAAAGACGCCAAACTCGAAATTGTAAATGTAATTGGAGAAAAACTGTATTCCTTTAACTTAAAAAATAAGGAAGAAAGATTTAACGCTAATCTTCAACCAGGTATTTATTTTGTAAGGGTTGGCGAAAATGAAGAGTATTTTTACAGAAAGCTGATTATTCAGTAAGTATCATCAATCGTTTGTTTATTAATTAATTCAGAAGCGGAGTTCTTAAATCCAATTCTTTTCCTGTTTTTCTGTTCCTCTGCTTGTTCTTTTTCGATTATCAAGTACTCAAGCGCGTGTTCTAGGTTATTGAATTTGATATTACATTGTTTCTCCAGATCCAGAATTTTGGTTTTCAGATCCTGATGTTCTAAAGCCATTTTTCTTAATGCTATAAATGCCCTGACTATCACGATGTTCATCCGAATCGCGGTATCGCTTCTCAGCACGCCTGAAAGCATTGCCACGCCGTACTCAGTAAAGGCATATGGCAGGTATCGTTTGCCTCCCCAGCTTGAGGTCACAATTTGTGACCTCAAGATTTGCCACTCTTCCTCGCTTAGCTGAAACATAAAATCTTCGGGGAAACGCTCCATATTACGGCGAACCGCCTGGTTTAAAACTTTGGTTGGAACTTCATAGAGTTCAGCGATGTCAAAATCAAGAATCACTCTGGTATTTCTGAGTTCATGAATCTTATCCTTTATTCTGAATTCTGTCAGATTTTTCATTGTACAAATATCCGACATTGCAAATCTCGGGTCATCCAATAAATGCGGAAAAGATGATTGCTTTGTTCGCTTAAGAGATGACCGCAGGATATAACTGACCTGATATTCTCATAAAGATTCCATTTGAGGAGTGCAGCTAAGGCAGTACTTCTTCGCTCCAAGCTTTAAATTTCTGCATTTAGCATTCATTTATTGTATGAATGCATTTAAAAATCCTTAATTTTACTGGTTCCTGAATTATCTAAAACATGCAAGAAACTAAGTCGAAGTACCCGGAAGTGAAAAACTACATCTCCGGAATTTTTACCCCGAGTGATAATGAAGTGATGGAAGTGATCAATCCCAAGACGGGTGATGTGATTTCTTCTGTTCCACTGTCAACCAATAAAGAACTTGACCAGGCCGTGAACGCCGCATGGTCGGCTTTCCCGGGATGGTCTGCCATGCCGATAAAAGAAAGAGTCCAGATTTTCTATCGTTATAAAACGCTGATGGAAAAAAATCTTCGAAGCCTTGCCCAACTCGTCAGTGATGAGAACGGCAAGACTATGGATGAAGCCATCGCAGAAGTGGAGAAGAGCATTGAGCTTACAGAATTTGCCTGTTCTCTGCCCCAACTCATCAGCGGAGAACTATTGGAGGTGAGCCGCGGAGTGGAATGCAGGGTGGAGCATAAACCACTCGGTGTCGTGGCGTCCATCGCGCCATTCAACTTCCCGCACATGGTTCCTCACTGGACCATCCCCAATGCATTGGCTCTCGGAAACTGCATGATACTAAAACCATCAGAGCAGGTGCCGGTGTCTTCCATACGCATCGCAGAAATGTTACGTGAAGCCGGACTTCCTGACGGTGTATTAAACATAGTGAATGGTGATAAGCAAATCGTGGAAGCGATCTGCGATCATCCTGGAATTGAAGCAGTATCTTTTGTCGGTTCCACCACAGTGGCAAAGATTGTTTACAAAAGATCAACGAGTAACCTCAAGCGCTGCCTTGCATTGGGCGGAGCAAAGAATCATATCATTGTGTTACCAGACGCGCATCAGGACATGACTGCCAGCAATGTGGCTGCATCCATGTCGGGTTGTGCCGGACAACGTTGCATGGCCGCATCGGCCATGGTGGCTGTAGGAGGAGTAGACCACATCGTAGCTAAGATCTGCGAGGAATCTAAGAAAATTGTTCCCGGACAAAATCTGGGCTCGGTGATTACTAAAGCAGCGAAGGAGCGCATTGAACGCTACATTACAGAAGCGGAAAAAGCCGGAGCGAAAGTACTGGTTGACGGAAGAAACTGGAAAGTGGAAGGATTCGAAGGCGGATTTTATGTCGGTCCGACTGTGATAGATTATGTGACTCCCGATATGGCTATCGCAAAGGAAGAAGTCTTCGGACCGGTCTTGGCTATCATCAGGGCAAAAGATCTCGATGAAGCCATCAAAATTGAAAACTCTTCCAATTATGGTAATGCAGCATCAGTCTTTACACAGAGCGGTGGTCATGCACGCATGGTAATGGAAAAGGCAAGCGCAGGAATGATCGGAGTAAATATCGGAGTGCCTGTGCCCCGTGAACCTTTTTCATTCGGAGGATGGAATGAAAGCAAGTTCGGAGTGGGCGACATCACCGGAAAAAGCTCTATCGAATTCTGGACAAAGCTCAAGAAGACTTCCGTGAAATGGAATCCGGAAGCCAGAACAAACTGGATGAGCTGATTCTCTGTTTTTATCAATTAGCATTTCAGAAACATGTCAACAAGCGCACAGGGAACACTCAGTCTCAAAGACGAGATCCTTCAAACCAATTTAAAGCACAGTATTTTCTCCTGGACAAAGCAGAGTGGAATCAATCCCCTCAACATTGAAAAGGCCAAAGGAGTTTACTTATATGAGAGAAGCGGAAAACGCATTCTCGATTTTTCATCCCAACTGATGAACGTCAACATTGGTCATGGTCATCCGGCCGTCACCGAGGCAGTCATGAAACAGATGAACGAAGTAAGTTATGTGCATCCCGGAATGATCACCGAAGCGAGGGGAAAGCTCTCACAAAAGCTTTCTGAAATATCACCTGGAACACTCAACAGGGCTTTCTACACAAACGGAGGCGCTGATGCGATCGAGAACGCAATCAAACTCGCAAGGCTTTACACCGGGCGACATAAAATCATTTCACTTTACCAGAGCTATCACGGAGCCACATACGGTGCGCTCTCCGCAGGCGGTGATCCTCGAGGACTGTCTCACGACAGTCAGGGTGTACCCAATATAATTCATGCAGAAAATCCTTATTTCTACCGTTGCCCCTGGAACAGCAGGACTCCGGAAGAGTGCGCGGAGAACGCTGCTGCACACATGGAGCGACTGATCAAATATGAAGGTCCGCAGTATGTCGCGGCGATTCTCATGGAAGGAGAAAGCGGTTCTTCAGGCTGTATCAAATATCCTCCGGGATATTGGAAGAAAGTAAGTGACATTGCAGCGAAATACGGTATACTCACCATTTGCGATGAAGTCATGAGCGGCTTCTGCCGCACAGGCAAGTGGTTCGGCATTGAACATCACGGTGTGGAACCGGATATCATGTGCATGGCAAAAGGAATCACCAGCGGTTATATTCCGCTTGGAGGCATGATGGTGAAAGAAGAAATCATCAAACATTTTGACGACAAACCTCTTCCTCTCGGACTCACTTATAGCGCACATGCTGTGGCCTGCGCCGCCGCCAATGCTGTCATTGAAGTTTACGAGAAGGAAAATCTCATGGAGAACGCTGCGAAGATGGGAAGATACATGGATGAGAGTGCAGCAAGAATGATGGACAAGCATCCATCGATCGGTGATTTCAGGAATACGGGATTGCTCGGCGTGTTTGAACTTGTGAAAAATCGCAAGACAAAAGAACCCATGGCTCCCTGGAATGCCGGCGCTTCCGAAATGGAAGTTATGAACAAAGTTGCTGCGAAACTCACCGAACTCGGACTCTTCACTTTCGTCCGCTGGAACTGGATTTTCACCGCACCGCCACTCTGCATAACAAAAGAGCAGATCGACGAAGGTCTGGATATGATATCGAAAGCGATCAGCATCGCCGACGAATACTGTAACTGATAATCTTTCTTTATGGACCATGAACGCCTGAAAGTTTCGGAGCATCTGAAGTCTTCCTCATTATACAGTGAAGAGCTCGCTCCCGTTCCTTACGAAAAGCGCACATGGAACATGTGGAGTCTGGCCGCGATATGGGTGGGCATGGCGGTGTGCATCCCAACATACATTCTGGCTTCTTACATGATCAAATCAGGATTGAGCTGGCAGGCATCACTTGTCATTATCGGACTTGCCAATCTGGTGATCACAATTCCAATGGTTCTCAACGGTTACGCAGGTGTGAAATACGGCATGCCCTTTCCTGTACTTGGCCGTGCTAGTTTCGGAACAAGCGGTGTTCACATCGCATCCGTGCTCAGAGCCATTGTCGCCTGTGGATGGTTCGGCGTGCAAACATGGATAGGCGGACTTGCCTTTTATTCAATCTGGAATATCATGACAGGACAGGAGGGAAGCTACGGACTGGATGCGGGCAAGTTCATTTGCTTCGGGTTATTCTGGCTTGTTAACATTTACTTTATCTGGAAAGGAACTGAGAGCATACGCTGGCTGGAGAATTATTCAGCGCCGATACTTATTATAATTGGAATCATACTCATTGTTTGGGGAATCAGGAATGCGGGAAGCTTTGATGCGGTGCTCGCACAAGGACACCAGATGCAGCAGAAATCAGCAGAGCTGTACTATGATCAATCTGCCAATCAATTTGAAGTAAAACTTTTTCCATTAACTAATACTGACGGATCAGCGAAAGTATCAGAGTATTCTGTTCTTGCCCCAACCACCGATGGTTATTATGATTTTGGATGGAAAGCATGGAATCCGGCAGAGCCGGTTTATAAAATAGAAAATGTTCCCGGCATCGAAACTAAAAACATACTCAGCGGCGAGGAAGCCGTAAAGGTTCAGTTCAGAAACAAGGACATGGCGCTTTCCACAATTGTGGATGTGTTTACTCATAAAGAAAAAGATTCGATCGAATCCTTGTGGGAATACATTCTCTGGTTCACCGCAATGGTTGGATTCTGGGCGACGATGTCTATCAGCATTTCAGACATCACCAGGTATTCGCGGACCCAGAAAGACCAGGTTCTCGGACAGTTTCTCGGATTGCCAGGTACCATGATGTTTTACTCCTTCGTTGGAATTTTTGTGACACTTTCAGCCATGTTAGTCTTCAGTGACATTCTCATTTCCGAAGACGCGCCCTGGGATCCTGTTTCTCTAATTGCAAAGTTCAAATCACCCGGCGTGGTGATCTTTGCGCAGATAGCAATGATCATCGCCACACTCAGCACCAACATCGCGGCCAATGTCATCGCGCCTGCCAACGCATTCTCAAATCTCTTTCCTAAGAAAATTTCTTTCCGCAAGGGTGGAGTTATTGCAGGGATCATCGGAATCATCATTTGTCCCTGGTGGCTTCTGGATGAAATCAGCGGAATACTCATATTTGTAAGCGGACTTCTGGGTCCGGTTCTCGGTATCCTGCTATGCGATTATTATGTGATAAGAAAAAAGAATCTCGTAACCGACGAACTGTTCAGACGCGACGGAATATATTCATACAACGGAAGCGGAGTAAGCCGTGCTGCACTGCTTGCGCTCATCGCCGGAATACTCACGGCCCTCATCGGCTACTGGATTCCTTCACTTGCATTCCTCTACCATTTGTCATGGTTCACAGGCTTCGCTGTATCATTTATAGTTTATTATCTTACGGCAAGGAATGTCAGGATCACAGCCTGATATTTCTGATAAAAAAATATTTACAATGTCAATACTGATTAAAAACGGAAGAGTTGTCACCGCATCGGAAGATGCCATCGCCGATGTCTACATAGAAGGTGAAAAAATCGCAGCCATCGGAAAAAATCTTCCGATGAAAGCTGAAAGAGAAATTGATGCAAACGGGAAATTTGTTTTTCCCGGAGGCATTGATCCGCATGTACATCTAGACATGCCGTTCATGGGAACATTTTCCAGCGACAGCTATGAAACAGGAACTCTTGCCGCATTGCATGGCGGAACAACCATGGTGATTGATTTTATACTGCAGACTCAGGGTAAACCATTGCGTCATGCATTGGAGGCATGGCAGGGCAGGTCAAACGGAAACTGCTTTGGGGATTACTCCTTCCACATGGCAGTGACAGACTTTAATGATGATACCAAAAAGGAAATAGAAGAGATGGTGGAGAAGGAAGGCATAGTATCCTTCAAAACATTCATGGCATATAAAGGTGCGCTCATGATTGATGACAGGCAAATGGTCGGACTCATGAACGAAGTGAAACGCTGCGGAGGCATGGTCACGGTTCATGCAACCAATGGTGATCTGATTGATTTTCTCGTTGCGAAGCACAGATCGGAAGGAAAGCTGTCTCCATTGTATCATTATCTTTCTCAACCAGAGATTACCGAGTCAGAAGCGACAGGCCGCTTCGCTGACCTCGCCTATCAGACCGGAGCCATCGGTTATGTGGTTCATATGACCTGCGAAGGAGCGCTCAATCACATTCGTGACGCTGCGAAACGTAACCAGAAAGTATATGCGGAAACATGCATTCAGTATCTCTTGCTCGACGCGAGCTTATATGAAAAAGATTTCGACGGAGCAAAATGGGTAATGAGTCCTCCGCTCAGGCAGAAGAAAGACCAGGAAACATTATGGGCGGGAATTAACCAGGGTAGTGTACAGGTTGTCGCGACAGACCACTGCCCCTTTAAATGGGAGCAGAAGAAAATGGGAGAGAAAGATTTTTCGAAAATCCCGAATGGCCATCCGGCTATCGAGCACAGAGTTGAGCTTTTGTTTTCCGAAGGTGTGGTGAAGAACAGAATATCGCTGAACAAATTTGTGGAAGTCGCTTCGACCAATGCTGCGAAAATTTTCGGTATGTTTCCTGCGAAAGGAACCATCGCTGTCGGTTCGGATGCTGACATCATCATTCTGGATCCCGAAGTGAAACACAAGCTCTCAGCCAAAACACATCACATGAATGTGGACTACAGCTCTTATGAGGGGTGGGAAGTCACAGGTAAAACAAAAATGACAATTCTCCGCGGTAAAGTTGCAGTCGAGGACGGGAAAGTTCACATTCCAAAAGGATACGGAAAGTTTATCAAAAGAAATAAAGTAAAGCAGCACATCTGATGCCGATAAAATCAAATCAATAAAAATATTTATGCCAAGAAAAATTAAATCAGGACTGATTCAAATGTCTCTCCCTAAGACTGAAGGAGAAGGAAGCATTAAGGAAATCGTGGATGCTATGATCCAGAAGCACATTCCTTACATAGAAGAAGCGGGTAAGCAGGGAGTACAGATTCTCTGCCTCCAGGAAATTTTTAATACCCCATACTTCTGTCCAGGGCAAGATGCCAGATGGTACGCTTCTGCGGAATCCGTGCCCGGACCTACTACTGAGCTCATGCAGAGCTACGCCAAGAAGTACAACATGGTGATCATTGTTCCGATTTATGAAAAAGAACAGGAAGGCGTTCTGTACAATACGGCTGCGGTCATCGATGCTGATGGCACTTACCTCGGCAAGTACAGAAAGAATCACATTCCGCATACATCCGGTTTTTGGGAAAAGTTTTTCTTCAAGCCTGGGAATCTTGGCTATCCGGTTTTCGAAACACGATACGCGAAAATTGGTGTGTACATTTGCTACGACAGGCATTTCCCTGAAGGCGCACGCATCTTCGGCCTTAATGGCGCGGAGATAGTGTATAATCCATCCGCTACTGTTGCCGGACTTTCACAGTATCTCTGGAAACTGGAACAGCCTGCGCATGCCGCGGCGAATGGATATTTCATGGGATGCATCAACCGTGTCGGACAGGAAAAGCCATGGAACCTGGGTAAGTTTTACGGATCTTCCTATTTTGTGGATCCGCGCGGACAAATTTTTTCCATTGCATCGGAAGACAAGGACGAATTGCTTGTAGCAGAGTTTGACCTCGACATGATCGCTGAGGTGCGTTCCACCTGGCAGTTCTACCGTGACCGTCGTCCGGAGACATACGGAAAGATGACGGAACTTTAAATCAGTTGACATGATAAGCATGATGATTCATGTGCTGATGATTTCCAAAAATGAAAAAGAAAATCAATAATGTCTGATTATAAAAAACCCTCCAGCGAAAAAGAGTTTGCCGAGAACTTTAAGCAGATTAAGCCGCTGATGAATGAAACGGAAGCTTACTATGAAAGCTCCCGTTGCCTGTTTTGCTATGACGCTCCCTGTGTGACTGCATGTCCTACGGGGATTGACATCCCTTTGTTCATCCGACAGATCAATACGAACAATGCCATCGGAGCCGCCAAAACAATTTACGACAGCAACACTTTCGGTTATGCATGCGGAAAGGTTTGTCCGACCGAGGTGCTGTGCGAAGGAGCCTGTGTGTACAACCACCAGGATGTAAAGCCAATTGAGATTGGGCGGCTTCAAAGTTTCGCGACAGGTAAGGCTATTCATTCAGGTAAGAAATTCTACAAGCCCGCAAAGCCGAATGGAAAAAAGGTGGCAGTAATCGGTGCCGGTCCTGCCGGAATTGCCTGCGCGGCAGATCTGAGAATGTACGGTTGCGAGGTAGATGTATTCGAAGCGAAGGAGAAACCTTCAGGTCTTACAGTATACGGAGTCGCGCCTTACAAGATCACCAATGAAGAAGTACTGGACGAAATGAAATATCTTGAAGAACAATTCGGATATAAGGTTCATTACAAACAAGCCATCAGTGATAAATCGCAACTTGATAAACTGGAGAAAGAGTATGACGCTATTTTTCTGGGCATTGGACTTGGCGCTACCTCCTCTCTGAATATCAAAGGTGAAGAGCTGGAAAACTGTTTTGGCGCAGTGGAATTTGTCGCGAAGTTAAGAATGCAGAAGCACGGAGTGAAGGTACCCGCAAAGGTAATTGTACTCGGTGGTGGAAATACCGCGATGGATGCGGCTTCAGAAAGCGCACGCATGGGGGCAGAAAGCGTGGTGCTGGCATACCGAAGGGCACATGATGAAATGGGTGCGTACGAATTCGAGTACGACCTTGCGAAAAGTGTTGGTGTGAAGGGAGTGTTCAATGTTTCTGCGGTAGAAATCATTGGCAACGGAAAAGTGGAAGCCATTAAGTTGATACGTACCGAAAATGTGAACGGTCAACTGCAGGAAGTGAAAGGATCAGAGTTTACAGTTCCGTGCGACTGGGTGATCAAGGCAACCGGCCAGTCAAAGCAAACGGAATTGTTAGGTAAGATCGAAGGACTTAAACTGGATGCGAAAGGAAGGATCAGTGTAAATGAAAAAACATTCCAGACAGGAAATAAAAAATATTTTGCTGCAGGTGACGCAGTCAGCGGAGGAGAAGAAGTGGTGAACGCAGTCGCCGACGGAAGACGTGCAGCAAAAGGAATCATTGAATTTTTAAAATCATAAGGAGCACTTTCATGGCAAATCTGAATATCAATCTTGCAGGAATAAAATCACCAAACCCATTTTGGCTAGCTTCAGCGCCGCCGACTAACAGCGGCTATCAGATCATGAAGGCCTTTGACGCCGGTTGGGGAGGAGCGGTCTGGAAAACACTTGGCGTTCCGGTGGTGAATGTGAGCAGCCGCTATGGTGCGGTGAATTACCGCGACAACAGAATGATTGGTTTCAATAACATTGAACTGATCACTGATCGTCCGCTGAAAGACAATCTCAAGGAAATTGAGGAAGTAAAAAAGCGTTTCCCCGAACATGCAGTGATCGCATCCTTGATGGTGGAAACACGCGAGGAGTGGCATCAGATCATGCAGGATGTAACCAATGCGGGAGCAGACGGAGTGGAACTGAACTTTGGATGTCCGCACGGCATGTGTGAGCGTGGAATGGGCTCGGCGGTGGGGCAGGAGCCGAAGGTCTTAAAGACCATCGTATCATGGGTAAAGGAAGTGGCAAAAATTCCTGTGATAGTGAAACTTACGCCCAACATTACAGACATCACGCGACCGGCGCTGGCAGCTGTTGAAGGCGGAGGTGATGCGATATCACTGATCAATACGATTCAGAGTCTGGTAGGTGTGGACATAGACAATTTTGTTCCCTATCCTGTGGTTGACGGAAAGAGCACCAATGGCGGCTACTGTGGTCCGGCTGTGAAACCAATTGCCATGAACATGCTGAAGAACTGCGCACAACATCCCGGAGTGAACATTCCGATTTCCGGAATCGGTGGAGTGGAGAACTGGCGCGACGCTGTGGAGTTTATTTTACTTGGCGCGACAAGCGTGCAGGTTTGCACCGCGGTGATGCATTACGGATTCGGTATCATACGCGAAATGAAAGCCGGACTTTCACAGTACATGGATGAAAAAGGATTTAAATCAATTGAAGATTTTCGTGGTAAGGCTTTGCCGAATGTTTTGCACTGGGAAGATCTCAATCTGAAGTATAAAATTGTAGCCAGCATTAACGAAGACAAATGCATAGGCTGCCAGCTTTGTTACACTGCTTGTGAAGACGGCGCGCACCAGGCAATCGGATTGTCGGATGACCTGCTCAACCGCAAGCCATTCATCATTGAGAAGAACTGCGTGGGATGTAATCTGTGTTCACTGGTATGTCCGGTGGAAGGCTGCATCACCATGGAAAGAAGAGACGACGGAAAGCAGCATGTGACTTGGGCAGAACGTACTAAAGCGGGGAACATTCCAAAAACCTTCAACGACGAGCTTGCCGGCGGACTTCACCACTGGGTTCCTGAGCCTGATGACGCATTTAATACCAGGAAGCCTAAGCATTACAAGCTGGGTGACGGGGGGATAGCGTGAGTGTGAGAGAACATTGTTCACTCGCGCTGTTACTTAAACTTACACTTTTTTACAGTTCGAGGTTGAATGTCTGAACTGGGATTTATTGGATTAATGGGATTCTTGGGAATGGTGGGCCTTGCTGGAATTTTTTATCACCATTGATAGATATTTCATTCTTGGCATTTTGCTATTTAATGAGTGAAGGAAAATTTTTTTTACTATCTATGTTTCTTCTATCAGCCTACAGGGGTCGATAGGTTTAAATTGACAAACCGATTAATCCCGCAGGGATACTGTGAGTTTCCGTACCGTCCTTTCCTCAAGGTCATCCAGCAGGGAACTTGTGGGTTGAGGGTTTCGCAAAACCGTGAAGTAATCAACTTACAGGAAGAATGAAGCCTGCCCTCTACCATTCCGCACACAAGTTCCCCGCTGGATGACGGACGGCTCTGTAGTAAGGGATACTTCGTCTATACACAAGTTCCCTTCTGGAAGGTTTCGTAGCTGAGGGCCGTGTGTGGCTTCTCACTACTCGCCTGCTCAGATCTTTTTCAGACTTCGAGCTTCGTCAGGTGAGACGAGTTTGTAATTCCCTGTTCACCCAAATTGATTCATCCTACTTTCTATTAATGACCATTGTTGAGCAAATAACTTTGTTCTCAAGAACATTGGTTTCTTTTTCCTGTACCTGTATATAGTTTAAGAACAAATTCTTTTTTTCAGGATGTATTGAGATTAGTTCATGACATCTGGTTTTTAATTTTTCAAAAATAAAATCATCGGCAACTTTTATTTGGTTCCTGTCCATGATGACATCTTCAACAAGCTCCGTTCCTGCCTTTTGGATTTGTTGTAACATAATCTTTTTGGAAAGCATCAATGAATGTGTGAAATCACTAGCATCTTCAATGTATCCGTCATCAATAATAAAAATTCCTTCTCTTGTGATACATTCAGATAAAGTAGTGAGAGTTTGATAGTAATCTCCAAACACAGGCCCAATTGCACCCAGAATAGCAATATCATATCCTGACAAATGCTTGATCTTTTCTCTGATATCTCCGGTTTCGAAGGTGCAAAGTCGATCCGATCCACATTATACTTGGAAGCTTTGAGCTTCGCAAAATCAATAAATTCCGGAATCGCATCGATGCCCTGACATTTGAAGCCTAATGCTTCTGATAGCTTGACTGACACAGCGCCTTTGCCGCAACCCAGTCAAGCACTTTGATATCAGTATAATTATTGCGATGCTTTTTAATCAGACTGAGTATTGTTTTTGGGTCAGATCCTATCCCCCAAAGATCCTGCAGTATGTATGGTAAAAATGGAAAAAGTTCTTTGTCAGAACCATCCATCGCCGTCACAACGCTTTCCTCAATTGATCTCATGTTATATAGTATTAAGTAATGAATTTAGTGATCATGCCTGATTCATGACTTATCCTGAACATAAAAATTTACGAAAGCGTAGCATTACGATACAATTGGAGCATTTTGAGATGATTAGCAACTTTAATGAAATGGATCACCTGTCTAGCGCATTGAAATACCCTACGAAAAACAAAAAGGTTTTATCATTTAATTTATTGCATTCGTAATTACGAAAAGAATGAAAATTTGGGAGCCAGATTCAAATATTACTTCGAATTCTCCCGGATAATTTCCTCCAGCTGGTTCGCCTGCATCACTCCGCTTTGTCTCCATTTGATTTCACCTTTGTGAAAAAGCATCAGTGTGGGTACGCTTTGCACATTGTAATGTTGAGCAGCAGCAGGATTTTTGTCAATGTCCACCTTTAAAATAACCGCATCATCACCCACGCGGGATGCGAGATCTTTGAGTATTGGAGCCATCATTTTGCATGGTCCGCACCACTCGGCGCTGAAATCCACCAGCACAGGCTTGTTTCCTTCTATGAGTTCTTTAAATCCAGACATCTTGTATTCCTTTTAACGATTTTTTGTTTTCAGAGTACCTGCCAGCAATCCGCCCATCAAGGCACCGTAAGCGGTACTGTTATACCAAATGGAGGTGATCGGACAAGTACCTCCGCTGCAGCCGACATAGTTCCAGTACAGATATCCTCCTAATGCTCCCAACATAATACCGATGATAATAATTATGTATTTTTTCATTCTGATAATTTAAAGAGGAATTCCCGAGTGAGCTGTTCATTCGCAGCTGAACGGCAAACTCGAAAACGGAATCCCAAATGAACCAACAGATGTGATGATTCAGATTATTTTTTCACTTCGTAACCGGCTTCCTGCCAGCCAAGTATTCCGCCTTCCAGATTGATGACTTTATTAAATCCGCTTTGTTCCATCATTTCCATAGCCGCAGCGCTTCTTCTTCCTGAACGACAATACACATTGTACTGTTTGCTCTTGTCAAGCTTTTCTATCTCACTCTTGAAGTTTTCAGCATTATAGTCAATGTTGATCGCACCAGGGATGTGTCCTTCGGAAAATTCTTCCGGAGTACGAACATCCAGAAGCACTCCTTTATTATTGTCCAGCATCTCTTTATAGGATTTAACATCCATTGTGGAGGTGACTTCCTCTGTATTTTTTTGAGGAGTTTGGCATGAAGCGGAACTGATGGTGAAAACAATCAGTAAGGCGCTTAGAATGGAATACAGGTTTTTCATTTTTTCAGGTTTATTTTATGTGAAGCTAATTAAAACAAAATATATTTCAGAGACGATCATGAAATAATCTGGTTAAATGATATCACCCTTGTACGACATGATTCCGCCGCTAAGATTATAAAGTTGTTTGAACCCGGAGGAATGCATTTTCCGGCAGGCTTCGGCGCTTCTCGCACCACTTCTGCAGTATACATAGAAGTTTTTATTTTTATCAAGTTTTTGTATTTCACTGATAAAATCTCCCCGCATGAAATCAATCAATACAGACTTTGCAATCTTTCCTGATTTATATTCAGCACTTGTTCTTACATCCAGCACCACTGCTTTGCTGTCTGAACGAATTCTTTCCGCAAACAGATCTGGCTGAAGATTTGAATATGGGCCTTCACTTTTAAACATTCCGATAATCTTTTTGAGCATTATGACTAGAGGTTGGTATAAAATTAAAATATGAACATATATTCATATAAATTGTTTTGTGAACAACAATAAAATCTAAATATCATTAAGGTTCAGAAGATTACATGTTGCACTTGCAGTTTTCAATGACCTTAACCAGTTTGGCAAGATCTTTTTCCTTCAGAGAGTACAGAATACTGGTTCCTTTTCTCTCTGCTTTAAGCAAACCCTTGACTCGCATGTTGCTCAGGTGGTGCGAGACCAGAGATTGTTCGCAATCCAACAATGAGCAAATTTCGTTCACAGGGAGGGTGCCTTTTGTGTGCAGGAGTTGAATGACCGCGAGTCGGGTAGGATGCGCAATCGTTTTCATGATATAAGCCGCTTTTTCGAGCTTGTCTTTATTTATCTTCATAAATCAATTACAATGTGAGTATATGAAAATATGTTCATTTAAATAAATATACATTTAGAAGCGGGTGAAATCAGGGTAGAATCCTTTATTTTATCGGAGAATTGCGGGACAGTCAATGCCCTTATCGCGCGGACCGCAGAAATTCAGCTTGAAACCAAAGTAGAAGTCATAAGAATAGACATCCGAAATACCGGTCCATTCCAAAAGTCGGTCAGTTCCGATCACAAAAATACCATATCGAAGCGCAATGCCGGTTCCAACGTCGCTGTATTCAAAGAAATTAATATTGGCGCTGGCTTCCCATTTACGCTTTTCATATCTGACAGTTGCGGCAATCTGGTTACCCCGTGCAATCTGATTGGCTGCATAATACACCCTGTTCAGCCAGCTAAGATTCGCGTACCACCTGTGATTGATAGCATAATCGAACTGCACACTCAGTGCCGATGGAAGCCATAGAAAGAAACCCTTGTCTTCACTGTTCAATGTTCCGTTTACACGTTGAGAAACAAGTGTGTCAATTATATTAAGATTGGCAAAATTGAGGGTTTCGCTTCCCGACCAAATCCTATCGCTTGTTGTATTGATGTCCAGGCGATGTGCATCATTGAAATATCGAATACTTCCAAAGTCCATCGCAGAGATGCCAATTCTGTAATTGTATTTTTTAAAACGGTCGGATGCGCGCCCGCATTCAAATGCTGAAGGAACTCTTTTGCGAATGTAGGTTGCTCCAAGTGTCGCTCCGATACCTAGTCCCCGTAAACTGAAAGGACTTCCTGATCCTGCTCTGCCCTCTTCATTTGTTGCATAAGCCAAACGAGCATCGAGATTGTGAATCGTCAGTTCACCCGGATTAGTAAGAGAATACTCCACGTTCTTCACATCCAGAAATGCACCATTGAAAGCAGGAAGTAGAGAACCCTTCGCAGCCCATTTCAGGTAGTGCTTTTCAGTATCCATATACACCTTGCCGTAAGTTCCTCCAAATTCGGCCCAGTTCGCCCAGGCCATTCCGAAATTGTCTCCCTGGTAGCGGATATTCTGTGCGGGAGGGAAACGGAAGTCATCGTAAATAAATTGTGCAAGATGTGAAGGTACGCGGTGTGCACTCAAATGATGGCGGTATGCAGTGTGCAAACCCCAGCTCATGCTCTCATTTACTTTTATGTAAGACGGGCCTATCACTAACAAATGAGCAAAGCCTTTTTGTCTTTCTCCTTCAGGGATGTGAAACAAAATGTTATCTCTGACTCCTTCACCAATCGCCACATCTGTAAGTACATGCTGGTCTGAAGGAAAATACACGAATGAGTTGTGGGAGAAAACATCAGCAGCTACAATATTGAATTCAGATTTGTATGGTGCACCGACTATAGTGGAAGGGTTTAGAAAGATGCCCATGTTGCCGGAATAATTGCTATTGCTGATGCCCCACATTTCCTGTGCAGAAGTAAGTCCTGGCAACAATGCCGCAATGATTGAAATTTTAACTCGCAGATTCATTAATAAGGGTGTATTAAGCGCTAACGTTAACAGGAATGCAATTATTGCTCATCCTGTTTTTTTAGGCTTCATGTATTTCCAGTTTTTGGATTTGCCTTCTTCCAGCCATTCCATCATTTGAGTCATTCGTTTTTCACGAGTGGCATCGGTTTTGGCATCGGTAATCCATTCAATATATTCCTTTTTATGACTGGGTGGAAATTCGTTAAAAACTTTAAGCGCTTTTTTACTTTTTTTAATTTCTTTCAACATATAACCGGGTACTTCATTTTTCTTTATTGCTTCAGCCGGTGATGTTTTCTTAATAGGAACACCTTCTTTATTCAGTCTCACACCTTCTTTGATCCATTTGATCATAGTTGAATCCGAAGGAAGGTCTTTCAGTGATCGTATCCTTCCAAACTGTCCCATACCCTTCTCTCCGCTTTTATTTGCGGAATTTTTCACATCCGAGATAAGATCTCCTTTCCATAGTACAAAAACACAATGTTCTTTGAATGATGCCATGCTGCATACAATTCCATCGTGCACAAAATGCGGCATGCCCCATTTGATCGTTTCCTCAATCTCCGGATCAGCTTTATGAACCAGTTTACGGATATGATTCAGAACAGGCTGCGCGAACGGCTTCGCCTTTTCAATGTATGCATCAATTCTTTTGTCAGTCTTGATCATGTTTATTATTATTAATTTCAGTCCCAGACAAATTTCCAGCTTCCGTCGCTTTGTCTTTTCCAGACAGTATGAAAAATACCTCTGTCAGAGATTTCCTTTCCTTCCGGATCTTTCGCACTGAAAACATACTTCCCGTATGTGTATGCCATGTCACCGCTTGAGGAGGCATCCGCGAAATCCGCTTTCCAACTCAATTTAATATCAGTAAAATTCTGACTGGTGAGAAAATGACTGATCGAATCTTTGCCGGCGATGATCCTGTTTCTCCGCAAAAGCACAGCATTATCTGCAGCGTATTTCATGAATGCCTCTGCCACCCCATGTGATTCAGCATATGAAGCAAACTCCGCTTCTGTTTTCAGTATTTCCTGAATTGCTTCCTGCGAATGATCTTTTTTTTCTGAACAGGAAAAGCAGATGATGGAAATGATAATTATTATAAATGGATTGATGTTCATTGTTGTGGATCGATTATAATTATGAATTACCAGTTACCCGCATAGCTAAGTTTTTCTCCTGAGACATGTTGTAAGTATTCATGTCTTAGCCTCGTCAATTGTCGGAAATGCAGATAATCATGAGCCAGCCAGTTGGCAAGAAACATTTTCGCAGAGAGCGGACCGAATTTCGGATGTTGGTAAGCATTATCCCATTTTGGATTTTTTAAACCACGCAGAAATTTCACCGAGTTTTTTCTTTCAGTGAGAAAGGCACTGCATTTTAACTGAAAATTTTGTGCTGCATAATTTCTTTGAGAAACCCAGCCCGGCGGGTCGATGGGAGGCAGGGGGGCATCCGGATTTTCAAGCACATGTATCAGGCGGGCGCGGAAATCCTCTCGCTCTTCATCGTACAAATGACAAACAATCTCCAGTGTATTCCATTTTTCATGAGCTGGTTTCCATAAGATCATATCATGATTCGAACTTTTGAAAAATGCCTTGAAAATTTCCATGTTATTTTCAAGTTGTTCAATGATGTTTTGATCAAAGTTCATAGGATTAAATGTATATAATTTTCAGTACCGGATGTGCTATTTCTTTCCGGAGAATGAACAGGTGTATCCGCCACCGAGACCGCCCGAGTAGGTGGAAAGGAATACGCTGTCGTTCCTGAATGTGATGCTGTAATTTCTGTAAGCAGGTGGATTGTTATATCCGTTGTAAGATCCGCTGCTGTCAATACTTATTGTGTCATTGCCAATAATTATCTTATTCTGATACAGAGGATCTTTATTTACGTTCAGCATGAAACTTCCGTAAAAAGTTGTGTCTATCCCGGGCTGACTGAGTGTCCAAAAAGTGCATAACTTAACGCCAGAATAACTTCCGGCAAAATTATCACGGTAATCAATTGCAATGACAGGATTATCTGTTTTTATTTCTTCTACATTGTTCTTTGTGCAACCGCTAATAAATATTAATTGCAGAATCAACGCAAGGCAAAGCAAATCTGAGTTGAGTATTCTATGTAACAAGCGCTTCATTTTGTAAATTCTTTGTCAAGTTCAGCGGCTTCGAAAAGCAGATCTTTCACAATGGGAATGTTTATTTCCTCCGGTAAATTAAAATCTTTACAGTACACTTCTTTTCTCTCACCTTTTTCAAGGTAGGAATATACATCGCTCAGTAAATAACCTTTCGTAAAACCCAGACGCACAAAGTATGGCTGCACTTTGCCCCAGGGAACTGAACCGGGCCAGATGAAACAAATTCTCTGATTCCCATAATAGAATGGCACATTGTAAGAAAGCTTTTCACGGCATCCAGGAATGCATTCCAAGATGAGCTGACGCAAAAGATTGACTGTTTCAAGTTCCTTTTCATGCAAAGAAGCAAGCAGGTCTTCCACATCCCTGTATTTCACCGGCTGCATTTTTTTTTGTTGCATAGAATAAGCGCGTATTAATGAATCACGATTTTCCTTGTGTATGAATTCAGCCCGTCATGAAAATTCATGGCATAGATTCCCGGAGAGAAATTTAAATAAATCCGATTCTGCAGATTGAGTGTGGTGCGTTCATAAACCTTTATGCCACTCATATTATATATGCAAATGCTTGATTTATTAAATGGCAATTTACTGAAAATAACATTGATCTCTGTTCCGGCCGGATTCGGATATGCCATGAATGGAATGTTCCTTTCCTTTTCATCAATTCCGATTGCCATTGTAAGTGCATTGTGCGCGTTGAGTCGCCCATGCCCGTAAAACTGATCCCAGCCTGGCATGTCTTCTGAAGGATTTCCTACCTGATCTTCGGAGGAAAATTCTATGATGGATTTAATTTGATTCGGGTTAAGTCCGGGGTTCTGAGAAAGCATGAGAGAGACAACGCCACTCACATGTGGTGCAGCTTGGGAAGTTCCTCCCCAGTAAGAAGTATAATTGGTGTTGCTTTGATAATTCGGACCGAAAATGTAATTGCCCGGAGCGCACACTGAAATATGTGAACCGTAATTGCTGCCGCTGCTCGCACTCCAAAAGAATGGATTGGATCTTTGATCATTCGGATTTGTGGAACCGACACCGATCACGCCCGAATAAGCAGCAGGGTAGTAGGGAACTGCATTATTAAAATTCATCATGCTTGCTACTATGCTTACATTATTGCTGATGGCGTAATTTATAGCTGTCTGAAGACTGGATGAGAAAGAACTTCCACCCACAGACATGTTGATCACTTTTGCTCCATTGTCAACAGCATAATAGATTGCTTCCTGCCACCATGAATAAAATCCGGAGTTGTTGTTGTCAAGACCTTTTAGGATCATGAGTTTGCAATTCCAGTCGACACCCGCAAAACCTATGGAATTGTTGCCTGTAGATCCGATAATTCCAGTTACATTGGTTCCATGCCCCTGGTCGTCCGTGGGGTTGTTATTATTGTAAGCGAAATTCCATCCTGTGTAGTCGTCAGTAAATCCATTGCCATCATCATCCACCAAATTATTCGGGATCTCAGCATGATTGATCCAGATTCTTCCTGCAAAGTCAGGATGATCCAGTTTGAAACCGCTGTCCATGACTCCTACCACGATATTGCTGTCGCCTTGTGTGATGTTCCAGGCAAGTTCCATGTCTATGTCTGCACCGGTCACAGCAGTGGAAAGAGAAAATGATCCATCATTTTTCAATCCCCATTGTCTGTAATAATGAGGATCATTCGGAACAATGCCTGTGTATGATCCTCCTTCACCTTGATAATCGTACTCGACGAATTCAACTGAATTCAGTGAGGAGAACAATTTGAGCAGCATCTCTGCTTTTGATGGATCGTTCAGTGTAACAATAATAAAATGATCATTCGATAGTTTGCCTGTTTTCATTTTTCTAGCCCCACTTATTTCATTCATCAAAATGATCATGTCTATCTCTTCAATTCCGGTAGTAATTTTTTCATTATCCGAATTTCCGGCTTCAAAGGGAGTTTTGATTTTAATTATCAATCGCTCATAGGCTGGTTCTGCCGTGATAAGCATTGGGAACGCAAGAAAAATTAAAATGAGTTTAATAGGAATTTTGTTCATGAGGATAAAATTACATGATTCGTGTCATATAAATTTATCATAATTTGATAATAAAAGCAAAGGTGATTTGCAGTGAAAATTTTAAACCAGGGATAGGTTAGGATATGAAAAAATGAAATATTAAATATTTGCTTTCTTTCGATTTATTTTCCCTTCTTCAAATTCTTCTCATAAAGACCTATCCAGTCATCGACAGACATTTTAGAAGCTAACTCTCCGATTAGCTGAAAAGGAATCTGATCAGGTTTTTTGAAGCGGATACAGCTCTTGCCCATGTCAAGTTTTAACTTGGAATGTTTGGGGTATTCAGTGACAAACCACTTCATTAATTTCGGGTCCGCATAAACTCCCATGTGGTATACTGCGATGAAATTTTTCTGCGAAGCAATTCCCATGAAAGGCAAAGGCTGGCTTGGATCGCAATGATAACCGTCAGGATATATTTTGTGCGGAACTACAAATCCCGGCATTCCGTAACCAAGCTCTTCCTTAAAACCTTTGGGTAGGTTTTTCTTGATCACCTTTCTCAATTCATTCATTGCTTGGATTCTGTCCTCGGGAAGATTTTGAAAGTACTCTTCCACAGTTTTGGCATCGCTTCTCATTTCTTTAAATAATTAAGCCGGATTTATATAACAAGATAAACATGCAATTGTGCATGGACAACCAAATGTACAAATCAGGCATTTCAGCAGCAAAAAATTAGATGTAAAATTTTACCTTCCGGCCGTCATCATCTTGTACTCCCTGAAGATTCCGTTCATGTTTTTCACTTCGACCTGATAGATGTAGTTACCTTGTGCTAAAGCAAGAGCATGGAAATTGAGAGGAATATGTTGTTCACCCTTACCAAGATTTTCATATACAAGATCTGTTACATTTCTTGCATTAAGATCGTAAAGTTCAATTCGAAGCTCAGATGGATATTTCAAATTAATGGGAATTGTCGTTTCACCGTAGTACGGATTCGGAAAGTTCTGTCCCAATGTGAACTGTTTGGCATTTTCTTTTTCCAGGTGTCCGATTCCTGTTGTTCCGCTGCCCTGGACAGCCACTTGCAGGAATGCGTCGTAACCACCGCTTGTACCATTAGGGGTAAGGTTAGAAATCTGGTATTGGTATCCGTCTGAAAAAATGTTGTCATTTCCAGGAGATACGGGATCTGTCCCAGCTGTGTAAATGGAAGGATTAGCAGTATAGATTGCCTGTTTTTCAGCTACATCAAAAGTAAGCTGTGAAATCGCGGCATAGCTTGAGCTCACATAAACCTGGAAATGAATATGGCATACACGGCCCGGATACCATCCTGGAAAAATTGTGATAAATTCTACATCACCATTTGCATCCGTAATTTGATAACCCCTTAAGTAAGTCAAACCTGTTTGCGTACCGTATCCAGAATAATTTCCATCCTTGTCGCAATGCCAGATATTCACTCTTACATTTTGCATAGGCTGGCAATTGCTCAGGCCGATGATGCGCATTCTCAGATTAAGCTGAACTCCCACGCGAGTCTCACGGACATCCTGCCGGAAGTAAAAATTATTTGCAGTAAGGTCAAGCGGAAAAGGACCGGCTGTTTCTGATGGAATAAGTACGCATCCGCTTTCCGGAGTGGAATTATTGGATTCGTCCGCAAGTACATTTCCAAAAGGAATCATGCTGGCAAGACCCATCATGCCGGTGGTTTTCAAAAATTCTCTTCTGTCTTTCATTTTATTCTTTTGTTTAGTGAGAGATGATCTAAATTATATTGCTATTCGATTTTGAAATATAATCTGTCTTTCCGAATGAAGAAATATTTTTATGCCTTCAATTTATCAGGGATAAGCTATTGCATATTTTTGATCATTATGAAATGCTGAGATTAGATCATTCAGTTTATCAATGAAATCCAATTCAATAATTATTTTTTTAGTTCGATGAAGTACAATGGATTTCAATCCGAATCTGAAAAATGAGCAATGCTAGTCCAGCCATCATTTTCTATATTTAAATTGAAGTCTCTTGTTATTCAGGCTTTGAGTCATTTCATTCAAATAAGTGCATGAAAATCTTATAGCACATTGTTTCCGACATTGATTTTCCCTTCCGCCTGATATAATCCAATGAGAATTCCCGGCCCTTCTATTTCTGTATAATGATCGCCGTACTGTTGTTTTAATTTCAATCCAAGTAATGAAATGTAGAATTTGATTGCTATGGAAATGCTTTTCACCATGATTGTCAAGGTGATGCTTGTTATGAATTGCTTACTGCGAATCGTTCTTTTATTTATATGCAATTGCAGCACTTGCCGGACCTGCGAGGCGGATGATTTCCGTTTTTTTGAATCCGGTAGCTGTTGCCCAACGGTTAAAGTCTTCGAATGAATAATCAAATCCCTGTCCGGTTTCGATTAACATATTCAGACTCATCATCATTCCGAAAAGATTTTCTTTTCGGTCATCGTCAATTATGTTTTCGATTGCAATGAATGCACCACCTTCGTTCAGGCTGTTATATGCTCTCGTCATCAGAAATATTTTTTTCTCTTCATTCCAGTCATGAAGAATGTTTCCCATGGTGATAACATCAGCTTCCGGAATCTCATCTTTGAAGAAATCCCCGCTTTGTGTTTTCACTCTGTCTGTAAGATTGAAACGGTGAATCGTTGCTTTTGCCACTGCTTCAACAGCCGGAAGGTCAAAGCTGATGCATTTCATATGAGGATGATGTTTTGCTATCAGTATGCTAAGCATTCCGCTGGCTCCGCCAATGTCTACCAGTTTGCTGCATTTAGAGAAATCGAATTTTTCGGCGAGTGCCATGAAGTTCGCAGTTTGGATTCCACTCATGGCATCCATGAATTCCTGAAGTTTTTCCTGAGATCTGTAAATTGCAGTGAAGGGATGATCAGAACCGTCTTTGATTTCGTTTTGTGGCAATCCTGTTTTTAATCCATCCTCCAGGTTACCCCAGAATCCGTATAATCTGTTGTTGAGCATTTCAAGGAGGCCGCCAATGTAGGATGGCTTTTTTTTATCCAGGAAAAAGTTTGTATCCGGACCATTTGAATATTGCGCATTTTTCATTTTGCCCTCTCTTGATAAAAAGCCCAGGACAAATAGTGAATCCAGGAAGTCATACAGATGTCTGTCGGAGCAGTTCAACTCTAGTCGAGATTTTATTTCAGCAGCTGAAAGTTTTTTCTTTTCAGCAAGCAAAGTGAACAGGTTAAAATGGATCGCGGAAAGTAATATTTTGGAAGCCCAGAATCCAGTTCCAATTTGGAGAATTTTCTCTGGATTAGGTTTGTTGTTATTATTTGTGTCTTTCATTGTGTATAAATGTTATTAGTGTACAATTTTAATTATTGGTATTATCTGCAATTTATTTCAAACCATCTAATACAGAATTCCAGGTTGAATCACTGTGCCGAAATCTTTTCGTACCGTTTTCCACATTGTCATAATCACCCTGACTTACATCCAGCATTGTTCCGTCTCCCCTTCTTTGCAGAATATATTTCGTGATAAGATCATTTTCGGCTATATCCTGATATTCTCCGTTTTGATCGAAGACAGTGAATTCGAGAACTGATGGAGACACAAATGTAACTACATTTCCTTTAACATAATCTATTCCGTATTAAGCTCCTCTCCAGACAAGTTGGCTTCCGGGTTTCCAACCTCTCATGGCAATGCAGCCGAACATGTAAGTTTTCGTTTTGTCAGGATTTACCAATGAGTTCCAGACTTTTTCTGTTGTTGCATTAACTACAATACTATTTTTTAAAATATATGCTCATTCTTTACTTCTGATTTTCAGATGTGACATGCTACATTCACAATTGGGTCACATTTGACTTTTGTGATATCACCTTGTATGATCTCAATTTTAGTAAGCATGCTCTTTCACAATAAATAAAATTGTAATAAAAAAATCACTTGTATGCAATTCCGTAAGCGATATACTTCCAATTTTGTGGGATAATCTTATTCAGGAGCCAATTATCAATGGCAGATAAAAAATTCCTTTGCTTCTCTGATCTGCCAAAAGCAGCGGAAAATCCGCAGCTCCTGATATCGATTCTGGAAAAAGAAGACATAAATTCTTTCATTTCATCTATGTTTACATATCTCCAGTACTCGCTCCATTTTATAAATTTCTTTCTCATGAAATTATGCAATGGAGATGCCACAAGGTTTTCTGCAAAGAGCAGTTGTCCGCCCGGTTTTAGCGCTTTGTATATTTCTGAAAAAACTTTTTGCTGCAATTCTTTTTGACCGTTTCTTCCAATTCCTCCGATGATAGACTTAAACGCGATCACATCGAAATGATTTTCATATGGAATATTGCTTGCATCAATGTCCTTGTACCGGATCAGGTTTGAACATTTATATTTGGAATGAAGTGGACCTGCACTCTGATCTGAATCTTTTAGATCAGAACAGATTGTATCAATCCCATGGCTTGCCAGAAGTAAAGAAAGTCCACCTTCACGACCGCCGAGCTCCAGTCCGGTTTTCAGTTTTTCCCATGATGCATTTTTCTCCCAATAGTCAAGGGCATGTCCCCAGCTTTTCACATCCCATTGCAGTATGTCCCGTTTTAAATTTTTATCCATCATGTGTTTCAGTATGCTTGCCTAATAATAAAAACTGTTCAGATTGTGGATTTATCAATTTGGTTAAAAGAATTTTTTAGCAAAGAGTGCAAGTATTCCAATCAGCGTTCCACTTGCGAGTCCGTATATCGGGCCTGAAATGAGTACGAAATAAACCGGCTCCATAAAACTTACTTCATTGAAGCTGTCCCTGTATTGCGGATTATTATCAAGATACATTTCAAAATTCAGGAATTGTACAAGCGCATTTAGCACTCCCCACATGAGTCCGATGATCAGGGCATGAAGAAATATTTTGTATTTTAACTTTTTAACAAGTACAAGCACTGCGATCAGAATGCATCCTAACCAGAGAAAAGGTTCAGCTTTTCCGGTAAAACCAAAAAGTGAAAGCATGCCGATTAGCAGACCAAGCATTGAAAGTGAGTAAATGAGTTTTATTTTCATTTATTATTTACTATCAATTTCTGTAAGGGGCACAAATTAATTAAAGTGAATGATATGCATTAAAGATATAAATTTAATGCAGGAAAACTGTTCAGCTTTTAATTCCTTCTTTATAGGTTTTGAGTGCCCGGTCCCTTGCGTGGGCATGATTAACCATAGGTTCAGGGTAATTAATAGACTCAAGTTCAGGGACCCATTTTTTCACATACTTCAGATCAGGGTCAAATTTTTTCAGTTGTATGGACGGATTGAAAACTCTGAAATAGGGTGCAGCATCACATCCTGTTCCTGCAGCCCATTGCCAGTTCCCATTATTTGAAGAAAGCTCATAGTCCAAAAGTTTCTTTGCGAAATATGCTTCACCCCATCTCCAGTCAATTAAAAGATGTTTGCATAAAAAACTTGCGGTCACCATTCTAACTCTGTTGTGCATGTATCCGGTCTGATTGAGCTGACGCATTCCTGCGTCTACCATCGGATAACCTGTTTTCCCATTACACCATTTTTGAAATTCCTGTTCATTGTTCCTCCATTTTATATTATCGTATTTCGGATTGAAGGAAAGACTGACCACATGTGGAAAATGATAGAGAATCTGCATGAAGAACTCTCTCCATATCAGTTCACTCAAAAAAACTTCGTGTTTCTTTTTTAACTTGGAAATAATTTTCCTGATGCTTACTGTGCCAAACCTCAGATGGGGACTAAGGTGTGAGGTTTGATCAAGAGCGGGAATATCCCGTGTGTTTGCATAATTATCGGCTACATCCAGGTTGTAGTCCAAAACTTTGACTTCAGATTCAATGAATCCAATGTTTTCCAGTGTGGGAAATTTAAAATTCTGTTTGTGAAAGCAGGAGACTGGCAGCTCCTTCTGCATTGCAATGGCATCCGTTTCAATAGAACTTAGCCACTTTTTTTTATATGGTGTGAAAACTGTATATGGATTCCCGTCATCTTTCAATACTTCATTCATTTCAAAGATCACCTGGTCTTTGAATAGTTTAAAACCTATTCCTTTTTGATCAAGGATATCATTCACCTTTTCATCACGACCGATTGCGTAGGGTTCATAGTCTCTGTTGGCATAAACAGTATCAATGTGGTATTCATTGGAAAGCTGCTTCCACACTTCGGTCGGTTCGCCCTTTTTAATTAGGAGTGAGGAGCCGGACTTTTTCAATTCTTCATTGATTTTATGAAGTGATTTATAAATGAAACTTACTCTGGCATCATCCTTCTCGAGTTCATTCAGAATATTTGTATCAAAAATGAAAACAGGAATTACTTTATGACCGGACTTACAAGCTAAACTAAGGGCAGTATTATCTTCCAGACGTAAATCTCTTCGAAACCAAAAAAAAGTGTTCTTCATAATATTTGAGGATACTCTAAGCAAGATAATAAGAATCACAAATAAACCATGTTTTGGCTGTTTTGTTTTGTAAAACACAAGACCAAACATCATGACTGACAAGAAAGTGTAAATATTTAAGAATAATTAATAAATCTTAAACCTGATTTAAAGTCTGTTAAATTATTCGATGCTGACTTGTATTAATATAATCTTGTGCACTTGTACTAAAAAGCTAAATATGAATCATGAAATAATTACAATCATACTATCAATACTGATTTTATCCTGCAGCAACGAATCAGCTCGGAAAAATCAGTTGTCTCATATTCCTGATATAAAAATGATTGATGAGAGAATTGATTCTCTTGTAGGATCATTTGTGAAGCTGGATATATTTTCCGGTGTAGTGCTGCTGGCTGAGGCCGGCGAGCCAATTTATCATAAGTCTTACGGATTGGCTGACAGAGACAATAGAATTCCGGTGACGCTGGATACGAAGTTCAACATCGGCAGCATGAATAAGAGTTTTACCAAGGTGGTTATTATGAAACTGATTGAGCAAGGAAAGCTCAATCCTGGACAAAAACTCACAGAAATTATTCCTGGATTTACTCAAAAGGACGCTGATAAGATTAGCATTTCCCATCTGCTTGAACATAAATCCGGATTTGGAGATTACCATTCTCCTGAGTTTTTCCAAAAACCTGCACAAGAAATCTCAATTGCCGGCATTACTGAGTCATTGAAAAAAAGCGAACTGTTGTTCACACCGGGAGAAGAAGAGGAATATTCTAACTCAGGTTACATACTCCTTGGATCGGTCATTGAGAAAATCAGCGGAAAGTCTTATGCAGCTAATGTTAATGAATACATACTCGGGCCACTTCAACTTAATAATACCATTCTTGAAAATGTGGAAGCTGCACGAGATAGAGCAAGAGGATATATGAGGACAATTTCAGGCATTGAGGATCAATCAAAAATGTTTTCCAACCCTCCTATGTCAGATGGCGGTGCATGGTCGACTACCATTGATATGCTTAAATTCTACAGAAGCTTTTTTTATGATCATGATTTTATCAGCGAAGAAATCAGGAATCAGTCGGGATTTTTCCGGAGGATCAATGAAAATTCAGGTAAGAAGGGTGCTGGAATTCCTATTTCTGGCGGATTGCCGGGATTCAATACTGTTCACATGGAAATGATAAACGATAACATCAGCATTTTGGTGTTTTCCAACATGGATGAACCTGTTGCTGAAAAAATCTGTTTTGGCATCCATGCTTTACTCAATGGTAGGAGTCCGGAACCTGCTTCATTGCCCGCTTCAATAAATGTTTATGAATCGTATAAGAAAAATGGACCGGAATTTGTCAGGAATAATTTTGATTCGCTCAGTGTAAATTTCCCGCCTCAGGATCCCAAAGATTTTATCTTGAACATGATAGGATATGATCTGTTATTTTCAGGCAAGCATGCAGAAGCACTGGAGATTTTCAGATTGAACATTGATTTATTTCCTGATGTTGCAAACTGTTATGACAGTTATGGTGAAGCTCTTTTGATTTCCGGAAAGAAAGATGAAGCAAGAAAAGCTTACAGGAAAGCACTTGAATTAAAGCCGGATTTAAAAAGCTCGCAGGATGCCTTGAAAAAAATTGAAGGCTGACCATCAAACGCCTTTCAGCCTTTCCCATAATTCTCTGATTGCTTCTCCGGCGCCATCAAAAGATTTTGGCGTTTCTGTCGCGATGAAGTTTTTATTTTCATCATAGGACAATTCATAGCTGAAGACAAATTCTTTATCGGGGCTCATTATTCCTCTTTGTCCGAAGCGAAGGTCGTTGAAATAGATTTTACCGTCCCGGTTCTGAATAATATATTTTCCTTCAGAAATTTTTATCAGTCTTTTTACGATTTCCTCATCAGCCATTTTTCCAAGTAATGCATGATTTTTATCAAACTTCATGAATTGAATATCGTTGTGGCTGTCAAAGAGTGAGTAGTAACCAATCAAGAAAGCATCATCCTGTTCCACGGTGGCATTCCAAAGCACTGAATTGAATGGAGTAGGTCGTGTTTCAAGTTCCTGATAACTTATACTTTGTTTTTGAAGAGATTCTTTTATATCGAAGAAAGCCCAGCCTTTGAGAATTATCGTTACCAGCATGTATATACTGCTAACAATAAGTCCGATTCGGTTGTATTTTGTCCGTTTCGGATTATCTCTCTTTTTGGTGAGAGCAAGAAGCACAAAGAAGAGAAATGGCAATGTGTATAATGGATCTATGATAAAAATATTATTGAAAGCCACTCTATACTCCAATGGCCAGAACACCTGTGTGCCCCATGTTGTGTGTGCGTCGAGCCAGACATGAGTGAAAAGACAAGCAAACATCATCCACATCCATTGTTTTGCTGTCCCGAATTTTTCCGAATGTATCTTTGATATTAGCAAGCCAATAATCACAGCGGCAATCACGCAGAAGATTATTGAATGAGAAAAAGCCCTGTGAAGCTCAATGGCTCGAAGCGGTTCGACAAAATTCTGGGAAAGCACGTCCAGATCAGGAATAGTGCCTCCCAAGGCTCCCCAGGCCATTGCGCGATTGCCGGCTTTCTTGCCAAGTATCGCTTCACCTACTGATGCTCCGAGCAGTGCTTGTGTGAGAGAGTCCAATGATTATTTTAAGTTTTGAAATACTGGATATAAAAAATCCGGATGCAATTTAACATTCTGTTCTCAATCCTTTTTATCAATTCGCTTAGCTCCATTGATGAGTTTGAATCCAAGAATGACAGAGCTTCTATGATATTCGGATTTAAAATTCACATAATTGATAAAGATATCCCTGTTTGAATAATGCCTTCCTTCCAGGCTGAATTTTCCGTAATCAACTCCGCCTCCTGCTGCAAAGCTGAGGAAACTTCTCACATCAAAAGGACTGAAATCCCCATCAAATGTGATCTGGCTGCCAAAGTCGAACGACAAGGGCAGTGCAATGGCATTGACAAACAACTTAATATCTCCGGGAAGAAAAAAATAGAAGCGAAGTCCTGCCGGGAAATCCAGTGATTTGAACTTTAATGTCCCTGTTTTGTGCGGAAGGGCGCCGCTTCCTTCATAATACTGGAAAGAAGGATCTATAAAGAGTGACCATTTGTTATTATTATAAGGAAGCATGAATTCAAACTCCGCTCCATATCTCGTCACAATCGAGTTCCCAAACTCAAAATTGTTGTTGAAGCTTACCTTATTAATAGTATTGACGGTAGTCGAAGCTGCGCCTAAAGTAATTTTAAAATTAAAATAACTGTTGCTTTTACCACTATAGTAGTCGTTTCCATCGTTCCCTTTGCAGCTATTATAATTCCTGAAATATTTTACCAGCTCTTTAACATGATAAGGTATCAGATTCACGTATTCCATCCTGACATTACCGCATTTCACTTCATTCCATAATTGCTGTCTGAACATATTGTTCTCAGCTATTCGGTTTTCGTCGATTAAATATTTTTTGTAAACAAGTTGTCTGACTGCTGAGTCTGGTACCAGAAAAAAATATCGCTGAAGGTTGTCTTTTTCAAAGTAAAACAATGATGCTTCTCCGTCTATGAGTACCTTCAGAAAGAGAGTGTCCTTTGTCCAGACAGGATTCATATCAATATTCAGGTCTTCTGTTCTGTATCCTGATCTGTCAATGTGGACCACATGTCGAATGAATTTATGCTTGTTCGAAACAGAGAACTCTTTTACTTCGCTTATCTGAGCCTTTTGCTCCGCTGCGTTTTCCTGAGTTTTATAGATGAAGCTTTCAGGGTTGTTTTTCCATCCCAAATTCTTGATAAGACATTCGGTTTTTACGCCAGCATTATCAATAAAATATCCAGGTTCATAATTGATCTGAGAATAACAAAAGTTAGTGAAAGTAATTGGAAGCAGGTAAAATAGGAATCGTTTTTTCATAAACGGTTGAATCAATTTTCAGGAGAAATTATTTTTTGAATTGAAAATGTATGAGATCAATTTAGCTTGTTCATGATAAGAATAAAAACCGGAAAATTTTCGGAAACATATGACTCTTTCTATGAGAATTCCATTTTTCTTTTCTCTTCCATAGTTATAGATCTTTAACAAGCTGGTGATAAAGTAAATCAGAATCTGTGTTTGTAAGCTGCCGTTAAAACATATTCCCTTGTCAGTCCATCCGGTCTGGCATCTCTGTTCACAAGGGGAGCGCCGAAACTGAAGCCTAAAGTTCCCGTTTGGCAAATCTGATAATCAAGGAAAAGATTGGCATTGAGAGTTAATCCGGCTGAACCTTTAATTGATATTCGTTCAGAGTTTGAAGGATCTCTGTATGTATCATCGCTAAGGTGATAGATCGGAAGTATGCCTGGTGTGATTGTAAGAGTTTGTGTAAGAGGAATTGAATAGCTGATTCTCAACATCAGGTCCGGACTTCGCTCATATTCATTTGTTGTTTGAAAGCTTGCAAGATATGATGATACAGGATGCTCAGAACTTCTGTAAGTATTTTTGTTTGTGCTGAGAGGCACTTGTGCAGCCAATGCAATATTTACCGGCCCTAATTTTCCACTTAAACCTGCAAGGAGATCCAGGCTGCCCATGCTGCTTTGGAAATCCATGGGCAAGGCTAAGCCATTCAGTTTTCTATTCGCATCGCTTAAAGGTATTTTTAAGCCGGCACTGGCATGAATTTTTTTATTAGTTGAGTATGTGAAATTCATGAACAGATCAGAAAGACCGTTTGAACTGATTCCACCGCCTTCCTGCCGGATTTGAGTAATCTTCAGATCAGCGCTGACCCTCGACGAAAGTTGACTTTTATATTCAAGATAAGAGGATAAAACAGAAACATCATTGTCTGCTTTTCCGTATGAAATCCCCGCGCCTATTTGGTTATGACGGTTTTGAGCCAAAGTATCAGCTCCGGGCAGGAAAGCCGGAACGGTGCATATGCCGGCATCACTGCAACCCTGACTGCTCGAACGCAGTGGAATCAATAAAAAGATAACTGCAATCAGCTTCAGTGAAATACTCATAGGCCTGATTTTCGACTAAAAATAGGAAAATCAAAGGTTAATCGAAAATTATTTCACAGGTTAAAACCTGCAATCTCATTATTGAATATCTTTGAATAAACCAATCAATCATCTATGAAATTCAAGCTTATTGTGCTGGCTTTCTCGCTGGCCTCATTCATCTCCTGCCAGTCAGGCACCGACACTTCCACTGATTCTCCATCAATGCCTGAGATGACAGAAAGTCCATCTTTGGACACGCCTGCAAATTCTGAAAATTCGTCTCAAGCTACAGAAGTTATGTCAACTCCTGCTCCACAGGGGAATGTACAGACCGGACAGTTCACTGCTCCATCCAATGCAGGGAAAGTGCATCATTACATCTGTCCGAATAACTGTGCGAACAGCGGAAGTGAATCCGGTGGCAAATGTAAAGTGTGTGGAACAGAGTTGTCCCACAATCAGGCTTTTCATGATCAGCCGCAAAATCAGGCTACGCCCACAGTTCAGCCCCAGATAAATCCTGCACCGGCTCAGCCAAATCCGATTCAGATCACTCCGCCTGCTCCTCAGGGAAAGCCTGGAGTGTTTCATTATATCTGTCCTGATAACGATGGCGGTGGAGCTGACGCGATGGGCAAGTGCTCCAAGTGCGGAAAGGATCTTGTCCACAATGACAAATTCCACTGATGATTACAATGGAAATTTTAGGGCAACTCAATCAGAGTTGCCTTTTTTATTTTGGGTTTTACTGAAGTAATTCTTGCTTTTGATGGGATGAACCTATCCGCAAATAATTTACTCTACCCGTAATATTTTATTTTCTTTTCCCTGGAAGTAATATTTTTCTCCTGACTTAAGTCCGGTCATGGCACGAGCCAAAGGAGATGCAGGAGAAATCAGAAAATATGTCTCGTTGAATACGTTCATGGCGCCCATCCCGACTGAAACATAAAAATTACCTTGAGAGGTAAAGACAAGGCTGCCTGCATTGACTGAGTCAGATTGGGTGACCTTCTCTATTTTTAAAAGTTCATTCATTAACTCAAGCAGCTTCCTCATCTGATTCTCGTGCAAGTCAATTTCCTGTTGCATCATTGCCCTGCTGGTTTCATATTTATCGCCCGATGAGCTTTTCGTTTCAGCATTCCTGGATTCCTGGGCACTAGCTATAGAATTTCTTGCATCTTCAATTCCCTGATTGATGAATGCCTTAGCTCTTATGATGAGCTCCTTTTTAATTTCTTCGGCTTTTATCATTTACTTTGGTTCTGTCATTCATTGCTGTTCAGCAAGCATGTAAATTTACTAACTTGGATCTATAAAACTGAAGAATGAGAACGACATCTTTTCAGGGAATAACCCTTTTTGCAATGATAATTTTATCAGCGATTTATAATTCATCCTGCAAAGAAAGTGTTGAAGAAAAAAAATCCCGGAAGATTATAAATGCTAAACATGCAATCGTAATTCACGGAGGCGCGGGTTATTATCCCGCCGGGCAGGATTCGGGTATGGATTTATTGTATCGTCAGTCATTGCTGCATGTCATTCACATCGGAGACTCACTGCTTGGTTCCGGCGCAAGCGGAGTGGATGTTGTCGAAAAATGCATTAGTATCATGGAAGATGATTCACTTTTCAATGCCGGAAGAGGTTCCGTACTCAACGAAGAGGGGATTGTGAGCATGGATGCTTCCATAATGAACGGATTGGATGGAAAAGCCGGTGCTGTATCCGGCCTCACACAAACAAGGAATCCGATAAAGCTGGCAAGGCTCGTGATGGATAGCACAGCTCATGTTTTTCTTAGCGGAGAAGGAGCAGAAAAATTTTCTGAATCCAAAGGTTTGGAAAAGATGCCTCCATATTGGTTCATTAGCCAGAAAGCAATAAAAGCAAGAGAAGATGCACTAAAAAAATTGAAGGAAGAGAAACATGGTACGGTTGGTTGTGTTGTGCTTGATGTTTATGGAAATATTGTTGCAGGGACTTCAACAGGAGGCATGACGATGAAAAAGTGGGGCAGGATTGGAGATTCACCCATAATCGGTGCCGGTACATTTGCCGATAATGCAAGTTGCGGAATTTCTTGTACAGGTCACGGCGAATATTTCATCCGGAATGTAGTGGCCTACGATGTTTCAGCAAGAATGAAATACCTCAATGAGGATATTACTGAAGCTGCGGATAAAATTATTATGGTTCAGCTGAAAAACATCGATGCAAAAGGCGGACTCGTCGGTTTGGATAAGAATGGAAAAGTCTGCATGAGCTTCAATACGCCCACTATGTTCCGCGCATATAAAGTCAAAGGTGAAAAAGCAGAGAGTTTTATAAATTAATTTTGACGATTAACCTGGCAAATTGAATTGTCTTGTCTGATAAGCCTGTCCCTGTATTGGCTCGCCGATTGTGGTAAGATGCATACCTGAAGGAATCAGATCATCCTGTATCGAATGAACCAGTCCGTAATCTATTGCTTCCTGAGGGCTGAGCGTGGTTCTGTTATGCATGTCAGAATAAATCCGTTCAATCGTTTTTCCGCATGTGTCAGCAATCACTTTCGCGATGTTTGCCTGGTCAATCTGTAAGCCTTTAAGGTATTCTTCCAGTTGTTTTTCATCAATAGAAAGTTGTCCGCTGATATTGAATTTCACTCCGTGAATTAAAAATCTTGAATGCGGAACGGAATATCTCTTTTTACCGGCTGAAAAAATAACTACTCCGATTGAATCCACACTGCCGAAATTGTAAGTGTCTGTTTCTATCGGAAGTCCTTTGATAAAGTTGTATATGGATAGTCCGTGAAACACAGATCCGCCCGGAGTGGAAATGAGCAGTCGGAGTTTTTTAGTTCCCTGAGCAAGGAGGTTGTCAACTGCGCTGATCAACAGATCAGCTGTTTGATTGTTTACCGGCGCTAGAAAGCGAATGGCTCTTTCCATTTGTTTCGGAATTTAAGATTGAAGAATATAGTTGACAGGTTATATTAATCTTGGGTAAACATGAATAACTTAGCACAGTTCGTAAATTATCAAATCGGATCTGAATTTTACATTCTAAACTGGCATACGTTATTCATTTAATACTTACGAAAGTTAAAATCAGCTCAACACTTTTTAATGTAACCTCTGTATCGAACAACTTGTTAGATATTTCGTTCAGAAATAACAGATTTTTTCAATGAAATCTCTTTCCATTGCCGTGAGCCTGACCAGATAAATCCCAGGCATAGATACATTAAACTCACGAATATGGTTACCTGATGAAACGAAAAACTTTTGTCCTGTGAGTGTATAAACAGCAATAGTTTCTACATTAAGTATTTGATCCAAGATTCTACAAATACCATTTGCTGAGCAATGTATGATGGATCTAAAATCGGCCGAATTTGATAAATCGACGGATGTAATACAGTTTTGAATTACTGAATAACCGGCAGGATCTGTGATTGTTGGAGATTGTGTTCCTCCTGTGGCATAAATCCCGTGACATTGCGCATCGATTGTGTCGCATGGATTTGCAACTGTTGCGATGTCATATGCAACCCAGAAATAATTGAAGCCTGAAACAAGAGGAAATATTCCACCGTCATACAAAACAGAATTTGAAAAAGAAGTGCTGCTTCCTGTATAATAAACCTTAACTGTATCGATGTTAAGTGTTGGATTAGTACTGCCTGCTGTTGAGAGGAAAAGCGCATATAATTCTATAGGATTCGGACCAACGTCGATGCGCACTCGGATAACTGGATTGTCTGAACTGCCCGGAAACATGCCTGAAGCTGATGCTTGTTCAACTGTACTTCCTATATATTGAGGATATGCGGAATGGCAGCAGAGTAAAAGGATAATAATTAAGGAGTTTCGCATCGCATTAATTACTAATTTCATCATTTAGCATTTACCAAGTCTGGGTTACCCATTTTGCCTGACTGATAATCCCGGATACAACGAAGAATTTCAGCTTCGGTGTTCATTACAAATGGGCCATATGAATAAACCGGCTCATCCAGCGGCATTCCTCCAAGTATCAGAATCTCAGACGGATGACGTGAGTATAGGCTGATCAGGCTTTCTCCGCGTTTATAAAGGGCTACTTGTTTTTCAGATACAGACTTTTGTCCTTCTGTTTCTACAATACCACTAATTACATACATGAATGCATTGTGTGCAGGGTCAGTAGGAATGTCCATCCTGCAATTTTCTTTCATGTGAATATGATAATAGAATGCCGGCGATAGTAATTCTATGGATGATTTGCTTCCAAATAATTCTCCAAGAATCACCTTTGCAGTAAACAATTTGTTTTCAATATACCCCATGTTATCAACTTTATGTACAAAAGTGGAAGGGGCTATCCATTTGTATTTTGAAGGCATGTTCAGCCATATCTGAAACCCATGATACTGTCCGCCATCGTCAAACAGTTTTTTACCTGTTTCTTCCATGTGTATTGCACCTCGGCCGGAGCTGAACATCATGAAATCACCCTTGCCAATTTGAAAATCATAATTCAAACTGTCTTTATGATGACCTGTACCCTCAAGAAAATAGGTAGTGGGAATGATTCCAGCATGGGGATGCGCATCTACCCTGAGTGGAGCACTCCGGGCTTTTACTTCAACAGGCCCAAATTCATCAAATAGCACATAAGGAGAAACATAATCCAGCTGATCGCCTGCAAATGCTCGCAAAATAGGAAGCGTACCTACATTGGTTCTGTCTGTGTTCAGGATTTTGTGAATGCTTCTCGTGTTCTTACCTGTTATTATGCCAGATGCCTCACGCACATAAGCAGGAATTACTGCTGCAAATCCGAAGATTGCCGAGCCTTTTATAAACTGCCTTCTTTTCATGGATTTAATTTACATAAAAAATCATGGAAACGCCAGTTTGGTCAGATTGTTTTGATGTCAAAGCCTGTTCAGAACTCACTAAATGCTAAAATTAAGCTCTTTGTGCAAGGCTGGATGAGAGCAGCCAATAAAAGTTTCATACATGGTTTTTTTTATATAGAGATTTCAATATATTGTATTTCAGATTGCTATAGTTAAGTGGAGTAATGAATAAAAAGTCGAAGCTGTTTTTCCTCGGTTTTCCGGATAACCTGCAGTTCAGAATCAGAAAAGTTTTTTACGGAAATAAAAATTTCAAGTTGGAATTTAAAAATGCGACCAACCGGAGCATTTCTGAACTCAGCCGAAGCAATGCTGATATTATCATCGTTGATTTCAATGGGGCATCTTCTTATTCAAATGAATTGCATGCGCAGACACAAAAGCTCAGCGTTCCGGTATTATTGCTTTTAAGCTCGGTCTCGGAAAAAGCAATGAACTTTTATTCAATAATTCGAGCAAAGGATTTTTTGCTAAAGAAAAATATCAAAGCACTTCCTGAAAAAGTATCCGAATTAATTTCACAGCAAGAGATCACTCAGAATAAAAATAAGCCTGATAAGGACATATTGAATAAAGAACTTCTCATTGCGATCACCGACCAGTTTCCCCGTTCATATGTCGGAGTTATCGACCAGGAAATGAAAATAATCTACAATGGGGGAGAGGAGTTTTCAAAACAAAATATCAATCCGCGCGACTATATTAATCAAACTGTAGAACAGGTTTTTGACCGCTATGGCAACGGTATCACGCAATTGGTTTTAAATAGATATAAGAAAACATTTAAAGGAGAGGCTCAATTTTTCGAATTGAAGCTCGACGAAAGAATACTTGTTTTCAAGACCATTCCATTACGATTGTCTGGAAAAAAGATAAGCCATATTCTTGTTGTTACTGAGAACATCACTGACTCACAAGTTTCAGAGTTAAAATCCAGGGAGCTGGCGGAGCAGTATGCTGAAACATTGGAAAGAGTAACAGATGGCTTTGTGAGTCTCGACCGAAACTGGAATTATATTGTTGTAAATAAAGCTGCATGCAGGATGCTTGGCAAAACAGAGGAAGAGCTTATTGGGAAAAACATTTGGGATATTTTCCCTGAAAGAGTTGACGGACAGTTTTATGATAAATGCCATGAAGCGTTCCAGAATCAGAAATACGTTTACCTGGAAGATTATTACGAGCCGTCCGGTCACTGGTTCGAATACTATATCTATCCTTCAAAAAACGGATTGTCTGTTTACTTCAGGAATATAACTACTCAAAAGGAATCTGAAACAATAATCCGGCAGCTTGAAAAGAAAACAGAAGCTGCGGTAAGAATTGGTCAGATTGGATTCTGGGAATGGGATTTAGTAAATGATGAAATGTTCTGGTCTGACAGAATGTATGAAATATACGGATTGAAAAAAGGGGATAAGCTGACTTACTCCAGTGTTATTGCCTGTTTACATCCTGACGACAGAGCCTTTCATGATCTGGTTGTGAAAGATAGAATGGAAACTGGTGACAATAGCCCGTTTGAATACAGGATAATCAGACCCGATGGTGAGATTCGCTTTGTTCATGTTCACATTGAATTTGTATCAGACAGCAATGGCAAAGCCATTCAGTTCAGAGGGACAGTTATCGACATTACTGAAATAAAACTAGCCGAACAAAAGCTGAAGGAGCTGACCGACAAGCTGGAAGACGCCGAACATCTTGCTAAAATCGGCAGCTGGGTAATTGATGTGATTGACAGTAGTGGAAATTTCTGGTCAAAGGAAAATTTCAGAATGTTTGGTTTTGAATCTGCTGATCAACCTCCTCCATTGGACGAATTTTTAAAGAGAATTCATCCGGATGACAGATTAAATGTGAGATCTGCGTTTGAACAAATGTCTGCAGGTGATATGCCCCACTTGGTAGTGTTCAGATCTAATCCTGAGATGCTTCCATTAAGATACTATAAACCGACAGTAAGGAGAGAAGTAGAGCCGGGGAATAAAATGCACAAGTTTATCGGAACGGTACAGGATATCACAGAGCAGATGCTTGCTGAGAGAAAACTCAAGGAAAGCGAAGAGAAGTATCGTACTCTGGTGGAACAGGCTTCTGAAACAATTTTTATCATGAACCAGCAGGGTCGATTTATAACAATTAATCGCAGCGGAGAGCAACTTACAGGATATAAGCTGGATGAGTTGATGCAGATGTCAATCTATGATTTTGCAGATAAAGATGAACTTCGGGAAAGACCATTAAGATTTAAAGAACTGTTTAAGGGGGTCAATACTACCACCGAGCGCAAAATGCATAAGAAGGACGGTTCAAAAATAGATGTGGAAGTGAATGCCAAATTGCTTGATGACGGTAACATTCTCGTTTTTATTCGGGATATATCAGAACGCAAGAAAGCTGAAGAAGAAATTCTGAATGCAAAAAAACAATTCCAATCCCTGGTAGAAAACATATCAGGTGTATACTGGGTAAATGATATCAGCAGCAGAAGAACACTTTATATCAGTCCGTCCTATGAAACAATTTGGGGCAGAAGTTGCGAGGAACTTTATTCAGATCCTGCTGATTTTATTGAGTCAATCCATCCTGAGGATAAGGCTGCCGTTGTGCAAGCTCACGAGAATCTTTCTAAAGATCGAAATAGCCAGATAGAATACAGAATTATCAGGCCTGATGGTAGTATCAGATGGATTAAAGCAAGAACCAAAGTCGTTGTGGAATCAAATGGTAAGCTCACCGAGTACGGCTACGCAGAAGATATTACCGGACAAAAACTATCTGCCATTGAAAGACAGCAACTGACGCAGAGAAACCAGCAAATCATTACAAGTATGCTGGATGGATTCATACTTGCAGACGGAAACGGAAATATACTCGACGTAAATCCTTCATATTGTATGATGACAGGATATTCACGAGAAGAGTTGCTTCAAATGAACATCAATGAACTGGAGTCGAATCTTAGTCAGGAAGCCATCCTTGAACGTATCAATGAAATGCTTGAAAAGCGTTCCATACAGTTTGAGACAGTTCATCGCATGAAGAATGGTAAGCATATCAATCTTGAAGTCAGTATCACCATCATGGATAATGGAGGTTCTCCATTAGTTGCCGCATTTGTAAGAGACATTACTGAAAGAATCAGCAGTAAGAAAAGCATTGAGGAATACGCAGAGCAGCTAAGTTTGTTAAACACTCACCTTCAGAATGTGCGCGAGGAAGAAAGGACTAACATATCCAGAGAATTACACGATGAGTTGGGGCAACAGCTCACGGCGATTAAGATGGATATGTCGCGACTGGAAAACCTGAAAAGCCAAGGAAAAGCGGAACAATTTAATGCAGCTGAAACAATCCGCTTGATTGATGAAGCCATTCTTACAACACGCAGAATTCATTCCGAATTAAGGCCGAATCTTCTCGACGATTTAGGGCTGTTTGCGGCACTGGAGTATCAAATGGAAAAGTTTGCAAAGCGCACAAATCTTGAATGCAAGCTTAAAATCGACATGACTGAGCCTGATCTTGACCGTCGCATTGCTATCGGGGTTTTTCGTGTGTTTCAGGAGTCCCTGACCAACATTGCCCGTCACGCGAATGCAGAAACCGTTTTGGCCGAAATACAAAAAGTGAACGATCACATGGAATTGCTTATTTGAGATGATGGAAAAGGTTTTTCCGAAAAAGAAATTTCAAGCGGAAAGAATTTTGGAGTCATTGGAATGCGTGAACGCGCCAAAATGATGAATGGCACTTTTAAAATCAATTCCAAGCCTGGCAGCGGAACGCTTCTAAAACTGAGCATTCCGTTAAAACCGGAATAATCCCGCTTAATGTTGATCCTCTGGGAGATCTGCAATACCGGGATATACACCAAGCCACAGACTCTAATTTGACTCTGCCCATTAACAAACAGAGCTTTTCATGCGTATCTTTGCAATTCCTGAAAAATACGTTGAGCCTAACAGATTACATACACAGTCCCGAATACAAGAGGGGAAAGCAGCTTTATGACTACCAACAGGGAGCCATCAATGAAATATTTCGTCGGCTTGAAGATCATCCTGCCAGATACAATCTGCTTTATCAGCTGCCCACGGGCGGAGGTAAAACAGTAATTTTTTCAGAGATCGCCAGGAGATACATAGAACTGACCGGCAAAAAGGTAATGATACTTACTCACAGAATCGAATTGTGCCGGCAAACATCAGAAATGCTTGATGAATTCGGCGTAAGTAATAAGGTGATTAATTCCGCCGTGAGGGAAATACCGGTTCCAAACGACTATATGTGTTTTGTAGCAATGGTAGAAACACTAAACAACCGTTTGCGCGATAAAATTCTGAATCTTGACAGCATCGGTCTCATGATTGTGGATGAAGCTCATTACAATTCTTTCGGTAAACTTTTCAAGTTTTATGATAAGGGTGTTGTTCTGGGTGTAACTGCAACTCCATTAAGTTCCAACATCAATATCCGAATGAAGGATAACTACGATGATCTGATTGTTGGAGAATCTATTTCTTCTCTCGTCAATTCCGGTTATCTCGCCAGAGCTACGACATATCATTATCATGTTGGTCTTACCTCTCTCAAAGTAGGAAGAAACGGTGATTATACAGTAAGTTCATCGGAGCGCCTGTATAACAATCACGCCATGCAGGATAAACTCCTAAGTGCCTACCGGGAAAAATGTCAGGGAAAAAAAACACTGATATTCAATAATGGTATCGCTACATCCCAGTATGTATATGCCACCTTTCAGGATGCTGGTTATGAAATCAGACACCTTGATCACACTCACAGCACGAAAGAGCGAAAAGAAATTCTCGACTGGTTTCATGAAAAGCCGGATGCAATTCTCACCTCGGTGAGTTTGCTCACCACCGGATTTGATGAACCGGGAGTGGAGTGCATCATACTCAATCGTGCAACCAAATCGCTTACACTTTATTTTCAGATGATCGGCCGTGGTTCACGGGTGCTTCCTGATAAAAAGGAGTTCATGATCATTGACCTTGGTAATAACATGAACCGTTTCGGATTATGGGATTCACCCATTGACTGGGAAGAGATTTTTAAAAATCCGGAACTTTATCTTTCCAGCATTCGCAGCGACGAAGAGATTGAAAGGAACTACAAATACAGTATGCCGGATGAATTGCGTGCACGATTTTCCAATTCTGAAAACATTGACTTTGACATAAAAGCCGAACATCAGAAAGCCCTGAGCACCGGTGAAAGGCCGAAATCTGTAATAGACAATTCACTGGCTCAGCATACCTCAATATGCCTTGAGAACAGCAGCTCCACTGAGGAAGCCCTTGAGCTTGCAGATTTGCTGAAAGAGGAAGTTGAGTACAGAGTAAGAGTGTATTGCCGTTGCCTGAGCAAAACATCCGAAAGTTATGTGAAATGGCTTCAGGATGACTACAAAAGACGACTTAAATTCATGCTGGTAAAAAGATCGCACGAACATCCTGAGTCTGATACAGGAATCGACGAGAATGTGGAGCAGGATCGTGAAGAATTGGACTGAGAATGATCCGGTCAGTTTTAACTGCAGCTTCAATCGGGATATTGGATATCAGCTTTCAGTATACTTTTTAAAATTATTCAGAATCGCCTGCCAGCCACTTTTTTGCTGGTCAGGAGTGTGATGGTTTTCTGCTTCGAAAGACTCTATAATTTCTGTGTGCCTGCCTTTATTGATGAATTCGATCTTCACCATTCGGCCGTCACTGATTTTAAATTCTATCAGTGAATGCTTTTGCACGTTTGTGTAAATTCCCTCAAAATCAAATTGCGCTGACTTATCCTTTGCAGCCATTGTGGTTTTGAACTTTCCGTTCACCACCAGATCGTTTTCTGCAAATGGCGCATGCCAGTCGTCAGAGGCATTGTACCATCTGGTGATGTGTGTTGGCTTAGTCCAACATTCCCAAACTTTATCGATAGGCGCGTTCACACTCGTTTCTACCGTGATTATATTTTTCTCACCGTTTGTCATGAATTTGAGTTTTATTGATTTTGAGACGTTTTATTTGGCAGAAGGGTCATTTTGATAAACTCCGTGTATATTTCCGTCGGGGTCTTTGAAGTATGCGAGCCATCCGACAGTAGGTATTGGCATTTTCGGAACAATAATAGTCCCACCGGCTTCTTCAATATTTTTAATTGCAGCATCCAGATCCTTCACGTCAATGGAATTGACAATCGGCTGTTGCGGATCACGCTTTTTCATGATGCCGCCGTTTATTCCTGGAAGTTTCTCATCGCCTGTCATTGCGAGCCAATATTCATCATTTCCAAACTGCTGAAAGTTCCAGCCAAACGCCTTCCTGAAAAAATCCATAGTTTTTTGAGGATTATCGCAGGGGATTTCAAAATGTACAATTCTGTTGCTCATGATGTTTTAACTTAAATCAGGTTTATCCATGAAATCAAATCCGCCTTTGCGCAGGTTAATTCCAAATTCAAGATAGGCTTTCAAACAGGCGAGAAAATTTGCCCAGCCTTCGGTATTGCTTTTCAGCCAGCGAATTCCTGCTTCATCATTTGCCATGCTTCTCTCAGATATGCGAACTACTGTGGATGAGTTTTTAGCTGCTTCAAGTTTTATCTCAACCAATGTTTCCTTGTTTTCATTGTCCCAATTGAATGAAATAAATTCGCCTGCTTTTGTTTGCAGCACCTTTACAGGAAATGTAACATCAAATTCAGGAAATTTCCAGATTACGGTTTTGCCTGATTCCATCTTGCCGGTGCTTTCTGAAATAAAGTAGTTTGACATCTTGTTCGGATCAACAATAGCCTGAAACACTTCTTCAGGAGATTTCCCGATCTGGATGGTTGCATTGATTTCAAGATCTTTATTCATTATTATTTGCCCGAACTATAAATAGAAGGGGTATAAATTTATAAAAATCATCCATACTAAAAAATTGAACTTATTGAGTTTATTTAATTGAAGGGTCTTTCATTGGTTTAATTTCAATATAATCACTGATAATATCCTCGTTTGCTATCCTTTTAACCGCAACCATTTGAGTTTTGTACGGATGAGCTGAATATTCATCCACGAAAATCTCAAAAAGAATTTTCAGAGGTATATTATGAATGTGCTCAGTTGAAACACCTTCTTCAAATTTATCCAATATGGATTTTGGAAAGTAATTTTTACAATCTTAATAAAACGATTCAGCGATTTTATTAAGAGTATCCGGGTGTTCTTCCAGAATTTCTTTCCTCATCCCGACTAGATATATCAGTGCCTCACCATTGAAATGCTTGTCTCCGGGAAATTGAATAAATCTGGTTGAAGGATTGGAGTGTTTTATATTTGATGGTTTATTATCTGTTTTATTTTGAACCAGATTTAACTGCGTGTTGCTTGATGTATCAGAATCAACGGTATCTTTTGTAATGACCGCCTCAGAATGGATATCAGGACTTGTAAAATTTATCTACTTTTTATTCTTTTCCTGATAACAGGATGAATGCAAAAGGAAACTCAGAATTAAAATTGAAAAGATGTGTTTGTTGCAGAAATGATGCACTGTCTGGATATAAATAATTTCATGTTCAAATTAGTAAAAAGACTATCTTAAAGCAAACACAATAATCCATTGGGTGCACTGCCTTACTTCGAATAGCGGACTATATTGGATGCCATTCCTTTAAAAATAAAAGTATGAAAGGGAAGCATCAGATACCAGTAAATTCTGCCTGCCAGTCCTTTTGGTCTGAATGTCGCAGTTTGAATAAGGTATTCCATATTATTCTTTTTTAACAGCTGAAAATCCAGCCATGCTTCACCGGGTAATTTCATTTCTGCAAATAACAGCAAGCGTCTTCCGATTTTATTTGCTACCAACACTCTCCAGAAATCGAGAGTGTCTCCTTCATTGATGCTATTTTCATTGGTGCGACCTCTTCTAAGGCCAACTCCACCGGCCAGTTTGTCAATAAACCCTCGTATTTTCCAAAGAACATTGCCGTAATACCATCCCCTTTGTCCACCGATCGACCAGATGTTTTCAAGGACCCGCTCAGAATCTTGCAGGAGTGGAATTTCCACTCGATTGATAAAGCAACCATTTTCCGGAACTTTAATATTCATAAGTAAATTGGAATTTCCTGCGCTGGAAATTATAGAATCTTTCCAGCTTGAAACTACATTGCGCTGTTCAATTTTCTGAAAAGCCATATTAACCGCTTCTTTGTACGTAAGAAGCCGGATGCCCAGATCGATATGTAAATTATTCTGCCGGGCTACCACCTCTACTTTCATGCTGTTCACAAGGTTTACTGCCAGATTGTATGATGTGTTGGTGATAAAATACAACCAATAGGATGAGAGCCGGGGTGTCAGTGCCGGTACTGTAAAAATTTTCCTTTTAAGTTTTCGCACTTCAGCGAATTGTAAAAGCATTTCTTTATAAGATAATACATCTGGCCCTCCTATGTCGTATGACTTTCCAAAAGTATCAGCCTTTAATAGTATGCCGGAAAGAAATTCAATTACATTACGAATTGCGATCGGCTGAGTTTTTGTATTTAACCATTTCGGCGCAATCATGACAGGAAGTTTTTCTACCAGATCACGGATTATTTCAAATGAAGAGCTCCCTGAACCTACAATTATTCCTGCATTCAGACTAGTGAGTGGTACTGTTCCGCCACGCAGTATTTGTTCGACATTTTTACGTGAGGATAAGTGGCGGGACAGCTTTTCCTGATTTGCAATGCCGCCAAGATAAATAAGTTGTCTTGCTTTTGTTTTATTGAGCAGAGTGAGAAAGCTTTCTGCTGATTTCGCTTCCATTTTTTCGAACTCACTGTTTTTATCACTCATTGAGTGAATGAGGTAATAGGCGACGTCAGTGTCCTCGGGGAACTTAATATCCTTGCAGCTTTTAAGGAAATCAACTTGAATTAATGATACATTTGGATGTTCACGATAATGAGAGCTGAATCGATTTGTATCTCTGAGGCAGCAAACAACCTGATGCCCTTGATCAATCAATACAGGCAATAGTCGTTTTCCTATGTAACCATTGGCGCCTGTCAGAAGTATCTTTAATTTTCTTGTCATGAGTCAATTCTTTATGCTGCTCAATCCTCCGTCAACTCCAATAACCTGCCCCGTTATCCATGCACTGTCGTCTGAGAGTAAAAATCTTACAAGGCTTGCAATCTCCCTTGCCTCGCCTGTGCGTTTTAAAGGGTGTCTCTCAGCGGCCGATTTCCGTCTGGCTTCTGTGTTCAGTATGATACTTCCAAGGGAGGTGTCAGTTATGGAAGGTGCAATCACATTTACCCTGATGTTTTTGAAAGCGAATTCAGCAGCAAGACTTCTTCCCAATCCTTCAAGTGCCGCTTTTGCTGCGGCGATTGATGCATGAAGGGACATTCCTGTTCTAGCAGCTACACTGCTAAATAATACAATGGATGAAGCTTCTGCGGTCTGCATTTTCCCTATTAATGTACGAATGATTCTCACTGCACCATAAACATTTTGTTCAAAATCGCTGAAATAATCGTCTTTACTCAGACTTTGAAATGGTTTGATTGTAATCGATCCTGGACAATACACTAATCCATGTATCGTTTCAGGAAGTTGATCCAGTATTTCAGTGGAGTCTTTCACAGCATCCATTTGAATAAATTCTGTACCAAGCTGATTCAGTTCCGGTGAAAGCTCCCGTGAAATGCTGTACACTTTATGTTCTTCGCAAATCAGTTTCACTGTTTCTAATCCTATTCCATTTCCTGCTCCAATTATTGCAATATTTTTCTTCATGATAAAAATGTTATTAGTTCAATTTATTTGATTGTTTATGAAAATATTATTTTCATGGATTAAGCAAGACTTCTTAGAAATTTGTTCGCAGTTTTCATGTGCATTTCTTGTTTTTCCTTTTTCATTCTGTCAAATGTGTTGATGAGCATGCTCATCCTGGGAATGTTTTTAATTTTCTTTCGGTTAACGTTGATGAATCTCCAGAACAGCGCATCCCAAGTTTCTGCCCACGCTTCATTTCTTTCATAGTTGCTCATCTTGAGAATGTAATTGCTGCCGCTGATATAGGGCTTGCCACACATGAGACCTCCATCGGCGAATTGTCCCATTCCATATACATTTGGAACCATTACCCAGTCGTAAGAGTCGATATACATTTCCATAAACCATTGATAGATCAAATCTGGATCGAATTCACATAGCAGCATAAAATTGCTGAGAATCATGAGTCGTTCTATGTGATGATTATATGCATGGTCCAATGCTTTGTGGATGCAATCGTCGAGTGGCCCTATTCCGGTACTTCCTGTGTAAAAGCTGCCCGGAATCTTTCTTTTAAATTTCCAGAAGTTTCTTGTTCTCTGTTTGCTTCCATCCTTTAGATAAACGGCATTAGCAAATTCCCGCCATCCCAGGATCTGCCTTACAAATCCTTCCAGACTGTTATACGGGATTTTATTTTTTTGAGCAAATTCAATTGCCTCATCAATTACATATGCGGGATCAAGTAATCCGCAATTCAGAAGCGGAGAGATGAATGAGTGATTCAAAACGTATGCGTCTTTTACAATGGCATCTTCATATGCTCCGAAATCCTGAAACCTGTTTTTCAGGAAATCAAGGTACCAGATTTTAGCACTTTCTCCGGTTACTGGCAAAACAAGACTTTGTGATCTTTTCCCGTAATTTTCTCTGTAATGTTTCTTCACATACTCGTCGGCCTCGATATGATATGCGCTTTTTTTAATTGCCGGCAATAAGGGTGCCTTTTGGTTATCGGGATACTTTTTTCTGTTATCTGTGTCGAATGTCCATTTTCCCTTAAGAGCTTTGCCTGCTTTATCGAGCAGAATTTGATAGTGTTTTCTTTGATTGATGTAATACGAGGTCTGATTGTACTTTTTCTTTGCACCCAGAAGTTTTTTATTCTGCTCCCTGCTATTCAAGAAAAGCGATGATTCGAACTGCGATAGGTTCATTTTATATTTTGATGCGCCCTTTACAAGACGTTCCTCAAGCCAGAAATCGGAAACAGAGTGGAAGCTGATAGAATTGAATTTATTCTTTGAAAGCCATGGGATCAGTTTTCTGAGGTCGCTGATCTCTTTCACTGATTCAATATATGTGCATTTAAATCCTTTCTCAGAAAGATAATCTGCATAAGCTTTCATTGTGGCTCGGTTAAAGGCGATTTTTTGTTGATGGAACTTATACTGCCGGAAGAAAAGATATTCTTCAACAATGAACACTTCTGATTTCCGGTTAATGTTACCTGTATTGCTGAAAAGCTGATGAGGAAATACTATGTGTGCGTTTTTCATTGATTGCTATATGACGAAAAGTTTTCCATTGTTGATTTACATACCCTTATAAACAGCAAAAGCCACCCTGATGATGGCTTTTGCTGAAATTAAACATAATTACTGTTTGATGAATCTCTGTGTAATTCCTTCAGTGGAACTTCTTACAAGATAGATTCCTGGTTCGAACGTGCTCAGATCAACCAGTACTTTATCCTGAACTGCTGAAGTATTCACAATTGATTTTTCCTGTCCTGCAGAATTGTAAATTATCAATTCCTCACCGCGCTCAAATCCACGCTCGTTACTGATAGTGATGAAGTCGCGTGAAGGATTCGGAAAGATAACATAGCCAGTTTCTTTGATGCCTTCCTCTATACCTGTAACATTGCTTAGGTTTATTACAGTACCATCAGCGAGGACAGCAATCAAAGTAAATGCCGGACCGTTCTGGTTCATTGATGGATCAAGGAATCCTGACGCAAGAATGTTTACACTCTGTCCTGCAAGTGTGCTTATGTCTGCAGTAAAGCTTGCCACAATAATCGAGTTATTATTGCCCGGAGTAATGTCTAGAAGATAAACTGAAGGGGGAACACTCAGATATCCGGTAATTGCGCTATATGCAGCATCATCGACAATGATCGCTGAATTTGCCAGTACGTCCACAGTCGGTGCATCGCTTGAACCATGGACAACTCTCAAGTCAACTTCACCTGCATTCATTGCAACCTCTCTCATACCCGACTGCAGGAAGAGTGTAAAGTCTGTAGGAATTGCATCAGGGTTCGGAGCGAAAGATGCAGGATTGATTACTCCGTTTGCAATCGCTGCATAAGTTTCACCGTTTTGCAGCATTACTTCAAAATTCCGTAATGTATCATTCACTGATGTACTGCTTGACGGAGCTACTCCTATGTTGAGCATCACATCAGCCGGCATGTCAATGTATGGTGTTGCAGTTCGGAATGCGAAATCATCCAGTTCAAGCGTTCCGTTTACATATACGTCTACTGCCGATGCTGCAGGATCCGCTGCGTTGTGAATAATTTGGAGTCTTGCCTGACTTGTTTGAGGCAGTTGTATTGGCGTTCCATCACTCAAGAACGCCCACAATCCAAATGCAGGACCATTTTGATTCATTGATGGATCAAGAAATCCTGATGCCATTACCACAGCTGTTCCTCCTGCCAGAGCAGAAAGGTCAGCAGTATAACTCAGTAGAATCTGGTTATTGTTGTTTCCAGGAGTGATATCCAGCAGATATGAAGCAGCAGGTACAGAAATGTAAGGTGTTATATCGCCATAGACGGCATTATCCACCAGTGGAGCCACATTTCTTGCCAATACATCCACAGTAGGTGCATCCGTTGCGCCATGGAGAACAATAAAATCAACTTCTCCAGGCATTACGCTGGCAGCTCTGATGTTATCCTGAATGAATAGGTTGAAGTCAGTCATTCTTCCGTCAGGGTTTGCTGCAAATGATGCAGGATTTAATACCCCGTTAGCTACAGCAACATACCTGTTTCCATCCATCAGAGTGACATTAAAATTCTTGATGGTGTCGCTGACGGAGGTGCTGCTTGATGGTGCAACACCAATGTCAATGGGCACTCCCGATGGCAGCGTCAGAAAGCTTGTTGCAGATCTAAACGCGAAATCATCAAGTGTCAGCGTTCCGTTAACATATATGTCAACGCTTGATGCAGCAGGATCTGCAGCATTGTGTATTACTTGCAAATCAGCTGTCTGAGCCTTAAGCGTGTTTATTGTAAAAATTGCTACCCCGAGCATTAACAATGTAAGTAGTTTGGATTTTTTCATGGTATTACAGATTAAAGAGTTTAATTGATTTGGATGCGTATACAACATTTGTCAGTCTTAAAATGTTTAAATAATACTAAAAAAAGTTAAACAAAAATAAGTTATAATGTTATAAATACATGTATATCAAATAATTAAGTACTGAAGAATTTATTTTCAATTGCCTTTTCTATTATACTTTTTCTAAGCTTGCACTTAATACCTGCACTGATTATGATGATATATCACCGAGGAATTTCAAGACACTTCTCTATTGATAAAAAGCCTTTGAATAATCTTTGTAACTAATCCTATTGCTGGCGGGAATCATCCGAAGCCTCTTATTTGAATGTACTGTGCATTATTACATAAATCAGATTTTTAAAGAAGCATTGTAATCAGTGCGTAAAAAGTTCATTCATCTAAGCTAATTTGATCATTTTAAAAGCAGATACCCTCTATTGCTTTATAATGTTTCTTTTCACATCTCTTATCGAGGGATGAAATTTCAGGTATCGAAATATTTACATGATGGTTTCCTGTGCTATGGATAGCAGAGTTTGTGTCAGATCATACTTGAGTTTTCAATTCATTTATCGGAAAATTTCAAGCAAAGCCTTTAATGTTCAACTCTTGAACGTAACATTCCCAAAAAGAATCTTCCAGATTGATGCGTACGCTTTCAGTTTATCACGGAGAAAGTAAATTGAGAATTTGAGTTTTCACTTTGCAGTTTGAGAACGTAAATTCCCGCATTGAATTTTTCAAGTGAAATATCATACTGAACTCCGGGTTGAACATTATGCTGACTGATGAATAATTTGCCCAACATGTCCCACACTTCAAGGCGAATATTATTCTGATGTCCTGGTTCGATGAAAAGGCGAATCATATCCTGAGCGGGATTAGGATAAAGCTTTACTTCAGCAAACCCGGAATGTTCAGTGATGCCGGTTGGATTGTGAATCGTGACAGGTTCTGAAATAGTATTATGGCCTCCGTTAGGTCCGGTATTGCCTGCTTGCACCGTTCCATAATAACTTCCATAAAATGTATATGGAAACGAAGGTGTCATTGGCGCATCCAAAGTTGCGAAGTAAGCATATGTTCCCAGTGGATACTCCGGTGTAATACAGAATCTTCCGTTTCTATTATCCAGATCGCCCGAGCCAGGTGTGTATACGTAGTCTTCCATGAAACAACCAGCCGGGTAGGTGCTGTTTACCGGAGGGCCGTTGGTTCTTGATGTTGAAGTTGAAAGTACGTAACTGCTCTTAATTCTCTTTATCTGTCCTGTACCATTCGTGTTTTCAAAAGCGTAAGCGCCATATACAGGAAAGCCGTCAAATGCATAGCCTATGATTGGTGAATGATTCAGACTGTCGTATTCATCGTAAAGACAGGCAGGACTTACATGATGATGGTATTCTCCGTTCGGTGCGGGATGACCAAGACAGTTATCAAAGCTGGGACCTTCCCAATAATAGGCATTCCTGTTCCATACTCCCTGATTGTTGTAGGATTGTCCGTCGGAAGCATTGAATATGCTAACACCGTTTATCCAAACACCGATGTGTCCAAGACCGATGTTTACCGGTGTACCTGTATTTTGAACCGGATTTCGGGTGATCTTATAAACGAAATTCTGATTGACAGGTGTGTTCGGATTTCCCGGCCATGGTCCTATATTGTAAGATGGAATGCAAGTCGCACTTACATATACATTGTTGGTTGAATATTGAACAAGCTGAACATTGGATGGTATGTTATTATATCCAGTTGCTCCACTGTTGTTAATTATCCATGATGTGATTTCAGGTCCAATTTGAGGAAAGGTATTAATGCTCAATAGACAGCATATAAGAAGAGTAAGTGTTTTGTTCATGATGAGTTGTATTTTTGCGATGGATTAGTTTTGAGCGATAAAAAGCATAAAGGTTTAATTAATATGATAATAAACACAAGTTATAGATAATTGTATGAGGAGATCTGAAAACGCCTGAAGAATTGCCTTTGAATATAATCATCCATCTAATCAAAGCGATTTTGTTGAAGTACAGAATTTCAATATTTCAGAATGGTGACGACTGTTCGATGAAAATCGAAGCTTTATTTTCTCATTCATGTCATCTCCACAATGAGAAGGTACAGAGGCATGCCGATGGTGATATTAAATGGAAATGTCACACCGATAGCCATGGGAATATAAAGTCCCGGGTCAGCTTTTGGCGCAGCAAGACGCATTGCGGCCGGTACAGCGATGTATGATGCGCTGGCAGCCAGCACCGCGAAAATAAATCTGTTTCCCGGGGAAGTAATAAAATATCCTGTCAGCCAGCCAACAAGACACCCATTGATCATTGGTATCACTATTGCGAAAAGAAAAGCGAACCACCCTTGCTTGCGAAAGGCTGCGAATCGTCTTGCTGTGATCATCCCCATCTCAAGAAGGAAAATGGCCAGGAAACCTTTGAATATGTCTGTGGTGAAAGGTGTAATGCCGGCAGCCTGCTTGGTGTCTGCGATCAATCCGATCACCAGACTGCCCAATATCATTAATACGCTGCTGTTGGTTATGGAATGCTTCAATACTTCTCCCAGTTTAGCCTGACTGCTGCTTCGTTCGTATTGCATAATGAGAATAACTCCGATGATGATCGCGGGAGATTCCATGAGAGCCATAACAGCCACCATGTGTCCTCCGAAATTTATCTGCTGCGCTTCAAGGAAAGAAACTGCTGCGACAAAGGTGACAGCACTCACCGATCCATATGCTGCTGCGATCGCACCGGAATCACTTACGCTTAGCTTTCTTCTTAGTATATAATAAGTATAAAGTGGAATCAATGCTGATATAACCATCGCGAATATCAGTGAGTATAAAATTTCCATATTTATTCCACTGTGAGCCAGCTCCTGGCCGCCGCGAAATCCAATTGAGAAAAAGAGGTAAAGCGTGATGAACTTGGAAGTGGTCGAAGGTATTTCAAGGTCGCTCTTCAGCAGTGTGGCAACAATACCGAGCACAAAGAAAAGAAGAGTAGGGTTTGTAAGATTGGAAATGAGTATCTGGAAGTCCATTGAAAAGTAACTCTATTTGAGCTTAATATTATTAAAAATATTTTATCAAAACGAGAAGATGAAATTCGAGTTTTACATTGTTTATTCAGAGAGATTTAGAACTCCCATCAATAAAATAAAATGACTTAAGGGTTTTCCCTTAAGCCATTTCCGCGTAATGGTTTTTTATATTACTGCCCTTGTCCGAGTGAAAATGCCGGCTTACCATCGAAATGATAGAGGTTTTCAGTCTTGATCACATCGACTCCGGAATTGGAAGCGCTTTTCAGAAGGCTGATGATTTCATCATGAGTGAGAAGTCTGTCGCCCTCGGGCTTGAAACGACAGCGCCAGTGGTCTGTGCAAAATGTTTCTTCAAATCCTTCAGGCCAAACTTTGATGCCTCTGTTGGTGATCATGCTGAGTTTGACTTTCTCAATTGACACTTTGCTCAGGATTTTCGCGAGCTCATCTGCGCTGAATCCGTTCCAGTGGACAAATAAATCAACACCCACAAGTTCCTTCTTCGCAGGTGTCTTGCGTGAGTATTTTTTCAGATCGATTGCCTGTCCTTTTTCATATTTAACAGACTTTAGCTTGGCAGGATTCTTTCCGAGATTGGAAATTACTGCTTCCGCGAATTCCTTGGTTCCTACTTTTTGCTTGCTTACACCTTCTTTGTATATGTCATATGTGTGAATTCCGTCTTCAATCGTCTTGAGCCAGGCATTCTGAACTTTTTCAGCGACTTCAGTCTGGTTGATGTGATTTAGCATCATGATGGCACCCTGCAATAAACCTGATGGATTCGCCATGTTTTGTCCCGCACGCCTTGGAGCTGAACCGTGAATTGCTTCAAACATTGCACAAGTTTCACCGATGTTGGCAGATCCTGCGAGCCCTACTGATCCTGCGATCTGGGCTGCTACGTCGGATAAAACATCTCCGTAAAGATTTGGCATCACAACCACATCAAATGCTTCGGGCGTATCAGCCAGTTTGGCGGCGCCGATGTCAATAATCCAGTGTTCGTTTTCAATTTCAGGATATTCTTTAGCGATTTCATCAAAGACCTGGTGGAAGAGTCCGTCGGTTTGTTTCATGATGTTGTCCTTGGTGAAGCAAGTCACTTTTTTTCTTCCGTACTGCTTTGCGTATTCAAAAGCGTAACGTACGATTTTCTCGCAACCGGGTCTGCTGATCAGTTTGAGGCATTGCACCACTTCATCAGTCTGCTGGTGTTCAATCCCTGCATAAAGATCTTCTTCGTTCTCGCGGACAATCACCACGTCCATCACCGGATGTTTTGTTTGTACAAAAGGATACAGACTGATACAGGGACGAATGTTAGCATAGAGTCCGAGAAATTTTCTTGTAGTTACATTCAGACTCTTGTATCCACCACCCTGCGGAGTTGTGATAGGAGCTTTAAGAAATACTTTATTGCGGCGGATCACATCCCATGATTCCTTGGCAATTCCGGCGGTATTTCCGGCCAGGTATACCTTTTCACCCACTTCGATCTCATCAATTTCAATTTTGGCACCTGCCGCCTTTATCACGGCAAGTGTGGCATCCATTATTTCGGGCCCAATCCCGTCTCCTTTTGCAACTGTAATACGTGTCATGATTTAATTTTTTTAAATACGAAAGCAAATATAAGTCCGGTTTAATATATATTATTATTTAACTTTGCTATAATTATCATAAAAAATATTTATGAATTACACTCTGAATCAACTGCAGGTTTTTTTAAAAGTTACTCAAACGGGCAGTATTACAAAAGCTGCTGAAGAGCTGCATCTTACACAGCCTGCTGTAAGCATTCAGCTTAAAAATTTCCAGAACCAATTCAACATGCCTCTCACCGAAGTAGTTGGCAGGAAGTTGTTTATTACCGGGTTCGGGAAAGAAATTGCCACCGCAGCTGAAAGAATATTGAATGAAGCTCAGAAAATCAACCTTAGAACTACAGAGCAAAAGGGTCAGATTGCCGGAAGGTTGAAAATATCGGTGGTGTCTACAGGTAAATACGTCATGCCTTTTTTTCTCTCCTCTTTCCTTCAAAAACATGAAGGTGTCGAACTGGCTATGGATGTCACAAACCGTTCCATGGTTCTGGAAAGCCTTGAAAAGAACGAGGTAGATTTCTCCTTAGTCTCCGTCCTTCCGGGCAATCTCAGACTGGAAAAAATAGATCTCATGGAAAACAAACTGTTTCTTGTCGGAAACACTCGCAAGCCATTTCGTCAAAAGCAGTATTCTAAATCAGTCTTTGAGGAATTGCCTCTGATTTACCGTGAGAACGGTTCAGGTACAAGACTAACAATGGAGAAGTACATCAGGGAAAACAAGATCGCAGTGAAAAAGAAATTGGAGTTAAAAGGTAATGAAGCTGTGAAACAAGCTGTGATAGCAGGACTAGGTTATTCCATTATGCCACTGATCGGAATCAAAGCAGAACTCATGCAGAGTGAACTTCAGATTATACCCGTAAAAGGTCTTCCGATTAAAACAATGTGGAACCTTGTCTGGCTGAAAAATAAAAATTTTGGTCCTGCTGCACTCGCTTTTCTGGATTATTTAAAAAGAGAAAAAGAAAAAATTATCCGATCAAGATTTTCGTATCTGGATTGGAAATGAGTTATGCCTGAAACCAGTCAGAACGGCAACATGATTTAATTAAAATACCAGACTTATCAATAAGTAAGCAATTCTTATTCTGCGCCAATGATATCACCGCTTAAATTACATTGTTACATTGATGCAAATTCTTGCGAAGTATTATTCAATACCCTTTCTACTCGGCCGTCGTAGGGTCGATAATTGCGGATACCTTACTTACAAGATTGGCAGGGAAGCCGCCCTGACTCGCATGCTCACGGACCATCTCTTCGTTTGGAGCATTGTATACACAATATATTTTATCATTTACTACATAACTGTGTACCCATTGTATTTGAGGACCCATTTTGTTAAGTACTCCGCAGGAAGTTTGAGAAATTGATTTTAATTGTTCCGCGGTAAGTTTTCCTGCACCTGGAATTTCTCTTTCAATTACATATTTAGGCATGGTATGATAATATTTTATGTTATGCTTACTCTATTCGGTTTTCAGCTTACCCGTAGTATGAAAGTATCATTTATTTTCAAATTTATTCTACTTACCATTAAATAACTTTTTTCCGGATAATATTGCCTCCACTTATTTTACATTTATTAAGAATGTAATTGATTCTTTTAGAAACTGCTCCTGATTCTTTCCCGTGTGCGCCCTGTGCGGACTGTCTGGTAGAACCCAAAGCCTGGTGTCAGACATGTTCTCTTTTGCTTTCATTATGCACTCCCATGTGACGCTGTCTTCCTGATCACCGTACACAAGCATAACTGGAATTTCAATTTTTTTTAATTCCTCTTCGCTTACGTATATTTTATAATTCTTCAATTGATCAAAGATTGCTTTTATCTGCATTTCATCTCTGTGCTGTTCGCGCATCCATGGAAGATTATCTATGTTTTTATATGACAGCAAATCCATCCACTTCGGAAAATCATTCGCATTCCAGGAGCCGCAGGCGCCGATTATAATCATCGATGCAAGATCCTGAGGATATCGAACCGCCAATTGAAATAGTATATCTCCTCCAAAACTGAATCCAATCGCCTTCACATTTTTCAGTTTTTGGTTTTCCAGACATGCATGGAGTGCATTTGCTATGGAAGGAATTGAAAGTTCTTCTGTAAAACTGTCTGACATTCCATGCCCGGGCAGATCGATCAGAAATACCTGGAAGTTTTCTGAAAATTCTTTTAAAAAAGGCAACCAGGATTTTAAACTTTGTGTGTAACCATGGAGCAGCAGTAGTGGCTCACCTTTACCATGTACTTCATAATAAATCTTCTTTCCCTGATGAGAGAAGTACTCTGATCTTTCCTGAGAATATATATGCTCATTTATAGCCATCAGAAAAAACAGAAAAAGACAGAAATATTTTACACCCGGTTTGAATTCACATCCTGCAGGCATTCCTAAAATTAGCCAGTGAAAGTCAAATTTGCAATAGATTGATATGATCTATGGCCATTTCAATTAGCCTGAATTATAAACAAAAAGGGGAGTATTTTTACTCCCCTTTCCGTATAACTATTTTAAAGAAAATAGTCATTAATCCAGGACGATTCTGCCTGATGTCATGATGCCTTCTTTGTTTTTTACGTGATAGAAATACATTCCATTGGCGCTGCCTCTCATGTCGATTCTATTTTCATTCAGGTTTAATTCCTGAGAGTGTACCAATGCGCCGCTGACATCGAATATCTCAATAGCGGCTTTATCTTCCTTACAGCTTACAGTGAAGATTCCTGAATTCGGATTCGGATAAACTTTCACAGCATCAAGGCTTGCAGCATTTTTCACACTGGTAGTTCCAGCTATTCCTACTGTAAAGTAACCCCACTGTATGCAATTCCCGGTGTTGTCGGTAACCATCACAATATATGCACCCACGTCAAGCCCGGTTGCACTCGCTGTAGTTGCGCCATTGTTCCATTGATAGCTATATGGAGGCGTGCCGCCAGTTACCGAAGCCGTAGCGCTGCCATTGTTTGAAGTGAATGAAGTAGCATGTGTACCGGTAACCGTAACAGAAAGATTATTGCAATTGCCCATGAGAACAGCATATGTTCCTGTTTTTACGCAACCGTTTGCGTCTGTCACAGTAACAGAATAAAGACCTGGCGAAAGGCCGCTGATTGACTGCGTAGTGGCGAAGTTGCTCCAGGAGTATGTATACGGTCCTGTTCCTCCGCTGACATTGGCCGTTGCGGTGCCGTCAGACGCAAGCGGAGAACTTTCATTGGTTCCGCTTACATTTAGCATCAAGCTGGCACAAGAAGGCAGATTGATATTCACAGCATCGAAGAAGAATTCGCTGCCGGCAACCGGTGTGGGAATTCCCGGAATCGGGAACATGTTATGACCAATGCTGGAAACCGCAGTTATTGAAATAGTGTCAGGAATAGCAGTACTCGAATATGAGATTGGCAGAGTAACATTGGTCCAGTTACTAACTTGGACAGATGACATGAACCAGGCTTCGCCAATCACATCAGACTCTTCAGTGATGGGATTCCATTTGGTGAGTTCAACAAGTACACCACCGATATCTCCGTTGAGCGGGTTTGACTTATATTTGAAATCCACAGATATCGGTCTTACGGTGAAAGGCACTCCGCTTCCGTCAGGGCCAAGGGAAACCATGCCTCCGATTGGATCGGACAAAAAGAAACTGTTGCAAACTCCGCAATCAGCAGTTACAAGGCGCACAGAGGAAGAACCCTGGCCAGGATTGCTGGTAAGACGGTATGTCGTCTGCGGACCGCCAAACATTGTGAGTTCATTCAATGTTGCCCAGCCATTCGGATCAACTCCTGTCCAGTTTTCAAAGTTAAGGTTCGTTTGAGCACTCAGGCCTGTGCTGACCAGCATAAGTGCAATCATAAGTTTTGTAATGGATTTGTTCATATAGATTGTTGGTGTTTATTAGTTTTCAGAAGATTATTTTGGATTGCAGCTCAAGCATTCTCAGCACGCGTGTAAAGATTTATTCGCAGCCGGAACACAGAATTTATTGCCGGACAAAACTATAAAATGGTAATATTTACCTGCAAATATTTTAATACATATTAACAGGATTTTTTCAATATTAAAGTAAGTTAATCAACAAGCTTTAATTTCAAATGTGTTGATCTATCAGGATTATATTACCGTCGGGATCTTTAAGTACGATGTTGCCCGGGCCCCTGGTATTTTCATCTGTTTCAGAAATCAGAGAAACTCCGTCCTTCTTCAGGCTTTTCTGAATATCTCTGACATCATCAAAGTTGGCAACTGTCGCAGCGTTTTCATCCCAACCCGGATTAAAGGTTAGCATGTTTCCTTCAAACATACCGTGAAACAGGCCAATAAGCGCGTTTCCGTTTTTCATGATCAGGTATTGCTGTTGCATCCCTCCTCCAAAAACACTAAAGCCAAGTTTTTCATAAAATGCTTTTGACTCGTTGAGATTTTTTACACTGAGACTGATTGAGAATGCGCCAAGTTTCATTTCGCTTGAATTTTATTTGTGAATGATTTATTTCGGAAACAAAATACGTCTTTCTTTGGGAATTACTCCCTATGTTATAATATGAAACAATTTTATTTATCTGATTTCCTAAAAAATAATGCCATTCGCTTATTTCCATACTGAATTATTCTTTCCTGGTCAGATATCTTGCACAACTTTTTACTTCAGAATGCAATTCATGAATTAATTCGAATTTATGGCCGAGAAAATTATCTTTGTTCGCCTCTACAATATCCACATATACCTTCTTGCCTTAAATCAGGCTATATGGACTTTGATGGAGAAAGTCATCAGCAAATCGTAAATTCTGAAAGTTGCCTTACTCCCAAATTTTAAACCATAGATTGATTAATGTTTTGCCGCCCATAGTTTTTTTAAATGCAGAATCTTCAATTTGCACTTAATTTTGATTGTTATTTCTGATGTGCAATCAGTTTTTTTATAACCACAATTTGCCCCAGGTGATAATGGCAGTGCTCTATAATTCCTTGTATATTTCTGTAGTAGCTGCCATACTTTTCTTCAGAAAATGTTTCCCATAACTTACTCTCAGGAAGTTCACTTACCAGTTCGCTGAATTTTTGTGCCTCCTTCATCGTTTTGTCTTGCAGCAATTGCCAGTCAGACTCTGATCTTATCGGAGCAAGATCGAAACTGTACTTATCGTGCGCGTCAAGTGAAGATCCTTCCAATACTTTCAAGACTGCACTTACGAAGTAATTCATATGAAATACCAAAGAAGCAATCGTGTTCAGATCTTGAAACTTTGTAGTGGCGTCTTTCCAGTCGACTCCTTCTAAAGCATCCTTGAGGTTAGACCAGGTCCAGTTTTTTCCGAAATGTACTTCGTAAAAATGTTTTGCCAGTTGAACTGAAAGTGACATGTGAAAAGTTTTTGGGCCTTATTGAATATACTGATTATAGCTGCTGAATTCAGTGTCTGTCCGGCACGTAACAAATGAGTTGAATAGTTCTGTAATAACTCCTTTCATTATTCCAGAATTCTCTTCAACTGAGTCAGTGCGATTTTATATCCCTCTTCGAAACCAAGTTCCAGGAATTTTTTCATGTCTTCCTGGCTCTTGAAACTTATTTCGCTACTTATTCTGGATTGCTTTTCATCTCCCGAAAATATATTCTTCCAGTTCATGCTCGGAAAGTCTATGTTGATTTTTTCGTTTTCATCGCAGAAGGCATCTGTTACGAAATAAGAAACTCCCGGCACAATTTCACTGAAGTCAGCAATGCACCAGTGCTTTTCTCCTTGAGGAGATAGCATGTAGTAAAGACAACGTCCGCCGTTGCTGAAGCTCATTTTCTTTATAACAGCCTTGTAGGGCAGTGGGGCCCACCATTTTTCCATCATTTCTGCTGTGGTGAATGCATCCCACAATTCTGATTTGCCAGTTTTGAATTGCATATCCACAATCACTTTTTTATTGTCGAATTGCTTGTCCAATGTGATGAACTCTTTAATACTTTCCATGATTTGTAATATTTAATTTGTGTTAAAAATCTGTATCTGTGCTATTTGAAAACGGAAGTATTGTCTCTTTGAATTTGAATGAAGAAATAAAAAATCAAGTATTGGAACAATCAAATTATTCGCTCAAACTCTTTTTGATAAGTTTGAATCTAATCATGAGATCAATTATGCCAACCAACTTTTCTTTTCACCAAATCCTGCAAGCCAGATAGAATAAAATACCAGCAGGAAAATCATGACAGGCATTGCAATGGCTGCTGGTCCGTACATGTCCACGCTTCTGCCAATGAATTTGAATGTGTAAAGTAACTGAACACTCATTCCGATCAGGGATATGATGAAAGCCTTGCGTGCAATTTTCTTTTTCATAAGAAGAAGAAGGGCTCCTGTAAACCCTCCAAAGACCGCCAAGGCATAACCAGCTTTTGCCCAAATTGGGTAGTTGGAAAGAAGTTCAGTCTGAAGTTCTCTCTGGTCGCTGGGAAGATTTTGCAGTGCTTCCATATCCAGATTCATCTGTATGAAAAAAGCCAGTAGCCCGACCAGATTCCAGATTAACAGAATAGTGCTCACCACCCAAAACCATACAGGTATTTTTGTGTTCATTTTTTAAATTGTATTAAATACCAATAGTCCTTTTGGACTGCATCTTTATATAAAGATATTAAAATTTGTCAGTAAACATATCGATAAAATTCAATAGATGCCTGACTTTAAATCTTCAGATGTTTTTCGATTTTATAAGGATGCGGAGAGAAAGTTGTATTAAGGTCGATATTTAGTTGACCACAAAACTATTGTTTTTTCGGCCTTCAATGATGATAATATAAATACCGGATGCAAGCTCAAGTTTTATTTCATTGGATACAACGAATCCGTATTTAACCATCTTACCCTGAGTATTGAATATTCTGAATGGTTTGTTTTGTACTTTACTAATGTCTGTAATCTGAATTGATTTTTTGAAATAATCATAAATGACGGCCGACTCATCTTTCATTTTGAGCGTATTGTTTGTAAGAAGGAATGATGATTCATAGCATCCCATGTCTACAATTGTTCCCTGTATTCTTTGTCCTTGCATCAAATCAAGCAAATGACCCGGAGTCAGTAAACTGTTATCCCCTGAATTAACAGCAGGAGAATTCCACATGACTGTGTAATCAAATGAACTGGCGTCAAAATTTGTATTGCCACCCTGGTTTGGATTAATAAACATCGGATCCATATCTAAAATGTTTATACCAGCAGCATGGCCGCCCTCAACTATAGAATATGAAACTGTAGCGGAAGTGTTGATTTGTCGACCTGCATATTTTGTGTTTCCGTAGATGATGCAGTTGCTTATTTTCAAATGGGAATCTTCCAGCCTGATTATTTCATCCTGAATAGTATTGATGTATGTATTATAATTATGTGCAAAGGTGCAATTGGTCATTTCAAAAATATCATTCACGTTATTTCCGTTTACGTAGAGTACATTTCCGCTGAAATCATTAATCCTGTTTCCGATGATGGAAGTGCTCATGATTCTAGCTGTATCAAAATGATTAATATCTAAAATACTTATGGTGGATGAATTGTTTGTGATAAGGCAGCGTTCTATTGTCAGCGTTTGAAATCTCACAGTATTATACAGGCAGGCACCGACTCTCGCTACATTGTTTTTAAATTTTGTGTCACGCACAATCAGATTTGAATAACCTCCGTTGTTGTTTCCATTACAGATTGCTCCTCCATTTCCCGAACCTGACTGGTTATTTATAAATTCACAGTCTTCCAAGATGAGATTTGCCGCTGCAAGATAAATTGCACCTCCGTAACTGGTTGCGATGTTGTTGAAGAAGTAACAGTTCTTTACAAGCAGGTTGCCACTCAATGTATTCGTGATTTTCAATCCACCTCCGTTATAACTCGATCCGCTGTTGCCGTTGATGATTCTGAAACCATCCAGCGTGATGTTGGACGCAATATTATTTCCACGTATGATATTATGTGAATTGTCTGCATTGTCACCTGTGTTTCCGATGTCCCCGGATAGTGTGGTTGGGTTTAGTGCAATGTCTCTCTGAGATAAAGAAGTTTCAGTTCCGTTAAATCCTCCGTATATATTTACTCCGTCTTTCAGGACAAATGCAACTGTCCTGTCAGTGCTGCCGGTAGGTTTGTACTGACCTGTGGCAACCCATATCTCATCCCCAAACACTGCAATGCTCAGTGCTGACTGTAAATCCGTAAATGCGTTTGTCCAGTTTGTTCCGCTGCCAGTGCCGCTTGCATTGACATCAACATAATATCTTATAGAATAAGCATGATTGAAAAACAAAAGAAAAAGCAAGAGCGCAGCAGTCTTTATTTTATCTGGAAACATGATATGTGATTGTAAGGCTCAAAGATAATCATTAAGCAGAGAATCTCAGAGTTAGTCTTTGAACAGGATTTCGTGAACTTGAATGATTTTCACAATGTGTATTCATTTCCTTCTCCGCCTCAATTCAATGAAATCGCAGATAACATTCAAATCTATAACAAGTAAGAAAAGTCGACATCGGATTTAACAGAGGATCATTAAAATTATTTATGGGAAATATTCTCTGGTAATTTAGATATTGAACAGTAGAATATTATTTCAACCTCAACAGCTTCCCTTTTCGCTTCACGATATTTTTATAATCCCATTGAATGTCTCTTGACTTTTTCAGCCAGCGTTTCAGATCTTTTCTGTTGATTTCCTCTGCGGAAGTATAGCGGATTTCAGCTGCTTTGAAGCTTCCTTCTTTTTTCAGGCCATCTTCTTCAAAGCTTTGTCCACTCCAAAACAAAAGTCGTATACAATCTTTCAGTTTGCTGTAACCGGCAACAGGATTCCCGTCAAGAAACCATACAGGATGTCTGTGCCAGATTTTATTTTCCGCTTCGGGTAAAATTATGCTGATTTCTTCTGATAGGATACTGCAAATTTCCCTGTCACTCTTTGACTGGCTTTTATTGTATGCCAGGATCTCAGTATTCACATGTCCTTCCATGAAATATTCAGTTATAAATTCCATACAATGTATAATATAATAATGAAGAGCGGACATCAATTAATCATCAATTGTGCTTTTATGTCCAATAAAAAAGGTGATCCAGAACGGATCACCTTTACCTTTAGGCTTTGGTCTTTCGATGAGAAGCGTGGCAGGCACATTCATAATGTTTATTCAGGTATTCAATTGAATCTTTACTGATCCTTTCAAGTGCATCAATATTTATGTCAGAAAGTTTCTTCACATAGATGCATGCTTTACTCATCTTGAATTTTCCAAGGTCGTCCAGAAGGTGTTTGTTTTCTTCTGTGGGTGAATACACATATAGAGTCAATGCCGTTTTGCGAGGCGAAAATCCGAGAATGGGCATATCTCCTTCATGGCCACTGGCATATTTATAATGATAAGAGCCGAAGCCGATGATACTCGGCCCCCACATTTTCGGTTCAAAGCCTGTCCATTCAGACATAAGTTCAATCAGTCGAAAACTGTCTGCTTTCTTTTGATCATTGTCAACGAAAGCATGTATGAATTCTGTGACGCTTTTATCTGTTTCGGTGGTTTTATTCTTTGCCATGATCTGATAAACTAACAGAAATGATTTTGTTATCTCTGATCAAACCTGTCGAGGTTCATGACTTTATCCCAGGCTGCAACGAAATCTCTGACAAACTTTTCCTTCGCATCATCGCATGCATACACTTCTGCAAGTGCTCTGAGTTCTGAGTTGGAACCGAATATAAGATCTGCTCTTGTCGCTGTCCAGCGGACTTTCCCGGTTTTTCTGTCAATGCCTTCAAATGTTTCATTCGTGTCATTGTCGGCTCTCCATTGAACTCCCATATCGAGCAGGTTCACAAAGAAGTCATTGCTGAGAACTCCCGGTTTACCGGTAAACACGCCGGTACCTGAATTGTCGAAGTTTGCTCCCAGCGAACGCATACCGCCAAGAAGGACTGTCATTTCCGGAGCGGTGAGTGTGAGTAGTTGCGCTTTGTCAATCAGCAATTCTTCTGTGCTCACGGTATATTTTTTCTTCAGATAGTTTCTGAATCCGTCTGCAACAGGTTCCAGGACTGCGAATGAATCAGCGTCTGTTTGTTCTTGAGTGGCATCCATTCTTCCCGGCCTGAAAGGTACATTGATTTTGACTCCTCCGTCCTGCGCAGCTTTTTCTACCGCTGCACATCCGGCAAGTACGATCAAATCTGCCAGTGAAACTTTCTTTCCGTCTTTTGCACTGCCATTGAAATCCTTCATGATGTTTTCCAGAATGCCGAGAACCTTGGCCAGTTGAGGAGGATTGTTCACTTCCCAGTCTTTCTGAGGTGCAAAGCGTACACGGGCTCCGTTCGCGCCGCCTCGCTTATCTGATCCGCGGAATGTGGAAGCGGACGCCCAGGCTGTATTGACCAGCTGAGAAATGCTCAAACCAGAAGACAGAATTTTTCCCTTCAACTGAGTGATGTCCTTATCATCAATCAATTTGTGATTCACCGCAGGAATTGGATCCTGCCAGATCAGATCCTCTTTCGGTACTTCTGGTCCGAGATATCTTTCTCGCGGTCCCATGTCACGATGAGTAAGCTTGTACCAGGCACGGGCAAATGCATCAGCAAACTGATCAGGGTTTTCAAGAAATCTTCTTGAAATTTTTTCATAAGCAGGATCAAATCTCAGTGACAGATCGGTGACCAGCATAGTAGGGAGATGTTTTTTTGAAGCATGATGAGCGTCCGGTATCAATGGGCTCGCATTCTTGGCTACAAATTGTTGAGCTCCGGCCGGACTTTTAGTCAGTTCCCAGTCGTATGCAAAGAGATTCTCAAAGAAATGATTACTCCACTTGGTCGGTGTCTGAGTCCAGGTCACCTCAGGTCCTCCAGTAATAGTATCTGCTCCTTTACCTGAACCGTGACGGCTGGTCCATCCGAAACCCTGCTCTTCTATGGTAGCAGCTTCCGGTTCTCTGCCAAGCAAAGCCGGATCTCCGGCTCCATGCGCCTTTCCGAAGGTATGCCCTCCTGCAATGAGTGCCACAGTTTCTTCGTCGTTCATGGCCATTCTCGCAAAAGTTTCTCGAATGTCTCTCGCAGCAGCAATCGGATCCGGATTCCCGTTAGGGCCTTCAGGGTTTACATAGATGAGTCCCATTTGAACAGCAGCGAGCGGCTTTTCCAGTTCGCGGTCGCCTGTATATCTTTTGTCTTCAAGCCATTTATTTTCTGAACCCCAGTACACATCTTCTTCAGGTTCCCATACATCTTCTCGTCCTCCTGCAAAACCAAATGTTTTAAAACCCATGGATTCCAGAGCTACATTTCCTGTGAGTATCATTAAGTCTGCCCATGAAATTTTGCGACCGTATTTCTGCTTGATTGGCCAAAGTAGTCTGCGCGCTTTGTCCAAATTGGTATTGTCGGGCCAGCTGTTGAGTGGGGCGAAACGTAACTGTCCCGATCCTGCTCCTCCACGGCCATCGCCGATTCTGTAAGTTCCGGCAGCATGCCAGGCCATGCGAATAAAAAACGGACCATAGTGTCCGAAGTCTGCTGGCCACCAATCCTGAGAATCTGTCATCAGCTTGTGAAGATCTTTTTTCACAGCCGCAAGATCTAGGCTTGTAAACTCTTTGGCATAGTCGAAGTTGTCACCCATCGGGTCAGACAAATTGGAATTTTGCCTGAGGATATTCAGTTTTAGCTGATTCGGCCACCAGTCGCGGTTCTTGGTACCGCTTGTCCCTGCGGCATGTTTGTGTGCCGCTCCTGTGAAGGGGCATTTGCCTCCTGAAGTGCTTGCGTCTTTCATAATGTATATTTATTTATTTATTTAATGCGAGGTAATCTTGTGATTTATATTCTTAAATGTGTATCGGAATCAACAAAAGCGGAATCCATAAGTTTTAATGAAAGGGTATAAAATTATAGAATTCCTGCCAAAAACTGAAAATCAATGATAAATATCAGCATCATTGATTAATCAAATAAAATGCATTACTAAGTTGTTATCAATACTAAGAAGTAGATTTATTCAGAATGCCTGAGAGAAGTACAAGAACATGTATCCTTATAAGATATACTCTATTGCATTTAATGTTCTGTATTAATATTCCGAAAAATAATTGGATTTGGGCAAGAGTGTTTATTGAATTTCCATTTGATGTATAAATGCCAATATATGAGTATTTTATAATTAAACAATTTGTATACATTTGAATTCACACACTTAAATAATGCCTCATGAAAAAACTATTCTTCCTCAGCCTGGTATTCACAGTTTCTTTTCTTTCCTGTAAAAAGGAGGAATCGGATTTCAACAATAATGAACAATTATCTGAAGTATTAAAGATCAGAAGTAATCCTTTTACTGTGCCTCAGGGAACTCCATTTTCACCTGCTGAAATTGATAAACTCATTACAAAAAAAATGGATGAGGAAAATACTTTCAGTTGGCAGGATGCGCCATTGCCTTACTTATGGAGTGCGCTTGTTCATAGCGACAATGTACTTGCAGTTGGATATCGTCCACTGAATTACATTCATGTTGAAAAGAATCTTCATCTTCTCAATATGGAAGAGAAGAAATGGAAAGACGTCAGAGATGCTATCATTGAGTTGGTCATGGACGGATTAAGAAAGAAGAATGCGAATATTACTCTTGATGAAGTACTGGTGGAGGATGACAGAATACTTCCTATTCTCACATTTAAATTCACAGATGCGGAGGTGCTTACATCTTTATACAATCTTGAGAATACACGATATATAGAACCGCTAGGTTATTATCCTTCCGATCCGCGTTTTCGAGTCATGTCAACATCGGGCTGTAGCGCAAGCACGGAGCCACTCAATTCATCTGACTGGACAAACATATTACCCAATAGCCGCGTTCCGTGGAATTATAACAATGTCAATATTCCAGAGGCATGGCATATTTCTCAGGGTGAAGGTATAAAAATCGGAGTGATCGATGCAGGAATAAGTTCATCACAGGCACTACTGAACGGTATGTTCAATGACGGATACTCCAATGTCGGTCGTACTGTGAGCAGCGGATACACTTTTGGTTCTTCGGCTTTCACTTCATGTACTCATGGTACATCCATGTCCGGCCTGGCTGCAGGTCCACGCAATAACCAGGGCGCAATTACCGGAGTCGCATACAAATCCAGCCTGCATTTTATCCGAGGTTGCGAAGATGTGGTGCTAGATAAGTCTTCGGAAAAAACAGGTGTGAAAAATGCACTAACACAAATGGGAAATATGACAGACCTTCAGATCATCAGTATGTCTATAGGAAACCCATTTTCAAGTAGTGTGCTTAGAGACGGCTGTGTTTATGCATATAATAAAGGTAAAATGTTGCTTGCTGCCGCCGGAACATCATTCGGGTGGACTTCATGGTGGGGAGTGGTTTATCCTGCTGCTTATTCACAATGTTATGCGGTGACGGGTGTGAAAGAGAATGGCAGTACATGCGGATCTTGTCATAAAGGAAGTGAAGTTGTCTTTACGATTCCGATGGAAAGAAACACGAATAGCAGCAGAAATACCTTATCACTTGCTTTGTCCGGAAATTCACCATCGTATGTCGGAGGAAGTTCTTGTGCCACAGCTACAGCAGCAGGCATAGCTGCGCTTGTATGGTCAGTCAAGCCATCTATGACAAGGGAAGATGTATATACTTGCATGAGAAACACCGCGCAATTTTATCCTTCACGAAACTCAAGTCTTGGATACGGTAATCTCAACGCGAATGCCGCAGTAATGATGGCACAGACTTACTGATTGCTCACTAATCCACTTAGAAAAATTCTGACTCAAACTCTCAGCATGCCACGAAATCCACGTGCAGCATAATACGATTCAGCACCATTGTGATAAACAAAAACATGGCCGAATCTGAAATCGCAAAAAAGCGCACCGCCTTTTTGTCTTATGTCAGCTGGTGTCAGAATCCAGCTTGATGTCTTTGCATCGAATGTGCCTAGCTTTTGGAGTGCGCGGTATTGTGCTTCGTCCAGAATTTCAATTCCCATTTCAGCGGCCATGCCCAATGCGCTGTGTTTTGGTCTATGCTCTTTTCTTGATGCGTGAGCTTCCGGATCATAACAGATGCTCCTTCTTCCTTTCGGGCTTTCTTCAGAGCAGTCAATCAAAATATGTTCACCTGATTTTTTATCGAAGCCACAGACATCCGGCTCTCCGCCTGTGATTTCCATTTCATTCAGTGACCAGAGTTTTGCAGGATTTGATACGAGTTTTTTCTCGATGACATGCCATTCCATTCCCTTGTGCCTGTTCATGTTTTTTTCGAATCTGACTGCCAGAATTGAAAGCAATGAATCTGTTTTTTCATTTGTAAGCAGATTGTTTTTATTCTTTTTCATTTGTTTATGTTGAATCGCTGCATCAGGCAAAAAAATTCAGGGAGAAATCACGCATTATTTCATTGATAAAAATAATAATTTGAGATGACTATGCATTATTATATTCATTCAATTTTAATCTTGGCATCAGTAAAAACGAATTACATATATACTTTGTCCTGCTCAATCATTGTATGAATATGCTGGAGTGGAGATTCAGATTCCGGTTTATACATAATGGAATAATCCTGCCGGAATGTTGAAGCAGTTTATAAATTGCTAAATGATAGTATAGGCTTATTCATGTCACATTTGTGAAAGAGAATCATTATTGTCTTTCCCTACATGACTTAGCTTATAACTGATCATCTGAAACACTTCTATTTCTTATTCAACAGTTAACTTTCCGTGAAACTGCTTATTACTATCGCTTGTAATGCGGAAAAAATAAATTCCTGAAGAAATTCCGTCTCTTTTAATTTTCGTCTTTGTTCCTGAGGTTCCTGAGATGCTTTGGGTAAGCCGGCCGAAAGAGTCAAATATTTCCCAGCGCCAAAAAGGGTCAGACAAAGTAATTTCCAGATTTGTTGATTCAGAGAAGGGGTTTGGATATAAACTAATTTGTTGTTCCTTTTGTACAGAGGATCCGGAGTTTGTAATTATTGAACACTGAACTGAACTGTCAGGATAAATAGTATGTCCATTCTGAGAATGGCAGGTTAATTCTCCTGAATATTCAAAATGACATGTTGGTTCCAGTATGCCGAATGTGCTGCCAATGCCTTCAATGACTGAATATGGTTGTAGTCCTGAAATATTGAAGCGCTTTCTGTAATTGCCATCTATGAATACAGAATCGATCGAAGACACTACCACATTGCAGGTTTCACATAAACTGATTGAATCGCCAACACTTGCATTGAAATCGTAAAGCAAACACTCGGTAGAATGCCAGGGAGAAATAAAATATATTTTTTTAACTGATGTATCCTGTCGGAAAGCTCATGCATATTCATTAATGATGATCCAATTATTAATGGAGCTTCCATATAAGCAATGTTCATGCATTGTTCCTGACTTGTGTAGCTTACGATATGTCTGGCTGTTGATCACCGTATCACCCGTAATCGAATAGGAGAAGAGATAATCCCGGATAACCGGATTGGGAAGCGGGGGAGAGGAGCAGTTTGACCAGCAGCAGCCCTCCGCTTCCACGTTCCAATGGGCATTGCTTTCAGGGAACGGATGATATTGGCCGGTCTGCCCAAGGCATTCCTGAGTTGTAAGAAAGAGGAATAAAATAATTGTTACAAGTCTCTCAGTTTTCATAGACTGTCTTGGGAGAAATCAAATTTATAAGACATTTCAACCATTCCATTATTATAAGCTTTCAGTTCGATCAGTTTTATATTTTGTCTTTGCAATGCGTGCTCAAAGAATAAAAGACCGCCGCCAATAATTACAGGTAGTATTGATACTTTGAGTTCATGAGCAAGTTTCTTGCGTATAAATTCTCCGGTGATAATCGCCCCTCCTGCAACCCATACATTTCTAAACCTGGGTTTTAACTGCTTTTCTACAAGGTCATCCAATGAGCCCAGCCAGAATTCTATATTATCCCTGTCTGCAGGAAGGTTGCGGGAGCTCAACACAATTGTAGGCACAGACCCGTAAGGCCAGCCATAATTTTTTGAAAGTTCGAAAGCATGCTCATAAGTGTGAGAGCCCATCACAAAACAATCGACTGTATTAAAAAACTCCTCTGGAGATTCCGCTTGCACTCCGCCGTCAAAAATTTCGGAAGTTTCAAACCAGGACACACTGTTGTTCTTATCAGCTATATAGCCATCCAGGCTGCAAACCATATGAATACATATTTTCAATTTTTCGGTATTCATTATTCTCAGTTTGAAATGAAAAATGACTAAATAAAAATGGAATTCTGTTTGTTTCTAATCAATTCTTATGCTGTTTTAGCAGATTTAAAGTATGGTTTAAACTTTGATTGCTTTTCCAATCGAAATGACCGGGAATGACGTATTTTGTTTTCGGATATTTTTTGATAATATTTCTTATTGAGACATCCCATTCACTCATATTGGCATCCTTTATATTTCCGATCGATTTGTTCTCTGTGCTTTTAACAAGACATCCGCCATATAGAATCTTTTGTTTGCCAAACCAAATAACCAGGTTGTCTCTGGTATGTCCTTCGCCCGGGTAGAATGTTTCAAAGCCATATTCACCGATGCTGAAGCTTGTATCTTTTGTAAATATATATTCTGCACGCGCTTCATTGAATTCAGTGCACAGTTCATAAGTGAGTTTTGAACTGTAAGTCATTACTCCTGCGTTCCTAAGAAATTCAAGGCCTGCGGTCCGGTCATCATGATAGTGTGTGACAATTGCCATGACCACTTTTGACTGATGTCTGGCCGATATACTGTCGAATAATGGCTGACACTGACTTGTATCCCAGGGTGTATCAAACATCACCACTCCTTCTTTAGTAACCAAATACATGCTGTTGGAAGGGAACATATATCCTCCCAAATCCTTGTATGTTGTATAAACGTAAAAATTGTCCTTAAGTTGGCTGATGCGAAGTTTCTGCGGGCTCTGTCCCCAAATATAATTATAGCTCAGAAGTAAAATAATAATCAAAACGAAGTAGCGCATGTTTGGGGATGAAATTTCAAGTATAAAGATGCCTGATAATTCTTCATGCTCAAAGCAAATCGAATTAATTTTCGACTACCGGAAAAAATAAGTACTTACAACTTAATCTTCAGGAATTCTTCAATATCGCTGAATTTGAACTTCAGCTCAATGGAAGGAGCCATGTTTTTAATGATGTTTGGAAAGTAACAAGTGTGACTTATTTCCAGATAATCTGCATGTATTGCATAGGTGTTTAATTCAAATGAATTTTCACAATCATTCAAATGCTCCATAATCAATTCAAAATTATCTTCGTCTATTCCTGAATCCTTATCCTGCAGCAGAGATTGCAATTCGTTCCGGTAATTTTTAAATTGAATATCCCTGCTCGCATGAATCATATCTCTGAAAGCACCTCCTGTATCTGCAACTTCAGCGAGACTAATATACTTCCCTGTATGGAGTGAATAGGTAAAATATTCTGTCCATCCGCTGCAATTTGCTCCGCATCCTTCGGCGCTTATGTTTAATGAGAGAAATCCGTTTTTAGAATATGTTACTGAAAAATCAAGATAAACGATTTGGTCTTGTGCCCAAGCGATTATCGTCGAATCAATAGAGGCATCCGGAAATTCAAAATTTGTAAACCTGTTCTTTATGTCTGAGTTAATTAGTGTGTCAATCTTTTCATTTCCTGTCCTTACAAAAGGAAACTTCAATTTATCATTTTGAATATGTCCAAACCTGTCAGGAATTGGAAAAGATAAAGTATCGATACGTAGCATTTGTCCATTGGTATAAGAGCTAATTAACAGAAATATGAAAAATGCATATCTAATCATTTCTATTCTTCTCGGAATCTATTGATTGTCCTGAATATCGAGATAATACGATATAATCAAAATCAAATTTAATCAATTTTAACTGTAATTGATTGAGGTTCATCAATAGGAATAAATTAAACTTACGCTAATTTGTTTCAGTGACAATAGAGTTTGACTTTTACTAACCAATACGTGGTTATATATACTTATGTAAATTTTATGGAAGGAGAGCCGGTTTAACTTTCGAAAACATTGATTATCACATTTCCCTTTTTCCTTCCGGTGTCAACGTATTCATGAGCCTCAACAATTCGGTCTAAAGGAAATTTTCTGTCAATTATGGCTTTCAGCCTGCCTTTTTCATACAGGTTTTTTATTTTTTCCAATTGCTCATGCGACTCAGAAGCATATTCGAAGCCTCCGACAGTTTTATAAATTCCGTTCTCCTTTAATAGTGCCTGACATTGCTTTTTATCAGTCTTCCCAACAGCATCAAAGATAAAATCATACTGTACTGACTGTTTAGTGAAATCTTCCAGGTCGTAAAAGATGACATTTGAAACTCCTAGTTGCTCCATTAAATCTTTTCCCTTTGTACTGCAAACAGCTGTTACTTCTGCGCCATTGAATTTTGCAATTTGAACAGCAGCTGTTCCAACAGATCCGGTTGCACCAATAACTAAGACATTTGGAGATTTCATTTCAGATAATCTCACTTTATCAATAAAATAAATTGCTGTTTGTCCGCCAAAAATTAATGACACAGCTTCATCAAAAGATGCATTCTCGGGCATTAATGATATGTAACTCTTTTCTTTAACCGCTGTGTATTCAGCATGTGTTCCAAAATTAAAAGCGGTCATTCCAAAAACCTTATCACCTTTTTTAAATTTTGATACATTGATGCCAACATCTTCTATAACACCGGCGTATACAGTTCCCAATATTGCTTTTCTTGGTTTTGAAAAACCTATCATCAATCGCATTATTAATTTCATAATGCCATCTGCAACAAGCCCTCTGACTCTTACATCTCCTGAGTTCACTGCTGTGGAAATAATTTTTACCAGAACTTCATTGTCTTTAAAAATAGGTTTATTTACTTCCTGAATTTTAAGAACTTCAGGTGGCCCATATTTTGTGCAAATGACTGCTTTCATGTTTATATAAGTGATAAGTAGATTTTTGAGCTTCAATAGGAGAATCCGATATGCCCTTTAGTATTTTCATTCTGAGTCTGTCGATTGAATAAAGATCCGACAGTATTTTTAAGGATAATCTTCAATGTGTATGTGTTTATGGAATATCTTATCTTTTCAAAATTCTGGCTGAGATTTCTTCCGGAGTCTTTGGCGTCCAAAATATTTTATAAGCATCACCCAATTGAATTCTTGTGAGCAGAACAATTTGTCCGATGTGTCCTTCCAGGTGCGTCAGAGCGCGAATGTTGGCGCTCATGATTGTGACTTTATATCCTTGTATGCGCCTTTGTTCAAGAAACCTCGAAGTATCAAAATTGTCTATCGCAGTTTTGTAATCAGATTCAAGTTTTAAAACAAGTTTAACCAGTGTTTCTTTATTAATATTCTTATTGTTAATGAATTCTGCCAGTCTGTTTCTTGCATCTACTTCATTGTTCATGATTGAAATCATCCATTGACGGAAACTCCCGCATAAATGTGTAATGAGCATTCCGATTGAATTCATTTGAGCATTAGCTTGCCACCAACTCTGAACATTATCAATTTGATCCATGCAGTGATAAAGTCTCTTAAACGAATCAACTATCCTGTTTTTCCATTCAACTAAAAACTCTTGTTAAATTGTGTTGTCTGCCATCGATTGTTTTCGTTTAACTCTTGCTGATATGTGCTTGCCTTCCGACACCATGTGTAATAATTAATATTCGTGTTAATGAATAATAAGTTTTCCTGTTGTGATAATGTTCCTGTCACGGATCTCATAAAAATATATTCCTCCTGACAGTCCTTCACGATGGATGTATTTCGCATTCTTTTCTTCCTTTACAAGTTTTCCAAGATTATTGAATAATCTTAATTCAGCGTTTTCGGAGCCAATAATATTTGCATTATGTTGGAATGGATTAGGTGAAATGCTAATTTTCGTTCTGGTAGGCAATTCATTCAAATGCGTAATCAGATTGCAATTCGTCAATGTATCAGGAAAAATTATGTTGCCATTTTGAATAAAGCATGTCAATTCATAGATCGGTGGATCTATGGGAGGGCAATAACCTATAATTCCATTGGTAGAACCAATGCCCTCAATTAATGTTATTGAACCGCCTAATAAGGAAGATAAATTCCATGCCGTTCTATAACTTCCATTCATATAAACAGAATCCTTGTTCTGGACCACCATAGCATAAGGCCCGCTGCCGCTGCACATGAGGCCATCTGATATTGTGTCACCAGTTTGCAGATCAAACTCATAAAGCAATACTTCAATGCCTGTAGAAGACGGAATAAAATATACTTTCTTACTCGCTATATCTTGTCTAATCCCTCCTGTGTATCCTGTTGGATTTGCAGCCTGACATGTATCTGACTTGACAACAAATGGAACAACTAATTTATGATAGATATTACCGTGGATAGTTGTGTCTCCGAAATAGGTGTATGAATAATATTCATCCATCGAAAAACTTCCGCAGTATGAACCTGCGCTGTGAATATTCCATACAGCGTTTGAGTCGGGAAAAGGATGATAGACTGATGTCTGAGCTTGTGATACTTCCATCAGGATAATAAATAGAAATGGAATTATTCTCATGAATATAAAGAGATTTAGTGGATAAATGATTTAAATGCTTAGTCAAAAATAAGATTTGAATTTTAAATGTATGATAATAATAATGTGTATTACTTACCTGAATTATTAGTCGTAGCTCATCTGTGCTATTCAATTATTCTGTTTTTAAATTTATCATCAAGTAATTTATCCAGCGTTGTACTGTGTTTATTTATAATAATCAACTTGGTTTTGTCTTGCAAATTTACAGTGTATATGAATTCTTTTTGTGCTTTATATTTCCATTTATATAATTCCGGGAATGTAGATCTTACTAATTTCAATTTGCTTTTATTTTCAGATGATATGATAATCACTTTTGTCATTGGCGTTTCTTTCATTCGTTCCAGCGCACTTTGAACTACCGGTGTTTGAGATGAAAAATAACTTGAATACCGATAATTATTGTTGAAATATTCTATTTCAGTTAAATTGTCAGCAATCACATAGCGATTGCTAAGTATGTGATCCAATTCGTTCATCCAATAACTGAATGTGTCGTCATATAAAGCTATATATTCATCAACAAATGCTTTGTCTATTTGCTTATTGTATTTAAGATATTCTTTCACAACCGGAAAAATAAGTTTAGCCATTAAGTTTATATATTTCACATTATACCAATCTGAAACATCTGTTGTTCCATTGATTTGCTCATAAACATATCCGTTCCCTAATGCAGTGGCCAAGGCTTCATTTAGCAGCAAGTGAGCATACTGACTGTTTTTTGAGGGGTTTTGGTTAAACCACGATTGGAGGTTTAACTTAAATTCTAAAGACTGTCCGTCATAAACTGTGTGATATATTTCGTGCATTAAAACACTGAATAAAATATCATATTCTTCGAAGTGAACTGGAATTTCAATGATAGCACAGTTTAAAAATGCTTTTGCTTTGAATCCACCTTTCTGAATTGAGGGAATTACGGCAATTTCAATAGGAATGGAATCATCCCATTCTGAACCATAAAATTCTAAGCCCTTTTGAAAATAAAGTGCAAGATTAGAGTTTTTCACATAGTCTTTGAGTTTTGTGATTTGTTCTTCAAATACAGATTTATTAGGGAAATAAATCAGACTGTCATATACTGGTTCAAACTCTGAAAGCACATTAGAAAAAGCGAACAATGCTTCGTTTGGAATTATTCCAAAAGTCTGTTTTTTGAATTGAGGTATCGTTGTGGTGTTAATTAAATTTCTCTCAATGAGAGAAGTAGTCATGACGGGCATTTTTTGTCCTGTCGGATAATTTTCAAAGTCGTAAGATTGGTAAATATTTAGAGTATCAAACTGATTTATCAAGTTAATGAAATCTTGACGGAAAAACTTTGAAGATTGAAACTCAAATTTACTATCGTTATCAGGATAATTTTTTGAAAGTTTCTGAATAAAGTCGTAATTAGCTAACCACTTTGAGAAAGTAATATTGATTGTTGGCTCCTTTTGTCCATAAGCGAAATTTAAGAATGACAGGAAAAGTAAAAGAGCTGCCTTTTTTTTCTTCATTGGATTTAAATTTATTAGCAATAGACCAATGGTTATGCATGTTATGAATTATAATTCTAATTTTGTATACATGGATTATTTATACTGAAGATTGAACCAGTGTCTTGAATCCGCCATAAACCATCCTGCTGGCATCAAAAATTAACCGTTTCGGATCAGTCAAAGGACTAACCAGTTCTGCCATCCTTGGATCATTGGGAACCTGTTTGTTTGCTTCATCACGAACTATTTTGTCAGGGAAAACTACCCAGCCAAAAATAACCACCTCATCGTTTTTCAATTCCACCATTTCAATAAATGATCGTGTGCCCTCCAATATTAAATCTTCCCCGATATATTCGAAGTAACTAAGTGCACCATGTTCCTTCCAGATTTCAGCAACTTTTTCAGCTACATTTTTGTACTCGTTCAGGTGTACCCGAGGAATTGGAAGTACAAATCCGTCTATATAATTTGACATTTTATCATGTATTTTTATTCAAAGGAGATTGTTTTCAATTGTTGACTTGGTTATGTTTTGCCGAAGAAAAGTAATAACACTTCCTTCTTGGTCGAGTAATTTGCGAATAGCGTCTTTTCCAAAGAAGAGGCCTTTAATATCTCCTTCCGACATCGTTTCGCGGTATCACTTGTTTTGGCTTGCCCCATCTGCAAAGGAGATTTCATGATTTTCTGTTGCTGTGAATGACATAGTTTTTAAATTTTCCGCAAAGGTAAATCTAAAATAACTGGATCAGCCCCCAATAAGTTGGACAGTTTTTTCATTTAAATTAGTGTAATACTGCTCCCTGACCTGATCGTCCATTAAGCCAAGGTAGTCAACCGATTTACTGCAGTCAAGGCTTAACTGTGGCAGCAAATAATTTATTTCTATTTCAGTTGAATTTGCCGGCCTTGACATCAGTAAATCGTCTGCCTGATTCAGTTGCTTAATGGTCGCTCCGGTCATTCCCTGCGCCCATTTT
>QQVM01000005.1 GCA_003389385.1 Bacteroidota bacterium
TCAGGATCGCTCAGGAAGGATAATATCACTTTATAGCCAAATAGGCTGAAGGGCATCCTGGTCAATTGTACATTTAGAAAGGTAGATGTGTTTTTATATGGCGGTTGTGCAACGGCTACCGCTGTTAGCTGCTGCCCTTCTTTTCTGTCGGGGGTTTTGCTGTCTTTGGTGCGGTTGGACAGACACACTCTTTGCCAAGTTTTGGCTTGTGGGTCGGCTTGTGTTACTTGGCAATGTGTGTGGCTGTGAAGCGTTGGCATTTCTATTAGTTAATGTTTTTTTCTACTGTTTTTATTTCTTCTGCGGTCAGGTCGTAAAGTTTGTAAACTAATGTGTCAATTTTATTTTCCAAGTCCGTTGTGTCAGATGAATGGTCTTGAGCTTTCTTAGTCAATATTTGGTCTACAAGAGTTTCAATTTTCTCTTGTGTTTTAGTGTCTGCAAGTTTTATAGGAAGATTTTTAACCGATGAAATTCTCACTTGAGGGAAAATGTCACCACCTTGAGAATTTGTTTTACGATAATAAAATTTGAATAAGGTCGAATTGAAAAGCCCTAAAACAAATTTTGTTTTAAATCTTTTGTCTGTTATATGGCAACTGTGTATGGTTTGTTCATAGTAAATTCCTTTGTCTGCATATGTAGCGATAAGTTCCTTACCAACTTTACGGTAAATAATTTTATCTCTTTCAAATATTTTTTTATCCCGCATCCAAAGCCCAGACCTTTTCCCTGCTTGTCTTTTGACTTCTTGTTTCATCATTTCTTCGGGTTTATAATTAACCCAAACATCAGTTGTTCCTAAATGAAATCTTGATAAGTTTTTACCGAAATACAGTCTATGACTGTCTTTGTCCATTTTTTTATCAATAAATAATAGGTCTTTAATTGCACCTGCAACAATTCCGTCCTTTACTTCCGCAATTTCTTTTACTTTAAGTGTGTCGGCTTCAATCTTTGTAATAAGGTTATCAAATTTGGTGTTTATTTCTAAACGGAAAATAATCTCCTTATCGTTTAAGATGCTTGATACTTCTGTTTCCGATAAGGATTGCAATTCCTGCATTGTAATTTTAAATGCCTTGTATTTTGCTTTTGTTGCCGGATAATTTTCTACGATTACACTATCTACTTGTGCATCTTCAAATACTTTATCATCAATTTTTACAACGGTTACTCCGTGATTATCGCAAACTATTTTACGAGCAGTAACAAACTGTTTGTTGTTTAAAAACTTCCCAGGAATAATGTAAGTGAAAACACCTGTTGGCTGTTTTATTTGCATCGCTTTCTCAATGAATAGAGAATACAAGTCAAATCTGCCAGTTGCTGTTTTATAAATGGTTTCGTAAAATCTTCGATAATCCCAAGTAATATCTTCAATGCCGATATATGGCGGATTTCCAATTAATACATTGAAGCCAACAAAATCTCCATCATCGTTTAGCACTTCGGGAAACTCGAAACGCCATTCAAAAGCATTTTCATAAATCTTGTTTGCTTTAATTTCTTCTATTTCGGTTTCTAACTTTTGAGTTTCTTCAGTGAGTTCTTTAACTTTTGAGTTCCAATCTGCTTTTTCCTTTTTGCTCATTTCAAAAAGCTGTCCTTGATTGGTAAGCCTGAAAAGGTCGCCTGATAGTTTTCTTAGCTTTTTTACTTTGGGGTCATTCATAGAAATTTCACTTCTGAAATCCGATTTAATGTCGGCAATCAGTCGTTCCATTTCTTTTTTCTGTTCCTTGCTTTCGGCATTACGGTAAGTGTCAACGGCAATTCGGTAGCTGTCAATTGTCCATTTGCTTTTTTTAAGGGCTTGTTTTAAATCTGCATCTATGGCAAATCGGCTAATAAGTGAGTTTCCGCATTTTATGTTGATATCAATATTTGGAAGTGTTTCAAGTTCTGTAGTGTTTTTGTAATAAGCGTTTTTCAAAAGCTCAATCCATAAACGCAAACGACAAATTTTTACCGAATTGGAATTGATGTCAACACCGAAGAGGCAATTTTCAATTATTGTTTGCTTTTCGTGGAAAAGCATTTCTTGTATTCTTTGACTTTCCTTGTTGGTTGGGTTGTATTCAAACAGTTCGCCTTCTTCATCTGTTACAATTAGTTCATCATTTACAACTTCCACTTGATATTCTTTCAGGCGTTTTCCGTCACGGTCTTGCAGAATTTTCAAGTCATTTTTTACTGCAATCATTTCATTGAGTGCCGAAACTAAAAAGTGCCCTGAACCAACAGCAGGGTCGCAAATTTTGATGCTGTTTACTATTTTGTTGGCTTCCTTTCGGTCTTCAATTTTATCGTAGAGTTCTTCAATGTCTTTGCAGTTCCATTTTTTGGTTTCGTTAAATTTTTGAACCACCGCTTTGCGGATGGTTTCACGACACATATACATTGTGATGAAACCCGGAGTAAAGAATGAACCTTCTTTGTAGCCGTTTATTTTCTCAAAGATTAATCCGAGAACCGAAGCGTTAATAAGCGACTTGTTATCTTCTTGTATTTCTTCCGAACCTTCACTGCTGAAATCATATGCGTTCAAAAACTCAAACAGATATTCCAAAGTATTTAAACTTCCTGTTCGCTTTTTGCCTTGGTCGTTTTTTAATACGGTGGTTGAAATGATTGGTATTTTCTTATCGTCCTTTAAATTGCTTATGAATAAGGTTACTTGTTCAATATCTGTTGGTTCAAAAAGCGAACTGTTTAAGTAAGGAACTTTTTCAAAAGCCTTTTTTACATCATCATTTCTGTCACTATATTTACGAGCCAACACTTGAAAGAACAAGCTGTTTAGGTCGTCATAGTTTTTGATTTTGTCAAGGTTAAGAAACGAATACGATTTGTCGCCTTTGTGGTAAGTAATAAGTTGGGCTTCCAGCAACTTCAAAAACAGTATTCGGTTTATCCAAGTAATGGAAAGTTCAAGGGCAACATTGAAAAGCCTTTCTTGTGTTGTGCTTCCAAATTGGTTTGGTTTGTCTAATCGACTTAGTTTATCTAAGCTGTCAAGCTGAATGATTGCATCTTCGAGAATTGTTCCAGAATGTCTTTCGCCTGATTTGTTTCGTTCAATAAGTTTTTTGTTTCCTTCTTTGGTTTCGGTTAAGCCAATAATGTGCAACAACTCGCTGTAAAAGCGTTTGTCAAGGCTGTTGCTGTCGTTGGTGAATGGAAGTTTTAAAAGATGTTCAGGCGTTAAAAGTTTGAATAAAGCAATTAATGAGTTGTCGTCTGCTTTGTCAGCATTACGAAGTGGCTTTTGATAGTCCTGAATATTGAAGTATGTAAATTCAATTTCTATTGCTATGTCTGCGATAAATGGCTCGGCAATTTGTTTGTAGAAAAAATCGGTTTTTGTATCTGCCAAACGCCCACCTTCAAACTCTGTAAATTGTTTTACAAGATTTTTGTTTTGCGCAAAAAGCCTATCGAATAGGGTAGCGTCAAAAATGAACCATTCGTTAATGTTGGTCGCCACCAAATGTTTTACTTCAAGATTTTTGTGAGTAATTCTTTCTCGTAAATAGTAAAGCACCAATTCCTGAAACGCTTTTGCGTTCAGTTTTTTGGTGGTAATCATTTCCGTTTTGTTGGTTGGCTTTTTAGCTTCAATGATTACACCAACGGAACTTTTAGCCGTATTGCCATTGTGAATAACAAGGTCGTTTCGACCTTTGGTATTTATAAAATGGTTCGGGTCGTAATAGGTTTTCTTTAAAAAGTCAATGACAAGGTTTTTATGAAACTCTTCGCTTTCGGTGTCATTTGTCCTGTCGAGTAAAGCAATTAGATTAGTCTTGAAACCTTCAATTTCAGTCCTGTTCGGTTTTACTTTTAAAAAGGCTTTGTTTAATGCCTTTCTTGGTTTCAATTCTTTTAATTCCATCTACAATTTTATGTTCTTTTTTCAGTCGGTTAAGATAAGTTTTAATGTCGAAACGATGTCAGTGCGTTGGCAAAAAAATGGCTCTTTTGGTTTTGCGAAGGGTCGGCTTGTGTGTCGGGCAAAACCAAATGTGCCATTTTGTGCGGTTGGCTTTTCGGGTCATTTTTCTGTCAGTTTGTTGTTGCTCTGTCGTTCGTCATAGGGTTGCAGCTAACTAGTTTATTCCCACCAGTAATTATTAATATCTATACAGATCTCATTAATCCATCACTCCAAACCCTTAAAGAAATATTGTCTTTCCTGTCTATAAATCATACCAATCCTGACAAAACTATAAATTCCTCCACGCAAAAAGTTTAGAACAATCCCCCGCAATCAATAAAGCAAGATTGGGAAATATTTTAGGAAAAGCAAGGGATGAACGGTTCGTGATTCGAGGAAAAGGTTCGAAGGGAAATGGTTCGGAGTTCGAGGAAAGGGGTCGAAGGGAATGGTTCGGAGTTCGAGGAACGGGTTCGAAGGGAAATGTTTCAGAGTTCAAGGAAAGGGTTCGAAGGGAAATGTTTCGGAGTTCGAGGAAAGGGGTCGAAGGGAATGGTTCGGAGTTCGAGGAACGGGTTCGAAGGGAAATGTTTCGGAGTTCATGGAACGGGTTCGAAGGGAAATGTTTCGGAGTTCGAGGAAAGGGTTCGAAGGGAAATGTTTCGGAGTTCGAGGAAAGGGGTCGAAGGGAATGGTTCGGAGTTCGAGGAAAGAGGTCGAAGGGAATGTTTCGGAGTTCAAGGAACGGGTTCGAAGAATATTCGTTCGGAGTTCGAGTCTGAACTTTTTTCGAACTCAGCACCCACACCCGCCCTCATCCGCCGAAGCGCGAAGCGCGTAAGAGGGACTCTCATTCACTTCACCTTCATTTCCTTCACAAGCATACCTTTCCTGTACACAATCTTTTGCACCAGAATTCCTTTGTCATAAATCTTCCATTCTCCTTCTTGTTCGTTGTTGGTATAATTGCCTTCTTTGATTAGTTCTCCGTTTTCTCCGTACTCTTTGGATGGGCCGTGGATGCTGCCGTTTACATAAGTGTACTCGAGCGTGGGATTGCCGTCTTGTTTGTACCATCGGCTGATGCCGTCTCTTTGTCCGTTTTTATAATTGGCTTCTTCCTGCAACTTGGTGTTTTCGTAATAGCTGCGCTTTTCTCCTGTGAGGATTCCATTGCTGTAGTTTTCAAATGTCTTCACACGCCCGTTGCTGAGATAAACCGTGCGCTTGCCTTCGAGGATGCCGTTCACATAGGTCTCGTCTTCGGTCGCCTGACCGAGCTGCGAGAATTTGATACTGGCTCCGTGCTTTTTGCCCATCCTGTATTCTGTGAGCTGGGTGAGGATGCCATTGCCTTTTAAGTATTCGCGCCAGACTCCGTCTTTCTCACCATTCAGCTTGCTGCCTTGCTGCATCACATTGCCCCGTGTGCTGAGTATCATCCAGTATTCGCGCCCGGCTTCGTTCGGGTCTTTGCGTATGACGGTGTCTTTGGCTAGGTCGTCGTTTTCATTGCGCACCAATGCCGGATTGCCTTGGGCAAATGCATTCAGCTTGAGTAGAAGTAAAATTGAGTGGAGTAGAATGTGTTTCATATTTTTATGACCGGAATATCTTTGTGATTTTCCTGCAAAATTATGAATTCAGTCAGAATTAAAATCGCCAGCCCGGAGGATTACCTTCTTGTCGCCAAAACAGGGCGCGATACTTTTTATGAAACCTGGAAGCCGGTGAATACGGAAGAGGATCTGCAGCTATATATGGCTAAGGCATTTGATCCGGAGAAGATACGTGAAGAAATACAGGACAGTGCCGTGAATACTTTTCTGCTGGCGATGAATGGAGAAGAAGCCATCGGTTATGCCAAGCTGCGCCGCGATCGTACGCATACGGGAATAGGGGATGGGTCGGCTATCGAAATCGAGCGTATCTATGCTTTCAAATCTCATCACGGATTGGGTGCAGGCAAATCGCTGATGGATGAGTGTATGCGAATTGCTTCAGAAGAAAATCACCGCTGGATCTGGCTGGGCGTGAACATCGACAATCACCGCGCCATCGCTTTTTATAAAAAGTATGGATTCGAAATTTTTGGCTCCAAGAATTTTGTGCTCGGCAATGCAGTGGATGAGGATTTTTTGATGAAAAGGGAGGTGTAGGTGGTTCGGGGTTCGGAGTTCGGGGTTTGGGGTTTGGGGTTTGGGGTTTGGGGTTCGGTGTTCGGGGTTTGGGGTTCGGTGTTCGGGGTTCGGAGTTCGGGGTTCGGAGTTCGAGTTCGAAAGGGCATGAGTGTAAAGTCACCATCGAACTTCGAACTCGAACTCCGAACTATTACCTGTCGTAAAAATCCTTCTTCCGTATCAGCTTCAGGTCCTGAAGGATTGCGGCTTTGACATTGATCTGGAAGTTATAGCTTTCCTGCAGTCCGAACGGTATCCAGTTCATGCGCATTTCCCAGCAGTGCAGGTCGCGGTAGATGTTGACGCCAAAGTTTGTAAAGCGTCCGTCTTCAATGTCGTACCAGGAATTAAAACCGATCTTCCAGGCAGGGGTAAGGCTGAAGTCTCCGTTGATGCTGGCTGACTGTGATTTAATGGACTCCAGATTGCCACGCTTGGAATAGGCATAGGTGTAGTTGACGCTCACGTTGTATGGCACATCGAAGTCGATGTAGTTCTCCGGATTCTGGTAAATGTAGTCGAGTTCCTGCCTGCTGTACTTTTCCGTTATCTTTTTACTGATGCGGTTCAATGAAAATCCGACGGACATGTTCGCATTCGTCAGGCGAAAGAGTTTTCCTGTCTCGTCGATGAGAAATCTGTCGTAGTCGATGTTGTTCTCGTCAAATGCGTATGGATTCAGTATCATGCCGATGTTGACACTGATGCGCTCGAGCAGTGTGGTTCTTCCGCTCACACTCAGCGGACTCCAGTTGAGGGAGTCAGCCATGAGATTGTAGTTCGCACCGAAGCGCAGACTTTCAAGCAGCTTGATCTTTTTGTCAGTCGCCCCGGTGTCGGAGCGCGTCCTGACTTTCATCTCGAGGTTATTGTCGAGACCGAAGCCGAGTGAACCGAATTTGCCTGCTCCCGGTCCGCCATAGACTGTGTTCTGAAAGATGGAGTAGGTGCGAAAGGTCTGGTTGGTATCGATCTGCACGCTCTTGTAATAGCCAAAGCTCTCCTGGCTGAAGTCGGGCCTGTAACTGAAAGATACGGCCGGCGTCATCACATGCCGCACGGCTTTCACAGGACCGCGCAGCACTTGGTACATTCCATATACGCGTGTCGTGAGTCCGGCGTTGAACTGGTAGTCGCGCGCGGCCTGGAATTTTTTTACATCGATGGTGTCGAGCTTTCTGTTCTCTTCATTCCACTCAAACTGGGTTGTCTTGAAATACCAGCGTTCGGTGTAATTCACCGAAGGACTGAGGGTGAAGTATTTCAAGAGCTTGAAGGATGTCGATACCGGCACGCTGTGCTGCACTCCGTTCTGAAATTCATTCAGGCTACCGCTCTTAAAGAGAAGAGAATCCTTGGTCTGTATGTAATTGGTGGCCCTGAGTGAATAGTTGGTTCCGATTTTCTCGTACCATTTTTGTGCGCCGATGCTGACTTTACGTTTGAAAGGATTAATCCGGCTTACGTTGAAGCTAAGGTCAGGTGAAGTAACTCTTATGTCGCGCGTAATGGTGTTCTGCGTATGGTTCATTGACAATCCCAGGTTGATGGGCTTGTCAGCAAAGACCTTTGAATAAGAAATGCTGGACTGAAAAGTATTCGAAAGGAAATTGTTTACAGAAGAAATGGTGTTCTGGTAATACTGTGAAGAACCCGCGTTCACATTCGCGCTGAATGAACGGTAGGGACTTGCCTTGGCATCCTGCGCATGTGTCCAGTTGACATGAAAGTCTTTTCGCGCATTGAAGTCGGGCAGTTCGCGTTCGCTGGTGACGGAGTAAGCATAACTCAACCGGAGGTTTCCCGAATATCGGTAACGCTTGCGATAAACTGAGGCGGCATCGAGCGTATAGGATCCTTTTGTGTACAAATCGCTGGTGAGGGCAAGGTTGATATAATCACTGAATCCGAAGTAATAACCAAGATGCTGAAAGTAAAAGCCTCTCTGCGCGCTTTCTCCAAAAGAAGGAAAGATAAGTCCGGATGAGCGTCCTTTCTTGTTAGGAAAAAATCCAAAGGGAATAAATAGAGGAGTGGGGACTTTTTCAATGCTCAGGTTGGCCGGACCGGTCACGATCTTGTTATTGCTTATGACTTTGAGCTTGTTCGCGCTGATGGAGAAATGCGGAGTGTCGAGATTGCATGTGGTGTATTGTCCGTACTTGATGAAGAAATTATTTTCAGGATCTTTCTTCACGACTTCACCGTGAATGAATCCATCGCCTTCCTGAGTGATCACATGAGCGATGCGTCCTTTCTTCGTCTCAAAATTATAGCGGATGTTATTCGAGCGGAACTTTCGCGGCCCTTGAGAAAAGTTGGGTGTGCCATAAACCTGACCCAGGCTGTCGGTCCGACCTTCCGCTGTGAGCACTTTCTCATTCATGTTGATCATGATATACTCCGCTTCGAGGTGCAGGTCTTCATAATCCACTGATGCATTTCCATACAGGTGTATCGTTTCACTCTGAAGATCAGCCCGTATGCTGTCTCGCGCCTGGTATTTGATTTTTGACTTCAGTGCCTGTGATTCTTTCGCTCCGGATCCTGCTTCAATCACAAGAGAATCGCTTTTTGCCGGAGAAAGCAGGGAAGTATCGCTAATATTTTCCGGTATGCTGTCGTTAAGAGATTGATATGCGTCTGAACCAACAGCATTTTGTTGAAAAACAAGCAGAAAAGCAAAATAAAGAGCGATCGATATTTTGGATACTTGCGGGAGCAAAAGATTGGTTATTTTCAAAGGATTTGAGCCCAAAACTAATTAAAAAATATTGTCTGCCTTCAGTGTTTATGTCACTGATGCTGACATTCTTTTGTCTCTTGCCGGAATATTCCTTTTCACCTCCTCCGGCTCCGGCATATACTTTGGGCAAAGTCGTGATAGACGCGGGACACGGAGGACATGACAGCGGATGCCTGGGCTCCAAGTTCAAGGAAAAGGACATTGCCCTCAACATCGCTCTTGCTCTTGGGAAGATGATAGAAGAGCAGTTTCCTGATGTGAAGGTGATTTATACTCGTAAGAAGGATGTCTTTGTCGAATTACACGAAAGAGCTTCGATTGCAAACACTGCCAAGGCCGATTTATTCATCTCCATTCACTGCAACTCAGCATGTTTCTATGACAAGAAGAAGAGAAAAGAGATGTGCAACAAAGAAACACAAGGTGCAGAAACATGGGTGATGGGATTGCACAAGACAGAAGCGAACCTGGAAGTGTCCAAAAGGGAGAATGAAGTGGTCTTGCTTGAAAAGGATTATACCCGTCAGTACGACGGCTTCGATCCAAATAGTCCTGAGGCGAACATCATCTTTTCGCTTTATCAGAATGCATTTCTTGACCAAAGTCTGAAAATGGCCTCCTATGTGCAGCAGGAGTTCAAGGAGATCAACCGAAACAACCGTGGTGTAAAGCAGGCAGGCTTTCTTGTACTGTACAAAACATCCATGCCTTCCATTCTCATTGAGACTGGATTTCTTTCTCATCCTGCGGAAGAGCTATATCTCGGATCTGAAAAAGGACAAAAAGAAATCACTCAGGCAGTATTCAAGGCATTCAGGTCATATAAGAAGGCCATGGAATTTGGCCTGAGCAGGCAGGAGCCTAAGGCTCAGGAAAAAGAGGTCCAGCAAAAAAAATCTGAAACGGATAGCGTGAAAGAGAGGCCACAGGTAAAAGAAAACCCTTCTGTAAAAGAAGTTCAGCCTCAGAAAGAAAATACTCCTGTGAAGCCTCAGGAAAAGCCGGCGGAGATAGTTGAAACGCCCAGGGATGTTCCTCTTTTCGGAGTGCAGTTTCTACTTTCAAAAGTTTCACTGAAGAAAAATGATCCTGCTTTCAAAGGGATTAAAGATGTAATGGAAGAGTTTGACAATGGCTTTTACAAATACACCTCTGGAAGAATCAGAAGTCTGGATGATGCGGTGACCCTGCAGATGATGTTGAGAGAAAGCGGATTTCCGGATGCCTTTGTGGTGGCTTATCTTAATGATAAGAGAATCAGTCTGAAGGAGGCTCGCCAAATGCTTGTCAACAGCAATTGAAAGAAAATACATATTTTTGAAACCACACATTCGAATAAAAGCTGTAGCCCGTAAGGGATTTAATGCATGAAATTTTCCAAAGAAGTTAAGACCGGTTTTATTGTATTGTCCGGCATTTTGCTTGCCTTCTGGGGCATCAATTTCCTGAAGGGCAAGGATTTTTTCACCGACAGGATCAAAGTGTACGCCATGTATGACAGGGTGGACGGACTCGCTCCATCCAATCCTGTATATGTAAACGGATTGAAAGTGGGGCTCGTGAGGAAGCTGGAACTTCTGCCTGATTTTTCAGGTCGAATTGTGGTGAGTTTGCAGCTGAGCAAAGACGTGAGAATACCACGGGATTCAGAAGCAGAGATCTACGCCACCGATCTCTTAGGTTCCAAGGGCATACGAATCAATTTCGGTAAAGGAACAGATCTTTTGCAGGATGGTGATACCATGGTCACATCCATCCAAAACAGTCTGAGTGAAGAAGTAAATGCGCAGGTAGCGCCCTTCAAGCAAAAAGCCGAGAGTCTTTTGTCGTCGCTGGATTCTGTCATGCTGATCGTACGCGCTGTCTTCAATGAAGGCACAAAGCAGAATCTGAAAAACTCATTCGAAAGCATTTCACACAGCCTTCGGAGCATAGAAAACATTGCAGGAAGCATGGATACCGTGCTCACCAAGCAGGGCAAGCTGAAAAGCGTGTTCAACAACCTGGAGTCAATTACCACTAACCTGAAGAATAACAACGATAGGATTACAGACATACTGGAGAATTTCCATACGATTTCAGACACTCTTGCCAGAGCGAACATCGCAGCCACGCTTCATAATCTGAAAGAAACTCTGGGAGAGACATCGATAACCTTCGACAAGATCAACAAAGGTGAAGGCACACTGGGAATGCTCATGAACAATGACAGTCTCTATGTGAACCTGAACAATTCCGCCCGCGACCTCGACTTTTTGCTTAACGACTTTCAGCAGAATCCAAAGCGTTACCTGAAATTCTCGGTCATCTCAATAGGTTCAGGCAAGAACAAATAGCATACTCATGATTTCACAGGTCCTTTTCACACTCATACTGGCAGGCGCGGTTTTCTGGTTTGCATCCAATGTGGGAAAGATCAGAAGGAACATTCTGCTTGGCCGTGAGTTCGAGCCCGGCGGTCTTTCTTCCGAACGCTGGAAGACTATGGCCATGGTTGCCCTGGGTCAATCCAAAATGGTGACAAGACCTGTCGCCGGAATACTTCACTTCTTTGTGTATGCCGGTTTTGTGATCATCAACATTGAGGTGATGGAGATTCTGATAGACGGAATGTTCGGCACACACAGAGTGTTCAGCGGAATAGGCGCTTTGTATGATGTGCTCATCGGCTCATTTGAAATACTGGCTTTCATGGTTCTTCTCGCTTGTGTAATTTTTCTGATACGCAGAAATATTCTCAAGCTGAAAAGATTCTGGATGCCTGAGATGACTTCCTGGCCTCGCACCGACGCGAATCTTATTCTCATCACGGAAATACTGCTCATGGCAGCTTTTCTCACGATGAACGCGGCAGACAGTCTGCTGCAGGACAGAGGCTATGAGCATTATGTGATTGCCGGGGCATTTCCTGTAAGCTCATTTGTGAGTGCTGCTTTCGCAGGATTGAGCAGTGAATCACTCTTCATGATAGAAAGATTCTGCTGGTGGTTTCACATCATCGGAATCCTCGCTTTTCTGAATTACATTCCTTACTCCAAGCACTTCCATATTTTTCTTGCCTTTCCGAATACATATTATTCCAATCTCAACAGCAAGGGGAAGTTCAATAACATGGAAAGTGTGACAAGAGAAGTGAAGTTGATGCTGGATCCATCTGCAACGCCTCCGGCAGATGCTGCTGCAGCGCCCGCAAGGTTTGGCGCGAAGGATGTGCAGGACCTCACCTGGAAGCAGCTGATGGATGCCTATTCATGCACAGAGTGCGGAAGATGCAGTTCCGTTTGTCCGGCCAACCAGACGGGAAAGTTATTATCTCCGCGCAAGATCATGATGGATACACGCGACCGTCTGGAGGAAGTTGGAAAGGGCATTGATAAAAACGGAAAAGAGTACAAGGATGAGAAATCACTCTTTGATTATATCAGCGAAGAAGAACTCTGGGCTTGCACCACATGCAATGCCTGCACGGAAGCATGTCCTGTGAACATTGATCCGCTTGGAATCATCGTGGATCTTCGGCGTTTCCTTGTGATGGAAGAATCCAAGGTGCCTGCGGAACTCGGAGGAATGTTTAATAAAATTGAAAACAACGGCGCGCCTTGGCAGTTCGCCCAGGCCGACCGTATGAATTGGCCACAAAGCGATAGCTGAAAAGAAAAGAACCGAAATGGAATTCAAAGTTGAAACAATGGCCGATTATGCGGTCCGCAATGAAAGTCCGGAAGTGCTTTTCTGGGTGGGATGTGCCGGGAGCTTTGACGAAAGAGCACAGAAAATCACGCGCGCTGTCGCAAAGATTCTGCATCATGCCGGAGTGAAATTTGCCGTTCTCGGAACGGAAGAGTCCTGCACCGGTGATCCGGCAAAGAGGGCAGGGAATGAGTTTCTCTTTCAGATGCAGGCCATGATGAACATTCAGGTCTTGAACGGCTACGGAGTGCAAAAAATCGTCACGGCTTGTCCGCATTGCTTCAATACTCTGAAGAATGAATATCCTGAGCTGGGAGGAAATTATTCTGTGTTGCATCATTCCGAACTGATACAGCAATTGCTCGAGTCGGGACGTTTGAATATTGAAGGAGGAAGCTTTAGCGGCAAGAAAATTACATTTCACGATCCTTGTTACCTGGGACGTGCGAATGGAGTTTATGAAGCGCCGCGAATGCTCATTGAAAAACTCGACAGCGCATTGATAGAGATGAAACGCTCCCGTGCCAACGGATTCTGCTGCGGAGCCGGCGGTTCTCAGATGTTTAAAGAACCTGAAAAGGGTAACAAGGATGTCAACATTGAAAGAACCGAAGAAGCTCTCTCACACAAACCCGACATCATTGCAGTTGGATGTCCGTTCTGCATGACCATGATGAGTGACGGTGTGAAGCATTTTAACAAAGAAGCAGAGGTGAAGGTGCAGGACATCGCCGAACTGATTGCTTCCGCAAAGGATCTTTGATCATTCTTCAGGATTCAGAATCCTGTCGGCCAAGGCTTTCATCGACTCTTTACTTGTTGCTTCAAGCCGTCCGCTCTGTATTACCATCATGTTTTCCTTGCCTTTGTCAAGCATATAGCTAAAAACAAATCCCGCTTCGGGTTTGTGCCATCCTGCAATTTGTCCGAAGCGCAGATCGTTGAATCTCGGACCGTCTTTCCATTCCGGAAGATAAAATCCTTCAGAAAACTGTAACAGGGTTTTATATGCAGGGTAATTGCTAAATGCTTTGTCAAGAGAATCATTCAGAGGGAAAAAAGTAAATACAGCTTTTTCATTCTTGTCAAACATGGTTCTGTGAGTGATCATATAACCCGAATCATTCTTAGCAACAGCATACCAGAGCAGGGAATTGTAAGGAGTGGGAGTGATGAAGAATTTTTCTGACTGTCTGAGTTCCTCTTTAATGTCTGAGTACACATCGTATTTTCCGTATGAGCAGAAAGAAAGGTAAATCAATGGAAGTATCAGGCCAAAGTTTATCCATTTTCTTCTGGCATCATGGTTCGTATTTAAAATGAGCAGAGCGATGCTTGCAAGCAGCAGTGGCAGAGTAAAAATCGGGTCAGCCACAAAGAGAAGATGGAAGGAAACCCTGTACTCGCTGAAAGGCTCGAACCAGCCCACTCCGTAGCCTGTGCAGGCATCCAATAGTATATGCAGCAGAAAGCCGAATCCGAATATTTTAAACCAGTCTTTATACTCTGCTGGCGTATGTTTTCTGTGAAATCTGTGAAATAAGGCTGCGAGAAAAAATGATGAGAGAAACATCAATAAAATGGAATGTGAAAATCCCCGATGCATGAGCAGCACCTGAGGATGCCCCACCCAGAGGTTGGCCAAGACGTCCAGATCGGGTACATTATTAGCCAATGCTCCGTAAAGCATGGCCTTTTTGCCCAGCTTTTTACCTGCAATCACTTCACCTGTAACTGCACCGATGACGGTATGCGTCAGCGTATCCATTTCATTAATTTCAGCTGTCTTATTCCGTCAAAGAAAATAAATTAACTTTGCGAAAATTTATAAAATGAAAATTTCTGCAAACAAAGTCGTGACGGTATCATATGAGCTGCACGCGAACGCTCCGGGTGAAAACCGCAATCATATTGAAACGGCCGACAAAAGCGAGCCATTGAAGTTTCTCTTTGGCATCGGCATGATGATTCCTGGATTCGAACGGGGGCTGGAAGGCAAAGGCACAGGAGACAAATTCGATTTTTCCATTGAGGCGGAAGAGGGTTATGGTGATGTGGAAGAGACTGCTGTGATACAGCTGCCGATTGAAATATTCAAGGTGGATAACGCGATTGACTTCAGCATGCTGAAAGTCGGCAATGTACTTCCGATGAACGATCAGGAAGGAAATGTGCTGAACGGAAAAGTGTTGAAATACGACGAGACCATGGTGACCATGGACTTCAATCATCCACTTGCCGGACACCAGCTGCACTTCAGCGGCGAGGTGCTGGAAGTGAGGGACGCGAGTCCGGAGGAAATTAATCACGGACATGTGCACTAAAAAAAGAGCGACTCGATGGGTCGCTCTTCTTTTTTGGCGTTCATAACGATTCTATCAGACTGCGTGGTTCAAATTGTAAGTCAATAATGTTTATTCCACTTTCTTTTGCTTGACCAAAAGAAAGTGGCAAAGAAAAGTCAAGACCAAAATATGCTGCCCACAGCACATGGCGGACGCTTCCCGCATTTTGGTCGGCCAACCCGCATAAGAAACATCTATTTTTTTCATAGCGTTTCGTTTGCATTATTTTGCATTTCCTAAGTTTTTAATGTTTTATTATGTCAAATTCTATGTTAATAGCTCACAGATCAAATTCCCATTTTGTAGAAGTAAGGAATATTTCAGTTTCTAATTGATCACGGACATGTGAACTAAAAAAAAGAGCGACTCGATGGGTCGCTCTTCTTTTTTGCTTCTGATATGTTTAGAAAGGCAGATCGTCTTTGCCTGCCGGGATGTCTGAATAATCCGGAGTTTCCTGGCTGTAGGAAGATTCACTTCCGCTTCTTTCGATTCTCCAGGCCTCCAGTGTGTTGAAGTACTTTATTTCACCCTGCGGGCTGGTCCACTCGCGGCCGCGCAGATTAAAATGAACGGTGATTATATCACCTGGTTTATAGCCATCCAGCATGGAGCATTTGTCCTGGGTTAGCTGGAAACTGATGTGCTGCGGATATTGCGATGAATTGTCTGTTACGACAAATTCACGCTTTCTGAACTTTTCACTTACCTGCTGTTCCTTGCCAATTACCTTGATTGATCCTTTGATTTGCATTGATGATTAATTTTCAACAAAGATACTGAAATGCATGCGACTGATACACGAAATCATGAATTGATATGAACATTTACATTTTTTAAGTAAGTATGTGCATAAACCTTATTTTCAGTCCTTTATTATGCCAATTTTTTATCTTTACTTTGACATACAAACCCTGATCATGAAAAAAATATTTATACTGTTCATGCTGGCATCCAACCTCTGCCAGGCTCAGACATTTTCCAATACCAATCAGCTTCCTGTTCCGAACAACAATTCGGAATTGATGATTCCAATAGTGGTAAGCGGACTTCAGAACATCGACTCTTCCTTTGGGATCGGAGCTCTTTGCCTGGATATCTCGCATCAGTCGGCATCGGATCTGATCATCACGATTAAAAGTCCGGATGGCAAAGAAGCACTCTTAGTCGACACCAAGGGTGGTAATTCTCCCGGCTTTCCTGGCACCTGCTTCCAGGAGAATGGCAGTGGCGGCTGGATAAACCTGGCTGTTCCGCCTTTCAGCGGCTCTTACTTTCCGCAGCAGACAATCAATCTCTTTAATGACGGATCAAATCCGAACGGCACCTGGTGGCTGAGCATACGGGATGTTTTCGTTCCGGGTAATACAGGCACATTTAATTACGTGAACCTTACTTTCATGCACAATCCACCATACAGGGCTGCAGGCTCAGGCCCATGCAGCGCAGCAAATCCAGGTGGATGTCTTTGTCCGGACTCGACAGCCACCGACTGTGACCTTTTGCCTGACATGACAGCTTCTGCACTATGCATCATGAATGATCATCAGGAACAGGTAGGCAATATCCGCCTCGGCAATGCAACTCCTAATATCGGCTATGGTCCTCTTGAAATTCATGGCACCAATACCTGTTATTGTGATACGGTGTTGGTTGCCTGCAATATCGGCGTTTGTCCTGACGGGTCATCTCCTAAAGAGCTCATCAACCAGAGAGTGTATCACCGCAGCGGGAACAACATGACTTATTACGACAGGCCTGCTGGAACAATGAGCTATCATCCATCACACTCTCATGTGCACGTCGATAACTGGGCCGATTTCTCCCTTCGCCGCAGCACCGCAGATCCTGACGCACGCAACTGGCCGAGAATAGGAAACGGAACCAAGGTGAGTTTCTGCCTTGTGAACCTGGGCGACTGCGACAACAATCTCGGCTACTGTGTTGACTCTGCCGGTCAGGTGCTGAGAAAGTCTGATATTCCGAATTCGGATTTCGGCAGTGTCACCGGTTGCGGAAGCAGTCAGGGGATCTATGTCGGCAATCTTGACATCTACAGCAGCGGCCTGAACGGCATGGGCATCATTCTTCCTCCGAATGCATGCAACGGCGATTACTTCATCGTATCCATTACAGATCCGGACGATAACATGCTTGAGGTTAACGAGGACAATAACTGGGTGGCAGTTCCGATCACTCTTACTTTGCAATCGGGCGGAACTTTCCCGGATGCTGGAGTCAACTTTACTGTCTCAGTCAATACAGTCAACTTCACTGCTGTGGCCAACAATCCTGATTCTGTCGTTTGGCACTTTGGTGATGGTTCTGCTCCGCAGACTAGCGTGGGCAATACAATTTCATACACTTACCCCGGTCCGGGTTTCTATGTGGTACAGCTTTATGCCTACAACTCATGCGGCCCTACAGTGACCATCGACACGGTGGCAGTATTGCCGGTCACCACTTTCATATCTGAGCATGAAGCCCTGGGGCAGGTAAAATTATTCCCTAATCCTGCTACAGATGGTTTCAGTCTGCAATACTCACTGATGATGAAGGATGATGTTCATATCAGCATGACTGACATGATGGGCAGAAAAGTGTTTGAGCGCGTTCACAGATCTCAGCTTCCGGGAAAACATCAGTATGAATTCATCAAAGACGCAGCAATTTCATCGGGAATTTATTTCTTCAACATTAAAACGGCAAGTTCCTCTTACAGTGAACGGCTCCTTGTTCACTGATCATCCAAATGATGCCTTTGAAAATCCTCAAAGGCATTTTTTTTGATTATTTTTGCAGCACAAACAATATGAGGAGAAAATTTATTTTAACTGTATCACTGTCCGTCCTGATTTCGCAGGTTGCGATTGCCCAAGTGGACTTTTTATGGAAGCACAGCATCAAGAATTCGCTGAACAGCATCAACAAATCTGTCGCTATACAAACAGACAAGTGGGGAAACTGTTACATGACAGGAACCTCATGGATTCCTGATTCCACAAAGGATGTGCTTCTGATCAAGTTTGATCCTCAGGGCAGGGAAGAATGGAGGCGTCTGTATGACCATCCTGATCACCGTGACGACGTTCCTGTTGCCATGAGTCTGGATCCTTTCGGGAACATTCTGATTGCCTGCATGAGCCGGAGTGACAAAAGCATGAATGATATCCTGCTGTTGAAATTTTCACCTGAAGGAGCTTTGGAGATTGAAAAGAAAATTGACGGAGGACACAAACTTTTCGACGCTCCGGTTTGCATTACTGCTGATGATAGAGCCCACATCCTTGTGGGTGGTTATGTGACTACGCCAGACTCAGGCCTTAATGCGGTTTTATACCGCTTTTCTCCTGAAGGAAAACTGCTTTGGTCTAAGCGTGCCGGAACAAAAGATATGGACATCTTCAATGCCATTATCAGCGATGATTCTTGCAATGTATATGTAGCGGGCAATTACAAGGTGGCGCAGCGAAGCTCTGACTTCATCATTCAGAAATATGATTCCTCCGGAACCAAGATGTGGGAATATATTTATGACGGAATGTTATCCATGTCTGATGGCATCAGTCACCTGGCTTCCGACGATTCTCTGAATATTTATTTCAGCGGCTTCATCAACAAGGGCAGCGACCGTTCAGATGTACCTCTGTTCAAAATGGACCGCAACGGAAAATCAATTCAGGAAAATCTTTTCTTTGGAGGAATGTCTGACTGCAGAGCAAAACATCTATACGTGAATGCGTCAGGTGTGTACATGACATTGGAGCAAACTAATTATAACATGGGCGGACAGAGCTCCAATACAGTTTTGCTTTACGGAAAAGGAGGGCGACAGGAGTTCAGCATGAACAGCAGACAGGATTTCAGATACGACAGGTTTATTCCTGTTGACGGAATGCCCCTGATTCTGGGAACAGGTTTGACCAGACCGGAAAACACACTGATTCCCTTCATCGCTGAACCGGATACATCAGAAGAATTGGTCTGGATGTTCACAGATAATGAGGTGTACGGACTCACCAATATGATCGACTATGCAGTTCACGGAAAAAGAATTTTTTTCCTGGGTGATGATACCGGAGAAGCTACCGGCACTATCACACTCTTATGCTATAATTTTTTAAATCCGAATAAAAAATCCAGACGCTGGATAGCAAAATTATCAGACTGTGAAGTTCAGAAAGATTGAAGAGAAGCACCTCGCGGAGCTGAAGCAAATTGTCGGTGAGAAACATGTGCACACCGACAGGGAAATGCTTGAAAATTGTTCACATGACTATACTGAAGACCTTCGCTTTTATCCAGAGCTTGTGATCAGTCCGGGTACTACAAAAGAAGTTTCCGACATCATGAAATTCTGCAACCGCGAGATGATACCCGTTACTCCACGTGGCGCAGGTACAGGCCTTAGCGGCGGAGCGCTTCCGGTGCATGGCGGAATCATCATGTCCACTTCGAGATTCAATAAAATCATTTCGATTGATGACAGAAACCTGCAGGCAACGGTTGAGCCGGGTGTTATCAATCAGGTTTTCCAGGATGCTGTGAATGAAAAAGGATTGTTTTATCCTCCTGATCCCGCGAGTAAGGGAAGCTGTTTTCTGGGTGGGAATCTCGCTGAATGCGCAGGCGGTCCGAGAGCGGTGAAGTATGGTGTCACCAGAGACTATGTGCTGAACTGTGAAGTGGTATTGCCTAACGGCGATATCATCTGGACCGGTGCGAACGTGCTGAAGAACAGCACAGGATATAATCTCACACAGTTGATTGTGGGCAGTGAAGGAACATTGGGTGTGATCACAAAAATTGTTTTCCGCCTTATACCCATGCCGACGGAAAACATGCTGATGCTTGTTTCTTTTTATGACCAGGAAAAAGCCTGTGAAGCGGTTAGCGAAATCTTCCGTGCTGGCATCACGCCTTCGGCACTTGAGTTCATGGAGCGCGACTGCATTGAATACGTGATGCGCTATGTAGATGTGAAAATTCCACTTAAAGATAATGTGATGGCTCATCTGCTCATTGAAGTGGACGGAAATGACAAGGATGTTCTTTTTAAGGAGTGTGAAAAAATCGCTGCTGTGCTCGAAAAATTTGAGTACGATGACATACTATTTGCCGATTCCTCCCAACAGAAAGCAGATTTATGGAAAGCAAGAAGATCGGCAGGAGAAGCGGTGAAGTCTCATTCAATTTATAAGGAGGAAGACACAGTCGTTCCGCGCGCTGAATTGCCAAGGCTTTTGAGGGGTGTGAAGGAAATAGGGAAGAAGTACGGTTTCAGGAGTGTTTGCTATGGCCATGCCGGCGATGGAAACCTGCATGTGAATATTATCAAGGAAGAAATCAGCGATCAGGATTGGAATGAGAAAGTGCCATTGGGTATACGTGAAATTTTCCAGCTTTGTGTAAGTCTGGGCGGAACAATTTCCGGTGAGCACGGAATCGGTTATGTTCAAAAATCATATCTTGATATCGCTTTCAACGAAAGCCAGATGAATTTGATGAAGGGAATAAAAAACCTGTTTGATCCGAAGGGGATATTGAATCCCGGTAAAATTTTCAATGATTAGAATTCATCAGCGTCGAATGAGAAGAGCATGAAAGACAAGGTAGTCATAATCACTGGCGCGGGTTCGGGAATCGGACGTGCTCTTGCGGTGGAATTTGCTTCCAAAGGATCTTCTGTGGTCATCAGTGGCCGGGATATTGTGGCGCTCGAAGACACAGAGAAACTGCTTGCGCCCTTCAATGTGAAAGTGCTACAGTTTCAGGCCGACATCAGCAAGGAAGAGGATTGCAGAAAACTGATTGAAGCTACCCTCAGTCATTATTCAAGACTGGATGTGCTGATCAACAATGCAGGAATTTCCATGCGTGCCCTCTTCGAAGAGACCGATCTTGAAGTGCTGCGTAAAATCATGAACACAAATTTCTGGGGTGCGGTCTATTGTACGAAGTATGCACTGCCTCATCTGCTGAAACAAAAAGGCAGCGTGGTGGGTGTTTCATCCATTGCAGGAAAGAAAGGACTTCCCGGCAGGACCGGTTATTCTGCTTCCAAGTTTGCTCTTGAAGGATTTCTTGAAACACTTAGAACGGAAAACCTGAAAAAAGGGCTGCATGTCCTTGTGGCTTGTCCTGGTTTCACGGCTACAAACATCCGCTCGACTTCCATGAACAAAGAAGGTAAAGCCCAGAAAGAATCGCCGCGTGACGAAAGCCGAATGATGAGCGCTGCTCAAGTGGCTGCTCACATTTATGAAGCAGTGCAGAAAAGAAAACGCGATATTGTTTTGACTGGAAATGGAAAACTCACGGTATGGCTGAATAAGTTTTTTCCTTCGCTGATGGATAAGCTTGTGTACAATCACATGGCAAAAGAACCTGATTCTCCTTTCAAGTGAGGATCAGTTAATTTCGATTTTCACTTTGCCTGCGCAAAGCATTTTATCTCTTTCATCATACACATAAACCACGTATTCGCCAGCTCGGTAAAAAGTTACTTCGCTTTTGAACCATGACCAGTAAAGTTCTGTCTTCAAACGAATGGTGTTTTCGAAAATTTCTTTTTTTGTCTGCGGATCAATAAAGAAAATATCCATCAGGGCATTATTGGCTTCAATCGGCCTGCGAAGCGTGGCAAGGACCTGCAGTGATCCTCCCTCAGCCGGAATCGTGAAGACAGTATTCGCTTTTTCAGGAATACCTTTTTCATTTACGTTCTCGCAGAATGTGAGCTTTTGTGCTTCAGCTTTGTGTAAATAGAAATTGCTGAAAAATACAAGCAACAGCAAAGGTTTCCAGAATGATTTGGAACTGAAAAACTCATTTGATGCGGCTTCAGAATTTCGCATTGATTCTGATGTTAAGTTGTCTTGAAGTAAGATAATTCGGAATTGCGTAACGACGTGCATTGCTTACATCTGTGATCCAGTTGTATGATGCCACATTGCTTACCTGCAGAAGATTGAAAACTTCAAGTCCGACCCAAAGCGTATTGATCTGTCCGAAGAATTTACTCCTTGACTTGTTGGGCATATCTTCTCCGATAATCTGCTTCGAGAAGCCGATGTCCACTCTGCGGTATGTCGGAGTTCTCAGAACATCCTTATACCTGTCTCTTCCCGGCGGACCGAAAGGAAGGGCGGTTCCGAAGAGCAGGTTGAGCGACATCTTATAGGATGGAAACTTTGGCAGATAATCCTGAAAGAAAAGTCCGAAAGTCACACGCTGGTCAGTCGGACGCGGAAGATAACCGGGCTCAATTCGCGTGCTGTCCACAGCAACCTGATCGAATGTAAAGCCGGGAATTATTTCTTCGCCGTCAGCATTGAATCTTATGTAATAGAAATCCTCTCGAATGTCTTCTTCAGTTTGCAAGACTGAGAGACTGGCCCAGGACTCTATGCCGGGAACAAATTCTCCGAAAAGCCTGAAGTCAAGTCCGCGCGCATATCCCTTCGAAGTAAAATTGGGAAGGTAACGTATACGGAGATTATCAACTTTGTAAGGAATCAGGTTTTCATGATACTTGTAAAATACCTCACTCGTAAGTTTGAATTCCCTGCCAAGTCCTAGAAAAGTAAATTCAGATCCCAGCACCGCATGATATGATTTCTGAGCTTTTATATCCGTGTAAACCAGTCCGTCGAGATCACGAAGCTCTCTGTAAAATGGAGGCTGGTAATAAAGTCCGCCTGCCATTCGGAAGCTGAGGTTTCGCTTCCACTGCGGAGTGTAGGTAAGAGAGGCTCTCGGACTCACCACCAATTCTTCGTTCAGGTCCCAGTAGTTGGCTCTCAATCCTCCTGTCAATATAAATCTTGTGGTATCGCTGATATACCAGGTGCCTTGCATGTAACCGCTGATCCTGGATGAGTTCAGATTTGTTTTTGAAATGACAACATCATTCAGCCTGATCTGTGGATTTGCTGAATCACGGTATGAAGGAATTGAAAATCCTGCCGAGTCATTATAATTCCACTCATGAAGTTTGTCTTCGATTTCTTCCATCTGGTACTTGAATCCCCATTGCCAGAGCAATTTCTCACCGACTCTTTCTCCTTTATGCTCGGCTGAATACACTGTGGCATTGAGTTCATTCCTCGCATGATTTAAAAAAGAACCAACGCCAAGGTTAAATGCCACATTTCCGAAATTATCTCTGCCGAAATCATTTTCCAGCTGGTCAAGAAAATATTGTCCGAGTATGTCAAAGTTCTCTTCCTCCTGAGTGGTATAAGCGCTGGTGATCAGTTTCAGCTTGACATTTTCGTTGGGTCTGAATGTGGCTGAAGCGGAGCCGGTGAAAGTCTCATAACGGTCAATCTCCTGCCCTGCAAAAAATACTGTGAAGCGCTTTGCATCGTTGATGGTTCCGAAATTGGTTTCCCTAGTTTCTGGCACTAAGTTGTATCGATTCCGGGCATAATTTCCAAAAATCTCCAGGTTGAACCGGGCAGAGTGGTCCAGTCCTGTAATCAGCTGTATGTCTGTGAACGATGGCTTGTATTCACCTTTGGTGTCAAAAGTGTTCAACAGATACTGATTGGACTTCTGCCTGACGCTTCCCATCCAGTACCATTTTTCATTTTTGCTTCTGTCTTCAAGTGAGAGAGAACCTCCGAGCAGACTCGCACTCACGGCACCTGCAAACTTCTTTGGCTTTCTGTATTGAATATCGAGCACAGAAGAAAGCTTGTCGCCATATACGGCATCGAATCCTCCAGCGGAAAAGCTTATGTTCTCAACAAGGTCCGGGTTGATCACACTCAGGCCTTCCTGTTGTCCGCTGCGAACGAGCAGAGGCCGGTAGACTTCAAAGTCATTGATGTAAACAAGGTTCTCATCGTAATTGCCACCTCTTACAGAGTAGGTCGAGCTCAGTTCATTTGCAGAAGAGACGCCCGGAAGCGTTTTTAATATATCTTCCACACTCTGGTTCGGGGTGGGGATGACTGATACGATTTTCGGATTGATTGGTGTGATGTTGATTCTTTTAAGCGATTTATCCTCAATCACCACATCACGGAATTCAATTGCTTTGAATTTTAAACTTCTGTTTATTTCTCTTTCTTCTCCCTGATCCAGTTTCAATGTAACTGAATCCGCTGCATATCCTGTTGATGTGAATACAATTTTAATCAGGGTTTCAGACGGAACTCTCAGTCTGTATCTGCCGTTTTCATCGCTGGTGGTTCCGTATGGTTTTCCGAAAACCGCTATGCTCACTCCGAACATGGGTTTGGAATTCTCGTCTACCATGCGTCCATAGATAATTCCGTCCTGTGCCTTTGCGCAGAAAGAGGAAATAAAAAAAATCGCAATAAGGAATAGCCTAAGGAATGGCATAATTAAATTCTCATTGTTTTTTTCTGAACTCACCGTTCTGCCACATCTGGATGAACTTGGACCATGCGATAGGATTGAGCAGATTGTTTGGAGGAAGTTGTCCGGCATAATACAGCCTGGATCCTTGCTGCTCCATTTGATATTTGAAATTCATGCTCCCGTCCATTGGCATGATCTCCGACAAGGCGGCCATTTCACTTCGGTGAAGGTTACGCTGGGCTCTGGTGAGATCATCATCAGGTATCCGCAATTGTAAGAAAGCTTCCTTGAACTGCTCTTTGGTTGGCCAGGGAAATATCACCACTTCTTTCAACAATATGGTGTCTTTCACCAGCATTTGAATGAGTGAACATCGATGATCAGCAAGTGTGTCAGGAATTACAAAAAGTGCACGTTTGTAACCCAGAGCAGCGAACTCAATGGTGTCATTCATTTTTGCCACGAAAGAGAAAAAACCATAATAGTCTGAAATGGTTCCTCTATAGGTATTCCTGATCATAATGGAGGTGAAGGGTAGAGGTACGAGAGAGTCACTGCCAATGACCACTCCGGAAAACTGCACCAGACGGTCCTTGGATTCCGGTTTTTCCTGAGCAATTAAACTCAGACTGAAACTTAATATTATAATGAGAAAGAAATAGCGCATGTACGAATCTGATAAACCTGCTAAAGGTATTAAACTAATTGCAAATGGAGGATTTTAATAAGCAGATTATCAGTCGCAAGGAGCTGTTTTTCAGAGTCATAAATTTGTAATTTTGCAATGATGATTTCAAATCGGGAAAGTGGGTGCAACTGCAGGTATTTCTGGAGTCTTTTGCCTGGAATAGTTACCGCTGCAAGCATGTATGCAGGCGAATGGTGGGTAGTTTCTAACGTTATTCTCACATTGTTTATTCTGCCTGTAATTGAATTTTTTCTTCCGGAAGATAAAAGCAATTCTTCCAATGAAAATTCCTTTATCCCAGATTTCATTCTTGTCATGCATTTTTTAATCCAGCCTGTCATTCTGTTATTACTTTTTTGGAACATTTATTCCGGATCAATACATGGCATTCAGCTGTTTTTTGCAGGACTCTCTGTCGGAATTCATTCCGGCTCTTCTTCCATCATAGTTGCTCACGAAATGATTCACAGGAAAAGCAGCATCTGGCAGACAATGGGAAAAATTTTATTGTTCAGCGCAGGTAACATCTATTTCTTTGTGGATCACCTGAGGGTGCATCACAAATGGGTCGGTACTGATAAGGATCCTGCTACGGCGCGTAAAGGCGAATCGGTGCATTCCTTCTTTTTCAGATCGGCGGGCGGACAAATCAGGAGTTCCTGGAAACTGGAATGTGAGCGGCTGAGATCACTGGGAAAAAGTCCATATGGTTTTGGCAACTATGTACTTTCTTCTTCTGTTCTTCTTTTGTTACTGATGGCAGTAATTTATCATTATACTGGTATTGCCGGTCTGTTTGTTTTTGCATACCAGGCATTGATGGCGAATTTTCTTCTTGAGTTTGTGAATTACATTGAACATTACGGCCTGACCAGAGATGAGAACGTGAGAGTCGATCCTACACACAGTTGGCAGTCTGATAAGGTGCTGAGCCGTTTTTTCCTGGTTGAGCTCAGCCGTCACAGCGATCATCATTATTATTCTTCGAAGCCCTATCACGTATTAAAGTCATATGATGAGAGCCCGGTCTTGCCAGGTGGATACGCACAGATTTTCTTTTTTGCATTGATTCCTGCTTTGTGGTACCGAAAAGTAGATCCGATTCTGGAAGATTATCTTAAAAAAGTAAAGAAGCAGGTCTGAGATTAACCAAATGAATGAAAAATTGTTGATATTAGGATTGCGTAACAGGCATTTTAACCACTCATGAAATTAATTTCAGCTGCATGAATTTATTCGCCCGGCATTTTATTTTACATCTTCTAATTATTTTTTCCACAGGCAATGCTTTTGCGCAAAGCACATTGCATAAGTATTTCATTTCATTCACAGATAAAAACGGTAGCACATTTTCTGTTTCCAATCCCTCAGAATTTCTCAGCCAGAGAGCCATACAGCGAAGAGCCAATCAGGGCATTCAGATAAGTTCAGAGGATCTTCCGGTCAATTCCAACTATGCAGATGCTCTGACTTCCGCAGGAGCCAGGTTGCTGGGAACAAGCAAATGGTTCAACGGCGCGGCAGTTGAATGCGATTCTTCGACTTTGATTTCAATACAAAGTCTTCCATTTGTGAGCGGATCAAGAATTGTGAGAGGGCCTGTAAAAAAGGAGAGGGAGCAAGCAAAGTTCAGGAGCGATTTGAATAGTGTATTGAATGAGCCCAGTATTTTACGGGTGCAGGGTTTCGACTACGGACAATCTTTCAACCAGATTCATCTTATGAACGGAGAGTATCTGCACAATCAGGGATTCACAGGCAACGGAATGCTCATTGCACTTTTAGATGCCGGATATTTTAATGTTGATCAATTGAATGCCTTTGATACGCTGCGTATGCTTGGAAATATTGTAGCTACCTGGGATTTTGTAGAAGGCAACGATTCAGTATATGAGGATGATGCACACGGTACGCAGGTACTTTCCTGCATCGCGGGCAATGTACCCGGACAACTTGTCGGAACCGCTCCTCATGCAAGTTTTCTCTTATTGCGTTCAGAGGATGCTCCGACGGAATACATTGTGGAAGAATATTACTGGGCTTTTGCAGCCGAATATGCTGACAGTGCAGGAGCAGATATAATTTCTTCTTCACTCGGATACACGACTTTTGATGATTCAACCATGAATCACACTTACCTGGATATGGATGGTAATACCGCTCCTTCTACAATTGCAGCCGACAAAGCCGCATCCAAAGGAATTTTAGTAATCAGCAGTGCGGGAAACAGCGGAAACAATCCCTGGCGCTATATTGGCGCTCCTGCTGACGGAGACAGCGTGCTCGCCATTGGGGCAGTGAATCAGTTTGGAGTAAAAGCAGGATTCAGCAGTTGGGGACCTTCTTCAGATGGTGATGTTAAACCCAATGTAGCAGCCAAAGGTGAACAAACTACCATTGCATGGCCAAATGGTTTTGTCGGAACTGGTAACGGTACATCTTTCGCTTGTCCGGTGCTGGCTGGTGCTGCCGCATGTCTCTGGCAGGCGCATCCGGGAAAAACGAATATGGAAATTTTCAGAGCGATAGAGCAGAGCGCCAATTATTATCAGAATCCCGGTGATTCACTGGGATACGGAATTCCTAATTTCATCACTGCTGATATTCTCCTCGGTGGCGGAACTCTTAATCTTCCCGGTGAAGATCTATTACACAGTGTCTACCCGAATCCATTCAGTTCCAGAATTGAAATCAGGTTTTATTCTTTCAGCCATCAGAATCTGATTGTCGAACTGATTGATGCTTTGGGAAGAAATATAATGAGAGAAAGTGTAAAAGCTGAAGCGGGTATTGTAAATCAAATCAGCATCAATCCGCCTGCTGATTTAAACAAAGGAATTTACTTTATCAGGATTGAATCAAAAGGGAAGCTTTATACAAGACGCATCATGAAGATTTAATCCTTCGAATGAAATCAGTGAGCGGACATCTCGCTGTATATCTTATCAATCGCGTCGGCCAGTTTCTTGTCTTTTTCCGTCACAATGTCACCGGCATCGTGTGTGCTTAGTGTAATCCACACTTTATTCCAGATGTTTTTCCATTCAGGATGATGATTCATCCTTTCGGCAGTGAAAGCCACCCTGGTCATGAATGCGAATGCATGGGCAAAATCCTTGAATTCAAATGTTCTTTCGAGCTTATTGTTGCTTTCTGTCCACATGAGAATTTATTTTCTGGTTCAATTTAATATTTAGTATAGAGTATTTAATTTTTAATCTACAATGTATTTTAACTCTCGCACTCGCAATTGATTTATTTTGATTTGGTGAACTATATTCAAAGAATAGACGTCGAATCGAGCGGCGCGTGGGCCTGACCAATTGCGCGGGAAGCGTCCGCTTGTGCGGCTGGCAGAATCAATTGGTCTTGATTTTTTTGCATACTTTTTTTATCAAGAAAAAAAGTATGAATAAAAATGTTAATAGCAGTAATGTCTGTAATTAACAATTCTCGAATTAGAGATTTAATCATCTAATCTTGTTCAAAATAAAATTAAGACAATTTCAGGCAGAATTGCAAATTAAATCAATGGATTCCTTGCGAAGCAAGATATCGCTCTGCATCCAATGCCGCCATGCAACCCGTTCCTGCAGCAGTTACTGCTTGTCTGTATATTTTATCCGCAACATCTCCTGCAGCAAATACGCCTTCCACATTTGTTTTCGATGTGCCCGGTTTTACTTTGATGTAACCTGTATCATCCATGTCGAGCCAGCCTTTGAAAATGTCAGAATTCGGCTTGTGTCCTATGGCCACAAAAAATCCTGTCACTTTCAGTTCTTTCTCTTCTCCCGTCTGGTTATTTTTTACTCTGACGCCCTCTACAGTTTTGCTTCCAAGAATTTCCTGAGTGTCGGTATTCCAGAGTATTTCAATATTGGGTGTGTTCTCAACTCTGTGCTGCATGGCTTTGCTGGCGCGCATCTCGTCCCTTCGTACAATCATGTACACTTTCTTGCAGAGCTTGGCGAGGTAAGTTGCTTCTTCTGCAGCAGTATCACCGGCACCTACAATGGCTACATCTTGTCCACGGAAGAAAAATCCATCGCACACCGCGCAAGCGGAAACTCCATATCCGTTCAGCCTTTGCTCCGATTCAAGTCCCAGCCATTTGGCTGAAGCGCCTGTAGCGATGATTACTGTGTCAGCTGTGACAGTTTTGTTTTCGTCTATAACCACTCTGTATGGTTTTTTAGAAAAGTCAACTTCGCTTGCATAGCCGAAGCGCACATCAGTGCCAAATCTCTCAGCCTGTGCTTTGAAATCTTCCATCATCTCCGGGCCCTGAGTTCCTTTAGGATAGCCGGGATAATTCTCCACTTCAGTGGTGATTGTAAGCTGTCCTCCTGGCTGCAGTCCCTGATACATCACAGGCTTCATATCAGCTCTTGCTGCATAGATTGCCGCTGTATAACCCGCCGGACCTGAGCCTATGATCAGGCATTTCATGTGTTCCTTTTGTTCAGTCATATTGATCTTGTCCTGCTTCAGACAGCTGCAAATTTAACATTTGTCTCAGTTTTTGAAACTTGCTTTGTTCTGACAGGTGTAATTAGTTATATAATTAAATTTCAGATGCTTATCTGGCAATTATTGTATCGAAAGTGCATGCGTATCCTCCCCAAATTCCCAAGCCACCTTCTATATTGCTGCTCACAGGAGCCACCGATGCAAAGGGATTACCATTGCTTCCTACCTGGGTTTCCACAGTTCTCCAAAAGTCAAAGTGCGATCTGTCTATAGTGCAGAACCTGACAACAATAGTATCTCCTATTTTAAAGAAAAACTTTTCGTCATTGAAATCGTCAGCCTTATTGGAATTGGGAACCTGCCCGCGTTGATATGCGAAATCGAAACTCTTTCCGTTGATAAACTTATCTTCAAATACTGATCCGTTCGGAGCGATAAATATGCTGTCTTTGATCTTGCCTTCTTCCAGTCCGAATGTATATCGGTTGATACGCTGTGCGAACCATCTGTAATAATTCCCGAGGGTGTCGGGATCAGTCAGGTGTGCCCAGGCGAAACCGAGTGAATCTCTGTTGCCGTTTACTTTCCACCAGACACTGTCGAGCGCTACCGGCTGCGGTAAGAATGTGGAAGAACTGAGTACCTTGCCTTCAGCTTCCACACGGAGTGTATAAGTTTTACCGGACTCGCCGGTGATTAGATCAGAGATGTAAAGTCCGATACCGGGAAACTGTTCAAGTGTGTCGGTGATGATCCCGTCACTCACGGTAACAAGGGCTCCTGTGATGGTCTGGTTGACGACAGAATTTATATTGACAGTTCCGAAGAAGGGAAGCGTGCGGGACAAAATCACATAAGGTTTTTCTCCGGCAATTACGTATCCTTCCACCACAATTTTTGGTTCTGATTCAGGGATTTCGACTGTGACATTCTTTTCACAGGCTGAAAATCCGATGATGATCAGAATGAATGCCATTACTCTGTATAATTTTCTTTCCATCATCAGAATTTGAAATTATAGGTGATGCTTGGCAGAATAGGGAAGAGGGTAATCTGTTTCGCCTGAATGCTGATGTTATCTTCGTTTAGGTCCGTATCAAAATATATTATGAATGGATTGTACCGATTATAGACATTGAATACGCTGAAGTTCCAGCTGCTTTCAAATTTCTTCGTGGGCTTATTCCTGAGAGTAAAGCTCAGGTCGAGGCGGTGGTAAGGTACGAGCCTGTAATTGTTGCGCTGGTCGCCGTAATCCTGCAGCACATTTCCATCTGAAAGGAGATACAATCTTTCAGGAAAAGTGTTCAGGTTTCCTGTAGCGTAAACCCAGGTTGCGCCCAGGCTCACTCTCTTGCTCACATCATAGCTCAGTACCAGAGATACATCATGTCTTCTGTCGTACTTCGGAGCAAACACATTTGCGCGATTCAAATCAGGAAACTTTCTGTATGTCCAGGCCAGTGTGTAGCCGATCCATCCGCTGAAATTTCCCTTCACTTTTTTCAGAAAGAGCTCAGCACCATAACTCCATCCCTGACCAAACACGAAATCATTGTCGACATTGTCATTGATTGAATTTTCAGGCAGAAATCCTTCGGAATATTCCACCTGATTTTTCATGTCTTTGTAATACACTTCGATGCTTGTTTCGTAAGTGTTGTTATTAAAATTCCTGAAATATCCTGCGGCATATTGAGTGCTGAACTGAGGTCTTACAAGATCAGTGCTGGGTACCCAGGTGTCTGTCGGAAGTGAAATGGAGGACAGCGATGCCAGATGTATGTACTGATAGTTCTGAGTATAAGAAGCCTTCACCGAAGATTTTTGATCAAGGGTATATCGTATTGAAAGACGTGGTTCTACATTAGAATATGTCTTCACGTTTTCCAGAGTGTTGTAATGTATCGTGTCAGTCACGACTTTTCTGATCGGATCTCTTACAAACCTGTCGAAGGGACCGACTTGTTGGAATAAGGTTCCTCTCAAGCCTGCATTGATTCGAAGTTTGTCAGTGATGTCGTATTCATCATTGATATATATAGCCAGGTCATGCGCGTATTGCCTTAAGGTTTTGCCAAGATCAAAAACCACATCGCCTGATCTCGCGGAGACATTGGAAGGCACGAACACATGGTAGATGTATTGCCCGCCAAACTTGATATTATGTCCGGGATGAGGAAACCAGTTGAAGTCGGATTTGATATTGTAATCGGTTATACCTGAGAACAATTTAAAATTGAATCCTTCCTGACCTCCCTCAAACTGAAAATCGTAATTGGTATAGATCAGGCTGGTGTTCATAAATATCCTGTCATTGAATACGTGATTCCAACGGAGCGTGGTTGTGGCGTTTCCCCAGGGGATTTCAAGTTCGAAATCCGAATCCGGACTTTTAAAATTGAATATGTCACGTCCGAAATATCCGCTCAGAAATATTCTGTTATTCTGATTCAGCCTGTAATTTGCTTTCGCATTCAGATCGTAGAAGAAATACTTGTTGCCTTCAATATCGCTTCCTTCCTGAACGAAGGGTTTTCTGAGGAACAAATCCACAAATGTCCGTCTCCCTGAAACAATGAAAGAGCCTGTATCTCTTTTAATTGGACCTTCCACCGTAAGTCTTGAGGAAATAAAACCCAGTCCGCCCTGCACTCCGAATTTCTGATTGTTTCCCTCTTTCATCTGAATGTCCAATACAGATGACAGCCGTCCACCATAATTCGCCGGCATTCCGCCCTTGGTAAGTGTGACGTTCTGCACGGCATCCGCATTAAACACAGAAAAGAAACCGAAGAGGTGATTTGCATTATACACATTGGCTTCATCCAGCAGAATCAGGTTTTGGTCAGGTCCGCCACCGCGCACATAATAACCGGTATTTCCTTCACCTGCTGAGAGCACTCCGGGTAGCAGCTGAATGGTTTTCAGGATATCCACCTCGCCAAGGAAAGCCGGAAGACTTTTAATCTTTTCTATTTCAAGCTTGTCGCGGCTCATTTCGGCACTTTCCACATTCTTCTCTTCTTTCCTGCCGACTATCTCAACTTCCTTCGTAATGAATGCAGCTTTTCTCAGCTTAATATCCATTCGGATATCTTTTACCAGATCAATGCTGTGTTCCTGGGTTTCGAAGCCCAGATAGGAAATCACGAGGGTGTATTTTCCTTCAGGAATTGTGATGGAGTAAAAACCATACACATTGCTGCTGGTGCCCTTAAGGTTCTCCTTGATATAAACATTGGCGCCTAAAAGTGATTCGCCTGTGCCTTCCTCTTTAACAAATCCGGAAATGGTGAAAGGTTTGGCTGCACTAACCGCTACACAGTCGGTAAAGGCATTTAAAAGAAATGGGAGGAGAATGAAAAAAGCCCGCATAAACAGTTTTGAAACAATACTCTGGCCAGATGGTTTCAGGCATGCAAAATTATCATTTTATTCAGCTGCTTAAAAATGGAAGCTATAAATTGATCACTTGCAAATGCAAGAGGCTGAATCAGATAAAATACTTAACTTTGCGTTAACAAACTGTTCTTTCATATCAGTGACTGATCTATCGCCTCATTAAATGGGGAGGAAAGTCCGGGCAGCACATAGCATCCTGCTTCCTAACGGGAAGGCATGCAGCCGATTGGCAGCATGACAGCAAGTGCCACAGAGAATTACCGCCACGGGTGCAAATCCGCGGCAAGGGTGAAAACGTGAGGTAAGAGCTCACGGGCTTGCATTGCGAGATGCAGGCAGGGTAAACCTCAGGAGCTGAAAGACCAAATAAGCCGCGCCCAGCGCAAGCAAAGAACGGCTCGTTCGAATTCCCGAAAGGTGAATGACGCGGCGGGTAGGTCGATAGAGGTGAAGCGTGAGTTTCATCCCAGATAAATGATAGATGTTCCGGTGCCTCACCGGATTACAGAACCCGGCTTACAAGTCATTGATGTACAAACATCCTCCCCAAAAGGGAGGATGTTCTGTTTATATGAAGTCCTTCAATTCAGGGAATACAATTGCGTTTACAATTTTTATATTTGTGCGCCTTTCATGAAATTCCAGCTCATCACCCAATATTCTCTGTGGTTTGTTCCGCTTTGCATCCTTCTTGGAGTCGCTTACGCATGGATTTTATACCGAAGAAAGGAAGAATGGGAAGGACAGTCACCCTGGCTGCACCGAACGCTTTTCTTTCTGCGAATGTCATTGGTTGCACTAATCTCTTTTCTCCTGTTAAACCCAATGCTTCGCAGCCTGAGCAGAGAATCAGAGAAGCCTCTCCTGGTTTTTGCTCAGGATAATTCTTCCAGTATTCTGCTGAATAAGGATTCAGCTTTCTACAGAAACGAGTATCCTGCCGCAGTATCAAAAATGCTCGATGAATTATCGGATAAATACGATGTCCTGAGAGTGAACTGGGGCGACAAGGTGGAAAATTCGGATGCAAGTGATTACTCATACCGCGAGACAGATTTCACCAGGCTTTATAACGAACTGAACATCCGCATGGGCAACAGAAACATGGGCGCTGTGGTGATAGCCAGCGATGGCTTGTACAACCGTGGTTCCAACCCCTTGTATCTGGAAGGACCGTCCACTCCGATTTACACTGTCGCAATGGGCGATACAAGTGTGAGGAAAGATCTGCTGGTGGCTAAGGTGAATTTCAACAAAGTGGTTTACCTGGGAAATGCATTTCCTGTTGAAGTGGGTATTTCTGCCAGGAACAGTTCCGGAGAAAAGTTCAGCATGACAATGAAGGAAGGAGATGAAGTACTCTTCACGAGACAGTTCACAGTTCCCACAAACCGCTTTTCCCAAACCGTGCCGGTGATTCTGGATGCGAAACAGAAAGGCATGCGCAATTTGAGAATCGAGCTCTCAAGACTGGATGGTGAAGTCAGCTACAGCAACAACGTGCGTGATATCTTTATAGAAGTGAAAGAAGGCAAACAAAAAGTTCTATTACTGGCAAATGCGCCTCATCCGGATCTGGCTGCTCTCAGCATGGCCATTGAAAGCAATGGGAACTATTCTGTAAAGACTGTTTACCCTGATAATGTCCCTGTCAATTTCAGGGAGTACAATCTTGTTATTCTGCACAATCTTCCATCCACACAAAATCAGTTACCCGGCCTGCTTCAACAGGGTTCTGAAGCAGATTTTTCTGTGTGGTACATTGTAGGTAGCCAGACAAATCTGAACCTGTTCAATTCCATGAACGCTGCGGTTAAGATCAATGCCACTCTTGAAAAGTCGAATGCGGTGCAGGCTGCTTTGGATCCCAACTTTTCCTTGTTCACCCTGAGTGACATCACAAGAAGGAATATACCTCAGTTCCCGCCTTTGAACGCTCCATTCGGACGTTACACTTTTTCAGGAGCTCCTTACATGATGATGAAACAACGCATCGGAGCCGTAACCTCCGATGATGCTTTGCTCGTTTTCGGAGGAAGCGGTGGAATTAGAAACGCTGTTCTATGCGGAGAGGGAATCTGGAGATGGAAGCTGGATGACTTTGCAAGGAACGGAAATTTTGATGCTTTCACTGAAGTTGTTTCTAAGACAGTTCAAAACCTTGTTGTCAGAGAGAATAAATCGAGATTCAGGATTCTCAATAAAAACGAATTCGCCGAAAACGAACCCGCTCTCTTTGAGGCCGAGCTTTACAACAACAGCTATGAGCTGGTGAATGATCCGGATGTGAGCATGATTCTCACAAACCGTGATAACAAGAACTTCCCATTCACCTTCAGTAAAACGGAAAGAGCTTATTCCCTGAATGCCGGTTATCTTACTCCAGGGACATACAGCTACAAAGCCACAGTGAATGCCGGAGATAAAGTGCTTCGTGCAGAAGGCAGCTTCAACGTTGCAGAGCTTCAGGCAGAATTATCTGAAAGCATTGCAGACCACCAGCTACTTTATAATGTCGCGGAAAAATCGGGTGCTGCAATGTATTATCCCTCACAGCTCAACGAGTTGAAGGTGGCTCTCAAATCAAGGGATGATCTGAAGAATATTTCATTCTCTCAGATTAAACTCGAAGATCTCATTAACAAAAAATCCTTGTTTTTTATCATCCTGATTCTTCTCTCACTTGAGTGGTTTATACGGAAAAGATCAGGCTCCTACTGAGATCACATGCATTATCTTCTAATCATCATCCTTGCCATAGTCTGCGCGGATTTTCTGCTGGGCAGATTGCTCGATTACCTGAACAATACACATATTAAGAAGGAGCTTCCTTCTGCCGCACACGGAATCTATGATGAGAACAAGTATCATAAGTTTCTTCAATATTATCGTGCAAGGAATGGTTTTTCACAAATCACTTCCATTTTCGGTTTCATTATCACTGCAATTTTGCTTGTGAGCGGGGCATTCGGAGCTTTGGATGAATGGCTGCGCACTTTTACAGAGAATCCGATCTGGCTGGCAATACTTTTCTTCGGAGTCATCGGTTTGGCTTCAGACATCATTTCGACTCCTTTTTCTGTCTATTCTACATTTGTAATTGAAGAAAAATTTGGCTTCAATAAAACCACGGTGCGTACATTTATTGCAGACAAATTGAAAGCTTATGTTCTTGCAGCCCTTGTTGGAGGCGGTTTACTTGCACTGCTAACCTGGATATATCTTTCAACCGGGACTTTGTTTTGGCTGCTGGCATGGGGAACGCTGACCTTGGTAATGATCTTCATCACGGCCTTTTACACATCGGTGTTGTTGCCTGTATTTAACAAGCTGAAACCCCTGCCGGAAGGTGAACTACGGAGCGCAATAGAGGAATATGCACGCAAAAATGATTTTCGACTTGATGATATCTACGTGATGGATGGATCGAAACGAACATCAAGGGCTAACGCTTTTTTCAGCGGCTTAGGGAAAAGAAAAAAGATTGTATTGTTCGACACGCTGATTGAAAAGCATACAGTGCCAGAGCTGGTGGCAGTGCTTGCTCATGAAACCGGTCATTTCAAATTAAAGCACACCCGCACCGGACTTTTTGCAGGAATTCTTCAGAGCGGAATTATGTTTTACCTCCTCGGTTCTCTTTTGGGTAATCCTGATCTGACTCTCGCAATGGGAGGTACTGAACCGGCCTTTCATCTTGATTTGCTTGCATTTGGTTTGCTTTATAGTCCGGTTTCTCTTTTGCTGGGAATTTTCATGAACATGCTTTCCAGAAAGCACGAATATGAAGCGGATCGTTTTGCATCGAGCACATACGACGGACAAGAGCTTGCTTCCGCGCTTAAAAAACTTTCAGTTGACAACCTGAGCAATCTGAATCCGCATCCTGCCTATGTATTCGTTCATTACTCACATCCACCATTGCTAAGCAGACTTGCCGCTTTGAAAAAATAGGTGACTGTACCGGGCAATATCAGCTTCTGAGTTAATTGCCTTTCCGCATTGAATATTTTCAATCAGCTCATGAGCGAAATATGGTCCCAGCATCACTCCCTTGGTCCCAAGTCCGTTCAGAATGTACATGTCTTCTTTCTCAGGATGTTTGCCAACAAGTGGTCTTCTGTCAAGCACAGTTGGTCTTATTCCGGCCTGATGATCCAACACTTTATATGGAAGGCGAATTGCTTCTCTAAGCTTTTTCTCCAGTTCCATCAAGCCTTGTTCAGTCGGCTTGCTTTCAGGATAATTCCATGAATACGTTGACCCGATTCTGAACACAGAATTTCCAAGAGGTAAAATAAAAATGCCGCTCATGATGATATGATCTTCAGGTAAACCCGGAATTGAGACGTTCAATATTTCTCCCCTGGCAGGATTGAAAGGAAGATAGTTCCAAAACAAATTTTCAAATGAATCAATCCCTTCACAGAAAATTATTTTTTGAAATTTCCCAAGTTCGTAGCGGTATCCGTTTTCAATTCTTTCCAGTTTCCCGGGGATGAACTTTGCTTTTGTAAGCTTTCCCTGTTCTGAAAAATGCTTCTCTGTCACTGAAAGAAACCTTGTAATATCCATCCATCCTGAATCACCGAGTAATAATTTTCCGGCATGAGATTGAAGACAATTGTCGTATTCCGGATTTATTGCTTCATCCTTGTGAAGCCGGCTGAATTCCGGCTGGGCCAGGCGGCCTTGCCAGTCATTGTATTCACGTGCAGTACCCATCACCTCCAGTATCAGCTTGCGATGGAAAAATTTTTCTCCGAGTTTGCTTTCTGTTCTTTCATAAAAGGATGTGGCATAGTCGTACAGCTCTCTTGCTTTCCAGCTGAACACAATTCGCCTTCCGGTTACAGGATGAAAAATTCCAGCCGCAACTCTTGATGATGTTTTTTCTTTACCTTCTTCAATGAGCATGACATTGTACCCGGCATCTTCCAGCATCAATGCTGTGATGCTGCCTGCCAGTCCTTGCCCGACAATCAGAAAATCGTAAGAAAAATTTATACTCATGGTTTTTCTCCTCTGAATGCTACGAAGGCAATCAGTCCGGCTTTGGCGTCCAGAGAAATTCTGTAAAACTCTCCGGTATGCTCTCTGAGATCTGCAATGATCCTCCATTCATCGCTTTCATCAAAAGTTCTTCTGATAAGCCTTCCCGCGACACCGGCAAGGATGCTGTTGTCCGGCAACACTTCAAAATCCTCTGTCTTGTCAGGCATGTGAAATAAGGTTTCAGATATCAATCTTGACAAATCAAGAGATTTCAGTGACCAGTACATACTGTCATTTTTATCCACATAGTAGAGCTGCGATTTATCCGGACTCAATTTCATGCACCTGCCCGGATTTTGCATAATGTAAATTTGCCTGCCGTTCTTCAAGTCAAGCAATTGCAGGCGATGTGGTTTCCCGACAACAAAGGTGGCAATTGATGAATCATTGATCCAACAATAGTAACCTGTGGAGTCTGAATTGCTGATCTTTTTGGCCGATACCGTATTATTCCTGTCAAGCAGGTATAGCCATTGGGAAGAGTCAGCGTCAACTCTTACAACTGAAAGGTGTTTGCCGTCAGGACTCATGGCAGGGGAGTATTCGCTTTCAGTTGTGAAAGTGATCTGCTCTTTTTTTCCTGACTCGACATCAAAAGCAAATACATCAGACTGCTTATCGTCTTCTACAGAAACATAGAGGACCTTGCTTTCCGATTTTAAAAAGGATGGCTGGTTGTCGTATCCTTTTCTTTCAGTGATATTCCTTGTATTGGAGATTGTCCAATTTCCATTTTCCTTTTTAAGATCGGCAATAAAAATATCTGTGTCCGGTAACTGGGCAAATGAGGTGTTGATTAGTAGGGAACAAAGCAGATATATGCTTAGTTTGATGTGTTTCATGCCGGGAATTATAGTCTGTATTCGATTGTGCCGTGTTTCTTCTTTTTAAGAGGAAGTTCAGCATCCATGCTATCAATACTGCTGCTTACATAGCTTTCTTCCATACGGTAGGCTCTGACCTGAATGGTTTTGCCTGGATTAATATTCATTACTCTCACGGAATCAACTCTTCCTTTAAAGTCAATGTCCCTTTCCAGTGTGCTGTAGAAAATGCCCTTCTTTTTTATGAGCTTGTAATGCAATTGATCAATTTCTTCCGAAGAGTGGCCTTGTTCCATCAGAATGAGATTATCTCCAAGTTCGAATGTCTGGCCAGTTGTCTGAACATACCTGGCGGACAGTAAAAAGTTTACAGTCATGGAAGGTGAAAGCAAAAACATGGGTATGCTGATGGTAAACAATGAAAAATAAACCCGGAACAGTAACTGAAGGGAGGAACGAATGAACAATCCGCTGAGTGCAAGTCCGGAACATATAAAGAGCATAAAGAAATAATTCGGAACTCTTTCGCTTCCGCCAATGGCGACTGAACCTGCGTAGGCGAGAAGAAAGAGCAAATGCACTGAAGCAAGCAGCAGCAGTTTCTCCTTCGGCAGATTTTTCGCAGTGATCATGAGCACAAGACCCAGGACAAGCGAAAAAATGAAACATAAAATGGCTATATAAAATGACATACCGGAATTACCGGCTCAAATCTAAGCAGAAAAAAGAGGAGTAAGAAACCAGGAATTTATTCATTCAGGACATAGACTCTGCATTGTCTATCAGACGAAATCCTTTTCCGTGAATATTTATTATATCGAGGGAAGGGTCTTCTTTAAGGTACTTCCTCAGTTTGGTGATGAATACGTCCATGCTCCGTGCATTAAAATAGTTATCATCACCCCAGATTTCTTTCAGGGCTTTTTCGCGGGGAAGAAGTTCGTTCTTATAAATACAAAGCATCCTCAAAAGATCCGCTTCTTTGGGAGACAACTTCTGGCTTGAATCACCTGCTTTAATAGTTCTGTGATCATAATTGAAATGAAATTTGCCCAGATCAAATTCTTTCTGATCGCTGTCGTGATGCTTATCTGCAGATCTCTTCAGGACTGCCTTTAGTTTGTAAAGTAAAACTTCTGAGTCGAATGGTTTTGTGATGTAATCGTCCGCGCCTGCCTGGAATCCGCTGAGCATGTCATCCTTCATGGTTTTTGCCGTGAGGAAAATAATGGGAATGTTTTTATCCTTTTCACGAATATCACGCGCCAGTGAAAAGCCGTCTTTTCTCGGCATCATCACATCCAGAATACACAGGTCGAATTTACCGCTACTGAATTGTTCATATCCCTTCATGCCATCCGGGCAGAGTTCAACCTCATAGTCATTCAGCTCAAGGTAATTCTTAAGTACCGAACCGAAATTCGGATCATCTTCCACTAATAGAATCTTGTTTCTTGAAGTCATTTATTGCGCTTTGCATTATTTGTAAGGAATAAAAAACTCAAAAGTGCTGCCTTTTCCTGGCTCACTTTCCACGTCGATCCAGCCATTATGACTGTCTATAATCGCTTTGACATAACTGAGGCCAAGTCCGAATCCTTTCACGTCGTGGAGATTTCCTGTCGGTACCCTGTAAAATTTTTCGAAAACTCTTTTTTGGGTTTCCCGGTTCATGCCTATACCTTTGTCCTTTACGCTAACGATCAGACCATGCTGATTATTGCTTGTGCTCACAAGGATTTCAGGAGATTCTGGAGAATACTTATTTGCGTTGTCAAGGAGGTTGATGATGACATTCGACAAATGGACAGGGTCGGATACCACGAGCGGAATTTCAGCGTCAAACTGTGTCTGTATCTGCCCATTTCTGCTTTGAATTTGAAGTCCAATAAGCTCAATTCCTTTTTGAATTAACTGATGCACATTCACTTCTTCTTTCTTCATGCGCAGTTCTCCTTTTTCTATCTGCGCCATTTGAAGTACATTTTCAACCTGTGCATTCATTCTCCTGTTTTCTTGCCGGATAATGTTTGAGAAATAATCAAGTTTCTCCTGGCTGGAAACGACTTTTGGATTTTTCATTGAGTCCACGGCGAGTGAAATTGTAGCGATAGGAGTTTTGAACTCATGGGTCATGTTGTTGATGAAGTCGCTCTTGATATCGGAGAGTTTCTTCTGCCGAATGATAGTGTGGATGGTATATCCGAATCCGAAAAGTATGAGTATGGTGAACAGCGTTGAACTTAAGAGCATCAGCCACATGGATGAAAGCACATACTGGATGCTCGATGGAAAATTCAAAACAAGAAAATCAGGCTTTGAAACGATATCATTCGGAAAAAGCAGAACCTTGTATTTTGAATTGATCAGTTCAACAGGGTTCAATGATGCCTTAGAGAAAACCATCTTATTCTGATCGCCGTTCCAGATTCCGAAATCGTAGTCTACATTGATGCCTTGTTTGCACAACTCCGCGGATATAATTGAATCAAGAAGAATGGGATTAAGCCGTGCATCGATATTTTTTTCCGGCCCTGAGAATTCCACTGCCATCTTCTGTACCACTTCGCTTAACTTTTCAATTCTCGCTTTGATTTTTTCCTCGTTCTGCCTGATGATAACCTCTGCAGAGTCTCCATAGAAACGCATGATCTGCGAGGAACGTATAGTGTGTTTCGAGAGTGAGTCCTGGTGAAAATAATTCCTCCGTTGCACTTTAAGGAAAGATTTTCTGCTTCCCGGATGATGAAATTCAATGTTGATGTCTGCATTGTCGAGATCAGGCAGAAATGTATTTGGTGGCAGAAGCGCAGTAGATTGAGGTTCTTCTATTGTGTCAAGAATTATCGCAGGTTGCAGATCAGGAGAGTCGCGCATGACAAGCTTACTGAGTTGTCCCGGATCGATGTCTAGCAACCTCTCATGCAGCATGGTCATCGCTTCTTTGGTTTCTATCCGGTCAACTATGGCATTCATGGCCTGCGTGACATTCTGATCAAATTGTTGTTCTTTCAGGCGAATGTCGTGCATGATCCAGTAAACCTGGAGAAAAATAATCCCAAGCAGCGATACGCTCATCAAACCAATGATCCACTGAAATTTACGCCTGTTCATTCTTTGCAAAAATACTATGCATTAACAATTCAATCAGGACTTTAACCTATTTTTAACACTGATTAACCGCCCATTAACGCGAGAAATCAAAGTCCGGTCATACATTCGTTTCATAAACTTCAAAGCCATGACAAACAGACTACACAATCGCGAAATAATTGCCTGGTTTATTTTAATGACAGCCTTCCTTTTGCTTGGTCTGACTGTAAGTTACGCTCAGGAGAGTGTCGCTCACTACCGTGTGAAAATCACAAAAGAGTCTGATGGAAAAGTGACAGAGACTGACACGCTGTTTTCGGCTTCAGAGAAAGAAAGCATGGACCGCTGGCTGGAAGAGCAAAAGAAATCTGGACATGAGTCGATCAGCATTAGGATAGAAAAAAACGGCGGATCAGATGTGATCAAGGCTGAAAACGAGGGGAAGGATGGCGGTAAGCGCAAAGTTGAAAAGGTAATCATTGAAAAATTTTCGGAACAGGGTGATGACATCCGATTTAAAATGGACTTGCTGAAAAAGGAAATGGCAGAACTCAAGGATATTATTCGTGAGGAATCCGGAGCATTTAAATTCGAGATTGATGCGGAAATTGAAGAGGAATTGAACGGCCTTGAAGACGAAATGCGGGTTTTGTTCAGCAATGATTCTGTCTTGTCAAAATCCAAATCCATGAAAAAGTGCATTGTGATATCTGCTGATTCTGATGAAGCCAGGGATGTCATGAAAGAAATAGAGTCTATGGAGACTGATGGTGATGGCAAAGGAAAGATGGTGATTATTTACAAAACTGAGGAAGACGAAGAACCGGTGATTGTCAGAAAGGAAGTGAATAAGGATAAAAATCGAGATAATCCCGGGGAGAATGAAGAAAACAAAAGCATACACAAGGAAATAAAAATTGAATCTTCATTATCTTCTGATTCAAAAACTTTGGATGAAAAATTCCGATTTTCTGTCAGCCCTAATCCGGGATCAGGAAAATTTGATGTTTCGTTTTACAGCGATAAAAAGCAGGATTTCATTTTCAGCATCACAGATTCAAAAGGTGCTGTCATAAAAAGCGAGAAGCTGAAGGGACATAAAGGCGAGTTTAAGAAAAAATTCGAGGTAGAATCAGGTTCCGGCAATATGTACATATTCAGCTTGCAGTCTGATTCCGACAAAGTGGTGAAAAAAATAATAATACGATGAATCAGTAAAATTTTGATTGGTTAGAATGCTTGATTGGTTTGTAATACGGCAGACGGAAGATTGAAAAATCACGGCTGCCGTTTTTTTTCATTCGGGTATTTTCAGCTTTCTGTAATAGCTGTTACTTCAATTTCCATGAGCATATCCGGATGAATGAAGCCACCGACTTCAATCATCGAGGCTGCCGGATTTATATCGCGAAACACCTCAGCGTAGATTTTTCCTACAGCTTCCCAGTCAGATATATTTCGTAAAAATATTCTTGTTCTGACCACATGTTTCATTTCTGCTCCTGCATCCTGAAGTGCCTTCCCGATTTTATTGAAGATGAAAACTGCCTGAGCTGATGGATCCCCCCGACCTATTATTTTATCTCCATCAACAGCGGTTGTTCCGGATACTTCAATATGATTTCCAGAGCGAACAGCACGAGAATAGGAGATAAGGTCTTCCCATTTGGTATTGCTGCGGATATTAAGTCTTTTCATGTCCTTAAGTCATTTTAAATTCATCATTTCTTTGAGCACATCTTTATCCACATTTTTCTTTAGCTCAAAACTGTATGATTTGCTCCAAAGTGATTTGCTTAGTTTGAATTTGCCGCGCAGGACAGCTTCCTTTTTTTCGCCGGAGAAGAGCTGCATGCCGAGCGATAACATTCCTCCGAAGTTTACTGATTCAGTCGGGATAAGAAAAGTAAGCTTGCTCTCTGACTTCCTTCTGATGTGATGGCTTTCATCAAGTCTTCCTTTTCCCAAAATGTGATTGTCCATGCTTAACTCGGTATTCAGTTCACGAAGCGAAACTCCAATTGAATTTGGATTATAAACGCTGACTTGGACCAGGGCAGAGGATTTACCCTCTTTTTCTGTCATGTCTAGTTTTTCAACTCTTCTGAATTCAACGGGCTGAATGCTGGCGCATGAATAAAATAAACACCAGACAACAAACAGTGAAAAAGTAAAAGTATATTTTCTGAGAGCTGCACTAATGTTCATGTAAGCTTCTGTGATGATCTGAACAAATTTAACAGGATTAATTTGCAGAATGACCTATTTAATAAAATGCATGAAAGTGTCGCTTCTGAGACCAAGTCGCAAAGATTCCACAGCGATGATTTCAGCAGGAGCGATATTGCCAAGGTTTGCATTGGCACCAAGAAGTTTAATGAAGTATGTCTGGCCGGATTTGTTTGGGGTTTCCCAAATGATTTTTTCAGGCGGAACTTTGGCTATTATTTTGTTGATTAATACAACATGTGCCTTGCCGCTTGGTCTGTAGATCCCGACTGTCCCGCTTTCTCTGGCTTCTGCAATCACTTTCCAGGCGCCGGCATCCAGCTCATTTTTCATCATTTCTATCCATTTGGCTGGATGAATTATGATGCCTTCCTCTTTGGATCCGACTTCAGAAATAACTGTAACATGCTTGCTGAGATTCCTGATATACTCAAGTTTGTTTTTATGTGGAATCGTGATGCTTCCGTCGCTGATTTCCGCGTGCGTCATCTTGTATTTTTCAAGCAGCCTCAGGTAATCATCCAGTTTGTTTCTTACCTGAAAGGCTTCCCACAGGGTGCCACCAAAATAAACTGGCACTCCGGCACTGCGGTAGATTGAAATCTTTTTTTCAAGATGATTGGTGATAAGAGCTGATCCAAAACCAAGCTTAACAAGGTCAATGAACTTGCTTGCGCTGTCCATAAGATCTTCGGCCTGGCGTACGCTCAGTCCTTTGTCCATTACCATAGTCAGACCATTATCACGGGGCTGGACAGTCCGCTTAGGAATTCCTTCCAGAGAAAAATTCATAAATTATTTTTATAAGTGTCAACTAAATGCAGCACATGCTGGTCGTTTTCCATTGCCGGACAATATTCAAACATCGCGCTGCATTTGTCTATGTTTTGACCAAGGGCATTTTCCAGTGTATTGTATGCTTCCCTGATCTTTCCGGATGAATAAAGGTAGGCGCAAAGACGGAACAGGAAGTCAGCATCATTCTGATGAAACACAAGCCCGTGCTCAATCATTTCAATGGCTTCATCAGCCCTGTTGTCCGCAAGAAGAAGGTGTGAGTATTCTAGCCAGATATCATGATTTTCAGGTTCGAGGTCCATGACTTTTTTGTATGCGGATTCCGCCTGCAGGAAATTGTTCAGGTGGTATTCTGCATCACCAAGGGCAAACCAGGCTTCCGGATTTTCATCATTTAATTCAATTGCCTTTCTGATATAATGTGTGGCTTCGAACCAACGTTCTTCGCCCTGCAGTGTGATTCCTATACCGAGCCAGGCTTCCGGCAAAGCCGGGTTCAGCTTGGTGGCTCTCTTGTAATAATCTCTTGCCTTGTGAAGATCTTCAAGCTGCTCATAGCACTCCCCGATGTTGTAATAAGTCAATGCGTCCGGAGCTTCGTATTCAAAGGTCTTCTTGTAGCATTCAATCGCGTCGGCATAACGCTGCATATTAGCGTATGTATTGCCCTTGTTGAAATACGCGGATGAAAAATCATCCTTGATCACAAGGCAATAATCGTATGCATCCAAAGCTTCTTCATTGCGGTTCAGCTTATTTAATACATTGCCAAGGTTATACCATGCGGCAAAAGAATAAGGCTGACGGTCAATGAACTTTTTATAAAATTCAATGCTGTCATTTAAACGATCTGTGAATTCAAAGCAGAATGCAATTTCATAAAGTCCAATCTCATTGTCAGGATTTTCTTCCAGGCTTAAACTCAGATATTCAATTGCTTTGTCATAGTCACCCCAGCTCTCATACACATAAGCAAGGTTCAGGTAAAGTATGTCAAGTTCATCGGCAAGCGGAATGGCCTTGTTGAAATTCTCCACCGCCTGTTCAAACTTTTGAAGCTGGGAATATATGCTTCCTCGGATCATATACAGGTCTGGATCGAGTGGGGTGAGCATTTCCGCCTGATTGAGGATTCTCAAAGCTTCCTGGTAACGGTCGACCATGGCCAGCAGCTGCGCCTCACGAAGAAGAAACTCCACTGAACCCGGATGCTGGCTTTGGGCATAATCAACCACTTGCAAAGCTTTTACAGGATCGTTTTTTTCGATATAGAAATCGATGATATTCAGAAAAGCGTCCACATCAAAGAAGTAAGCATCTTTGTTGCGAATCATTTCTTCATATCGTTCTATGGAATGCCGTATCTGGTTTTGCTCGTCCTGTGGACTCAGGAATTCATCTTCTGACATGCAACAGCTTTTTTTCCAGGCAAGAATTGCTTCACCAAAGATAAGTATTCCGTTCAATAACTACCTCATAAAAAGCCGAGTTATTCACAGATTCCGGTTAATTCGATAAATTCAGCCTCATTATTTTTCTGTAGAGATTACTCTGGAGGAATGATTAATTTTGCCGTATCCATGTTCCTCAAGAAGCTTAACCTGCTGAATTTTAAAAACTACCAAGAGGCAGAGATCTGTCCTGATCTTGGCGCCAACGCTTTTGTCGGAGGAAACGGAGCAGGAAAAACCAATGTGCTGGATGCAATTCATTACCTGTCAATGTCCAAGAGTTATTTCAATGCCATGGATTCGCAGGTAATCCGGAACGGTGAGGAGTACTTTATAGTTCAGGGTGTTTTTGAGGATGGCGAATCGGAGGAGAATATATCCTGCAGCCTGAAAAAGAATCAGAGAAAGGTGCTCAGAAGAAATCAGGAAGACTACGAAAAACTTGCCGATCACATCGGACTCATTCCGGTGGTGATGATTTCACCAACCGACACTGTACTGATTACCGGGGGAAGCGAAGAGAGAAGAAAGTTCATGGACAGCATCATCTCTCAGTACAACAAAAAATACCTTACGGATCTGATCAGCTACAACCGTGTATTATCACAAAGAAACGCTTTTCTCAAGCAGTTGTCGAAGTCAGGAAGAGGGGATATCTCAATGCTTGAAATTTTCAATGAACAGCTGATACCCCTCGCTGAATATATTCATGAGACACGCTTAGGGTTTATCGAGGAGCTGGTTCCGGTATTCAGGCATTACTATGATTTCATCTCCGGAAAATCTGAAACTCCGGGAATTCACTATGATTCAAAAGTCATGCACGGGCAATTTCATGATTTGCTGGAAAAGCATGCTGAACGCGACTTGATCATGCAGCATACCACGGCCGGAATACATAAGGATGAATTACAGTTTATCATGAATGATATGCCGGTACGCAAATTCGCGTCTCAGGGGCAGCAGAAATCTCTGTTGATCGCTCTGAAGCTGGCGCAGTTTGATTTTATAAGCAAAGTCAAAAATGTGAAGCCGGTACTTTTGCTCGACGACATTTTTGAAAAGCTTGATAATATGCGGATCGACAGGCTGATGAAACTGGTTAGGGAAGATAACTTCGGACAAATTTTCATCACCGACGCGCATCCGGAGAGGGTTAGTCATATCTTTCGGGAACTTGATCTTCCTTTGAGAACTTTCGTGGTAGAAAACAACGAAATACGTCAAAGTGCGGATAAAGAAATCGGACAGGAAATACAATGGAATGATGAAAAGATCCAATGACAGACATATGAGCGAAGCCGTGAAGGAAATGCTTCGCAATCTCGGCCTTGAGCAGAAACTTCTTCAGGTAAAACTGATCAACAGTTGGGAGAAGGTGATGGGTAAGACTGTAGCCAACCGAACAACAGATCTGCTTGTCTCAGATAAAAAACTTTTTGTAAGCCTCAGTTCAGCTTCACTTCGTCAGGAATTATTCAGTGTCAGGAATGAAATCTGCGAAAAGCTGAATCAGGAGGTCGGGGAGGACGTGATCAGCGAAGTGATTTTCAGATAAAAAAAAACGCCGGAACTTGTCCGGCGTTAATTTATTTCAAAACTCAGAATCTTTCAGTTTGAGAAAAGAAGAATGATCCTTCAATTTCCGCGTTTTCATTGCTGTCACTTCCGTGAATTGCATTCGCATCAATTGATTTCGCGAACAGGTTGCGGATTGTACCAGGCTCGGCCTTGGCAGGATCAGTAGCTCCGATCAGCTTACGGAAATCTTCCACCGCATTATTCTTTTCCAGAATTGCAGCTACGATCGGTCCGCCTGACATGTAGTTGACAAGGTCATTGTAGAATGGCCTTTCTTTGTGAATGGCATAGAATTTTGCAGCCAGCTCCGGAGAAAGACGGGTATATTTCATGGCGATAATCCTGAAACCGGCTTCGTTGATCTTAGCCAGAATCGGACCGATGTGGTTATTTGCGACCGCATCGGGTTTAATCATGGTAAATGTTCTGTTTGACATTGATGTAGTAAATTTTACGGGCGCGAAGATAAAAAAATCCCGGCATTGGATTGCCGGGCTTCCATCAGATTCTTTTCTTGTTTTTACATTGTCTTGAGCTCGGCAACCAGTTTGGTGAGCACATCTTTTGCATCGCCGAAAAGCATGCTGGTCTTGGGATTATAAAATAATTCGTTGTCGATTCCGGCGTATCCTGCACTCATCGATCTCTTGTTCACGATGATGTGCTTGGAGTTTTCCACATCCAGAATGGGCATTCCGTATATTGGTGAAGATGGATCAGTCTTTGCAGCAGGATTCACTACGTCATTCGCGCCAACCACCACAACCACATCAGTATTGCTGAACTCCGGATTGATTTCTTCCATCTCCGACAGCTTGCTGTAATCTACATTGCTTTCTGCCAGAAGTACGTTCATGTGTCCGGGCATACGTCCTGCAACAGGGTGAATGGCGTATTTCACATCCACACCGCGCTCTTCCAGAAGTTGCTCCAATTCATGAATGACATGCTGGGCCTGGGCAACTGCGAGGCCATATCCGGGAACGATGATTACTTTCTTGCTGTAATTCATCAACACTGCCGTATCGCTGATTGAGATGTCTTTGATGCTTCCTGTGACTCCGCTTTTTCCTGTGGCTACCGCAGCACTTTCACCGAAGGCTCCGAAGATTACATTGAAGAGCGGACGGTTCATGGCTTTACACATTGCCACTGTGAGAAGTGTTCCGGCTGAACCAACCAGGATACCGCCTGTAAGCATCACCTGGTTTCCGTAAAGGAATCCCCCGAATGCCGCAGCGAGTCCGGTAAATGAGTTAAGCAAGGATATCACAACTGGCATGTCTGCGCCACCGATTGGAACCACAAACAACACACCGTAGAGCAAAGAGAGTGCAAAGACAAGAATCAGGAATCCGAAACTGTCACTGTTGCTGGCAGTCAGATACACTCCTGCTAAAACGGTAACGATCATAAGCAGGGTGTTGATCTTATTGTAATGAGGAAGGCGGAGAGATTTGCTCAATGTTCCGTTGAGCTTTAGAAATGCGATGATGGAGCCTGAGAATGATACCGATCCAATGATGAGTCCGGCCATGATGACCGCAATTCTTTCCGACTGTCCTACGTTGTGATGAAACTCAAGTAGTGAAATCAAGGCGGCACAAGCGCCACCCATTCCGTTAAAGAGCGACACCAGCTCAGGCATGGCAGTCATCTTTACTCGTTTGGCAGTCATCCAGCCGATAATTGTGCCGACTGCAATTCCACCAAAGATGAAAGCCATTTTGATTGGTTCACGCGTAGTTACTGCTGATGGATCATTTGAATTATACAGGTAAATGGTGCCGGCTATAGCAATAGTCATTCCGAATGCAGCCCACAAATTCCCGCTGCGCGCTGTCTGCGGACCGCTGAGCATTTTAAGTCCTATCACGAATGTGACAGATGCAATGAGGTAAATTATTTCAAGTATGTACTGGTTCATTGAGGCTTAATTGTATGAAAACGATATTATTTTTTTTCTTTCTTCTTGAACATTTCAAGCATGCGGTCGGTCACCACAAACCCGCCGACCACGTTCAGTGTTCCAAGCACTACAGCAATGAAACCCAAAGTCAGAAGTCCGATGTTGTCTGCAGGTGTATTCAGCATGACGATGATGGATCCAATAATCACGACACCGTGGATTGCATTAGCCCCCGACATCAGAGGCGTGTGAAGCACGGAAGGCACTTTGCCGATCACTTCCACTCCTACAAACACTGAAAGAATCAGTATGTAGATCATCTGCATGTTTTCACCCAAGAAGGCAATCAGATTGTTTATTTCCATTTCAGTTTATTTTTTCCTGGAGGTTTATCACTTTTAATGTGGCTTCAAGCACGCTGAGCATGCTCTTGCCCTGGTTGAGCAGAATCCTTGAATTATTAAGATCTGCCAGTTCATAGTCTAAACTGCGCTCATACCAGTAAAGGCAGTTTTTTGTTTCCTGAACATAGACACACAACAGGTTGTAAAACCCGCTTATGGTCTCGCTTTCATGCATTTTTTTGCAAATCTTATTCAGATATATCACCGAATCATTTAGTTTATCGTGAATGAATCTTTCCACATGGTTTCCATCCGTCCGGAAGGTGGACAGCATGATGTTTTGAGTGAAAGTTTCTGTCCAGCTTATAAAATGTTGGTTTTGCATAAAGCTTTATTGCGTGGTTATGCCTGTTTTTTCAGTGAAGGGTGAACTGATTTTCCTTCGTGTACCATCAGGGAACCTGCCGTGATTTCTTCTTCCATTTCCCAGCGGAACTTGTCTTTGTCAGCAAGATGAAGGAGAAAAGAAGAAATATTCTTTGCATAGAGTTCACTTGCATTCAGAGGAAGAAGAGAAGGGAGGTTAGATTCACCGATTATGGTAACACCGTTTTTCACTACGGTTTTATTCAGTTCACTCTGAGTGCAATTTCCTCCTTGCTCCACAGCCATATCCACAATCACTGATCCCATCTTCATGCTTTTCACCATTTCGTCTGTAATCAATACCGGAGCTTTCTTGCCGGGGATCAGAGCTGTAGTGACTACAAGATCTGCTTCTGCAATATGTTTGGCAATGAGTGCCTGCTGTTTTTTGAGAAACTCATCGCTGACATTTTTCACATATCCGCCTTCGAGTTTTACCGAGTCATCACCCTTCAGTTCAATGAATTTACCTCCAAGTGATTCAACCTGTTCTTTGGTTTCAGGGCGAATGTCACTCACTTCTACAATAGCACCGAGCCGCTTGGCAGTTGCTATAGCCTGTAGACCTGCAACTCCTGCTCCCATGATGACCACTCTTGATGGCTTGATAGTACCGGCGGCAGTCATGAGAAGAGGGAAAATCTTACCCAGGGCTGCAGCACCGAGAATGACAGCTTTGTATCCTGCAAGATTTGCCTGAGAACTAAGCACATCCATTTTTTGAGCTCTTGAAATACGCGGTATGGCATCCATTGAAAATGCAGAAATCCCCGCTCTTTCGCAAGCTTCAACCATTGCCGGATTGGTGGCGGCATACATCAAAGAAATGAGAATGGCACCTTTTTTCATCCCGGCAATTTCTTCAGGAGTTGGAGCATTCACCTTCAGGATGACGTCAGCAGTCGAATAAAGAGAGGATTTGTCCTCCACAATCTTAACGCCTGTGTTCTGGTATTTTTCGTTTTCAAAATAGGAGAGAATTCCGGCATCCTTTTCCATGATCACTTCGAAGCCCTGCTTTACCAGACTTCCGGCAACATCCGGACTGAGTGACACTCTTCTTTCCTTTTCTTTAGTTTCCTTGGGAACAGCTACGATCATATGATCAGTTAAAAGTTCAACATTTGATTAATGCGCAAAGAAAACAATTAATTCGGTTTGTTTAATTCGCATTTTATCCATATTATCAATACAGAGAGATATGAGTATATTTGCAAAACCATGATTAAACTGAATCAATCTACACTGGACAAGCTGGAAGAGCTGTTGATACTAGGCGGTTATAAAGTCAGAACAGAAAAAGGAAATTTCAAATCCGGCAGCTGCGTGGTGGAAAGTTCCAAACTGGTTGTGCTGAATAAGTTTTCAACCGTGGAAGTTAAAGTGAGTTTCCTCATTGAAGCAATCCGTTCCCTGGACCTGGATACCAGCATGATGGATGAAAAGTACCTGAAACTGCTGCAGGATGTCAAGAACACCGTGCCTGCTGATCAGGAGAACCTTTCGTAATTTATATGCAGCTTACTTTCTTAGGCACAGGAACCAGTCAGGGTGTACCCATGATTGGATGCAAATGCAGGGTCTGCCAATCTGATGACCCAAGAAACAAGCGCCTTCGAACTTCCGTCCTCATCCAAAGCGAAAGCACCAGTGTGGTAATCGACTCCGGTCCGGATTTCAGGCAGCAAATGTTGCGTGAAAATGTTAACCGTCTGGATGCTGTCCTTTTCACCCATGAGCACAAAGATCATATTGCAGGACTGGATGATGTAAGAGCATATAATTATCTGACTGGCAAAGAGATGGAGATTTATGCGACAGAGCGGGTTCAGGAAGCATTGAGACGTGAATTCTTCTATGTTTTTTCTGGAGCCAAATATCCGGGTATCCCACGATTAAATCTGCAAACAATAAGCAACAAGCCATTTCAAATAGGAGATATTCCATTTATACCTATTGAAGTTTCTCATTTAAATCTCCCGGTACTCGGCTTCCGGATTGGCGATTTTACATATATCACAGATGCGAATCTGATTCCGGATTCCGAAAAGGAAAAAATCAAGGGCTCTCGCTTCATAGCCATCAATGCACTTAGAAATGAAAAGCATGTTTCTCATTTCACTCGAGACGAGGCTGTGGAAATTATCAGGGAGTTCAATCCCGAAAGAGCCTTCCTGATTCATATTTCGCATCAGCTGGGATTGCATGAGAAGGTTAATGCAGAATTGCCGGAGAATATTGAATGCGCCTACGATGGTCTGCAGGTGGAATTCTGAACGGATTATAGCCTCAATTTTCTTACTTTTGTGCTCCTCATTAAAATTCTGATTAAATGTTTGAGAATCTGAGTGATAAGCTCGAAAGGGCTTTTAAGGTTTTAAAGGGTGAAGGAAAGATTACGGAGATAAACGTAGCTGAAACCCTTAAGGAAGTTCGCAAAGCATTGTTGGATGCTGACGTGAACTACAAAGTTGCGAAACAGTTCACAGACACTGTCAAGGAAAAAGCCCTGGGGCAAAATGTTCTTACGGCTGTTTCTCCCGGACAGCTCATGGTAAAAATTGCTCATTCGGAGCTTACTCAACTCATGGGCGGTGAAAAAGTGGATGTGAATATCAACTCTAACCCGGCTGTGATTCTCATGTCAGGTTTGCAAGGTTCCGGTAAAACCACACTATCAGGGAAGCTTGCTTCTTTTTTGAAATCCAAAAAGCAAAAACTGCCTTTGCTGGTGGCTTGTGACGTCTATCGTCCAGCCGCAATTGACCAGTTGAAAGTGCTGGGTACTCAGATCGATGTGCCTGTCTTTTCTGAAGATGGCAACTTGGATCCGGTGGATATTGCACTCAAAGGAATTGCATTTGCAAAGGAGAATAACCGCAATCTGGTAATCATCGATACAGCAGGACGACTTGCCATTGACGAGCAGATGATGGATGAGATCAGCAGGATTAAAAAGGCGGTGAAGCCGGATGAAATCCTTTTCGTGGTGGACGCAATGACCGGTCAGGATGCTGTCAATACTGCAAAGGCGTTCAACGACAGACTTGATTTTGACGGGGTGGTTCTTACAAAACTTGACGGTGATACACGTGGCGGAGCTGCACTTTCCATCAAGTCGGTTGTGAACAAACCAATAAAATTCATTGGTACAGGAGAAAAGCTGGATGCCTTGGATATTTTCTATCCGGAAAGGATGGCAGACAGGATTCTGGGAATGGGTGATATCGTGTCACTCGTAGAAAAAGCTCAGGAACAGTTTGACGAAGAACAAGCTGCCAAGCTTCACAAGAAGATTGCGAAAAATCAATTTGGCTTTGATGATTTTCTCCAGCAGATACAACAGATCAAGAAGATGGGTAACATGAAGGATCTGCTTGGTATGATTCCGGGAGTGGGAAAAGCCGTGAAGGATATTGATATAAGCAATGATTCATTTAAACATATTGAAGCGATCATCAAATCCATGACAATGGATGAAAGAAATAATCCTGCAATCATCAGCGGAAGCAGAAGATCCAGGATCGCGAAGGGTAGCGGCACTTCAGTACAGGAAGTGAATAAGCTGCTCAAACAATTTGATGAAATGAGAAAAATGATGCGTATGATGACCAACAAAGACCAGGCAGCTAAATTCATGAGAAGCATGCCGGGCATGCGCAGATAATTAATTAAAATGATTCTTCTCGACGGAAAACTTGTTTCATCATTCTACAAGAAAAAACTTGCGGAGGAAGTGAAGGAAATGAAGGCAAGGGGAGAGAGAGCCCCTCATTTGTGTGCCATCCTTGTCGGAGAAGATCCTGCCTCTGAAACTTATGTTGCCAGTAAAGTGAAAAACTGCGCTGAAGTTGGGTTTGATTCGACTCTCATTCGCTTAGACAACAGTGTATCTGAAGCAGAACTGATTTCCAGAATTGAATCAGTCAACATTAATTCCTCCATAGACGGGATAATAGTTCAGCTGCCACTTCCTGCGCACATCAGCGTTCAGCGCGTTACCGAGTCTGTTTCACCTGCCAAAGACGTAGATGGTTTTCATCCGCTTAATATTGGCAGGATGGTTCAAAATCTTCCCTCATTCTTACCGGCCACTCCATTGGGCATCCTGTTGATGCTCGAGCATTACAAGATTGAAACAGCAGGAAAACATTGCGTGGTGGTGGGAAGAAGTAATATTGTCGGAACACCGGCGAGCATTCTGCTCGCAAGAAATTCAAGTCCCGGAAACTGCACCGTAACACTTTGCCACAGCAGAACAAAGAATTTGAAATCGATCACAAGTAATGCCGATATTATTATCGCAGCAATAGGAAAACCTAGGTATATAACAGCAGACATGGTAAAGGAAGGCGCTATTGTAATGGATGTAGGCATCAACAGGATTCAGTCATCAGAAACGAAAAGCGGCTGGAAACTTGTCGGAGATGTAGATTTTGAGCCGGTGTCGGAAAAATGTTCTATGATCACCCCTGTACCGGGTGGATTGGGCTTAATGACCATCATTGGCCTTTTGCAAAATACATTGAAAGCTGCAAAGAAGGAAGTTCAACCGGTTCTGTAATTCAAACATGAAAAAATTCAAAGAAGATTATTCTTCAGGACTTCCACTCATGGAGCATTATTATACAATCCAGGGCGAAGGATATAATACCGGTAAGGCTGCATATTTCATTCGCCTCGGAGGTTGTGAAGTTGGCTGTGTATGGTGTGATGTGAAAGACAGCTGGGATGCTTCCAGGTATCCTATGGTAATGTTTGATGAAATGCTGAATGTGACGAAAGAAGCAGGAGCCCGAAGGGTTGTAGTTACCGGAGGAGAACCATTGATGTATGACCTGAGCGAACTTTGTAAAACTTTTAAAGCAGCCGGCATTGAACTATACCTTGAAACCTCCGGAGCTTACAAACTTAGCGGTGAATGGGACTGGATTTGTGTCTCCCCGAAAAAATTTATGCAGCCCATTAAAGAAACTTTGGAAAAAGCGGATGAGCTGAAAGTGATTGTCTATAATTCAAGTGATTTTGATTGGGCGAAGAAGCATGCAGCAATTGTACGACCGCAATGTAAATTATTTCTTCAGCCTGAATACTCAGTGCGTGAACGTGTGCTGCCTGACATCATAGACTTTGTGAAAAGAAATCCTGACTGGCAGATTTCGCTGCAGACTCATAAAGTCATGCAAATTCCTTAATCAGCTTACATTTTGTTAATACTTTATTTCCAGGGCATGGTTTTTTCTGATAATCCGGCCTAATTTTCAGCTTTCATTAAAATCCAGAAAACAGCGATGAAAATATCATTCAGATTCCGGCGTTTTCCATTCATGCGTTTTGCAATCCTGCTGTGGGTGTTCTGCACTCCATTCACAGCCTTTAGTCAAAAGGGCTATTCCAGCGCTAACCCAAAAGCGATTCGGACATTTGAGATGGCATTGAAATTTTATGATGCCAGGCAGAATGAAAAAGCACTGGAAGCATTAAAGACAACTCTTGAAGCGGATCCGAATTTCACCGAGGCGCACATGCTTAGGGCCAATATTTATTCTGATCTTAACATGTACAGCAAGGCGATAGAATCATATGAAGCTGCGATCAAGTCAGGTCCTGATTTCTTTCCGAACAATTATTACTCTCTGGCGAAAGCTCAGTTCCTCAATGGCTTGTACAGAGATGCAAGAATGAACTATGAAAAATTTCTTGCTTATCCGAAAATCAATCAGGGACTTGCTGCCAATGCGAGAAAGTACATAAAGAATTGTCTTTTCGCGGAGCAGGCTGTTAACAACCCGGTAAATTTTGATCCTAAGAATATGGGAGAAGCCATCAACAGTCCTGACCCGGAATATTTTCCGGCAATTACTGCAGATGGCAAAACTTTCCTTTTCACTCGTCGCTCAAAGACAATATTGATGGGGAGAAGCACTGAGCAGGAAGATTTTTATGTCAGTAAAAACACTGGAGGCAAGTGGAATACCGCGGTGGCACTGACAGAAATCAATACACCAGGAAATGAAGGTGCGCCTTCACTCTCCGCCGACGGACAATATCTTTTTTTTACGGCATGTGAGGAGTTACAGGAAACAGCAGGCGCAAGAAAAACAAAAGGGAGCTGCGATATTTTTCTCGCCAAAAAAGTAGGAGAGAAGTTCAATGCGCCAAGGAACCTGGAAGTACCCATAAATTCTTCTTCCTGGGAAAGTCAGCCATCTTTTTCTTCCGATGGCAGAACTCTTTATTTTATCAGGGCCATCAAAAGTCCCAGCGGTAAAACACAGAGAGACATCATGGTCAGCAGCATTTCTGATAAGTCAGAATGGAGCGAGCCGGTTCCATTGCCGGATCATATAAATACACCAGATGAAGAAATGTCTGTGTTCATTCATCCGGATGATCAGACATTGTATTTTGCTTCAGACGGTCACCCCGGGATGGGAGGTCTCGACATATTCATGTGCAGACGAACGCCAAGCGGTGAATGGGGGATGCCGGTAAACCTGGGTTACCCTTTCAATACTAGCGGTGATGAAAATTCATTGCTTGTTAGTCCGGATGGCAGCACCGGTTTTTTCGCATCCGACAGACCTGGTGGGTTTGGCGGACTCGATCTTTACAGTTTCGCATTGCCGGAACAAATGCGTCCGATCCCGGTCACTTATATGAAAGGAAAAGTTTTTGATGCGGAAACAAAGAAGCCTTTGAGTGCCAGCTTTGAACTCATTGATCTCGCCACAGGAAAGCTGAGTGTGAGTTCCACTTCAAATGCAGGTAACGGAGAGTTTTTAGTTTGCCTTCCGGCCGGTAAAAGCTATGCGCTGAATGTTGCTAAAGACGGTTATCTGTTCTTCTCTGAGAATTTTTCTTTGCGTGATGCCTCTTCTTCAAAGGAACCTTTCCTCAAAGATGTGCCTCTGCAGCCTGTGAAAGTAGGGCAGAGTGTAGTCTTGAAAAATATCTTCTTTGACTTTGACAAATCTGATTTGAAACCTGAATCAAAAATTGAACTTGATAAACTGATCTCATTCTTGCAGAAAAACACTTCGGTGAAAATAGAAATCAGCGGACATACTGATAACGTAGGTTCCAAAACGTACAATCAAAATCTCTCTGAAAGAAGAGCCCAGTCAGTGAGCGAGTTCTTAACAAAGAATGGCGTACCTGCTTCGCGAATTCAATTCAAAGGCTACGGCGATACTGTTCCCATTGAAGACAATGCTACAGATGAAGGCAGGTCAAGAAACAGAAGGACCGAATTCAAGGTGATATCTGTAAATTGATATCAGGAAATTGCCTGCCTGATTCTGAGAAGTTTTTCAAGCAACTCTTTCAGTTTGTCAAGCCTGAGCATATTGGCCCCGTCTGATTTTGCATTCGCAGGATCCGGGTGAGTTTCAATAAAAATTCCGTCAGCTCCGCTTACGATACCTGCTTTGGCAATGAGCTCTATCATTTCAGGTTTTCCTCCAGTTACTCCGCTGCTCTGATTGGGTTGTTGCAGTGAATGTGTGATGTCAAGAACCACAGGAACTCCGAAACTTTTCATCACAGGGATCCCTCTGAAGTCAACGACAAGATCCTGATATCCGAACATGCTGCCTCTTTCAGTAAGCATCGCATTCGGATTGCCAGTGCCTTTCACTTTTTCTACAGCGAATTTCATCGCATCAGCGGAAAGAAACTGTCCCTTCTTAATATTCACATGACGACCGGTGGCAGCGGCAGCAAGCAATAAATCTGTTTGCCTGCAGAGAAAGGCTGGAATTTGAAGGACATCCGCGAATGGTGCGGCAATAGCAGCCTCCTGGCTTTCATGTATGTCTGTCACTACAGGAAGCTTGAATTCATCCCTGATCCTTCCAAGTATTTTCAATGCTGCTTCATCGCCGATTCCTGTAAATGAATCTGTTCTGGTACGATTGGCTTTACGGTAGCTTGCTTTAAAAACATAAGGTATTTTCAGCTCGTCAGAAATCTTCCTGATTTTTTCAGCAATCTGCATAGTCAACGATTCTCCTTCGACAACACAGGGTCCTGCAAGCAGGAAAAAATTCCCTGAGTTTGTATGGCTGATGTTATTAATCTTGCTGATCATTAAAATGTTTTTGACAAAGATACGAAAGCTCCCTGAGCTTTTCCCTTGCTGCCCGTCAACATTCCAACCAGATAATCACTTTGCAGCATCACAGTAAAATTGCCGGGGATATGCAATAAATACGAAAGCCCTGCATCCAGATTTCCATAAAGTCCGTAAAGAAGTTTAACTCCTGTGTGATGATATTTTCCGGTCTTGTATCTGAATTCAGTCCATCCTGAAAATCCGGTATTGTAAAACAAAACATGCTCTATTCCTGCACCGGCAATCATTCTGTCCCCATCAAACTTTTTGTAGTAATTCATGCCTATTCTCGCAGGGGTTTTCATTATGAATGATTCTTTCTTCCTATTGGTCAGAAAGGCCTGAATGTATGCACTGTCATTGTCAACAATACCTCTTACAGAATCGGAAAAGTTGAACAGTTCACTTACGTCTATTCCTTCAAATCGAAAGCTTGTATCCACAGGAATATAAGCACTTCGCGATCCCCAGTTAATAAATCCCAGATTTTGAAAATATGCGGTCAACTGTGAGCTTGAAGAAAACTCTGCAGACCATCCGGCTGACAATGAAGCTCCCGCACCCTGGAACCTCCGTCGGAGGGAATCGCTTTGCCTGATTTCCATGTCAAGACCTAAGTCCATATAAAAACCATCCTGCGCAGTAAAGAGACTAGATTCGTTTGTCCTGATTCCAAAATAATCAATACCACGGTTCAGTGATATCAATGCATAACAGGATGAAGACTTATTTGCAGATCTTTGTATTTCAATTCCGGCGCTGACTTGCTGATATCGAAAGGCATTCAATTCGAATTTTCCTATATCGGCTGTTTGACCTTCGAACATTTTATTGCCTCTGAAATACAGTTCAAAGGCATCGCCAGGAAAACGGCTGTCGAGAAAATAACGATTGGAAAAATTAAAGATGAATGAAGCACCAGAGATGCCCATGATTGTATCGGCTTCAGACCGAAATTCAATATTGAAATTGTAATCGGCTCCGAATCTATTTTTTTCTTTCAGATTGCTGCTGACATTGTCCTTTAATTCTGTGCCGATGAATTTGTTAAGAAAATAGGCCTGTGCGAATTCGTTTGTAATTGCATCTGAACCGAATTTATAATTTCCGGAAATGCTCAGCCTGTTCCCTGATTCATAGGAAAACGGCAGCTCTGATCTCCAAACCTGAGCCTGGCTGAATGCACTGATGCAACAAAAAAATATAAATAGAGCTATCTTCACGGATCAGCGAATTGAATATATTCCGTCTCCTGTCAGACGAAGTTTCAGTTTATAATGCGAATAAATTTGTATCAGTTGCGAATAATCCGGTGTGTTGAATCTGCCTCGAATGCCAAGGTATTTTCCGTTCTTCAAAATGTCTCTTCTTCGGCTGTCTGCAAATACATCAAATTCGCTCAATATCGGTGAAACAGCTATGTAATTCAAGTCAGTGTTGGCTTTTCTCACAAGACCCGGACCAAGCAGCGAATCTGTAATGTTTCTCTGTTCGTCGAGAACAAAAAGCTGCAGTTCGATGTCAAATGGAAAGCCGTTTTCCACAATCAGTTTCAGTCTGGTCTCACCGGCATTATCAAAGTCGGTGAATGTGCCAAGCTCCATTTTTTGCGTATCTGCAAGCATCAAGTTCTCTGCAGCGAAACGCAAAGGCATGGATAGCTTCATGCGGCCTTCGACCAGATAATCACTGTAAACAAAATCATTGTAGGAAGAAATGTTTCCAAGCGGGTTGAATTCAATCTCCGCTTCATAGTTGATGCGGTCGGGAATGTTCTCAATGAAAGAAATGAGATTACTGTTTGAATTGTTCAGGCTGAAAACCCTGCTGCTTTTTATCGGAGCCTGGCCTGTTACAGGATTTTCAATTGCCCGGTTAATATTGATTACGTTTCCTATCATCGTAGGAGCGTTGAGTGGAACCGATGCACTGCTTCGGGAATTTACAGACTCCAGGAAATTAAATTTGATTCTGGCATCGGCGCCGATGTAATTGTCTATGAAAATATCAAGATTCATGCTGTCAAGCTTAATCATTCCGTCTTTGATAAGTCCACCGATTCCGATATTCTCAGACGAGCTTTCACGGATGAAATTTTGTCCCAAATATCCTCTTGCATAGGATGGTTCCATATCAATTATACTGGTCATGATATTGATCACAGTATCATTGAAGTTCACAGTAAACGCAGTGCCTGAAGGATCAGAAACTGCCTGGACATTGTAGTAAATCGTATTGAATGATGAATTGGTCGAACCTTTCAGATTTACGGAGTAACCGGATAAATCTATATCCATTATAAACCTACCAGGACCTCCAGGGCCTGCCTCGTCCACGGTCTGAGTGAAAGTAAGAGCTGTACCATTTTTAACTGCTCCCGGAATGGTATAAGTGTAAATAATTTTGGATGGGAGTGTATTGATCATTTCAACCCTGATTATTCCTGATCTCACTCTCAGCTCGTTCAGTGAGACGCCGGATAATCCAAGCAGAACATTATTGTTGTTTGAAAAAAATGGGAAGCCCGGATTTATAGTAGAGGTAACGAATGGCCAGGTGATTACTTTAGGGATGATAGTATCAGGAACCTCATAAATCGAATCAAGATTAAAATCGTAAAATGAGCGCTCATAAAGTATGTGAACAGAACCGTCACCTTGTATGGAAGTAATTGAATCAGCTATCAGATTTCCTATTCCGATTTCGGCCTGCACCAATGGACCAATGACGGAAACGTCCCATCTTGGTTTATCATATTCCTTGCTGCATGAGTGAAAAAGCAGTAGAATTAAAACCGCCGCGATATTCCTTATTTTCATAATTTATAGAGCGGGTAAATATGCGAAATTATTGTCTTGAACCTGAACAGGCTGTATGGAGTTTTCATCAGATACTTATCAGTATCCGTATTTTTCTTTCCATCGTTGTTTCAGAAATTCTCTTAATTCCATCTCTCTCGGATTGCTTCCGGGATTATAAAGCTGCTTTCCACTCAGCTGCTCAGGCATGAACTCCTGACCCGCGAACGAATCTTTTTTTGAGTGATCATATTCATAACCTTCAGAATATCCCAGTTCTTTCATCAGCTTTGTCGGAGCATTCCGAATATGCAAAGGCACAGGAAGATCTCCGCTTTGTCTGACCAGCTGAAGCGCTTCCTCAATAGCCATGTAGGATGCATTGCTTTTTGCAGAAGATGCAAGGTAAATTGCTGTCTGGCTCAAGATTATTCTGCATTCAGGATATCCTGTCTTGTAGCATGCTTCAAAGCAGGCAGTGGCAATAACCAGAGCAGTTGGATTTGCATTTCCAATATCTTCGGATGCAAGAATCAGCATTCGTCTCGCAATGAACATAGGATCCTCACCACCATGAATCATTCTGGCAAGCCAGTAAACAGCCGCATTGGGATCAGAACCCCGTATTGACTTTATGAAAGCGCTGATGATATCATAATGTTGTTCTCCCCCTTTGTCGTATAGTGCCGATTTTTCCTGAGCAAGCTTTTGAACCACTTCATCACTGATGATTACATCTTCCTCTTCATTGTAAGAATTAACTGTCAGTTCGAGCAGATTCAGCAATTTGCGTGCATCACCTCCTGAAAGCCTGAGCAATGCATTTGTTGCTTCCAGGTGAATTTTTCTCTTTTTTAAAGAGGGGGCATTTTCTATAGCGTAGCTGATTATTTTCAGCAGATCTTCCTTGCCTAGTTCTTTCAATACATATACCTGGCATCTTGAAAGCAGGGGAGAGATCACTTCAAAGGATGGATTCTCTGTAGTAGCTCCTATTAATGTGACATATCCTCTTTCAACAGCATGAAGTAGTGAATCCTGTTGGCTCTTGCTGAATCGGTGTATTTCATCAATAAATAATATTGCATTCCCTTCCACTTCTTTCAACTCTCCGGAATATCGAATCGCCCTATCAATAAGCTCCCTTACGTCTTTTACCCCGGAATGGACAGCACTTAGCGTGTAAAACGGCCTTTTTAACCCTGATGCAATGATATTGGCCAGTGTAGTTTTACCTACTCCCGGCGGTCCCCAGAGAATCATGGAGGGAATACGTCCTGACTCAATGGCTTTTCTTAAAACCGAATCTTTGCCAACAAGGTGATCCTGACCGAAATAATGATCCAGATCTTTTGGCCTTAAACATTCTGCAAGAGGAATCATCTGTCCAAGATACTCATCAATGTTAACAATTCACCAACAGGGTTCAGGCTTTGTCTTTTGCACTGCAAAACAATTGCTTTACCTTTGCGAACTATTTTGAAATCAATGAAGTGCGGTAAAATTGTTTTGTGGCTTTGTATGGGCCTTTCCTTTGTTCGAGTGCAGGCTCAGCAAGCGGGGCAGTTTAGGAACTTGCCAGATTCTGTTCGTCAGAATATGCCGAAAATCGGAAAGGTGAGCGGCCAGGTCATGGATGGCGCAACAGGTGAGCCCGTGGGATTCGCTTCTGTTGCAGTTTTATCAGTTCCTGATTCTTCTCTGGTTGGTGGAAACATGACAGATGAGAAGGGAAATTTCCAGATTTCAGAATTACCATATGGGAGGTACTGTCTGCAAATTTCCTTTGTAGGTTACAGCACCCGGTTCAGTGATCCTTTCGGTATCATGCCTCAAAATACCGAACATCACAGCGGTGTCATCAAATTGAATACCTCGGCTTCTCGTCTGAAGCAGATTGATGTAGTCGGGGAGAAATCGGAATTCAACAATTCACTCGACCGAAAAGTCTACAATGTGGACAAAAACATTGTGAATACAGGCGGGACAGTCACTGAGGTCATGCAAAACATTCCATCTGTGACTGTGGATATAGACGGAAGAGTGAGTTTGAGAGGATCTGAAAACGTCAGTATACTGATTGACGGAAAACCTTCCGGTATGCTGGGAAGCGACAGGAAGGCGGTACTTGACCAGATTCCGGCGAGTGCTGTGGATCAAATTGAAGTCATCACGAATCCATCAGCCAAATATGAAGCGAGCGGAATGGCCGGCATCATCAACATCAAGACTAAGAAGGAAAAGATGAAGGGCCTGAACGGAAATGTTTCTGCAGGTGTTGGCTCGAACGATAAATACAATTTAAGCGGCGGTCTGAACAACCGTACAGCAAAGACTAATATTCATACAAATTTTTCATACAGAAACGATACAAGAAGTACTACCGGCACAGGAATTCAACAGCATTATTTTCCCGATCGTGAACCTTATTACTATACTTTCAATTCACAGGGAACACGAAAGTCAGAATTTGTATCGGGTAAAGTTGGTGCCGATTTTTATCTTGATCAGAGAAATGTAATCGGGATCAGCGGCTCAGCAAACAGGAGAACAGAATATGATCCTGATCAGGTCGAGTATTCATTTTTTAACAACTCGGATGTGCTCATGCATTCTTACTATAATTTCAGCAATGGGGACGAGTCTAATGAAGGATATGACTTGAACCTGGATTACAAGAGAAGCTGGCCATCCAGCAAGAGCGAATTTACATTCACGGGCAGCTTGTCAGAAAATCAACGCATAGATTTCAGCCGCAACTCCAATTCAAATCTGTATAATGCACTGATACCATACCAGCTCAATGATAATGTCAATGATTTTGGTGCATTGACATTCCAGGCGGATTTGCTAAGACCTTTTGATGACAAAGGAAAACTGGAATCAGGACTGAGATCATCACAAAGAGATATTGCTAATAATCAGATGGTGTTTTATTACAAAGAAAAGAGCGGAAACTATCTGGAAGATCCATTGAAAACAGATCGCTTTGTTTTCAAGGAGCATGTGATGGCAGCTTATGCAATGTATACAGGTAAACTTAAAAAGTTTGATTACAATGCAGGTCTGAGAGCCGAACTTACAGACAATGAAGGAGAGTCTGAAAGTGCGACAACTTCGTTCAGCAATGATTATCTCTCGTTCTTTCCGAGTGCTTTTCTCAGATACAATTTTGAAAAATCAAGAGAGCTTCAGATCAGCTATACGAAAAGAGTGAATCGCCCTGAATCAAGAACTTTAAATCCGTATGCGGATTATTCCGATTCACTTTTTATCAGGAGAGGAAATCCTGATCTGAAACCGGAATTTATTCATTCACTTGAGCTAGCCCACAACAGGACCATCGGACCGCTCAATTTAACTGCTTCTTTGTATTTCCGTCATACTGAAGATCTCATTTCAAGATTCAGGTCGATTGATACTGCCAGCGGAGTTGCTACTATGATGTTCCGCAATTTCAGCACATCTCAAAACCTGGGATTTGAAACTGTGTTGCGATACCAGCATGATAAATTCGGGAATGTGATGGCAACATTTAATGTGTACAGGAATGAAATAAACGGCAGTAATATTGAGCCTGACTTGCAAAGTGAATCGACTCAGTGGTTTACAAGGGTCAATGTCAACATCAGAGCCACTAAAAGTACAAATTTGCAAATTACAGGAAATTATATGGCTCCAAATAATACACCAGTCAGCCGTTTTCGCGGCATGAGTGGTGTTGATGCAGGAATACGACAAGATATTTGGAAGGGGAAAGGCTCGCTGAGTCTGAATGTGACCGATATTTTCAATACCAGAAAATTCAGGATAAAAAATTTCGGAGATTTTTATGAGCTTAATTTAGTACGCACGAGAGAAAGCCGTGTGGCTACATTAACTCTCGCGTACAGATTTGGAAAGCAGGATAACCAGAGTCAAAGAAGACGCAGCCAACGCAATCAGCAACAGGAGATGAATATGGAAATGATGGATTTCTGATAGCTTCGGAATTATCCCTCAGCCGGACTAAGATCAATTTTCATCAGATTAATAATTTGCTCCTTGTTCAGTGGCTTATTGATAAATCTTTTTACGAATGGACTTGCTTCGGCCTTTTTTATATCCTCCGGGTTTAGTGAAGTGGATAACATCATAACCGGACATCTTTCATGAACTATTGAAGGCAGTCCTTCAAACTTTGACAGAAACTCGAAACCGTCCATTTCCGGCATTCGGATATCAAGTAAGATGAGTTCCGGCAGGGAAGAGGGATCTTCAGAAAGTACTAATAGCTCTTTCAGAGCGTCTGTGGCAGACTCGATGCAAATAACTTTCTCAGCCATTCCGCATTTAATGATGTTTTTTTCGCCGATGTAACGATCCACTTGTGTATCGTCGATCAGCATCACTCGTGTGTATTTAGCCATAAAATAAATTTCTAGAAAGGTTTAATTGGAGTTTTGTGAATAAATATTTGGAATTTTAATTCTGAATTCAGTTCCCTTCCCTGGTTCTGAATCTACAACAATGGATCCGTTCAATTTGTTAACTGCTTCCTTAACAATATATAAACCCAATCCATTGCCGCTGGAAATATTGCTCACTCTGTAAAACATGTCAAAAATTTTGTCATGCAAGGCTTTGTCGATACCAATTCCGTTGTCTTTGACTACAATATCTGCCTCAGTATCACTGGTGTCTACATTGATGCTTATCATTGGATCCGGACAGTTTTGATTCTGGTACTTTATCGCATTCGAAATGAGGTTGTTCAGTAGGATTCTGATCCTTCCTTTGTCGGAAATGAAATTATTCGTTAAGTGCAATTTCGTAACAATGTTAACTTGTTTGTTCTGCCTGTTCATGAATTTCAGATTACCGCAGATCTCACTAATCATTTCTCCGAAATCAATGGCATCGCCCCTCACCTCGGTTCTTGAATTTCTCGCATAATCAAGTATGTCCTGTATGAAAGAGTCAAGTTTTAAAACACTTGCATGAATCATGTCTATGTTTTCCTCAAGTTCATGATTGGCATTATCGTCTTTCACCATTTGGATCAGTCCAAGTATAGATGACAAAGGTGCCCTCAGATCATGAGTCACACTGTATACAAACTTGTCCAGTTCTATGTTTGTTTTCTCTAAATCTGAATTCTTGGCTTTTAATAAATCCAAAGTATTGATTCGATCAGTGACATCACGGAAGTTTGTCACTATAGCTTCAATTCCCTTCACATGCATCAGGTTAGTGGAATCAGAATCAATCCACATCACTTCACCGTTTTCTCCGTAAATCCTTACCGTGCAATTGAATGTTTCACCTGGATTTTCCTTAAGCATCCTGAAAGTTTCACTCATTGTTTCCAGATCCTCTTCTAATATTATATTAAAAAAGTTATTGCTGATGAGCGAGTCATGAGGTTTCTGCAGGATTTTCTCAGAAGAACGGCTGGCAAAAAGACATTCACCATTTTCATTGAGCAGAATAATTCCCTCATTGCTGTTTTCGATGAGGGAACGAAATCTGTTTTCATTTTCCTTCACAGTATTTTCAGCTTCTTTTCTTCCGGTGATATCATTGCTTACTCCGTCGAAACGTATGATTTCACCGCTTGCATTTATATGCGATGTCATTTTTAATTCGAGCCACTTGATGCTCTTGTTGAGGTGTCTGATTCTTAAGCAGCAAATGTGAGACTTTCCGATAAGCACATTCGAAATCGCTTCATCATAAACAGGCAAATCTTCTTGCAAAATCAGGCTTCTCCACAAATGAGGGTTGGCTTCAAATTCTGCCTGGCTATATCCGAACATCTTTTCACATCCAGGTGAAATATGAATCAGCTTGTAATTTACAAGGTCGATGGAGTAAAAAACCTCTTCAATATTCATGAAAAAGTTTTTTAACTCTTCGTGTGCTTTCTTTACTTCAAGAGTTTCTTGCTTCAACTTGTGATTAAGTTCCTTCATTTCCTGTGATGTAAGATCAATCGATCTCTCAAGCATTTCCCTGTCTTTGTTGAAATGCTCGTAGGAGCTGCTAATGTCATTGAGCAGCGACTGCATTTCAGGAGGCAAAGTTTCAGGACTTATGCTTCTTTTTTGAAGTTGCCTTAATAGAAGCTTATTCAGCATAAATTATTTTTCAGAAAAAGTTGTAATGGTCATTGTTTGATTGTGAAGCTCACATTTGGTGAACTTGGATGACGGAGAGATTTCACCGTAAGAGTAGAACCCGGTAATGGCTGTATTTTCTCCGTATACGGCGCGAACCACCTCTACTTCTTCTTCAATTCTTTGATTCAGTACAAGTTTACGGCCCACACAACTGATAAGAATGGCCAGTTCCGGGTTGTTTTTGTTCAGACTGTTTTGTGCTGCATTGGAGGCTCCTTCGATCAGACGATCCATGTTCGCTTTCATTAGCTGCGCGTATGCACCTTCAGGCATATTGCCTGCAAAGGTCAGAGACTTGTCCTCTTCATTCACACTCAGTATCGTCCGTACAATCGGATCATCATTTTCTGATGTTCGAATGCAAAGAGGAAATAGCAATCCTGATCCTGGAAGTTCTTTTGAGTAATCGCCGAGATACATCTTGTAAATTTCAAGTGCCGGTTTACCGTCTAGTTCGTAGAGTATGTTCCCTTTTGATCTGGTGATCATCCGTTCCGGACCAAATGAATCCCAGCCGCCTACGCTTCCATAAGTGACAGATAAGCTGTTGCCGTAAAATCCTATTGCGACAATATTTCCTTCTTTGGGTTTTTCATCAAGTCCGACCAGTGTCGATTGAAATCTTGTACCGTCTCCGGCTAAGCCTCCGGTAAGAATGGTATCTTCTGGAAGTCCTTTCAATAAGCCTTCCACCAACTCACTTCCGTTGACTAGCTGTCCGTCGCTAAGGACAAGCACATTCTTCAATCCAATTGGGTCAAGAGAAATTGCCAGTTCATAGCCTGCGTTTTCACTGTTGTGCAGATCCTTTATGTTTACTACAGCAGATTTTATTTTTGTTTTCTCGAACCTGATTGCTGTAAGCGAAATGGTATCATCATTGACTTGTGTATCGATGATTTCTCCGGAAGTGGTATTCAAAAGTATTTTTGCATTCGGAAAAAAATTTCTGATTTCATCATAGATCTCCGCTTTCTGAAGAAGAGCTGTGCTGCCGAAACCTATTACGAGCGAATAGTTGCTCATTTCCGGATCGTCATTACGCAATGTTTTCCAGCCTTGTCCTGAAGTAAATTGTTTCTGGTGAATTTTCATTTTTATCGATTTTGATAATCTTACAAAAATCAGATGAGGATGTTTAATAAAAATCTTCAAATTTCTGGCACAATTCGATTTGATTGTTTAATCTGTAAAAAGTGCTATTTGCTGTATTATTTCGTACCCAAATTGAAATGAACCAGAAGGGCGCTTGAAAATCAGGGAATTAAAGAAATAGATAGAGTAAATTATCTAATGAAGAAGGTTGAGGGATAAACAAATCGATGAAAAATATTACAAATTAAAAATGCTAAATTTTAATCAGGACTCACTCCAATTTAGGCAATTTCTCTTTTTCACTCCTTGCAATAACAACTGCACCACAGCAATCACTCCAGACATTCACACTTGTACGGAACATGTCAAGAATCCGGTCAACTGCAAGTATGAGACCTACTCCTTCAAGAGGAAGACCGACAGCAGTGAGTACCACGCTCATCATCACAAGTCCTGCCATCGGTATTCCGGCAGCACCGATGGAAGCAAGCAATGAGGTGAAAACTACGATGACCTGCTGCGCAATGGTCAGTTCAATGCCGTATGCCTGTGCGATGAACATAGCTGCAACACATTCGTACAGTGCGGTTCCGTCCATGTTGATTGTAGAACCCATTGGCAACACAAAACTTGTAACCTTGTTGCTCACACCTGCATTGTGCTCCATTGCTTCCATGGATAATGGCAAGGTTGCAGAAGATGAAGCGGTGGAGAATGCCGTTAACAGGGGAGTGCTCATCGCATGGAAATGCCTGATTGGCCGAACCCTGGCGATGAATTTCAGTAATAATGGAAGCGTGATGAAAGCGTGTATGGCAAGTGCAGCAATCACAGTGATCATGTAAAGTCCGAGTCGCTGGAACAAATCAGTTATTGAGCCTTCCTGAACAGTTTTAGATACAACCACTGCAATGATTGCCATCACTCCCCAGTGAGTGAATCCGATTACCCACTGAGTGACTTTCATCGTTAACTCAAAGCCGGCCTGAATTCCGTTTTGAATTACATTCTTGTATTTTTCATCCAGCTTTGTGGCAAACAAGCCGCTTAGTATCGAAATGAAAATGATGCTTATCATTTCCCCGTTCACCATAGCTCTCACTATGTTCTCGGGAATGATGTTGATCAAAGTACTTCCAAAACTTTCTGTTGCGACTGCAAGTCCTTCAACAGTTTGGGAAAATTTCAGATCCGCACCTACGCCCGGCCTGATCATGTTCACCAGAAAGAGTCCGGTGACAATTGCCAATAGTGAAGTGCTGATATAGTAAGTGATTGTTCGAATTCCCATCCTGCCAAGACCTTCCGGATTTCCGATATTCATGATTCCGGATATAATGGAAGTGAGAAGCAGAGGCACAATGATCATTTTAAGCGCCTTCAGGAATAAGTCGCCCATCCAAGCAATGTAACTGACATGTTCAGGGAGGAAGAATCCAAACAGGAACCCTACAATCAGGCCAATAAAAATTTTCCAGTGTAATTCCAGCTTCATATTTGATCAGGAAAAATAATCCTTGTTAATAAACAGGAGCTAATGTTTTTCAGCTCCGTTCTGCGTAGTGCTTGAAATTATTCATGTATCCTTGGTCTATTTCACGGAACTGCTTCTTAAAGAAGGTGAACATTGCGTTGTAAAATAGATTAGAGCCCTTACAAGTGAATGTGCCTTTGATCAGCGTTCCGCTTTCAATCTCTGAAAATTCCACATAATTCTTTTTGACCATGGCACCCGCTTCAAAGACCAGTCCGACGTGGCTGTTCTCTCCGTAATCAGTAATTTCTTCATTCAGCTCTATTGTTTGTCCTTCGTTGTGAATTACCATTTTTAATTTTGAACCGATCATTCCGGGTTTCAGATCAATTATCTGAACTGATTTCAATTCAGGAATCCATTCCTTCAAAGTTCCAGGGTCATTGTATTTCCAGAATGTTTCCTTCAATGGTTTGTTCACCACAACTTCTGCATTATATTTAATCTCAGGGTTCATCATTCCGATAATGACGACTGCAATCAGCAGTATCAGCAGAATCAGTCCAAGTACTTTGAAGAATTTCTTCATAAGCTGCGGTGTTTCAGATTTTTGCCAAATATATAAAGAAGATGATATCTTCAAAACCCGGCATTACTCACATGATGATTAATTCAGAGCATTCTTCGTTTTGAACAAAAAGCGGGGGAGAAGGAGCTCCTTCACTGAAAGCATATTTAACGGGAATTCGAGTATTACATGCAAGGCGCTCATTACAAAGAGAGCGAGGGCACCAAATCGGAAATTCACTGTGTATAAGCCAATGCTGACTAGCCAGATCACCACCGCGATTACCAGTTTTCTTTTTTCAATCTTATGCCATTGAATGATGGAAGTTTTTGAAAACCAGTTTAAATAATGATATGTATAAGCAAATGCAATGAATATCTGGGCCTTCCAGAAATAACTTGTATAGAAGTTGATACGGTTGTCTTTTGCAAAGCCGAGTATCCGGTTGATTTCATAATTCACTCCGTGAAAGTTGCTGGCCACAGTCATATCCACTATGGCTGGGTCAAGTGAGTTTTTAACCGGACTGACTTTTGCGTTCACGATGATAAAGACGACAAGAATCATGGAGAAAATATTCGCGTAACCCCAGCCGGAACCGGATTTCTTTGTGCCAAACCACATGAAGAGCAATGTGAATAGAAATACATGAATGATAGTAGGTAAAAACACACCTATCCAAACTAGAAAATGAGGATTTTTAAAATAAAAAAATGATAATGCCAGGCAGATTCCGGTCAGAATCAGGCGGTTTTTCCAGGAAGAAGTGAGATGATATATAAAAGCAAAAAAGAGTGCTATGAAAATTGATGTTCCGCCCCAGTCTATGAGAGCGTTAACACGCTCTGATCCGCCGGCATTAATCAGTCTTTCATGAAGCCCTTTGCTAATTTCCCATGTGCCCAGCTGTCCTGTAAAATAGGATGCAGATAAAAACAGCAATATGATTCCGGCGATTAGCAAAAAACCTTTTCGGTCTTTTTGTTCATTCAGAAAATAATTTTTTTTATCCAGCCAATTGATTTCAGTCAGATAATGAAGAGGGCCTAGTACGATGTAAGAGAACAGAAAAAGTTCGAATGGAAACCGGAAAGCCAGGACCAGGCTTACCCAGATTAGAATGAAATTGAGTATGTCAATGTTTCGTGTCATTTTTCATTTTTCAATTTGGCAAAAACCAGAAGCCGGTCGTTCAATATTTAAAAATAATGAAATCCTGATTGAATATACATTTTTTTAAACTGACTTATCATCTTCAGGATGCTTGAAAAAGGTTTGCAGGGATTTTTCATGTATTCGATTTCTGACTATTTTGCAGGAAGCACTTAGCCGAAAGTAAATGCATATTTTACAGGATTTTGTTATCATAATGATTGCCGCTATTGCGGTACTGCTATTGTTTTCCAGACTGAAGCTTCCTTCCGTGATAGGTTTTCTATTCACCGGTTTCATCATAGGTCCTTCAATGACAAACATTGTTTCTTCTACGCACGAGATTGAACTGTTTGCTGAAGTGGGTGTCATGCTTTTGATGTTTACCATTGGACTTGAGTTTTCGCTGGAAACTATCAGACGAATGACTTTTGAAGTGCTTGTACTTGGCAGCCTTCAGGTAGTGATCACCATTGCTGCAGTGCTCACTTCAATGCTTTCACTTGGTTACGGACTTCCGGAATCCATGGCAATTTCATTTATCGTATCCATGAGCAGTACAGCTATTGTAATGAAGCTGCTGCATGACCGGGGGAAACTCCGAACTGTTCATGGCAGGATCATGACAGGCATACTACTGTTTCAGGATTTTTGTGTTATCCTGTTCATCATCATGCTGCCTCTCTTCGCTTCAATCCGTGAAATCGAAGCGTTTCCGGTACTTACTCAATTATTCAAATCCTTGTTCCTGGCCAGTTTGATCTTTGTGCTTGCAAAATATTTCTTTCCTAAGATTTTTGATTATGTCTGCAGATTCAGATTGAGAGAAACCTTCATGCTGCTTGCTCTTTCCATGTGTTTTGGCCTGGGTTTAATTACAGGGCACTTTGGCTTTTCACTTGCCATGGGCTCCTTTGTTGCAGGAATGATATTGGCGGAAAGCCAATATCTGCACCAGATTGAAGCGGAGATAAAATCCCTGCGAACAGTATTTATCTCCCTGTTTTTTGTTTCCATCGGAATGCTTCTTAATCTCGAATATGTAGCAATGAACGGTTGGTGGGTTCTGGCAGGTGTAGTGGGATTAATCGCACTTAAATTTCTCCTGATTTTTCTCATTCTTCTGCTCATGCGCTATCCCGTAAATATATCGTTGGGTGCCGCGGCAAGTCTGGCACAGATAGGTGAATTTTCATTTCTCCTGCTGACAATGTCAAGCCAGATGAACATTCTCACGGATTCCCAGTTTCAGTATTTTCTAGCCATCACGATCATTTCCATGGTGCTGACACCCTTTATCGTTATACTGGGAGAGAAAATTGCGTATCACAAGAGGTTCAGGCAGAAGTTTGTTCATTCTGAAAAACTTGCTGAAATGGAGAACCATATAATTATCGCTGGATTCGGAATCAATGGAATGCACCTGGCTCGCATATTCAAAGTGCTCGGAATACCATATTCTGTAATTGAATTTAACCCGATCACAGTAAAGAAATACAGGATGTCGGGTGAGAACATTATGTTCGGCGATATCACGCATGCGGATAACCTAAGACACCTTGGAATAGAGAAAGCTTCCATGATGATTGTCGCGATATCAGATTCTGACTCCACCAGAAAGGCTGTTGAATTGGCTCGCAGCATGAATCCTTCCATACAAATTATCGTTCGCTCAGAATATTTGCATGAAATGGAATTACTGTATAAGAAAGGAGCGAATGAAGTTGTATCGCAAGAGTTCGAAGCAACTATACAGGTGGCTTCCCAGGTTTTGAAGAAACGCGGAATATCCGACCAGATAATTCACATTCACAACCTGATGCTGAGACAGGAACAATATCATTTCTTTGAAGCGGATGCTGTGAATGAAGCTTCTTTTAACCTTTCTGAAATGGCGGCCATTAATGAATTATGTGACCTCTATTTGGTAAGATTCAGTCTTAAAATTTCAGGAATTACCGCTGCTCATCTGAATGAAACTTTTCGCTCTGAACAACTGAATGTTGCTATATTGGGAGTGATTCGAAAGGACCGGATTATTCGTGAGCAACTGGAAAGTGCTGTTGTTCAGAAGCATGATTCACTGATACTTTTCGGAGTGCAAAAGCATATCGACAAAGCGAAAGATTTTCTGGATACTTATCTTGCTTAAACTTCACGTATGAATGTGAGCATGGGTGTCTTGCTGTGAAAAACCATCTGCCGGGTCAGACTTTTTCCGAAAAGTTTTTCAAGGAATGTGAGTTCATGCGTGAACATTGCCAGCAAATCAGCATTGATCAGCTCCATGTAAGCATCAATGCCGTCGACTACTTTGCTGTTCTTGGAAATGTGAAAAATGATTTTTTCGTAATTGGTTTTTTCGATTAATGATTGAAGCACTTTTTCTTTATCAGGCTTTTCTGCAGAATCGGGGGAAACAACATGCAGAACATGAATTGTGGAACTGAAAATTCTGGCAAGCGGTACAAGAGCGTCTAGCTCCTCTTCCAACGTCCACATGTTGGTAGGGTATACTATATGTTTTAGTCCTTTGAACTCTGCATTTTCAGGCACCGTTATAACAGGGAGACTGCTGTATCCTATTACAGATGCTGCAGTGCTGCCCATGAACAGGCGGCGAATCGGACCTCCACCTCTTGTTCCCATTACGATCAGTTCAGTGTCATTCTCCTTGGCATGTGCCTCAATCGTCTTCTCAATCGGAAATCCCTTTCTGATAGCAAAACTGACTTGCAGGTTAACTCCGGCATAATCCCTGATCTTCCTGATCAGCTCTGCAAACTTCCGGCTACTTTTTTGCGTAAGTTCCTTTTCAATTGTTTCTGTGCTTTTCAACTGAGCCGTATTGGATGCTTCATCAGTAAACAAAACATAAAGCAATAAAAGTTCCGATTCAAGTTCAGTGGCAAGCCTGGATGCATACATCACCGCTACTTCTGACTGAATGGAAAAATCGGTAGGAACAAGGAATTTCATAACTGCCTAATTGAATTGTTTAAAAATGATTGACATAATTTTCAACAATTTTAAAGATAAGCATTATTTCTGGTCCTCTTCCTCCTGAAATGCTTTTCAATTTCAACAATCCAAAAAACAATGCTCGAAACTGCAAGAGTGATTGCAAGTTCATTTAGAGACAGTGGCTGAGTCTTGAATATCTCATTCATTACCGGATGATAAATAATAAGTATCTGCAAAGAGCAGGTGATTACCATGGCAAGCAGCATCGGGCGATTTGAGAAAACTCCGATTTTAAAAATTGAATCAGCACCGGATCTGATTGCCATTACATGTCCGAGCTGACTGAAGCAAAGAACGGTAAATGCCATAGTCTGCCAGTTCTCTTTGCCCTGGTAAATTGACCATGCCTGAATTCCGATAGTAAACACACCCATGAGAAAACCAATCCAAAGAATGTGAAGCGCCATTCCATCGGCAAAAATACTTTTACGAGGGTCTCGTGGAGTTCTCTTCATAATTCCTGATTCAGCTGGCTCTGAGGCCAGCGCCAAACCAGGCAGTCCATCTGTTACAAGATTAATCCAGAGAATGTGAATTGCAAGCAGTGGAATAGGTAAGCCAAAAAATGGAGCAAGAAGGATAGCCCATATCTCCCCTGAGTTGCCGGTCATGATATACTTAATAAACTTCAGGATGTTGTCAAAAATTCTTCTGCCATGACTGATTGCGGAGATAATAGTGGCAAAATTATCATCAAGCAATATCATGTGAGAGGCTTCCTTGGAAACTTCTGTGCCGTTGATACCCATTGCTACTCCAATGTCGGCGTTCTTTAGTGCAGGGGCGTCGTTCACGCCGTCTCCGGTCATCGCGACATAGTGATGCTTGTGTTGTAAGGCATTCACAATTTTCAGTTTCTGCTCCGGACTGACCCGTGCATATACTTTCACATGCTCCACGATCTTCTCAAACTCACTTTCCTTCATTGCGTTAAGCTCAGGACCAGTGATTACTCGGTCTTCCTCTGATGACATTATTCCCAATTGCCTTGCAATTGCAGTAGCTGTAAGTTTATGGTCACCTGTGATCATGACTGGCACAATACCGGCTTCCCTGCATTGTTTTATTGAAGAGGGAACTTCTTCGCGTGGTGGATCTATCATTCCTGCGAAGCCAGTAAAATGCAGGCTGGTTTCAATCGTCTCAGGGCTGATAACCTGAGGAAGCACTTTCATATTTCTCAAAGCAAAACCTAAAACCCTGTGACCTTCAGAGGCGATGGAGTTTGCCTTTTCGGCAATGTCTGAAACATGTCCTGTCTGCGATTCAACAACTTTATTCAGCAATACATCCACAGCTCCTTTGGTGATTACTATATACTCTTCATCCGATTTATGTATAGTGGTCATACATTTGCGGGTTGAGTCAAATGGAAGCTCAGCGACTCTGGGGAATAGCTTTTCAAGTTCCCTCCTCATAAAACCCTTGCCTTCCGCATATTCAAGCATGGCAATTTCAGTTGAATCGCCTAAGTGCTTTCCTTCCTTGTCCTCATGTATATCATTGTTAAGCGCCATTGCTTTGAACAAGACATTTTCATCAACAAAATTGTTCTTAAGTTCAGCTATTGGCCAATGTTCACATTCCATCACTGTCATTTTATTGACAGTAAGAGTGCCAGTTTTGTCGGTGCAGATATAGGTCACGGATCCTAGCGTTTCAACCGCCGGCAATTTCCGGATCAAAGCTTTGCTTTTTACCAACTTCCTGGCACCAAACGCCAGCGCGATTGTAACCAATGCAGGAAGAGCTTCTGGAATTGCAGCAACTGCGAGCGAAATTGAAGTCAATAGCATATTCAGCATTGACTCACCTCTAAGACTCCCGATAACAAATATTACAGCGCAGATAAAAAGGATTATCACAGAAAGCTTTTTTCCGAATTTGCTCAGACGTTTTTGAAGAGGGGTTGTGTTGTCCTCCGTTTGAATCATGGTAGCAATTTTGCCCAATTGCGTTTTCATTCCTGTTGCAACCACATATGCGCTTCCTCTGCCGTGCGTGACAAATGTGCCTTTGTAACCCATGTTGTGTCTGTCGCCGAGTGGATAATCGCCCTGCGTAAGTTCTTTAATGTGCTTTTCGACATTTTGTGATTCACCCGTGAGTACCGATTCATCAGTTCTGATTTGCTGACTTTCAAAAAACCTCAGATCGGCAGGAATCATGTCACCTGCTTCAAGGATCACTACATCCCCGGGTACCAGCATCGTTGCGGGAATCACACTCACTTCATTTCCTCTTTTAACCCTTGCATGGAGTGCAGCCATTTCTTTCAATGCTGCAATCGCTTTCTCTGCCCTGTATTCCTGAATAAAACCTACAAGGGCATTCAGAATTACAATGGCCAATATGATAATTGTATCAGTGATATCTCCAATCATTCCGGATACAATCGCCGCAGCAATCAAAATGAGTATCATGAAGTCTGTCAGCTGGCCTGCAATCATAGCAGCTACAGATTTCTTCTTGTGTTCTTCTATCTGGTTAGGCCCATACTCTTCCTGTCGTTGTTTGCAAACGACTTTGTCCAAGCCTTCAGGAGAAGTGTTTAAGAGTTGGGTAATTTCAGAAAGGGGCAGAAGGTGCCAGTTCATTTTATTTTCAACTTACATTGTAAAGCAAGATCATCATCAGGACGTATACCAGCAGAATAAAAGCAGAGTCAATTGCCAGTTTCCACTTGCGAGCTGATTTGAACAATATCCCGGTGATGCCGATTGCTGTGATGATGATTGTACCTAAAATGGGTATGACATGGTTTTGGCTTGTGTACAAAAGAATTGGGCCCTTAGTATGAAAGATATCATCAATTGCAAGAATGATGATATTGAAAATATTTGAACCGAAAATATTTCCAATGGCCAGGTCAATAGTGCCTAAGCGGATGGCTGAAATTGAAACGACAATTTCAGGAAGTGAGGTGGATGCTGCAATGAAGAGTGTTCCAAAAAAACTCTGTCCCATGCCACTAATGGCCGCCAGATGCTTGCCGAAGTATGGAAGTGCCATGGCTCCTGCAATAACAAGGACTGCATTGAAAGAATAGCGTAATATCACATCTCTCAATGTAAGTTCACTTTCCTGATGATAGGTAAGTCGCACATGATGTCTTTTTTCATAAACATACAATACCCGAATAGCTATAAAATAAAGAATGATGAATAGTATGCTCGATCCTCCTATCCATCCGATATGACCGAATACACCAGGCATAAGTATTGCTACTGCTACAATGCTGAGCATTACAATTCCAAGTGATGCGGCAATTACATGGCCTGGCTGAGCAACTGATGTAAGTGGCTTGGCGGGATTATAAAAAAGATCCATGATTGAAATGATAAGTATGTTAAAAGCGCAGCTGCCTACAATGTCACCAACCGCAAGGTCTGGAGCGTCCACAAGTGCAACGGAGCTGATGCCTGTCATCAGTTCTGGTAAAGAAGTCACGGATGCCATAAGCATGATGCCCATGAACATTTTACCCCACCCCAGCATGTCAGCCAACATGTCACCGTAACGGGAAAGTCTTGAGCCTCCGACTACTATCAGGGCTGTTGCTCCGATAAATCCTGCCAGATAAAGAATTATATCACTCATGATAGGTCATTTCGCCGGCCAAGCCGCTGTGTGAAGTATTTTCTGCTTGCAGATTGCTAACTGCAAGTAAAAGTGATTTTTTACAGGAATACAATTCCTTTTGAACATTGAGCAGGGTGGAAGCTTCAAATTCTGTGAGCTGTCCGCCTTTTAACAATCTTATCGTCTCGCCCTTTGCTTCGGATTCCATTACGGCAGCACGGCTGATCTCGTCGCTTATTCTTTCCGGAGAAATTAGTCCGTTTCTGATCAATGATTCCATTTCTGATATAAATAGATTCCAGCTTTTTGAAATACTCAAATTCTGTCCGTGAATGAGATCATTGATTGAAGATTCAAACTCATTAATGTTGTGGGAAATATCCATAACAGCTTTGGCTGCATATACGCTTTGCCTGACTGAATTAATTATTTTCTGCAAGGCAGTTACATCCTCAGGGCTAAGATTATTCTCCTGTATTCTTGCGTAATACGAGAGTATGTCTCCTTCACTTTGCTTCAGTTTTTTGTACTCTTCATCTTCATTGAGTTTTCTTTTGGTCGCGGATCGTAAATTCTCGAGAAACCCGTTTTTATGCATTTCCGCTCTGCAAAGAATCAAACCTGTGAGTTGAAGAGTCTTTTTTAACAGTGCAGTTGATTCATTTCTCAAAGCATGAATTGCAAGGGCAGGCATAAAGGGTTCCTTTTCACTGATAAATGAAAATCCGTTTTGAGCTTCATGTATGAATTTACTTTCCAGCCAGGTAGCAAATCTGCTCAGAATGGGAACAAAAATTGCTATTGCAATCAGGTTGATTGTTGTCTGAAATGCTACAAGACCAATCAAAGGATCTTTAATTCCAAGATAGTTTTCAATGAAGAAGATGATCCACTTCAGTCCGGCATATGCAGTAATCGCAGTGATGATATTGTAAATGAAATTTCCGAACGCAACACGTTTCTTATCGCTTGTTCCGGTCATTCCCCATAGCAGAATTTTAATTGTTGTGCCTACTTCCGAGCCAATGACAACTGCGGCAGCAGACGGGAAAGTCAGCATGCCAGAGTAAATCGCTGTGAGTGTGATTGCCACTGTGGCAGAACTGGACTGAATGATGGTGGTGAGAATGAAGCCTATGATGACAAATACGAATGTTCCGTACTGGTTGAAAGCGGCTATATTGAAATCGCGGACCAGAACTAAAGCTGAGTCTTTCATGTAGCTGAGCCCGAGAAACAAAACCCCAATTGCAAAAAATATTGAAAAGAAATTGAATAACCTTTTGCTCTTCTCGCTGAAGAACATGCCAATCGCAGTCAAAGAAATGAGCGGAAGTGAATATCTGAGTATATTCAGCTTGAACCCTACAGTTGCAACAATCCAGCTGTCGAGTGTCGTCCCCAGATTAGTGCCGAGTATAACACCCAAAGCATTACGGAAAGTAATAATGCCTGACTCAACAAAGGCGAGAACAATCAGTGAAACCACAGAGCTGCTTTGTACAATTCCTGTGACTATCGCACCGCCTGCAATTGCTTTGAACAGGTTCTGAGTGTTTCGCTTAAGAAAAAGTTTTACAGAACGCCCCGAAACATTCTTCAGCCTGTTCTCCAGCATACTCATGCTGAACAGGAAGAAGCCAAGCCCGGCGAGAAATTTCCATAACTCCCAAGTCATATGCTTACCTTAATAAATTTCCCAGTTTACCCAGCGCAACAAGCTCCGATTTGTTTTTTCCTGAAAAGGATTCTGCAATGGCATTGGCTGTTTTCCAAATCATGGCTTTCACTTCCGGGTTGAACAACTTTGAATTGGCTTTGTAATACTCTGCAAATTCACTCATGCATTCCTCAGGATCAGGCTCATTCTCTACAAGCCAGTCGAAGACGATTTCAATTTGGAATGCAGCATCGCTTCCAAATTCGTCAAGACTATCTTCAAGAGCCAGCCAGTGTTTTTTGACATCTTCTTTGAGCTTCTCTTTTTCATCCTTATGCACGACTTTATCTGATTTAGCTATTGCATAGCATGCTTTGGAAACCATCTGGTAAAATCGTTTCATTTGTTCACGGCTCTCTTTCATGTACTGAATTGATTGTATTGAATTGCTTCGACTGTTAATATTTCTGGTTGTTTTTTTATAGTTGACATTCAGAAATTAATACTTGTAAGATTTCTCAACTCAAACTGATATTTGCTTATGAATGATTTCAGATTAGAATTAATTCTTCTGAACTACTGAGCAATCCAACCTCCGTCAACAGCCATTGAAATTCCGGTTACAAAGGATGCTTCAATTGAGCAAAGCCATAAAACAGCATTTGCAACCTCGTCTGGTTGTCCTAGTCTTCCAATAGGTTCCATAGCGGCAAATTGCTCTTCTACTTCTTTTTTATTTCCAGTGATTCTGTCTATCATAGGAGTTTTTATGGCACCCGGACAAACCGCATTGATTCTGATTCCAGATTTAGCAAATTCGAGGGCAGCGGTCTTGGTAAGCCCTATCACACCGTGTTTGGATGCCACATAAGCCGGCAAGCCCTGATATCCAACAAGGCCGGCAATTGAAGCACAGTTGACAATTGCCCCACCGCCTTGCTTCAGGATTTCAGGGATTTCATGCTTCATGCAATTCCAAACTCCTTTCAGGTTGATGCTTATGGTTTTTTCCCAGTTTTCTTCAGAGCACTCAACAGTATTTCCCATGACACCTTCAATTCCGGCATTGTTAAATGCGTAATCAAGCCGTCCGAATTTCTTGTGCGTTTCCTTGATCATTCTTTGAATGTCAGAGGTGGAAGACACATCGCATTTTACAAAAAATGATTCTGCGCCTGATGCTTGTATTGTTTTTAGTACTTCATCATTTTCAAGCCAATCAGCAAGCACGACTTTAGCGCCTTTATTAGCAAAGGCAATTGCTGTGGCTCGACCGATGCCGAATGAAGCCCCTGTGATGAGTGCAACTTTATCTTTGAAATTATTTTCCATGGGATTTAAATGTTTAAGTTGAATTACAATAAAGTAAAAAGTCTTATTTTAGTTAATTGCATTTATCATGTTCTGCATATGACAAATGTTAGGAAAAATATCGTTTACTTCATGGCGCTGATTTTCCAAACCTTTTGTGAATTTCACGTTCAATCCATTCTCTGTGGTCAGGATGGCTGATTTTCAGTAATTCTGCAGCTCTCTGATGCATTGTTTTACCAAATAAATTCACTACTCCGTATTCAGTAATTACATAATGAACGTGCGCTCTGGTAGTCACAACGCTGCTTCCTTGTTTGAGAAAAGGCACAATTTTAGATTCCCCCTTTGCTGTCACAGAGGGCATTGCTATTACGGGCTTTCCGCGTTCTGACAATGCAGCTCCGCGCATGAAATCCATTTGGCCACCAACACCTGAATACTGGTAGGTTCCCAGTGAATCGGAACAAACCTGGCCGGTGATGTCAATCTCCAGTGCTGAATTTATCGCCACCACGTCTGGATTGGCCCGTATTGTTTTGGTGTCATTGACATATCCTACTTCTAAAAATGAAACCTGGGGATTATCATCCACAAAATCATACAGTCTCCTTGTGCCAATTACAAAGCCGGTTACAATTTTTCCCCTGTGTTTTTTCTTATAACGATTGGTAATTATCCCTTTTTCAACAAGAGGTAAAAGCCCGTCTGAAAACATTTCAGTATGTATTCCCAGATCTTTGTGATTATGAAGACAAGAAAGAACCGCGTCCGGTATGGAGCCGATGCCAAGCTGCAAACATGATTTGTCATCGATGAGTTCGGCACAGAATTTCCCAATCGTTCTGGCCGAATCGTTTATTTTTTCAGTATAGCTGACCTCAGGAAGATCATCAGATGCTTGAACCAAATAATCAATGTCCTTGATATGTATAAAACTATCTCCGTGTGTTCTGGGCATTTTAGGATTCACCTGAGCAATGACCAATTTGCTGTGCCGTACTGCCGACCTCGCAATGTCAATTGAAGTGCCAAGGGAACAAAAACCATGTTTGTCTGGTATTGATACATGAATGAGAGAGGCATCCAAAGGCAATATTCCTTTCTCAAACAAAAGATGAATTTCACTTAGAAAAACCGGACTGTAATCTCCGTAATCTGCATTCACAAGTTCCCTGATATTCCTGGAGACAAAAAGTGAATTGATAAAAAAACTTTTATCAAATTCGGGCACATCAAAAATATTCTCTCCAAGAGTACTTATGCTGACAAGCTCCACATTTTTTATTTCTCCGGCTCTTTTCATGAGTGTTCTTATGAGCAACAGGGGAGTGGCTGCGCTTCCGTGAATGAAAAGCCTGCTGTTATTGCTAATTGCGCTGATGGCTTCTTCAGCAGTGGAATAGTTTAATCGCATAAGTCTACCATTAATATCTCTTTATTCTTTATGTCCGTTTTTTTTCAGCCTCAACAATCAGCTTTATTCCTGTCAATAAGGCATCCGGATTAAATGATATACTGTCAATTCCAATACTGACCAGAAAATCGGTAAATTCAGGAATGTCGCTGGGTGCTTGGCCACAAAGCCCGCAACTAATGTTCTTTCTTTTTGCAGCTTCTACAGTTGTACGGATCAAGGCTTTTACTGCCGGATTCATTTCATTAAAAAGGTAGTTCACATGTTCTGAGTCTCTGTCCAGCCCCAGTGTAAGTTGAGTAAGATCGTTAGAGCCAATTGAAAATCCGTCAAACAATTCTGCATATCTGTCTGCATTGATTGCATTGGAAGGTATCTCTATCATTACATATATCTCCAATCCATCTTTCCCTTTTTCAAGTCCATTCTTATGCATTTCTGCCAATACTTGTTCTCCTTCTTCTGTTGTCCTGCAAAAAGGGATCATGAGTTTCACATTCTTCATTCCGTAATCATTCCTCACGCTCATCATTGCGGCGCACTCCAGTTCAAATGCCGGACGGTAAAAGTCGCTGTAGTATCTGGATGCACCTCGCAATCCGATCATCGGATTTTCTTCTTCCGGCTCAAAGAAACTTCCTCCTGCGAGGTTTGCGTATTCATTACTTTTGAAATCACTCATTCTCACCACTACATCTCTCGGATGGAAAGCCGCGGCAACAAGTGCGACTGATTCAGAAAGTTTTTGAACGAAGTAATCTTTTCCACTTTGATATCCTTCTGTCAGTTCATCAATCAGCTTCCTTTGAGTTTCATTTTTTACCCTGTCCGGCATTAGCAAAGCCAATGGATGCACTTTAATGGAATTAGTGATTGTAAACTCAAGCCTTAGCAATCCGACTCCTTCATTTGGATAGAGTGAATATTCAAGTGCCCGGTCCGGGTCCGAAACAATTAGCATGGCTTTGGTGGAAGGCATTTTGATGTCACCTATTTCTTCTTCATTAACATTGAATTCAAGCCTGTCTTCATATACATAGCCGGTTTTACCTTCTGAACAGGATGCAGTGATAGATTGGCCGCTCTTGATGCTTTGAGTGGCATCCCCGCATCCGACGATGGCTGTAATTCCGAGCTCTCTTGCTACAATAGCAGCATGACTTGTTCGCCCACCTTTGTTGGTGATAATGGCTGATGCCTTTTTAAGTATTGGATCCCAGTCGGGATTTGTAATATCTGTAACCACAATATCACCTTGCTTCACTTTGTAACTTTCAGAGGGACTAGTCAGCACTATGGCCTGACCAACACTGATTTTATTTCCCAAGGCAATTCCCTGCGCGAGCACCTTTCCGCTTCCTGAAAGTTTGTAAACTTTTCTTTTGTCGATCTTGGTTTTGAAATGTACTGTTTCAGGCCTTGCCTGGACGATGTAAAGCTGCCCATCAACACCGTCTTTCGCCCATTCTATGTCCATGGGCATATTGTAGTGCTTTTCAATTGCATGACACCAGTCGGCGAGTTTGAGGACTTCATCGTCAGCAAGGCAAAAAATACTTTTTAGCTCATCCGGAGTGGTTTCATTATTGGTAGTTGAATCAAGCGAATCATTACCTGACTTTGCAGAATATTTAAGTGTGTATTCCTTCTTGCCGAGCAATCGATGCAGTAAAGGATGAAATCTTTTCTGTGCAAGGTTTCTTTTAAAGACCATCCATTCATCTGGTGTGACTTTTCCCTGAACTATGTTTTCACCCAAGCCCCAGGTTCCATTTATTACAATGAAATCTCTGTGTCCGCTGTCTGGATCAATAGTGAATGCAACTCCAGATGATGCCAAGTCGCTCCGAATCATTTGCTGAACGCCTACAGATATGGCGATATCCATATTTCCAAAGCCCAAGTCTATTCTGTATTTGATGGCCCTGTCGGTGAAAAGGGATGCATAGCATCTCAAAACTGCTTTCAATACCTGCTTCCCTCCACGGATGTTCAGGAATGAATCCATTCGTCCGGCAAAGCTGGCGCCGGGAAGATCTTCTGCAGTGGCACTGCTTCTTACCGCTACGTCCCTGAATTTGCCTTGAAGGTCGTGCATACTTTTGTATGCTTTCAATATCTCTTCCTGAAGATCTGGTGGAATCTGGCTTTTAAGCACGAGATTTCTGCATGCTTCTCCACTCTTAGTCAGACTTGATTCATTATCAAGGCTAACTGCACTCAAAATTTCATTGAGTTTCTTTTTTATATTATTAAAATTTGTAAAATATCTGAATGCATCTGCAGTAACTACAAATCCACCTGGCACATTAATTCCATTCGGTCGCAGTACGTTATACAATTCACCAAGCGAAGCATTCTTTCCTCCGACGATGGAGGTGTCTGTAATCCTGATTTGACTATAGTCTAAAATATAAGTCATGCATGAAAAATTGAGTGCAAAATGCAGATTGATTTTACCAGGTTTATCAACCATATATGTAAATGCATGAGTCAGACTACTCTTGAAGACTAGACCAGAACTTCAACATTAATCTCTTTTCAACTTCATGCAGGAATCGCAAGCAGCGGGATACGAATGCTGTATGCAGTTTTCTTTGTGATGCTCTTGTGAAACAATTTGTCAAAGAATCCTTTTTTCTTACGGGGAGAAAGAGCGAGGAGATCAGTGTTATCCTTTTCACAAATCTTCAGAATTTCCTTGCTGATGTCTTCGCCTCGTGTATGCTTGAAGTTCAGTTTGAGCTTGTTGAATTTCTTTTGAACAGCTGCCTTGTAATCATTGAAAGCGAAATCATCTGACAACTCAGTATTCTCACCGTTATCTATGTGCAAAATGCAAATTGAGCTGTTGAGATGCGTCTGAAACTCTGATAAAAAAACTACTGCTTTGATGTCTTTTTTGTCATAGGAAGTTGCATAAGTGATCTTCGCGGGAATTTTATCCTTACAACCTGAAGGCACAGCAAGTACAGGGCAATTGGCATTTATCATAGTCTTTGCCGCGAAACTGCCCATTACTACTTCACGTTTTGCTGTTGCGCCAATGGTCCCCATCACAATCATATCGGCATTTTTCTTTTCGCAAAACTCCAGAAGGCGAAGATTTTCAGGACCTCTCTCCACAGTGACGGAAATTCTTGCATCGTTACCTGATTTCCTCAGAGCTGATTTAATCACATCCAGCTTCCTCACAAGGTTTTTCCTTGTGTCTTCGTTCTCACGCCTGCTCTGTGAAAGAGGATAAAAGCCGCTTTCATAACCTATGAAGGAATGATAGAGAATCAAATGCGCGTCAAATTTGTATGCAAGTTCTGCTGCATACCAGATGGCTTCATCCGCAGCTTTGGAAAAATCAGTCGGAGCAATAATTGTTTTAATACTACTCATAATTTATTTTTTTGTTTTTTTGAAAACTAAGAGTGGAACCTTCGCATTAAAAGAGTATTCCGCCGCCTTGCTTGATAAAAATATCTTGTCATAAAGTGTCCTGTTTTGCTGAGTAAACATGATCAACATGGATGGTTTCTTTTTTTCGATAGCAGATTCAATGCTGCTTATCAGTGACTTGACTATATTGGATTGCTTTATCGAAAAACTGATATCATATTCAGAATATTTTTTGACAGCATTTTCAATTATTTTTGGATTTTCCATTGCTTTGGTAAGTGTATTGATATGAAGTAATTCCACACTAGCTTTTAAAGGATCGGCAAATGCAACCACCTTTTTCAATTCATAGTTAAGATCCGACAAGTCCGATGCGTACAGCATTTTCTTAACCGGGCTCCTTTCGTATGAGGATGGCACAGCAATGACAGGAACGGAAGACTGTGTAATAAGGTGAGAAGTATTTGTTCCGAAAAACTTTTTTATTCTTCCGGCGCCAAGTGTGCTAATGCATATATAATTAAATTTTTTTGAGGCAGCATAATCCATGATGTTACTGTCGGCAAATACGGCACTCCTCACAACATAATTTACCTTGCCTGGCTTTAGTTTCATACTCTTGTAAACTCCTTCTGTAAATTCTTTGAGTTTTAAATAAGTATTCTCAATTTCTGACTTTTCAAATTTTTCAAAATCAGTATTCAACTTAGGTGATGGAGGGCTGAGATATATTGAATGAAAAAATGTGAGCTCCAGCGGTGTTTGTGTGTTAAGCTGTATTGCAAAACGCAGCCCCGCTTTCGAGTTTTCCGAAAAGTCGGTTGTGACAAGTATTTTTTCCATATATGATTTTACTTTTATGCGGTGTTATTAGGATTGCTTAAAATTATGTAAACTAATTGTCTTAAAGGTAAAAAACTGTCAGGCTTTATTTATGACCTTCATCATATTTATTTTCCTTGTGATCATTGCGAATATTGGATATTTTTCGGAATAATTTATGAAGTATTTAATATGCGCAATTCATGAAAAGCTCATATAAAAATTGTCAGAGTTGTGGGATGCCATTGAAAAAAGATCCCAAAGGGGGCGGAAGCAATGCAGCCGGAACCATAAGACATATATATTGCTCGCTTTGCTTTGAAAACGGAAAATTCCCTAACCCGGACTGGACAGCTGACCAATTGCAGGAATTTGTAAAAGTAAACTTGAAGGAAATTGGCATACCAGGCTTTCTTGTAGCTTGGATTTCCAAAGGTATACCCCAGCTGGAAAGATGGAAGTAAAATTGATCTCATACTGCTGATAATCAGCTTAAATTCAGGTTATGAATGTGAACATTCGCCTGCTGGATAAATTCCGGCTAAAGAAGGAGAAAGAAAACTTTCCACAAATTCTGGAGAAAATCGAGAAGGACACAGTTTTTAGGGGCACTAATTTATGGGTACTGATTTTTTCCATCATGATCTGTTCCTTGGGTCTTAACATCAATGCCACTGCTGTAGTGATAGGTGCAATGTTGATTTCACCACTGCTTGGACCAATATTCGGACTCGGAGTTGGTGTGGCAATCCGAAACCTCCACTTGATCAGAAAAGCAGCCAACAATTATGTGCTTTCAGCTGTGGTGGGATTGGTAGCCTCTTCTTTTTATTTTCTTGTAACTCCATTGGACGAAGCGCATTCCGAAATCCTTGCCCGCACTCAGCCAACAATTTACGATGTTCTCATCGCTGGCTTTGGCGGCCTAGCCGGATCCCTTGCCATGTCGAGCAAGCAAAAGGGAAATGTAATTCCAGGTGTCGCCATCGCAACTGCACTGATGCCTCCATTATGCACAGCGGGGTATGGTCTGGCCACATGGCAGCTTCAGTATTTTCTTGGCGCTTTTTATCTGTACATCATCAACAGCGTATTCATAGCGTCTGCCACCATACTTACGACTTGGTTGCTCAAGTTCCCTGTTAAGCAATGGGAGGATCCTGCAACTGAGAGGAGAGAAAAGGGCATAATACTTACTGTTATCATGATCACATTGGTTCCAAGCATTTATCTTGGATATGATATTGTAAGACAACACAACTTCAGGGAAAGGGCCAAAGAATTTATCACTTCCGAAACATCATTTCAAAATATCTATCTGTTAAAGGATGAAATTGACACCAAAAGAAGAAGCATTACTCTGACATTTGGGGGTAAACAGATTTCAGATTCGGAAATTGTAAATTTGAATCATAAACTCAGATATTACAATATTGAGGATGGTACACTCAAAGTAAAGCAAGGCTTTGCATTTCTGAGTGAGAAGAAACAAGTTGATAAAGCTAATCAGCTAGCTCTTGCTCTAAAGGAGAGTGAATCAGACCGCTTTCGCCTTTTACAGCAAATGGATTCTGTAAATCTGCATGGAAACTCCGGCACTCAATTATTCAATGAACTGAGAGTCCATTACCCGAACATCAGCAGTGCAGTCATCCAACCGGTTTACTTGAATAATGACACTCTTAAATCTGCAGTGATTTCATTCCTTGTGTTATTGGAGGTTGAAGGGAAGTTCAGGTCCGTTGATGAGAAAAAGTTGGAAGAATGGTTAAAGGTGCGGATGAATGGAAAGGATTTTAAATTGGTGATCAATCAAGTGAATGCAGAAAATTAAAAATATTATCAAATCTTTTTGATAATATCCTGCATCAAATGAATGGCCTTTGCGCTTTCTTTGGTATTCATAAAACCGAATCCCATTCTTGTACTGTTCAGCTTCTTGCCGGCGCCAATATTATGCAACAGACCTTTAGGGAGAATGAATCCTTTTTTAAATAGAGCATCGGAAACTTCCGGAAGTTTTATTTTCCTGTCAAACTTTGCCCAGATAGACAATCCCCCGTCAGGGATTTTAAATTCTATGACATCTGAAAGCAGCTCTTTCAGCATCCCGCACACAAAGTCCCTGCGTTCATGGTAAATCTTCAGTGTCTTCTTTATATGCCTCCGCAATTCTCCTTCATTGATTAGTTCAGCCAGAACCTGTTCAGTAATCGGATCACCCTGTCCGTCTATAATTTGCCTTAATTTGCTGAGTTCTTTGATGAGGTTTGCTGGAGCAGAAATATAACCTGTTCGCATGGCAGGGGAGAGCGTCTTACTGAACGAACCTATATACACTACCATTGCTTTTCTGTCTGCGCTGGCCAGTGGCAAAATCGGACTGCTGTCGAAATGATAATCGTAGTCATAGTCATCTTCAATAATGATAAATTTGAATTGCTCTGCAAGTTGAAGCAGTTTCATTCTTCTTTCGGCGCTAAGAGTAACGGTGGTAGGGTAGTGATGATGCGGGGTCACATAAATTGCCCGTATTTTCTTTCTCTTACATATTTTTTCAATTTCATCGACATCAAGTCCCTCTTCATCCACATTTACTCTGAGTAATTTTGCACCTGCATGTTCAAACAATAAGTCAGCGTATCGGTAACTCAGGTAAGAGCTGATCACAGTATCACCTTTTTCAATCAATACCTGAGAAAGCAGGTACAGTCCCATTTGAGTACCTCTTGTTACGAGAATATGATCTTCGCATGTTTGAAGACCGGCCGTTTCGTTAAGATGATTTGAAATAGCTTTACGTAAGGCAGGACGACCTTCCACTTCCACATAAGAAAACAATGGATGATTGCTCTTCCTTGACATTACGCTTTTGTATGTTCTGCTGATAAGTGCTGCAGGAATCAGCCTGGTATCAGGGCCGTCGTGAAACCCGGGAATATGCCTGTTCGGAACAGCAGGTTCGTGAATCATGGAATTGATCCGAAAGTTAAATCCGGTACAACAGTTTCTTTTTTCTTCTTCATCCTTCTCTGTGAATCTGCTGGCTTTTATCTCAGGTAACTTTTCACTTACGAATGTTCCTTTCGATTGTTTGCTGTAAATCCATCCCTGTGAATACAGCTCATCATAAGCCTTAACTATAGTCTGACGGTTCATCCCAACCGCCTCTGCGAGTATTCGTGTCCCCGGTATTTTGGTTCCGGGTCTTATGATGCCGTGCTTTATCTGCTGTATGATGCTGTTGCTGATCTGCAGAAAGAGAGGAACTGATGAATCCTTCTCGAGTTGTATGATGTTTTTCCAGGGAAGCATATGTGGTCTATTTAATACGTTAAAACCGGACTACTAAGATAGACCATCAAGTTAGTAATTTTATATGCGATAAAAAAATAATACCAACCTTTAAATTGATAAGAGATGAAAACGCACATCACATTCTATTCTATTGCCTTGTTTTTGGCATTGTTTGCAGTCACATCGTTTTCCGCTGCACAATACTCCGATACTGATTACTTTGTACAAGGACTTCGATCAAAGGAAATCAAGCCGCAAACAATAATACATCTGTCGGAAGATCCAGTATTCTATGATGCAAATGGAAAGAAACTAAATGAAAACACTGATCACTTTGGGGTGAATATAGATAAAAGTGATCCTTATTTTAAAAATCTGGAACGTTACAAAAGGCTGAATCCATCCAAATACATTAAACAAAATCCTGTGAATGATAACAACCCTTCACTACCTAAAGAAAGGCAAGTGAAAAGGAAACTGCGTCAAAGCTGATGCCTGCTTTTCGCAGGGAGCCGGATGTTTCGACTGATTGTCGATGCATTTCCGGCTCCTTTTTTATATTAAATTAATCGAGATCACATGTAATAAAATATTTCTGCCTTAGGCGATTCTCAAAATCTTTTCCATTTTTCTGCCCTTGGCTAATTCATCCACCAGCTTGTCAAGATATCTCACTTTTTGCGTGACAGGATTTTCAATTTCTTCCACACGGTAACCGCAAATGACTCCTGTAATCAGTTTTGCATTCGGATTTAACTTGGCAGCCTTAAAGAATTCTTCAAATGTTGATTTCTTGTCAATCTGCTCTTTGAGTTTTTTATTGTCAAATCCCGTAAGCCATTCGATCACCTGATGCAGTTCCTCCTTCGTTCTTCCTTTCTTTTCCACTTTTTCAATGTACATTGGATAGACCGAAGCGAAAATCATCTTGGCCATGCGTTCATCGTGATGTGCTGTGCTGCTGCCCATGATGTAATTTAATTAGATTTTTCTTTTCTGTCAAATTTACCAAAAGAATCCCAATTTGGAAATCATGCTACAGTTGTAATTCGCAGATGTGAGCATCCCTATTGACTAAGTTGCATTTAGTCGGGTAAAAAGAGTTCCATGCCTACGCGCTTTTTGCTTCGACAGGTGAAAGTTGTTCAAGTTCGAGATGAATGGTTCGATATTCAGTAACGCGATTAACTATTCCATTAATCTCAATAATCCTACAAATCCCAGTTCGGACATCCTCCCATCAATCCAACAAATCCAGGTTCAGACATTCTCCCATAAATACCAGGTCAGACATCCCAAAAATCCCAGTTCAGACATCCCCACACCCTGTTCTCCTCACTTTCCAATACAAAACTTCGAGAAAATATTATCCAGCAAATCATCACTGGAAATCTGGCCTGTGATGCTTCCCAAGTGATGAAGTGCATGGCGTAGGTCCTGTGCGATGAAATCATTACTGAGTCCGCTATTGAGTCCTTTCATCACACTTTTAAGAGAGTCTTGTGTCTTCTTTAGCGCATCGTGATGCCGTACATTACTCACCACGTTATTTCCGACTTTCAACAATCCAGTATTAACCTGTTCGCTTAGCGCTTCTGATATGGAATGCAGATTTTGCTTGTCTTTCGCGGAAATGAATATCACATGTTCAATGCCTGAAAATTCTTCCTGAAGCTTTTTCATCTCATGCTGCTCACTCTTGTTGCCCACAGGAATTATCCTGAAGCCCGGAATGATGTGCGACTTAAGATTTTCCAGTTTATTCCTGAGACCCTGCTGCGTTTCGTTGCTTACATCAAACACATAAAGTATCACCGGACTCTGTCTTATTTTTTCATAAGTCTTTTCTACGCCAATCTTTTCAATCGCATCGTTCGTTTCGCGGATTCCTGCAGTGTCTATAAACCGGAATTTTACATTGGAAAGTACTATCTCTTCCTCAATAGTATCTCGTGTAGTGCCGGCTATCTCGCTCACAATTGCACGCTCTTCATTCAGCAAGGCATTCATGAGTGTGGATTTACCTACATTCGGTTCCCCGGCTATCACAACAGGAATACCCTGCTTCAGAACATTGCCGATATCAAAGGAGCTGATCAGTGCTTCAATCACATCACTTAGTTTTGCAACAGTATCCGTTAATTCTTTTCGTCCGGCGAATTCAACATCTTCCTCTGCGAAATCAAGTTCAAGCTCTATTAATGAAGCAAAGTGAATGAGTTCTTCACGCAACTTTTGTATCGTATCAGAAAAACCTCCTCGCATCTGCTTCAGGGCGAGCTCATGCGCAGCTCCGGAATCGGCAGAGATGAGATCAGCTACAGCTTCCGCCTGGCTAAGGTCCATCTTACCATTGAGAAAGGCTCTTAACGTGAATTCTCCGGCTTCGGCAAGACGCGCTCCGTGCATCAAGCATGCCTGCATGATCTTTTGCTGAATATAAGGCGAGCCATGACAACTGATTTCCACCACGTCTTCCCCCGTATAGGATTTGGGTCCTCGCATGATTGCAAGCAATACTTCATCAAGAAGTTTACCTTCGTCTTCAATCATTCCGAAGTGCAGAGTGTGAGTGTTTGCATCGGAAAAATCTTTCGCTCTTCCTTTATGGTCTTTGAATAGTTTTCCTGCAATGCCGAAAGCATTCGATCCGGATAATCGAATCACAGCTATTGCTCCAGTACCCGGAGCAGTGGCCATTGCCACAATAGTGTCTTTTCTGTGTATATCAATCATTAATTGTCCAAAATCCAAATTTATCTTTTTATGCTCATTTGCTAAAAAAAACTAACTTCGCGCGTGCCTGAATATTTCAAGAAACCGAATCAAAAACCATAATTCTCCAACGCAAACACATAGTAATGAGCTTCCTGGCTCAAATTTAAGAAAATCATCATGAGCATCTTAGTCAATAAAAACAATAAAATAATTGTGCAGGGATTCACCGGCAGCGAAGGAACATTTCACGCACAACAAATGCTTGAATATGGTACAAATGTCGTTGGAGGCGTGACTCCGGGGAAAGGTGGAAGCATGCACCTGGACCGTCCGGTTTTCAATACTGTTTCAGATGCTGTAAAACAAACAGGCGCAGATGTATCCATCGTGTTTGTTCCTCCGGCATTCGCTGCGGATGCCATCATGGAAGCTGCAGAAGCAGGCATCGGACTGGTGGTGGCAATCACTGAAGGAATTCCTGTGAAAGACATGATCATGGTGAAAGAATATCTGAAAGATAAACACACACGTCTGATCGGACCCAATTGTCCGGGTATCATCACTGCAGGGGAATGCAAGGTGGGGATCATGCCGGGATTTGTCTTTATGCCCGGTAAAATCGGAATTGTGTCCAAGTCAGGTACTCTGACTTACGAAGCAGCCGATCAGGTTGTGAAGGCCGGAATGGGAATTTCCACTGCCATCGGTATTGGAGGTGATCCTATAATCGGGACTACGACTAAAGAAGCAGTTGAGCTTTTCATGAACGATCCTGAGACGGAAGGAATCATAATGATAGGCGAGATCGGTGGCGGACTGGAAGCGGAAGCTGCAAGGTGGATTAAAGAAAATCATCGCAAGCCTGTTGTAGGCTTTATTGCAGGCCAAACTGCACCTCCGGGAAGAAGGATGGGACATGCAGGCGCAATCGTAGGCGGAGCAGAAGACACAGCAGCAGCGAAAATGAAAATTATGAGTGAATGCGGAATTCACGTTTGTGAATCGCCTGCAGTCATCGGTTCTACCATGGCCAAGGTGCTCAATAAGGTAATGGCCTGAAATTTTTAAATATATACACCATGAAACTTCTTGAAGGTAAAGTCGCTCTTGTTACAGGTGCATCCAAAGGCATCGGAAAAGGAATAGCACAAAAACTTGCAGAACATGGCGCAAAGGTCGCGTTTACATACCTGTCTTCTGTAGAAAAAGGACAGGCTCTTGAGCAGGAACTGAGCAAGAGCGGCGCTACAGTGAAAGGATACCGTTCTGACGCCTCCGATTTCAAGGCTGCTGATGATCTTGTGTCCGCCGTAATCGCTGATCTTGGCGGACTCGATATTGTAGTGAACAATGCAGGGATTACTCGGGATAACCTTTTAATGAGAATGACTGAAGAGCAATTCAACGAAGTGATCCGCATAAATCTGAATTCAGTTTTTAATGTGACAAAAGCCTGCCAGAAACATATGCTCAAGCAGAGAAGTGGCAGCATTATCAATATTAGCAGTGTAGTTGGAGTGAAAGGAAATGCAGGACAGGCAAACTATGCGGCCTCCAAGGCCGGAATTATCGGTTTCACTAAATCTGTAGCTTTGGAACTCGGCTCAAGGAACATTCGCTGCAATGCAATTGCACCCGGATTTATTGAAACAGAAATGACCGAGGTGCTTCCTGAAGAAACTGTAAAGCAATGGCGTGAAGCAATTCCAATGAAAAGGGGAGGGACTTCAGAAGATGTGGCCAACTCGGTACTCTTCCTTGCTTCGGATCTTTCTGCTTACGTAACAGGACAGGTGCTCCATGTAAACGGTGGTATGCTCACATACTGACAAGCATTTCAGAACAATTCTAAATTTAATAGATTATAAAATGAACAAGACGAGAACTCTCTTTCTTATGTTGCTTTCTTTCCCTGCATTGCTCTTTGCACAGGGACTGATGAAACCGGAAACACTTCAGCAAATGAAACGACTGGGTGATGCAGGCTTATCTCCTTCGGGTGACAAGATTGTATATACTGTTCGTTCAATTGATCTGGATGCGAACAAAGGAAATACAGATATATGGATTTATAACTTCAGTACTAAGTCATCTCATCCTCTTGCTAATGACGCTGCCAATGAAAGCATGCCCAGGTGGAGTAAAGACGGAAAGAAAATTTATTTCCTCAGCAATAAGAATGAAAAGAATGAACTTTGGATGATGAATGCCGATGGTAGCGGAAAGAGAACAGCTTCTTCTTTCGACAATGACATTCTTCTATATGGCATTGCTCCTTCAGAGGATAAGATTTGGATAGTTATGGAGGTGAAACTTGATAATGTTAAAGGAAGTGAAATCTATCCGGATCTTCCAAAGGCTACTGGAAAAGTGTATGATGACCTCATGGCACGTCACTGGGATAGCTGGGCTGACGGAAGTTATAATCATATTTTCATTGCAGACATGAAGAACGGAGTGATCACCGGTCAGGCTACAGATATTATGCAGGGTGAACGTTTCGATTCACCGATGAAACCTTTCGGTGGAGATGAACAGATCAGCTGGAGCCCCGATGGAAAATCACTTGCATATTCATGTAAAAAACTGAGCGGACTGGATTATGCGGTTCAGACAAATTCTGATGTGTATATCTATGATGTTGCCAGTGGCAAAACAAGCAATCTCAGCATAGGTATGATGGGTTATGATAAAAACCCTTCATATTCACCGGACGGAAAAATGATTCTTTGGATCAGTCAGGCCGAAAATGGAAACGAAGCCGACCGCCACCGTATTTTTGTACATGAATTCGCGAGCAACACAGGCAGGGAACTAACTAAAGGCTTCGACCTTGACGCTGACAATGCTTCCTGGTCATCTGATGGCTCTAAGGTGTATTTCATTGCTAATACACAGGCCACCGAACAAATTTTTGTTTTCAACCTGAACGAGAAAAAGAACAATCCGATTCGCCAGCTCACTTCCGACATTGCTAATTATACATCCTACAGTATTGCGAAATCGGGCAGGGATGATAAAATCATTGCTACACGAAACAGCATGAGCGTTCCGTCAGACATTTATCTTGTTGATGCTAAAACCGGACAGGCAAGTCAGCTTACTGATGTAAACAAAGAGATTCTTGCTTCAATTAAAAGAGCTGATGTGAAAAAGAGAATGGTAAAGGCTACGGACGGAAAAGATATTCTTACCTGGGTAATTTATCCTCCGGATTTTGATCCTGCTAAGAAATATCCTGCACTTCTCTATTGCCAGGGAGGACCACAAAGCGGAGTCAGTCAGTTCTACAGCTTCCGCTGGAACATGCAACTCATGGCTTCACAGGGATATATTGTGGTGGCACCTAACCGCAGAGGATTGCCCGGATTCGGACAAGAGTGGAACGATCAGATCAGCGGTGACTGGGGCGGTCAGTGCATGCTGGATCTCTTGAGCGCAATTGATGATGTTGCCAAGGAATCATATGTCGACAATGATCGTCTTGGTGCGGTGGGCGCAAGCTTCGGTGGATACTCTGTTTTTTGGCTCGCAGGAAATCATAACAAAAGATTCAAAGCATTCATTTCACACAACGGAGTTTATAATCTGGAAAGCATGCTTGCTACTGAAGAAATCTTCTTCTACAATCATGAATTCGAAGGACCGTATTGGACTACGCCGAAGCCGAAATCATTCGTGAAGTTTTCACCACATACCTATGTGGCAAACTGGGATACGCCGATTCTTATCATCGCGAACGAAAAAGATTATCGCGTTCCTTATACTCAGGGACTGGAAGCTTTCAGCGCAGCGCGAATGAAAAATATTCCTTCAAGACTGCTTACATACCACGACGAAAACCACTGGGTTTTGAAAGCACAAAATTCTGTCATGTGGCAGAGGGAGTTTTTCAGCTGGCTTGATAAATATTTGAAATAGAAAAATTTAAAAGTGAGGAGTTAGGAAATATTCTGATGATTATTTCTTAAAATACCTTACTTTTGCAGCCCATTCTGATTCTTTTTGTCTGGTACGAAAAGAATAAGCCCAGGTGGCGAAACTGGTAGACGCACCACTTTGAGGGGGTGGCGGGCAACCGTGCGAGTTCGAATCTCGCCCTGGGCACTCCGTTTACCGGGGGTAATTTGATTAAAAAAATTATCCTGACTTGTAAAGTCAAATCATCTGCCCGGGTGGCGAAATTGGTAAACGTTGCGGTCTCAGAAGCCGTTGGAGTTAAATCCTTGTGAGTTCGAGTCTCACCTCGGGCACGATAAAATGAAAGGGCTGTCTCAGACAGTCCTTTTATTTTTATACCTAAATCTGTTTAATTGAATTCGGATTTAATTTTTTACCTTTTCAAAAATTCAATGAATGAATTCTCTGAATGAATTAAGCGGTGTTTTCGTAGATATTTTTTCCCGCAAACTCAGAAATGGGATTTTTGAAATCTCTGACGGAAAAATTGTTTCCTTCCGCGATGACAACGACGCAATAGGTCCTTATATCATGCCAGGATTTGTAGATGCCCACATTCACATAGAATCCTCCATGCTGGTGCCTTATGAATTCGCACGTGTCGCTCTTCGTTATGGCACTGTAGCGACGGTGAGTGATCCTCACGAGATTGCGAATGTGATGGGAGTGGATGGAGTGGAGTACATGCTTGAGAATGCCAAAGGAGCCGGATTGAAGTTCTGTTTCGGTGCCCCATCTTGTGTGCCTGCAACAGTTTTCGAGTCTGCAGGAGCGAAACTTGATTCCAATGAAGTGAATTCACTGCTTCAGAGAGATGATATTTATTATCTCAGTGAGATGATGAATTATCCCGGTGTGCTGTTCAAAGACCCGGAGGTCTTGCGTAAGATTGAGCTTGCAAAAAAAATTAAAAAGCCAGTGGATGGTCATGCCCCCGGATTGAGGGGAGATGATGCCAAAAATTACATTGCGGCAGGAATAAGCACAGACCACGAATGCTTCACGCTTGATGAAGCTCTTGATAAGCTTTCATACGGCATGAAAATTCTAATCAGGGAAGGATCTGCTGCAAGGAATTTCGAAGCATTGCATCCGCTTCTCAAAGATCATGCAGATATGTGCATGTTTTGCTGCGATGACAAACATCCGGATGAATTGCTGACAGGACATATCAATGAACATGTGAAACGTGCGGTGAAACTGGGTTATGATTTGTTCGATGTGCTGAGAGTTGCATGCATCAATCCTGTTATGCATTACGGTATTCCTTCCGGCTTGCTAAGACCCGGTGATAGTGCTGACTTCATTCTCGTGGAAGACCTTAAAAACTTTGGTGTTTTGAAAACCGTGATCAACGGTGAAATACTTTTTGATGGAACTGAGGTGCTGCTAGAAAAGAAAAAGCATAAAGTGATTAATAATTTCAACGCCGGATTATGCAGTCCTGCTGACTTTGAGTTGAAAGCAGAATCGACAAAAGTCAAAACCATTATTGCATACGACGGACAACTGATCACTTCAGAAGAATCGATGGACTGCGCTATTGTAAACGGCATGGCATGCGCTGATCCATCAAAAGATATTTTGAAGATTGTGGTTCTCAATCGTTACCAGGCGGCAAAACCTTCAGTAGCATTCATTAAAAATTTTGGTTTGAAGTCTGGTGCAATCGCTTCAAGTGTAGCTCATGATTCTCATAATATCATAGCAGTTGGAGTGAGCGATGAAGAAATTGCATCATCAGTGAATCTTCTGGTGGAGAGCAGGGGAGGTCTTTCACTTTCTAACAAAACAGAAAAATTGGTTTTATCACTCCCTGTTGCAGGGCTGATGAGTGACTTGGATTGCATAACTGCAGCAGAGCTATATTCTGCACTTGATAAAAAAGCAAAAGAACTAGGTTCCACGCTTCGTGCTCCTTATATGACGCTTTCTTTTATGGCTTTACTCGTTATTCCTCAACTAAAACTAAGTGATAAAGGACTTTTTGACGGCAATACTTTCGTATTTGCAGACCTTTTTGTTGAATGAACCTTTTCTTTCGGCCTAAGCAATTATGACAGAAGCCTTAATTTATTGAAAAAAATAAGGTATTGCCGGAACAAATCCATCCATTTACCAAACATTATTGAATCTCCGCTGTCTGCCCGGCTATATTGCCTTTAAATAATTCAATAAATAATCATGAGTAGCAGAGAAATACAACACTACATCTTCCAGAATGGACAATTCACCTTCAGCGACGGAGCAACCAATGAAGGGATGGTGATTTCAAGATACAATATCAGCCTGGCAAGAATTGAATACTATTTTATCCCTGATTCAAATATCCTTGCGTACAGGTCGGCCAGGGCTCAACATGATGTGCATGCGCATAAAAGCCTTGGTCACCTGATCGATATCTCAAAAATCACAAGCGCACAGCTAATAAACTGACACATGAAACGACTAAGCTTATTTAATAAACTCTTTCTGATCCTTTGTCTGGTATTCATCATTGTCATTATCCTGAAAGTACCGGTTGAACATGACAATGACTCGCAAGAAGTAAACACAACTGCCTCGACTGCGATCGAGCATGAATGACCCCTGAAAGCTCGATAAAAAAACCTGAACCATCATGGTTCAGGTTTTTTACTTTTTATTCAGTTTATTATCAGTTGTTAAGCATCACCGGCATCACAAGCATCAGCACTTCTTCAGCTTTATCCTCAGGATGAGCAGGTGTGAGAATGCCAGCTCTGTTTGGTGCTGACATTTCTAGGTTGATTTCCTCACATTCCAGATTGCTCAACATATCACTCAGGAAGCGTGCATTAAAACCAATTTCCATGTCTTCTCCTGTGTACTCGCAGGTTCTTCTTTCGGAAGCTTCACTGGCGAAATCAATGTCTTCTGCATTCACTTGCAATTCACTTCCGGCCATCTTGAGCCTTACCTGATGTGTGGTCTTGTTCGCGAAAAGCGAAACCCTTCTCACAGATTCAAGAAGCATTTTCCTTGCGATTGTAAGCTTATTCGGATTGTCGGTTGGAATTACTGCTTCATAGTTAGGATAACGTCCATCAATCAGTCGGCAAATAAGTGAATAATTACCGAATTCAAAAAAAGCATTGTTATCAGTGTAGGAAACTTTCACTTTTTCTTCGCCGGAAGCCAAAATATTCTTAAGCTGGTTCAAAGGCTTCTTAGGTACGATGAAAGTGCCCTCAGAACCACCGCTTAGATCGTTTCTGCGGTAACGCACAAGTTTGTGGGCATCTGTAGCTACAAATGTGATATTGTCCTTGGAGAGTTGAAAGAAAACGCCCGTCATCACCGGCCTCAACTCATCGTTGCCTGTGGCAAAAAGCGTTTTGTTGATCGCATTCAGCATCACACCCGCCGGCACTTCGAAGGACTTGCTTCCCTGCATGACAGGGGTTTTTGGAAACTCATCTCCATCAAATCCTGTGATCTTATATTTACCGTAATCAGATGCGATATCAATAGCCTTAGTCTTTTCATCTATAAGAAAAGTAAGAGGTGTTTCTGCGAATGTTTTTAGCGTGTCAAGCAGAATTTTTGCTGGAATGGCAATCTTGCCGCTTTGCTTGGAATCCGTCAGAGTGACCTCGGTGGTCATCGTGGTTTCAAGATCTGAGGCGGAAACAGTCAGGCCGGACTTGTCAACACTGAAAAGAAAATTGTCGAGGATTGGCAGCGGATTGTTTGAATTCAGGACTCCGCTGATCTGCTGAAGGTGGCGCAGCAGAGTCGTACTGGATACTATAAACTTCATGGATGTGGCGGTTTTAACTTCCTTCAGAACCGGACTTTCAGTTTTCATAGGCATTTCAAAGGGATACAAACCTACAGGATTCAATCAAAATTCCCAAAGAATCTTATTCACAAAATACCCGGAATGATGTGTAAAGCAATTAATGTAAATCATTGATATTCATATTATTTTGCTTGTCTGGATATGGCAGAATAGCTTTTCCTGTCGCGTTCATGCAAGAAGTTCTCGATTCTTCTCAGCAATCGCTCGAACATGTAGTGTTGTATCACATACCATTCATTTTCCGGTTGAGTGAAAGCATACATCCTGTCAAGGTCGTATTTGAGCGGGTTGCCTAGCGAATCTTCTATAGTAAGAGAATTTTCATTGATTGCCATAGGATAAATGCTGATATCTCTCTGTTCGCCTTCTGTTTTCTGAAGACTGATTTTGCAAATTGGATTTTCATTCAGTATCGAATCTTTTTGAAACAGGCTGAGCTTTCCGTCTATGAATTCATAATAAACATTTCTGAATAAGTCCAGATAGTTTTCAGCAAGAACTGAGTCAGCTCGAAATTTAAAAGAAGGATTAAGTGGATTAGAAATATAAATTTCTCCGTCTTCCCTTCGCAACTCATATGAATGCATAGGAAAGGATGAATAAATAACTCCTACTGAAAGTATCTCATCCGGATCTTCTCGGAAAACTACAGGTTCCCTCCAGGCGATCGGACTGGGATTATATCTTGGTGTCAGGTATCCGTTAAAACCGGGAATCTCTGTCACAAATGGCATGCTGGAATTCTCAATCATCATGAACGTGCCCAACACATCCGCTGTATGACCTCCCACATAATAAACCTTTGCAGGTTTCTTTTGTCCCTTCAGGTAAATCTCACACTTGATTCCGAAACTGGCAAGATTAGAAACGACAGTATTGTACCCTGACTTAGGAACTTTTGATTTTACCTGTACTCTTCTTATGACTTCAAGCAGATTGAAAATCATGTCCGGCTTTGGCGGAAGAGAATCATTTAACATCCATCTGCTTTCCTCATTCCTGGTCAAAGTAACGCTTTGTCCACTCTTGTCAGCGATGAATATTTTACTGATGGAGACTGTGTCAGTTACAGAAAATTCCTTGAGTTCCTGACGGATGCTACTGCTTCGGTCGCGCATGCTGAAATAAGCGGCCAAGGTTGCAAGACCTGCCGCAAGCAGAATCAGTATGAGCTGTTTCTTTTTCAAATTAATCTGAATATTGATGAATGGCAAAGATAATCAGCTGAAAACAATAATTTAAGAAAAGGAAGTTAATTGCGTCTTCGTTTTGTCATGAAAATCACTTTGCGTATTTTCTTCTTCTCATTGCATTTCGAATCAAACCGTATACCGCAATGAGCAAAACTGGCAGTATGACATTCATCCATTTCAGCATGCCTGCGTCCTTCACTTTGGTCGGATCAAGCATCCTCATTTTAAACTCTTTCCCTCTCAGTTCCAAAATGCCTGTTTCGTCCAGTAAATAATCCATGCAGTTCAGAATGAAGTTTTTGTTTCCGTAATTCTGCTGTGTATACCGGTCGAAGCCCAGTGGGAATATTGTCCCTCTCTTACTCACATGCGATGCAATGATGTCACCGTCTGAAATAACGATCATCTTTGTGAATGCACTGTTCTCAGAATAGTCGATTTCCGGAGAGTCACGAATTTCCTGGGGAATACGGTTCCGGAATGCTGAGCGGAAATTTCCTTCAAGAAGTACAGCCACCGGGATTTGTTTTTTATTGAAGAGCTTGGGATCTGGTTCACTTTCAAGAATGTTCAGGCTGACCCGTGCAGGTGGCATCTGAACTCTGCTGAACTCCGAGCTGGTGAGGAGGATTGTCTTCTTCACGGAGTTTGTTTCTATTGTGTCTAAACTCGAGATGAACTCAGCTTTAATTGCATTCAGATTGTTTACAACAGGATGTTTGCTTTGTGGTGTCAGGAGCGGAAAGTAATACCATGGAAACAGATCCTGTTTGGGCTGATTCCCAACATAGCCAGTCACAACCGGTATGGGCGCCGCTTGAAGATCCATCAGGAGGTCATTGTTTATTCTCACCCCGTAATTGAACAACTGATCGTCAAGGTTGAGTTCTAATGGTAGAGCTACATTTGTATTGGATGCCATCAGACTGTCCATGCTGATCTGCATTTTATCAATCAGCCAAAGCACCTTTCCGCCTTTCATTATGTACTGGTCCAAAATGAACTTGTCCTTTTCACTGAAGCTTTCCTGCGGCTTCGCAATAATCAATGCTTCATGTTCAGAAAGTGCTCCCAGTTTTCCTTCGATATTAACTGTGTCCACTCGGTAAAAATCACTCAGTGCACGTGCAGCATCTGTGATTTGCCTGGTATTCAACTCTCCATGCCCGCGCAGAAAACCAACTCGCTTGGCTACCGGCGTACTTAGCTTTCTGAGAGTGGTGGCAATTTCAAACTCAAGATTTTCAATTGAAGAATTAAGCATCGCATCGGCATTGGAACCAATCCGGCTCTTCAGAAGCTGTACAGGAATTTCCTGGCTTCCATGGCTGACTATAGCACCGGGAAAAATAAGGTACTGCGACCTGCTTCCTTTTTCTCGTGATTCGAGCTGTGTAGGTGTGAGGCCCTTTTCATTCAATTGCTTGTATACCTGATTTCTTTCTTTATCATCCACATTCGCAGAAGGATCCACAAATTCATATTCAATGTGATCACCTGCATACACCTTGAACTCATCCAGCATTTCTCTGGTCGCATTTTTAAGACGACGAAATCCCGGTGGAATGTCTCCATCCAGATAAATCTTGAAGTAAACGACATCCTTCAGTTCAGTAGCAAGCTGTTTGGAGGATTCAGACAATTTATAGCGTTTATCTGATGTGAGGTCCAAACGAAAAAAAACATATGACGAAACTATATTTAGCAGGATTAGGAGTCCCGCAGCAAGCAGCAGTTTCAGCACGCTTTTCCTTGCAGCCTTGGATGATGATTTGAACGGATTAACTTCTTTCATCACCATTTCCTTTTTTCAAGATTGAAACGAGTCAGTAAAATGAACATCAGGCTGAGTGAAAGAAAGTACATCACGTCCCTTGAATCTATTACCCCTCTGCTCATGGATGCATAATGATTGCTGATCCCTAGCGCAGAAATTGCATTTGCTGTGAGTCCGTTGCTCATTCCTGCAATCAGATCAAATCCTGAATAAAAGAAAAAGCAAAACAAGACTGAAATGAGGAATGAAATGATCTGATTTCCAGTGAGAGATGAGGCGAATATGCCAATAGATGCGAATCCTCCGCAGAGGAACAGTAAGCCGATGTAGGAGCCTGCGATTCCTGCCAGGTCTACATTGCCTGGCGGATAGGCGATCATCATTACAGCTGCAAGATAAATGAGGGTAGGAAACAGGGAAATAATTATCAGGATTAGTGAAGCTCCGAACTTAGCGGTGATTATCTGCAAATCGCTTAATGGCCTGGTGAATAAAGTTTCAATAGTTCCGCTTCTTTTCTCTTCGGTGAACATCCGCATGGTAATGGCGGGAATGAGAAACAGAAATATCCATGGCGCCAAAATGAACAGGGAATCCAGACCTGCGATTCCGCTTTCAATCAGATTGAATTCGGTTCCGGGAAGTATCCAGATGAAAAAACCAGTGATGAACAGAAAAACGCAAATCACCGAATATCCCAGCAGGCTCGATAAAAATGCGGAAATTTCTTTCTTGAGAAGAATATACAAGGATCGATTTTTTGCTCAAAATTAATTTTATAGATGAAATAGCACAAGACAATATTCGCCCTCAAAAGAAGTTCAATGTCGGATCATTCAGCTGCACATATCTTAGTAATCAATGCCCTGACCCTTTGTAAAACTTGTTTTCAATTTTCCCGGAATAAGGGGGATAATCTGCCGGATCGTAATGATCTCTTGCTCCACTGTGTAACATCATGATCAGGCAAAAAATGAAGATCAGAAGAATCAGGCCGAATACTCCGGCACCTGAAGTTGATTGGTGTTGCAGTTTGTTCATTCGGTAAACAGGTTAAAGTTCTTGGTTAAAGATATCCCTGCAAAAACCGGAGTTCAAGAATCTTACGCAACGATCTTTAATCTTGATGTAAATACTTGATATTATGGGGTTAATGATGGATTACCTAAAGCAATAATAATTTAGCTTGTTTATCTTGAAATCATGCATTTCAACTGGCCTTTATAAATATTAAATGTTGCCAACAGCTAAAAAGCAAAAGGGGTTAACCATTGCTGGCTAACCCCTTTTATATAAACAAAAGCTAATTATTCCTTTACAATTCTCACAGTCTGCACTTCATTGCCGTATTCTACTCTTACAATGTAGATTCCAGCTGCAAGTCCGGAGATGTTGATGTTTTTATTGTAGCTGTATTCAGCATTTTCACTGCTGCTGATCAGTCTGTTACCTAGAAGATCCGTTACACGGATATTTACTTTGGTCTTCTTGATCTGTGCAATGCTCACTTGTACCTGATCTCTTGCAGGATTAGGATATACACTGAATGCATGGTTTGTAACAGTGCCAACCTGTGTTCCAGCCGGTCTTGAACGTTGGCAGGTAATGAAGTTAACTACGATGGCATCGAAGTTCTGACATCCGTTAGCATCCGTTACAAGCACTGAATATGTGCCTGGAGTGCTTACAAGAAGACTCTGGTTTGTGCTGTTGTCTGACCACAGGTAAGAGCTGAATCCTGCACCTGCGTTAAGAAGCAGGGTTGATCCGATGCATATGGTTGTATCCGGACCAAGGTTAACATTTGGAGCAGGGAACATTGATCCAATGGTAACTGAAGCAAATGCACGGCAACCCAGATAATCTTCAACCATGGCCAGGTATGTGCCGGGAGCAAGGTTATTTACGGATGCAGTGGTGTCTCCGTTTGGCCACAGGTATGAGTATGGAGGAGTTCCACCGGTAGCCATTACTGTGGCTGATCCGTCTTCGCTGCTTGCGCAAGTTGCGTCAGACTGCTGAGTGATGGTGGCAGAAATTCCTGCATTATTCTGAACTATAGTTGAAACGTTTACTACACAATTGGTAGTAAGGTCTACCACTTCGCAGGCATATGATCCTGTGATCAGGCCTGTTGCAGTGGATGTAGTGCTCACATTTGGAGTCCAGTTATACTGTATGTTTCCGCTTCCTCCGGTTACGTTAACTGTAGCTGTTCCATTGTTGGCTACACAGGTTGCCGGTGTGGAAGTCATGGTTACTGAAATCGGAATTCCACCGGTAAGAGTTACTGATCCTGTACCCAGGCAGTTTCTGGAATCTCTTACGCTCACGTTATAAGTTCCTGAAGCTACATTGTTCAGATTCGGACCTGTTTGAGAATTACTCCATGTATATGTATATCCCGGTGTTCCGCCTGATGCTACCGCAGTAGCTGAACCAAGTGTTGTGTTGCAGCCAGGGTTTACTCCTGTAACAGATACAGAAACCGGAGCAGGTTCTGCAATGGTAATCGTTTGCTGACCTACACAACCTGATGCATCAACCACATTCACGGTATAAACCCCTCCTCTCAGATGTGAAATGGAAGGTGTGAATAGCTCGAGTCCGTTAGGTCCAGTCCAGGTGTATTGCAAGCCAGTACCCTGAGCGCTCACAGAAGCTGTTCCATTGTGTGAGCCGAAGCAGGAAACTGAAGGTGAATGAGTGACTGTCATGCTGAGCGAAGAAACCTGAATGCTGAATGCATAGCTTCTCACGCCTGGTGAAGGACAGGCATTATCTCGGATGGTTACAATGAATACATAAGGTTGTGCACGTGCATCAGATGGTTGTGGTGTCCAGCAGAAATGTCCTGTCGGGATGGGAGATCCGGTAACAGTGAATGTGGCGGCAGGAATTCCGTTGTTCCATGTCATGGTCAGTGTATCTCCCGGGTCTGCGTCATTACTGAAAATATCAAAGCAGATAGCTCCGCCACAGCTGGAAATACTGAAATCATTTGTTGCATTGATGCCGCTAAGGGCCGGTAATGTATTACTGCAGGCAGTTGTATATACCTGAATGTCGCGCATTACACTGCCAATCAGAACGCCGTTTCTGTACTCAAGTACCAGAACAGCAATAACACCAACTTCTGTGGCCGTTGGTCTTAAACGAATGTCACCGGTAACCGGATCAATCGTCACCGGTGTGCTGGATGAGATTGGACTGGCAATCGAGTATCCTGGCAAATAAGTCACAGGCGTATTTACCGCATCACGTGGAAGGATAAATGAATAAACCAGTGAATCACCGTCAACATCGATAGCTCCGTGATTGAATACATTCTCTTGTCCGATACACATGAATGCAATAGGAGGGATGGAGAATGTAGGAGAATTGTTATTGATAGTAGTATTATTTACAAAAGCCTCATTGTACAGATCGTAACCTGCAGGACCCTGAAGGGTAGTGATGGCTGCGTTCCGGCAGCACTCAAGTACGCTGAAACGCCAATCAGGACACAAAGCAGGTAATGTAACGATACCGCTATAGGTATAGGCTTGAATTCCTGTTGCATTACCTCCGTTACACGTTGTGACTGCTGTAGAACAAGCTGCTGTAATTTCTACTACGTTGGGGTCTCTTGTCAGAGTTACAGATGGTACTGTCAGTCCGCAAGAAGCACTGGCGATAGCAACAGTCTTTGTCGTAGGAGCCGAAATACCGAAACAGTCACGGTAGAATGTGAATGTAATCCTGTATTGATTGTTGCCAAGATAGGTGTAAGTCAAGTCTCCGCCGGCAGCATGGCTTGCATATAAATCCTGACCGCCGATAAATGTGAACAGAACCATAATCAAGGCAAATTTTTGTCGCAATGCCTTCATCAGGTTGGTTGAGTAATTGGTTTTCATCATATTTGGAATTGTATAGGTTTCTGGTTTCAAATTTCTGCTATGCTTGCTGTATGATATTATCTGTAATTGAGTAAAAATACCACTATACTCTCTGCATATTTAAACTTCTTTTGTGAATGGACTGATATTCATGGCGAGTGTCCAGAGGCTCTGTGTTAAGCATGATTATTACTTTACGGGCAAATGCGCCAGAAAGATTAGGGCTACAATTATATTCAAAAATTAGCATAGTGAAGTCCTTCTCACGATTATTTATCAACTTTTGTAGTGTCGTCAATCAGACTCCAGGCCTCTGCCGGTGCGGAAAACAATGACTTAGTTTTTTTCCAGGTTTCTTTGAAGAGTTGTGAAGACCTGTATTCATCAAGTTTTTCGACACTTTCCCATCTGCTAAGAGTGAAGAGAACGGCTTTATTTTCAGTCCAGACAAGCATTTCCAGATGTTTGCAACCCGGGAAATTTCGGATGTCTTCGCGAACTCTTTCAAAGATAATAAGAAATTCAGCAACTAAATGCGGCTGAAAAGTCATTTTAACTATTCTCGTTATCATCGAATTCTATCCTGATGTTTTCAAGCACCTTGATTCCAAGCAATCCGGCCGCTGATTCGCGATTTAAGGCTATTTCAAGGTATCCATCCCTGTTAAAAAAAGCGACAATTTCTCCTGATTCTGCATCCGTATAGTTGTTGCTGATCCTATTGATATTGTACTGGGCTTTTCTTAGAAATATTGTGAATTTTCTTCCTTTCCTTTGGTCATCAAATAGCTCCTTGCTGACGTTCACAATCACATTGCCGAAATCGTCAATATATATTACTACAGCTCTGATTCCAGTATGATCAGTGGTAGGGCGGGCAAAGTAGCTTTGAATCACCGAATCGGCAACCTGACCGAGCTTTTCCGCTTGCTCCCCTTCGGAAAGACTGCAAAGGATATCAATAAGTCTTGAGTAAATTATAGAGTTATCAGCCGAGCTTTCAATTTTTAGGTCATACACTTCTTTAGATTGATTGTCAAGAATAAGAGAAAATATTCCGCTGTCTCTTCCTATAAAAAAATGCCCTTCGCTTTTTACGATCAGGAAAGAAGAACTTTCTGGCTGAGTATTTCCTTCCAGCCCGATAAAATGAATGCTTCCCTCAGGAAATTTCCTGAAAGCGTTTTTAATAATGAAAGAAGCCTGTAGAATATTGAACTTTTCTATCTCGTGGCTGATGTCGACGATTCTGATGTCTCTGCTACGACTGATTAACTCACCCTTGAATGCGGCAAGATAATGGTCGCGAAGACCCCAGTCTGTTGTCATCGTTAAAATTGACATCCCGGTTCTCCTGTCTGTCCTTGTTAATAACTTGTTTTAAATCACCGGCTAAATTAGCTAGATTTAAGTAGTATTGAACGGAATTCAGGCCGGATTCAGGGTTCTTTTGAACATGTGATTCTTGAAAATGTTATCCGGTTATTGTTGAACTTAAACGCCAGGCAATTGAACGAAGTAATTATTCCCATCGACACATTCAATCCCGTTGAATTTTTTGGAGTAAACGACAGCAATCTCGAAGTAATCAGAAAAAACTTTCCCGAACTGAAACTGGTAGCCCGTGGAAATGAGATCAAAGTGATTGGTGATGAAAAAAACATTCACCTCTTCAGTGAAAAAATAAACCGGCTCATCCAGCATTATCAAAAATTCGGAAGTCTGACTCCCGATAATGTCGAACATTTCCTAGCCGAGAAAAAAGGAAGTGAAAAAGCTCCTCCTGTTCCGGCAAGCGATGTGCTTGTTTTCGGCCAGAATGGGATCATGGTGCGGGCACGCACGCCCAACCAAAAGAAAATGGTGGAGAGTTCTGAAAAGAACGACATTGTTTTTGCGATCGGACCTGCTGGTACCGGAAAGACATACACTGCTGTCGCACTTGCAGTGAGGGCTCTCAAGAATCGTGAAATCAAACGCATCATTCTCACCAGACCGGCTGTGGAAGCCGGAGAAAATCTAGGTTTCCTTCCAGGCGATCTTAAAGAAAAAATTGACCCTTACCTCAGACCATTGTACGATGCTCTATACGACATGATACAAGGGGAAAAAGTGAAATCATATGTTGAGACCGGTATCATCGAAGTGGCTCCTCTTGCATTCATGAGAGGAAGAACACTGGACAATGCTTTTGTGATTCTTGACGAAGCACAGAATGCAACCGAAAGCCAGCTTAAGATGTTCCTCACCAGGATGGGACCTTCGGCGAAGTTCATCGTTACTGGTGATGTCACTCAAATTGATTTGCCGAGAAACCAACCCTCAGGTCTGGTGCAGGCAATAAAAATTCTTTCCAATATCAAAGGTGTGGACTTTATATATCTGGATGCACAGGACGTAGTCAGACATCGTCTTGTAAAAGAAATTATCGAGGCGTATAACAGATAGATTATGCAAAAGCTGAACGGATTTGCAAATGCTCTGAGGGAGACAGATTTTTCTCTTCCCGGTCAGACTTCAAAATACAGTGGCAAGGTCAGAGACGTATATACGATTCAGAACAAATTCCTGGTCATGGTCGTCAGCGACCGCATTTCTGCCTTCGATGTGATTCTTCCGCGGCCTGTCCCGCACAAAGGCCAGGTCTTGAATCAGCTTGCCGTGAAAATGATCTCTGCCACTGAGGATATTCTTCCGAACTGGATCATTGATGTACCGGATCCGAATGTATGCATCGGACGCCTGTGCCAGCCTTTTAAAGTGGAAATGGTCATTAGAGGATATCTCACAGGTCATGCCTGGAGAGTTTACAAATCGGGGATAAGGGAATTGTGCGGAGTAAAGCTGCCTGAAGGCATGAGGGAGAACGAAAAGTTTCCTGTACCGATTATCACACCCACCACCAAAGCATCGGAAGGTCATGATGAAGATATCTCTGCGGAAGAAATAATTTCAAGGGGCATTGTCTCCGAACAGGATTATCGCGCGCTTGAAAACTTCACAAGAAAAGTTTTTAAAAGAGGAACGGAGATTGCAGAGAAAATGGGACTGATTCTTGTCGATACCAAATATGAGTTTGGAAAAGCTGATGGTGAAATCATGTTGATCGATGAAATACACACTCCCGATTCTTCCAGATATTTTTATTCGGATTTCTACGAGGAACTCTTTGAGAAAGGTCTTCCTCAAAAACAACTCTCAAAAGAATTTGTAAGACAATGGCTCATTGAAAATAATTTTCAGGGCAGGGAAGGTGAAGTAGTTCCGAAAATGAATGATGAATGGCTTGCGGAAATTTCAGAGAGATATATTGAGCTTTACGAACGCATCACAGGAGAAAAATTCGTTGCCAGAAACACTGAAGATCTTCAGGCTGTAATTGAAAAGAACATAAAGGTTTCGCTTTCACGCCTGGGCATAAGCTGACACATTTAATTCATCAGCAATCATGAAAGAATTCAACCAGCTCAGAATCGCGCTGGCGCTTATTGAATCCTATCAGGGTGAAGTTCCGCTTGCTCTCTATCTGCGAAACGAATTCAGGAAAACACCGGCAATGGGCTCGCGAGACCGCAGGCTGATGCGTTCACTGGTTAATAATTATTTCAGAATCGGAAATTTTGCCTTTGGCCTGGGAATCCAGGAAAGACTGCTGATTGCAAATCTGATTTGCGAAACTGAAATGAAAGTGAATGCAGATGTTCTTGAGCATTTTCTTCCTTCCTTGAACCCGTCAATCCTGTCACTCGATATAAAAGGAAGAAAAAAAAAGATCGAAGCATTTTATGGAGAATCATTCATTGATAAATTGTTTCCTTTTCCGGATTTAATTTCCGGACAGTTGAACAAAGAAGCTTATATCCTCTCATTGCTTGTTCAGCCAATGTTATGGATTCGCATCAGGAAAAATCATCTTGAGCAGGTAATCCATGAATTGAAAAAATCGAATATTGAATTTCTGCAAGATGAGCAATCGGAGCTTTGTCTTGGATTTTCCAATTCAGTTCCACTGAACACTTTGACAAGCTATAAGTCAGGTTTTTTTGAAATTCAGGATAAAAGTTCTCAGATGAGTCTTCGGAATCTGCCATTTGCTTCCGGACAAAAATGGTGGGATGCTTGTTCTGGTTCTGGGGGGAAAAGTCTTTTATTAAAAGACATATGTGAGAATATCGAACTCACTGTTTCTGATATTCGTGGAAGCATTCTTGTAAATCTGAAAGAGCGAATGAAAAAAGCCGGACATAAAAAATTTAATGTCATGCAATTTAATGCCGCTTCAGATGAAGTGACAGATAAAAAATCCTACGACGGAATCATTGCTGATGTGCCTTGTTCAGGTTCTGGTACCTGGTCAAGAACACCTGAATCACTGCAATTTTTTAACAAAAAAAAGCTCGAAGACTATTTCGTACCTTTACAGAGAAAAATTGCACAGAATCTTACAAAAGGATTGAAAGAAGGCGGAACATTTGCATACATCACATGTTCTGTATTTGAAGCAGAAAATGAAGGCAATGTTGAAGTAATCAAAGAAAAATCAGGCTTAGAGTTGATCAGTTCAACTTATATGCGTGGATATTCCGAAAAAGCTGATACAATGTTCTGCGCCATATTAAAAAAATCCGGTTAATTCTTGCACTTAACAGAAACATGAATAGCACGAATCTTAAAGCCGGCATTCATTTGGGTAACAATGAACATCTCAAATAGTATAAGCATAAGATATCTAAATCCATCGAAAACGGAATCATGAAAACAGGATGGCACATCCTGATCCTTTGCAGCGCTTTTATATTTTCTTCTGCATTGCAGGCACAGAAGGTAAATCCTGCCGAGCTGGAATTGCAGAAGAAAGCTGACAAGTTTTATGTCTCAGGCGATTATCAGTCGGCAATTCCTCTTTATTCTCAGTTGTTGAGCCTGCATCCGAACAATGCGTTGTACAACTTCAGGTATGGCAGTGCAGTGGTCATCGATTCCAAAGAGAAAACTCAAGCCATTCCATTTCTAGAGAAAGCTTCCAGAGATGTTACTCTTCCTGGTGACGTATATTTTTATTTGGGGCAGGCATACATGCATGCAGAACGATACGCCAAGGCATCTGAGTCTTTTGAAAAGTTTAACTCGCTGGTTACTCCCAGCAAAAAACAGAAAATGGAATCTGATCTCTGGCTTGGCTACAGCAGAAATGCTGAAAACCTCAGCGGCTCCAGAAAAAATACTGCTGTTTTAAACAGCAGGGAAATTTCCAGAGATAATTTTCAATATTCATTTGACTTGTCAACCGCATCTGGTCGAATAATTCCGCTTGCAGAAATTTTTCAATCACAGGCCGACAGGGATAAAAAGGAAAGCCTGTACATGTTCATCAGCCGTGACGGACAAACAGGGCTGTTTGCCAGTTATGGAAAGAATGGAATTACCGGTAAGGATTTATACAGGGTGCGTAAAACTCCTTCTGGAAACTGGTCAGAGCCTGAAAACCTTGGAGCTGTACTAAATACTGCACAGCATGAAGATCATCCTTACCTCGACATAGACGGAAAGACGCTGTATTTCTGCAGCAAGGGCCACAATAGCATGGGTGGCTATGATATCTTTAAAACTGTCTACAATTACAACACCGGAGAATGGTCCGTTCCTGAAAACCTTGGAGTGCCCTTGAATTCTGTTGCGGACGATATATTTTTTATTCCAGATGTCAAATCTGGAAGAGCACAATACGCCACTTCCTTCAATGCTCCAAAGGATAAATACATACTTAAAACTGTCAGCATTGAAAATTCTCTCGCATCATTTGCGATTATCTCCGGTCAATACATGTCAGTAGATCAGCCAACAAGAAGAGACGCACGAATTATTGTGCTAAGACCATCTGATAATGCCATTATGACTTCAGTCTGGACGGATTCCAGAACAGGAAAATACGAGATCGTTTTGCCTGCCGGTGAAGATTATGTAATTGTGGTTGAAGCCGGAGGATACCTTCCCCTTGCTGAAAGATTTTATCTGCCTCCTGATCCTTTTGATGGTATGCGACAGGAAATACGACTGAAAAAGAACGGAAAGCGTGAGGAGATCATGCTAAGTAATTTCTTCAGCAGGGATGTTGTTTCCGGTAATGCCCTTGCTTCCGGTTCCACTGAAACATCTGTAAGTCCTGAAGAATCTGATTCTTCTTCACTGATTCAAATCAGAATTGATGATAAGCTTGTTTATGTTCATGCACCTGAAAAGGTGCTGGAAAGTACTCAGGATGGTAAGCAGGATCAATACAAATCTTCTCAGCAGAATCGTGAATTGCAAAACAATAATTCTGAAGATTCAACGACCGGTGACTTTGCTGTAAGAACTGAATCTTCTGCAATAAAAGAGAAATCTACTCAGGGCATTACGCTGCCTGAAAAAGATAAATATGACCCCAGTTTAGAACAGGAACTCACGGAGGATGAGATTCGTCAAATAAAAGAAGAATCCGAAAGGATGAAAATTATCGAGGAGGAAGAGAATAATCCTGCGGCTATGTATGATTTCAATATCAGCAATGAAGACCTGGCTGAGATCGCACTTGAGGATTCTAGGACACTGAAAGAGGAGGCGGACAAGTTGCTAAATGATGCTGCTAAGCTAAGATTGAATGCATCCATGCAGGACAGCATAGCAGATGCTTTGGAAGAGGAAGCGGCAATTCAACCGACAGGAGCGCAGCAAAAAAAGAAAGAACTTCTCGCTAAATCCGCAGAATACAGAGAGTCTGGATCGAATATGCTGTCAGAAGCGGCAGGCTTGGAGACAATGGCAAATATTAAACTTGATGAATCAAATGCCGCTAAGAAGGATGCAGAGAATATAATGAAAGCCGGCAGAAAGAGTGGAAGCAGGGAAGCATTGGCTACACGGACATCAACCCAGAATAGCTCGGGATCAATTAAGCCTGGATCAGAATTACAAAAGACAAATTCCACTTCAGTTGGTGACATAAAAAAAGCTGAAATAGAAAATGAGAAAGCGCAGCAGAATGCCAGCTCGCCAAAATTTTCTGAGCAGGAGAATGAGAAGCAGACAAGAACTACACCGGTGAATTCTGAAAGTACACAAGATTTAAAGATTGGGTCTGAGCAAAACATTTCAGCAAATAATGAGGAGCCGGAACAATCAAGTGCAGAATTGACAAAAGCTCAAACATCCTCTATTCAGGTTGGCAAGAAAGCAAATGAAAGACCTGACTCTAATAATGCAAATGTTTCTAAGGAGCAACCGACGACAAAAAAGGAGCATCAAACACGCACTCCTGAAAATTTATCTGCTGAATCAGGCAATCAACATGCCAGTCCGGAAAGCATTCTTAATGAACAAGCAGCTTTGAATTCAATTGATAATGTTACTGTTATTAAAGAACCAAACTCAACTGAATCTGAGAAAGAATCTGAGGATGCTTCTATTGCCAGATTAATTCAAGATGCTGAGCCAGACAACAGAAATCAAACTTCTTCAAAGAATACCTCAACTGCACCTGAAAGCGCTGCAGGAAATAAATCAACTTCTGATGTGTCATCTATAAGAGAAACTCCAACTGCAGGACAAATCAAAGCATCATCAAGCATCACACGGAAGGAGTTTGTTGCTGATAGTTTATATCAGACTTCCTTGTTAAGTGCAAAGCAATCGCAGGTTATGACTGCAGAAGCTGAAATGCTTTATCAAATGGCAGAGGACATGCCTGAAGGTAAACAACAGGACAGCATAGTGAACTTAGCTGTAAAGAAAGGTGAGGAATCCAAGCGACTTTGGAATGCTGCAGAGAGTCAGCTGTCAGATGCCATTGAGTCAAATCCTGAATTGAAATATGATAAGCAGATTTTTGGAGAAAGAAGTCAGACTCTGGCTATTAATAAATCAGAGCCCGAAGAGAAATCTTCAAAAGCTTCAAAATCCTCTCCTGCAGGTGTTTTGGCAGAAACCTCCGCAATAATCAGTTCTCCTAAAACTGAAGATAATGTTGACAAGACAAGTGAGGCAATATCATCTGATATGACTTCAGTGAGCACAAAAGGAGGGCAAAGACACTCTTCAGAAACTGACAAGGCTTCTGACAAGGTTACTCGAGAAAATTCAACGAAAATCAAATCCGGTTCATCGGATCTCAACAGAGTTGATTCGATGATCGCTGTTTCTCCTTCCGGTATTGCCACTGAATTGCTTACAAGACAAGATACAGCCGGTACACAGGATGTTGAAAGTCTAAAGCAGAACTCCGCACTCCTGGCCACTGAAGTTCATACTGCAAACAGGGATGAAGAATCTTCCTCAGTAACTAAAAAAACTGTCATTGAACAGAGTCAGATTGCTACAAGCAATAATCTTGGCAGCGGATCTGAAAAATCTGATGATTCAAATGCAAAGAGAGAAACTTTAATCAAGTCAGGTGCTGAAAAGATGAGTTCGGAAATGTCTGATGTTTCTGGGGCAGGAAGTGCTGAGTCAAAAGCTGCAGAATCAGAAAAGTTACAAAAGAAAAAGGCTGAGCGGATCGAGAATTCAGATTTAACTGTAGATCACACTAAAAAGTCAAATAATAGTATTTCGGAAAGTCCAGATGAAAAACTGGATCTGAGTAAAGTGAGAATGGAAGAAGACACAGATAGCGATTTGAACCAATCACATCCTGCTTATTCAGAATATACTGATTTAAAAGAGAAAATTCGTACAGGTCAGGTTGAGACTATCAATCTTTTTGCTGAAGCCATGAATCTGAGCCGTGATGCTAACAGGGAAAAAGAAGAGCATCAGAAATTGATGGATCGAATTTCCAATACCCAAAACGCAGAGGAAAAAACCAGCTTATTGAATTCTGCCATCGAATTGAAAATTTCCTATGAGAAGAAAGAGCATCAGGCTGCATTAAAATTCAGAGAAAGCCAGGAGAATACGGGTGAAATCAGAGTTCTTGAATCACGAAAAGACAGTCTGAGAGAAATTATTGCTGCACCGGGCTTAGCTTCAGATGTTCGATCCTCTCAAACTGAATCTGATCTGCAGAAAAGCACGGAGAACTTAATTGTGAATGAAAGTACTAATAGAGTAGATAGGAGAGAAGAGCCTGCTACAAAGAATGAGACTACTCAATCTGCAATCAATTCAGAGCTTAATCCTGAGCCTGTAAAGCAGGATAATATTCCGTCGACGACACAAACTAAAGAGAAAGAAGATGAAGTCAGGAATACACCTTTGGTTCCTGCAGGAAACATTGCCAGAAACGAAAAAATAATTGAACTCATGCCTCTGGCCCCGGTTAATCCGGCTCCTATAGTAAATATCAGCAGAGTAGAAGCTGAAGAGTTAGGAGCGCAAATGTTTTCTAAACCATCCGGCATTACTTATTCCTCTGCGAATCCTATTCCTCTTGATCCGGCACTTCCGGAAGGCCTGAGTTTTAAGGTTCAGATAGGCGCATTCAGAAAACCGATTCCAGATAATAGCTTCCGAAACCTTCAGCCAATTTCTGCAGAACGTTCAAGGCCGGGCTGGATTCGTTATTGTGTTGGCATGTTCAGAACATTTGAACCTGCGAATCTGGTAAAAACTGAATTGAGGCGGAGTGGTTATCCCGATGCCTTTGTTGTGGCATATTATAACGGAGAAAGAATTTCCCTTCAAAGGGCGCGTGAACTGATGCAGCTGAATGATGCTTCAAAACTAACTGCCTACAATTCTGAAATGAGCAAAGAAATTGCTGTACTTCAAAGACTGGAAGTGATCAGGAAAGACATTGCCGTTCCTTCGGAGGACAGAGATGCAGCTTTGTTTTATGGTTCCTCTGCAAATATTTCTTTGCCTGCTTTAAGCGAGGCTTCCTCATCCGTTGACAGGTCTGAAATTCATTTGTCTGCAGAAAAGTTCACAGTCCAAATAGGAGTTTACAGAACAGCGACGCCTCCTTCATTGCTTGCATCATTCGAAACATTGTATGGGGAAGTGCTTTCAGGAGGGCTTCATCGTTTCATGACAGGATTGTTTGATGAAAGAGCACAAGCAGAAACTGCGCTTGTAAATGCAAGAAACAAAGGTATTCCGGATGCCTTCATTACTAGGGTAAGGGATGCAAGGCTGATATCTTACAACAAGACTTCCGCTGAAACATCGAATGTTTCAGCACCAGCTTCTGTTTCAAATGTGAATGTGACAGCGAAAGAGAGTGCTTCAGAAAAAAAGCCAGAAGGTGTTGAAGCACTTTCAGCTCCCACAATTGATAGTCCTGTTTCCGGGAAAATTATTTATCGTGTTCAGATTGGTGCATTTCGTGAAAATGTATCATTTTCTGCCGTTGAATCATTCCTTAAAATCCGCGATCACGGCATTATTCGTGAAACTGATGCAAGGAATCTGAATATTTTTTATGCCGGTGAATTCAGTGAGCATGCTTCAGCCGAAATACTGAAGGCAGAAGCGGTTCGTGCGGGAATCAGCGATGCATTTGTAGTGGCCTTCAGCAATGGTAAAAAAATCCCTGTTCAGGATGCATTGAGGATATCAGGGCAGTAATTTTTCTTTCTGCGTTTTTTGAGTATAATGATTCCTCTCTTTAATAATTGTTTTCTTTTTTTTATTTTTGTTTGACAAAAGGGATGAACATGCAATTCTGGATGAATCACAAGCCGCTGGAAGAAGTGGTTGAGAATGTTGATGTCAGCGAAGCAAGACTGCGCGAACTTGTTCTTTATAACGATGACTACAATACTTTTGAGTTTGTAATTGAATGTCTGATTGAGATTTGCCAGCATGATGTCATTCAGGCGGAGCAATGCACATACATCGTTCATTATAACGGAAAATGTGCGGTCAAGACCGGTTCTTTCTCCGACCTTCAGCCTATGAAGCATGCGCTTTGTGATAAAGGATTATCCGCTGTGATACATTAATTTTATTTTAAACATTTCATTCGGCCCGGTATTTGAGCCATCAAGAGAAAAAGCCATGAAAGTCAAATTCATTTATTCCTTACTGCTTGTCTTCATAATCACTTCATGCAGCAAGGTGCCAATCACCAAAAGAAAACAATTGAATCTTTTGCCGGAAAGTGAGCTGATGGCAATGAGCTTAACAGCTTACCGTGATTTTTTAAGGGAGAATCCTCCTGTTAGCAATACTCCGGATGCAGCCATGGTCAAGTCTGCCGGAGTGAAAATTTCCAATGCGGTATCCCGCTACATGAACCAGAATGGAATGGGTAAAAGAATAAAAGGATATAACTGGGAATTCAATCTGGTCAATTCACCACAAGTGAATGCATGGTGTATGCCGGGTGGAAAAGTGGTCGTTTACCAGGGACTCATAGGAGTGGCGCAGGATGAAGGAAGCCTTGCTATCGTGATGGGGCATGAGATTGCACATGCTGTTGCGCGTCATGGGAATGAAAGAATGAGTCAGGGTCTTGCAGCGGCAGGATTTGGACTTGCTCTTGATGTCGCGCTTTCACAAAAGAGTCAGGAGACAAGAACTTTATTTCTCACTTCCTATGGAGTAGGTTCGACACTGGGAATTCTTGCTTATTCAAGGACGCATGAAACCGAAGCAGACAAACTCGGACTGGTCTTTGCGGCGATGGCGGGTTATGATCCCAGGAAAGCTGTAGGATTTTGGGAGAGGATGTCTCAACAAGGAGGAGCAAAGCCACCTGAATTATTGAGCACACATCCGAGTGATCATACGCGCATCAAGAATCTGAAAGAGTTCATGCCTACGGCTCTAAAATATTACAAGCCATCATAAATTGATGAGTTTGCATTATGCGATTTTAATTTATCTTTGCGGGCTCAAAATAAGGACCCGTAGCTTAACTGGATAGAGCATCTGACTACGGATCAGAAGGTTAGGGGTTCGACTCCCTTCGGGTTCACTGAAATGAAACTAATCCCTTGATAAACAGAAATTTATCAAGGGTTTTTTCTTGCATGGACACAATACTGGACACGATTTTAACTGATTTAATTGATTTTAATAAATGTGTTGCGGAATCTTGTGTGCTGACACAATAGGGATTGACAACCTGTTGGGCGGAATCTTGTGCGAGGAATTGTTACGTTAGCTGATTCCGCCCTATGCAGCTGTAAAATGATTAACCATCATGAATGACAAACATTATCAGCTTAACACAAACGAAAACACATTCAAGCCCTTCGGGCTTGTCTTTTTTTTAATTGTACACCTTTCTATTGATGTTGATCCCCTTCGGGGATTGGGTCGTTACGTAAATTTGATTTTACGTTAATGAAAATCTGATTGAGATCAAATTTACCTGAGCGAAGGACTCTTGTTCACTCACACCCGAGCGGAAACTAATTCTACCTTCACTCAAACACAATCTTCCCTGTGTACTGCTTCTTGCCATTGCTGAGTGTGGCGATGTAGATGCCTTTAGCTTCTGCTTCGAGATTCAAGCGGATATTCTCATCCTCTACAGAAACAGGGTATTCCCGTATCTGTCTGCCTTCTGAATTATATATTCTCAACACAATGTTTTTCTCACTTAAGAATTCAGACGGAATGGTCACAGAACATTTGCCTGTTGTGGGATTAGCGTAGATCATCAGGGTGTTCCCCGCTTTTCTTTCAAGCTCGGGCACATCAATGAAATTATCCAGGCGGGCTATGAACATATCGGATGAGCCATAACTGTGATAGGTGTCATTACCGATGTTCACAGTATTAAAAAACATCCCGGCCACCACCACAGAACCATCTGAAAGCCCTACCACTGCTGCACCTCTGGCTGCCCCAAAGTTTTTCAGACCAAGACAATCGCCATTGGGAGAATACAATGCAACAAACATATCAGGATTACTTACAGCGGTAGTACTGCAAGAACCAAGGTTGAGCGAATGATTGAATTCACCTATTACAAAAGTATTTCCGTCAATAGTTGTATAATTGCTCCACACATAGGCTTCCGCCCATGGAGAATTGAAGTTCTTTGCCCATAAATAATTGCCATCTGCATCACATTTCAATAAATAACCATTGGGATAAGCTGCATTGGTAATTGAATCAGTATTAAAATATGCAGCAGCACTTGTGATACCGATTGAATAAAAACTTCCTTGTGCATCAAAGCTTAAATTATCTCCTCCAGAAGAAGCAGGTATTCCATATTGATTCGCCCAGATCACATTTCCTGCATATCAAAAGAGGCAACAATGGTTCCAGATATGTTAGGGTTGCTGAATGCGATGGTATCAATATTAAAAACATTTGTATTTTGCCATCCGGAAATATATATTCTGTTGTTTTTTAATTTCAATGATGCAATAGTGATTGCTGATCCAATTGAAATATCAAAATTATTGATAACTTGTTTCGACCAGAGCATATTACCGTCCGGATCCAGCTTAATTAAATTTCCTCCGTCGGAAATAGTGTCATTATCATAATACGCACCTGCAGAAAAGCTCCCGCCTAAATAAATATTTCCAATTGAATCCACATCTGCAGCTACAACATAATCGTCTCCAAAGCCAGTAAAAGTTTTCATCCAAAGCAAAGTACCTGATGACGATATTTTACAAACAAGGGCATCTCCATTGGAATTATTACTACAAACAACAGTACTATCAAAGTAGATGCAACATGTAGTGGTTCCTGAAAGAATGATCGCGTCTGAATACGGATCATATACTATTTCACCAATACCTCCGCTATTTTGAAAACCTGAATATTCTTTAAAATTTTTGTACCAGAGAATCGTTCCGAATTTATCATATTTAAACAATATAAAATTTACATCTCCATCGGTATTAATTGTATCATTTTGGATGAATGTCAAAGCACTGCCATTTACTCTTCCTAATACATAAATATTATCATTTAAGTCTTTTGTAATTAAATAAAAAGAATCATCATTTGCGCTTCCAATATTTTGTGACCATTGCCAATTTTGAGCGTGTAGCTTGAAAAAGCTTAGCAGAACTAAAACTAATGGAATATTTTTTTTCATAGCGAATTGGTTAAAGACTATTTTAAATAAATCAAAGTCAAGAGGAATTATAGCATTTATTTTTAGTTATATGTCATTTAACTTCATCTGGCTATATAAATGTATAAATTATTATATAAAAGAATTCCAATCTGACCAGCCTGAATATCCAAATTGAATACGCTGAAAAAAACTGCCATTTGACTGTGATACTCGTTACGATTGTCATTGTTCTATTAAGGAGGAAAGATTGTATTCATTTGAAAAATAGCTTCAATTTTTCCGGGTCTGGGTATATGTATTCATCGATTTCTTCCGACCCATCAATCCTTATATTACTAAACAGCAGAATTATGTATTTCTAATTGAAAGGAAACATATTGACTTTTATAATAATAATTCAAATAACAATGGAGATGTTTTTTCAAAGATTTTTAAGCCTTGCGGTTAATAAATTATGCCCTGAATCCTGCGAAAATTAGGTATTTCAGGGGGAAACGAGTTATCTTTGCAATCTCCTTTCAATCAAACTTATTTACATTGGCTCTTATCAAATCAATATCAGGAATCAGGGGAACAATCGGCGGAAGTCCGGGTGAAGGTCTTACGCCTCTGGATATAGTTCGCTTTACAGCCGCATACGGAACATGGCTGATCAGGAGAAATTCGGCTCATCCTTCAAAACCTCTTGTGGCTATCGGAAGGGATGCCCGCATATCCGGAGAGATGGTGCAAAACCTTGTGGCAGGTACTTTAAAAGGTCTGGGGATTGACGTGATTTATCTCGGACTCAGCACAACTCCCACTGTCGAAATGGCTGTGGCTGACATGAATTGTTCCGGTGGTATCATCATCACAGCAAGTCATAACCCTAAACAATGGAATGCTCTGAAACTCCTCAATGAAAAAGGGGAGTTTGTGAGTGCTGCCGATGGAGAAGAAATACTGGGCATCGCCGAAAGAAATGAATATAATTTCGCGGACGTGAACAAACTGGGAAAGTTTACTACGGTTCCGAATTATCATAAGACGCATATTGAGAAAATCCTGGCTCTTCCTTTGGTAGATGTGGAAGCCATCCGCAGCAGGAAGTTTCATGTGGTCATCGACTGCGTGAATTCTACCGGTGGAATTGCGGTTCCGGCCTTGCTGGAAGCGCTGGGTGTGGAAGAAGTAACCAGGCTATATTGCGAACCGAACGGTCAGTTTCCTCACAATCCTGAACCTTTGCCTGAACATCTTGGCGATATCTCCCAAGAAGTGAAAAAGAAAAAAGCTCATCTCGGAATTGTGGTAGATCCTGATGTGGACCGCCTGGCCATTGTCTGTGAAGACGGGGAGATGTTCGGAGAAGAATATACCCTGGTCGCTGTAGCGGATTATGTGTTGAAGCATAACAAAGGAAATACAGTTTCCAATTTATCTTCGACACGTGCTCTGAGGGACATCACTGAAAAGGCAGGAGCTGATTATTTTGCAGCTGCCGTTGGTGAAGTGAATGTGGTTCAGGCCATGAAAGATCATAAGGCTGTTATAGGGGGAGAAGGAAACGGGGGAATTATTTACCCTGAACTTCATTACGGAAGGGATGCTCTTGTGGGTATAGCACTTTTCCTTTCTCACCTGGCGCGCTCAGGAAAAAGCACGGCGTTGCTGCGTTCCACTTATCCGAATTATTATATCTCAAAAAATAAAATCGAACTGACTCCGGATATCGACATTGACATGGTCATGGATGGTATCAGGGAAAAATATCATAAGCAGCCACTGAATACAATCGACGGAGTAAAGATCGAATTCGACAAAGAGTGGGTTCACCTGCGAAAAAGCAATACCGAGCCAATCATCCGGATTTATGCGGAGAGTCAGTCCCAAACCACCGCGTCGAATCTTGCTGAAAAAATCATTCGGGATATCAAAGATATCCTCAGCATGAAGCTTGTAAAGTAACATTCAATAAAGCCAATGAAAAGAGTTTACCTGGATAATGCCGCCACAACTCCCGTTGATCCGGAAGTGATTGAGGCAATGATTCCTGTATTGCAAAATAATTTCGGTAACCCTTCTTCAATCCATCATGCAGGAAGGGAAACGCGCACACTCATTGAGCAGGCGAGGAAGACCGTTGCAGGGATTCTGAATGTTTCTCCTTCGGAAATCTTTTTCACTTCCGGAGGAACTGAAGCAAACAATACTGCTTTGCATTGCAGTGTGCGTGACCTGGGAATCAGTCATATGATTACTTCTCCGATTGAACACCATGCTGTACTGCATACATTGCAGGAACTTCAGAAGGAAGGAAAGATCCGACTGAGCCTGATAAAACTTGACGAGTGCGGAAGGATTGACATGAATGATCTGGAGAGACTACTTGCCGCCAATCCGGGCTGCATGGTTTCTCTGATGCATGCAAATAACGAACTGGGCAATTTACTGCCTATTCAGGAAGTGGGAGAGTTGTGTCAGAAATATAATGCGCTATTCCACAGCGATACAGTACAGACCATGGGACATTACAAGATTGATCTTGGAAAACTTCCGGTTCATTTTGTGACTTGTGCAGCACATAAGTTTCATGGTCCAAAGGGCATAGGATTTCTTTACGTAAACAGTAAAATCAAAATTCATCCTTTCATTTTCGGCGGTGCTCAGGAAAGAAACATGAGGGGAGGAACTGAAAACGTTTACGGGATTGTCGGTTTGGCCAAAGCCCTGCAGATTGCCAATGATCACCTGGATGAACATACAAATTACATCAAAGGAATTAAGTCCTATATGATAGAACAACTAAGGGCAGCAATTCCGGGTGTAGAATTCAACGGGGATCCGGAAGGAGAAAGTCTGTATACGGTTTTGAATGTATCTTTTCCTGATACTGAAAACAGTGAGATGCTGATTTTCAACCTTGATATTGCGGGAATTGCCTGTTCCGGCGGCAGCGCCTGTTCTTCTGGCAGCAACACCGGTTCTCACGTGCTGAAGGCAGTCTACAAAGACTCCAAGCGTCCTGCAGTAAGATTCTCTTTCAGCAAATTCACTACCAGAGAAGAAATCGATTTCGCTGTTGAAAAACTGAAGGAACTTTTTCCTGTAAAAGTGATGTAAATCAAGGCTTCTTTCGCATCGGCGGGCCCTGCTGCATTCCGTCTCTTCTTTCCCGGATCATTTCCAGAAGTTTGCGCTTAAAATCTTCTTCAGCCCTGTACAATCTGGCAACTTTCTTTGCAGGCAGAACTTTCTTGAGCTGAGGATGATATTTCTTTTGTATGTCCAGTTCTTTCTGGCGAAATACAAGCTCTTCGTCCACAAACTTTTCAGCATCCGAATCGCTCATGTCATCAAAGTTTTCAGCAGCATCTCTCATGTTTTCCTTCCGGTTCTTGCGAACATCATTCAGTTCGTTCTGAAACTGGTTGTAGACAGGCCAGAACACCTTAGCTTCTTCCGGGTTAAGGTTAAGACGTTCGGTGAGGAAGCCGATTTTCATTGATTCAATTCTTTCACGGGTTGGTTTGCCCGGTTGAGCATTGATTTCATGCGAGGCAATAAGCAAAATGAATAGTATGAGAAGGCTGTTTTTCATCAGAGGTGATTTTCTATGTCTTTGTAGTTTATATCGTAATTGTTATCCATGAACCATTGGATGTACACATCTTGTTCTGTGTTTCCGTTCGTTGATCCTGCAGGTAAATTGCCAAGTTCATCGACCAGGAAATATTCATCAAGCTCATGTATGTAAATGGAATTTCCAAGCTCTTCGCAGGTGATGTTTTCCGGAATGCTGAGTTCCTGTTTTTGTGTGAACTTGATGAGCAGCACAACAAGTATTGCAAGAGTGGCCAGGCTGAGTCGTATCTGTGGTCTTCTGAATATTTCAGATGCCAAAGTCTTGAATCCGGATGGTGTGGATGCGGATTTAATTCGATCACGAATAGCTTCAGTCAGGCTTGCAAAATAACCCTCTGGAACAGCAAAGGGATTTTTGACATTGGCAGAATCAAGAGTTGGCAAGTTTTGAATATTGCTTTTTACTTGATTGCCCAATTCCTGAAAATAGCCGGAAGGAACAGAAAATGGATTCTCCATTTTAGCTGATTCGCTATTTTCAAGCGAAAATCCCTTGCTTTCTATTTTACTTTTCCTTTTCATTGATTATGTACTCTCTGATAGTCATAATGTGCTTTGGTTTAATGGTTTTCCATAAACTTCTCAATTTTTTTCACGGCATGATGATAAGAAGCTTTCAGTCCGCCCACAGACAATCCCAGCACCTCTGAGATTTCCTCATACTTCAGTCCGTCGAAATATTTCATGTTGAAGATTATTCTTTGCTGTGTTGGAAGTTTAAGAATGGCTTGCTGTAATAATTTCTGAATTTTATCACCTGTGAACAAAACATCCTGCTCAAGTGACTGTGCAAGCTGATACTCTACATTTACAAGCGGAATGAAAAATCTTTTTCGTTTTTTATTCAGAAATGAAATGGATTCATTTGTGGCAATTCTGTAGAGCCATGTAAAAAGTTTGGATTCTTCGCGAAAATTATCAAGAGCAAACCAGACTTTCAGAAAGACATCCTGAACAACATCGTTGGCATCTTCATGATCAATGAGAATTCTCCGAATATGCCAGTAAACCCTTTGGCGGTATTTATCCACCAGAAGGTTGAAAGCGTAATGTTTGCTTTTCTCATCACGAAATTTCTCAAGGATTTCGCTGTCACTGAATTCAGTCATTTCCTTTTAAAGCTCCGGACTGAAGTGTTGGATCTCGATTGAAGATTTTGGCTTATTTTCTTGCCAAAACTTTCTTTGCAGCTTCAATCACATCGGTGGAATCCAGTCCGTATTTTTTCATTAGCTGCTCAGGAGTACCGCTTTCTCCGAATGTGTCTTTGACAGCGACAAATTCCTGAGGAGTTGGATTGTTACGAACAAGCACATGAGCAATGGCATCACCAAGTCCGCCGTTGATTTGGTGTTCTTCCGCACTCACTACACAACCGGTTTTTTGTACAGACCTTATGATGGCTTTTTCATCTAAAGGTTTAATCGTGTGAATGTTGATCACTTCAGCTGAAATTCCCTGTTCTTCAAGTATTTCTGCTGCCTGAAGTGATTTCCAGACCAAATGTCCGGTGGCAAAAATGCTCACATCGCGGCCTTCTCTCATGGTAATAGCTTTACCGATTTCGAACTTCTGGTCAGCCGGAGTGAAGATTGGCACCACAGGTCTTCCAAATCTTAAATACACCGGTCCATGATGTTTTGCAATTGCAATTGTAGCTGCTTTTGTCTGGTTGTAATCGCATGGATTGATGACCACCATTCCCGGAAGCATACGCATCATTCCGATATCTTCAAGGATCTGATGCGTGGCACCATCCTCACCAAGAGTAATGCCCGCATGCGAAGCGCAAATCTTTACGTTTTTGTGTGAATAAGCAATGGACTGTCTTATCTGATCATACACTCTTCCGGTAGAGAAATTGGCAAAGGTTCCTGTGTATGGAATCTTACCTCCAATTGCCAGGCCGGCTGCGATTCCCATCATATTAGCTTCTGCAATTCCGATCTGAAAAAATCTCTCAGGAAATTCTTTTTCAAAAGCATCCATTTTCAGTGAACCGGTGAGGTCGGCACACAGAGCCACCACTTCCGGATTTTCCCTTCCCAATTCAAGAAGTCCGGCACCAAATCCTGAACGTGTATCTTTTTTTTCTTTTACTTCCGATGTTTTCATTATTTCAGTGAGCATGTGATGATTGAATAAAGGTAATTTATTAATTTATGAACATCAATACAACAAGACAACTGTTGATTCTCCCGATATCACAGAGAATTCTTTTTCTACTGTATAGATTGATTCTTTTGAGTTTCGTGGTCTGTAAAATGCTTTGTATCTGCCTGGTTGAAGCACAATGGTTTCTTTCGTAAGGTTTTCGTCGAGATTAAAAACCCATTTGAGTTTACCTTTTTCTTCCACATACACAGATCCGTATCCCTGATTATTGGTGATGAGTGTGGTGATCCCTGGCCTGGGAATTTGTACCGTAGTTGTCTTGCTTTGTGACACGTCTACATTTTCCAGGTAGATACGCGGAAGGGTCAGGATTTCCAGATCGTATTTACCAACGATGTATTTTTTCATGGTGCCGAACTCCTGAATATCCAGAGTGCTCATTTCATTTTTCTTCCTGACGATTGCATATGGCTTTTTAAATTCAGCCGGGTTGTCGAATTTCAGATGCATAAATCCCTGCGGAGCATCTATTCCTGTCACATTGTGTTTGCCGGCAGAAAGCGTGATAGAATCCTTCCATACTTTCGGCAGTGTATGAACTTCAATTCTGTATACCGGCAGAGGGTCAATTACAAGAGTATCCGGATTGCCTTTTTGATTGAGAGTATGGATGTAATTGTATTTGATTTGTCCGGTGTGCATGTCATAGAAAGTCATGTTGACATTGGTTTCTGTCGGCTTTCCGTATATGTCCAGCAGATTCACCTGCATACTGGTTGAGTTCAGGGCTTGTGAAATAACTACATCCAGGGCTGCCTGGAAGGTGGCCTCATTAGTCGCATCGAAATATCTGCCAACGCAATCGAAAGTTTTCTTGAGCGATTCATCGAGGCCCATGCCTATTACAAATGGTTTCAGAAAAATTCCTTTTTTCTGCAGTGCGGTGGATATGGCGCAAGGATCTCCGCCACATTCTTCAATTCCGTCGGTGATGAGGATAATGATATTTCTGGCAGGACTGGAGGGAAAGTCGTTTGCACAGAGTTCAAGGGAGCGTGCAATGGGCGTGGTGCCTCGGGGAACTATGTCTTTAAGCACCTGCTTGATATGTGTGGTGTTCCCTTTGGAGAATGGAACTTCCAGTTTACTGTCGTCACAGTCCTGAGGAGGATATTGTTTTTGATGACCGTAAACTCTCAGAGCAAGTTCGATATTATCGACATACCTGAGACTATCCAGCATTTTGTACATAAGGTTCCTGGCTACATCAATTTTGGCTCCGCTTTGCCAACGGCCATACATGCTTTGCGATGCGTCAAACAGAAATTCAATGCGGGTGAGGGCAGGAGCTTTCAAATTTCCTTTCTGCGCGAGAGCTGAATAGGAAAACAATAACCCGATAAAAAGCAAAATGAGTTTATTCATAAAAGAATCAGTCCTACTTAGGAATTATGATGCTTTGCACCCGACGATCAGTAATCGCCAAGGGTTTCTTCGAGCTGTGCTAATGCAATTTTAGTCTGTTCATCATTCGGAGCTACTCCATGCCATTTGTGTGTATGCATCATGAAGTCAACGCCTTGTCCCATCACAGTTTTCATCATAATCACCACAGGCTGTGCAGCGCCGGTTGAAGCAAGCGCTGTCTCAAGAGTTTGAACTACATCCTGCATGTCATTGCCATCCATCTCAAGCACATTCCATCCGAAGCTTTCAAACTTTGGTCTTAAGTCACCGTAAGGCATGACTTGTTCAATAGATCCGTCGATTTGCTGATTGTTAACATCAATGATCGCGATCAGATTATTCACTTTGCGCGCCCCTGCATACATTACTGCTTCCCAAATCTGACCTTCTTCCATTTCACCGTCACCGCACAAACAGAATACAATTCTTTTGTCTCCATTTAATTTTTTAGATTCAGCAGCACCAATAGCGACACTCAAACCTTGTCCGAGCGATCCGCTGGCAACTCTCACGCCAGGTAAGCCTTCATGTGTGGCCGGATGTCCCTGGAGGCGGGAATTTATTTTCCTGAATGTTGAGAGTTCTTCAATATCAAAATAACCGCTTCTTGCAAGTACACTGTACCAAAGCGGTGAGATATGACCGTTACTGAGAAAAAACATATCTTCATTTTTCCCATCCATTGAAAATGGAGCAGGAGAGTGTTTCATGATTTTAAAGTACAATGCAACAAGCAACTCGGTACATCCGAGGGAACCTCCAGGATGTCCTGAATTTGCAGCATTTGTTTGTCGTATAATATCCCTGCGCACCTGACTGGCTATTTTTTTCAATTCGTTTGTATCCATTTTATTAAGATTGTCGGCTAAAATTAGAATTATTATCAGCAGTAAGAATCCTATGGAGTCTTGGATTTATTCATTAAATATCAACACATGAAAGAACGCAAAGTGTTCATTATCATTGTGTGGTATTGGGAAATAATCATATGTCGTCCAGAAAATCATCCAGAGCGCGCCTTTCACGCTTAGTGGGTCTTCCTGTACCCGGATCACGAAAAATTGTTACGCGTTTAGTCCGGGCGAAATAAGCTTCCAACTCAGCGGGATCCGTAAGTTCTGTCATGTAATCAGGAAGCAATTTGGCTCCGATTCTGCTTTTGGGTAAGGCGAGAACTTTATATTTTCTTGTGAGCCCCTGTCGACGGAAACTCACAATATCATTTTCGCGAACTACTCTTGAAGCTTTCGCAGGCTGGTCATTGATCAGTATTTTTCCCTGCTCGCAAGCCTGTGTTGCTATGGATCTGGTTTTAAAAATCCTCACACACCACAGCCACTTGTCAACCCGGAATTTATCCTGAAAAGTATTCATGTTTGCAAAGATAATGTTCAAAGAGGTTGATTATATTTGAGCTTCGATTTTCTTCCGCTTATGCTGAGTAGTAATTCTGGCCAGGATTATACAAGAATGTTCCTGATGATCGCGATTGTGATCTCGGCTTTCGCGTTCGTCTACACTCTAAGTATTTTTATTGATGCATTCTTGGGTGCAGTTATATTATACCTGCTATTTCGTCACTTCATGCGTTGGCTTGTATTAAAGAAGAAGTGGAACAAGTATTTGTCGGCTATCCTGATTTTGTTTGTGACCTTTATACTTATTATGACTCCCGTGCTTGCCGCCAGCTTTATGATTATTCCCAAGCTTACATTATTTTTCAAAGAAGGAACAGTTATAACGAATGTGATCAATGAAGCTGGCCGGAGTTTTGAAGCTCTTACCGGATATCAGTTGCTGGGTCCTGAAGACCTTGTGAGGCTCAGGGAAAAGTCGGCTGAATACATCACCAATTTTGTTGGCAGAACTCTCATTATCATTACAGATATCGCGCTGATGTATTTCATACTGTTTTACATGCTGATCAATGTAGGAAAGACCGAAGCTTTCGTGGAACGAAATCTGCCATTCACTCCAAAAAGAGTGAAGTCATTTTCGAAAGAACTCATCACACAAACCTACTCGAATACGCTAGGTGCACCGCTGTTGGGTCTCATACAATCTATCTTCGCAGCTGGAGGATACTATTTATTCGGACTTCCTGATCCGATTTTCTGGGGGGTAATGACGGGTCTTTTTTCTTTCTTTCCTGTTGTGGGTTCAACGCTTATTTGGTTACCGGCCGGTATATTCCAGCTAAGCTATGGTTCTCCCTGGGAGGGATGGGCCATCATTCTCTATGGTGTCACAGTGATTTCATCAGTTGACAACATTTTCAGGTTTATATTTCAGAAAAAGTTTGCAAATGTTCATCCTCTCATTACAGTAATTGGAGTGATTGTCGGTCTTCAGTTGTTTGGCGTAACCGGAATAATTTTTGGTCCGCTTTTGATTTCATATTTTATTATTCTTCTGAAAATATTCAAGGAAGAATACATCGTTTACAAGTGATGAAATAATGATCACTACTTGTTTTTTCTGAAAATATCTTCCAAACTCGCTGGTCTCCTCGCGTCTTCCCATTGGAATCCTTTTAGTCTCAATTCACCTGGCCTGAGTTCATTGATCGGATACAAAGTTCCTTCCGGCAATTTGATAAGTACAATTTCATTTACCTTGTTTTCCTGAACACGAATGATCATGTCACTGCATTCGGCTCTGTTCACGGCGAAATTTTTATCATTTTTATCTTTAGCGTAGTAAATGGCCTGTCCGTTTCCGTTCACGTCAATTTTATTCATTTTATTATCGGAAAAATAGCCGGTCATATTTTTACCTCTGATCTGATTGAAAGACAGCGAATCAACAGGACCATTCTGAAGGGTATCCGCTCTGGACGAAATGAAAGCATTCTGATTCATGTGAATCTTTCTGATTTCTCCAGATTGTGTTTCTATTGTAATTGAATCTGCTTTCAGCTGATTTAGTCCTGACCACATAACCGGATCTGTAAATAGCCTGATGGTACTGTCGCTCCGGAGATAAACCAGGGAATCACAGTCGGCCTGAAGATCGGGTTTGTACATTTTGACTCCATGGAATGCAAACATATTATGCTGTTTACGGCTTGTGTCTGAAGGATTCTTGATTCCCACGGCAAGCAAAGTGTCGGCGTGGATGAACAAGGTGTCTTTTTCAAAGAAATTGGACAGGAGGGATCTCCCTGTTACCCAGGATGAATCACTGAGTTCATGATGTTCTCCGTAATTGCCGTTGATCATCATTTTCGCGGAACTGTCATATATACTTACATTGTTAAAAATATAACCGATTCCTTTGTTCCTGTCATAAAAGACAGAATCCCCTTTCAACACTTGTTTACCTGCCTGTAAAAAAGAATTTTTACTGAAAGAAGATATTTGCTTTTCTGTATCATACCATCCGTTCTCACAATAGATCTTGTTCTCTTTGCTGATTATCCAGGTAGGACCGAGGAAATATGCAATTTTACTTCCGGCGTTGTATCGAAGCGTGTCACAAGTCATGTTATAACGCGGATTCACAAGCTGCACATTGTTCCTGAAATAAAAGTCATTGCTCGCGCTGTAGAAATAGCCCAGATCGCTGGTCAGTGTGTTATTTCCATCGACAATCCTGGCACCCTGAGTATAGTATGCTGTCTCATCATTCATCCTGTAGTCAAGCTGAGTGGTGAAAAGTTTCATGGTACGATTAGACAAAACTACATTTTCATAGACCTGAGCCGTACTTGTGTTGCCGCTGTATATCAGCTTGTTTCCGGTGAGAGTCATACTGTCGCCCTGACTAATATGCACATTGTTGTAGGCCTCCATTCGATTCTCGTCCCGATACAGGTAGGCGCTATCACAACGCATTACGGCGTTTTCATGTTTGAACATGACATTCCCAATCAGCCTTGTAGCTCTTGAATTCACAGACTGGTCAAATTCACTCACATCTGCATTCAATAGTTCGATTTTGCGTACCTGCCCTTCAGCTTTATAGAAGAATTTTATCAACACAATCAAAAATAAGGAGAACAATAACCGGAATGGTTTCATAGGTTTGCAAAAATAAGCAAGCTCAATTAATTCTTTGCTATGAGATTGATAAGGATAGTGATAATATTTCTGGTTTTTTGCGGATATTTAAACGATTAAGTCCTGGCTTTTGCTAATGAACTCTAAGTTATCAGAATTGTATGCTGAAGTGATACTCCCGGTGCCTCTGCCGAATCTGTTCACCTATCTGGTTCCGGAGGAGTTACAGAATAAACTTCTCCCCGGAATGCGCGTGGTTGTTCCTTTCGGACGTCAAAAGATAATGAGCGGCATTGTAAGAAGACTGGGAGGGAAACCTGACAAAGGTATTTCTGAAATAAAATCAATTCAATTCAGTCTGGAAGATTATCCGATTGTGAATGAAAGACAATTTCAATTTTGGGACTGGCTGACGGAATATTATATGTGCAATCCTGGAGAGGTGATGAACTGTGCGCTTCCATCTGCATTCAAACTGCAAAGTGAAACCCACATCATCCTGAATGAGGATTTCACAGAAGAAGATACGATGTTAAGTAGTGAAGAATTTTTTGTGTTTGAAGCATTGCTTTCTAAAAAGCAGATGCCGGTAAGCGAAGTAGCAAAGCTGCTTAAGAAGCGGAATGTGTACCAGCTTGTGAAAGGCATGATGGACAAGGGAATTGTATTCATTGCTGAAGAATTGGATGAACGCTACAAGCCCAAGATGGAGTCGCGTATTTCACTTACAGCGAAATATCAAAACGATAAGGAACTTGAACAGCTTTTTATTGAATTTGAACAGGACAAGAGAAAATCGAAGCAGCTTGAAAGCATGATGATTTTTCTAAATCTGTATTACAAAGACAAGGAAAAGGGATTTGTGTCGAAGAAAGAATTGTCTTCACATCCGGAAGTATCTATGTCTTCAATCGGAACACTGGTAAACAATGGAGTTCTTACAGAATACGAGGTAAGAGTGGACCGGCTACCGCTGCAGGGAAACAGAATTACGCCTCCCCTTGAACTGAACAGCACACAACAAGAGGCTTTGACAGAAATTAAGAGTTTATTCGCTACGAACAATGTGGTACTGCTTCATGGTGTAACCTCCAGCGGAAAAACGGAAGTTTATATTCACCTTATTGCAGAAGCTCTTCTTGAGAATAAACAGGTATTGTATCTGTTACCTGAGATTGCGCTGACTGCACAAATCATAAACAGATTAAGAAAGCATTTTGGAGATAAAGTAGGTGTATATCATTCGCGCTATTCCAATAATGAGAGGGTTGAGATTTGGAATCATGTCCTTTCATTCGATCCGGGAGGAAAAGAAACACGTTCACAGGTAATTCTTGGAGCGCGCTCTGCCTTATTCCTGCCATTCAGTAATCTTGGACTCATCATAGCTGACGAAGAACACGACACATCCTACAAACAGGCTGATCCTGCGCCGCGTTACCACGCGAGAGATTCAGCCATAGTACTTGCAGGCATTCATGGTGCTAAAACATTGCTGGGTTCGGCGACTCCTTCTTTGGAATCATATCATAATGCCGGTACAGGACTTTTCGGACTTGTGAATATGAAAGAAAGGTACGGAGGTATTCAAATGCCGCAAATCATCGTTTCGGATGTGAAGGAAGCGAAACGGAAAAAAATAATGAAGTCTCATTTCGGGCCTGAACTGATGTCTGGAATCTCAGAAGCTCTGGCTGCCATGGAACAAGTAATACTCTTTCAGAACAGGAGGGGTTTCTCACCGTATCTTGAATGCAGTTTGTGTAATTGGATTCCCCATTGTAAAAACTGTTCAGTTACTCTTACATACCACAAACAATCCGGTCAAATGCGTTGCCATTACTGCGGGTACAATCAGATGGTGCCTGACCAATGTCTTGAATGCGGTAACCAGCATATGATGATTAAAGGGTTCGGTACTGAAAAAATCGAGGAGGAGATTGGAATACTTTTTCCTAATGCAAAAGTAGCTCGCATGGATCTTGATGCGACAAGGACGAAACTGTCCTTTCAGAAAATCATTTCGGATTTTGAAGAGCGACAGATTGATATCCTGGTTGGAACACAGATGGTGACCAAAGGCCTTGATTTCGACAATGTGAGCACGGTTGGAATCCTGAATGCAGATCAGTTGTTGAACTTTCCTGACTTCAGATCTTTTGAGAGAAGTTTCCAACTTATGGCGCAGGTAAGCGGAAGATCTGGCAGAAAAAATAAAAGAGGTAAAGTGATTATCCAGACTTCCCAACCTGAGCACTGGGTGATTCAGGATGTAGTTAAAAATGATTATGCTGCTTTTTACAAGCGCGATCTCAACGAAAGAGATAAGTTCAGTTATCCACCCCTTTCACGTTTGATCGAAATGACATTGAGGCACGGGGAACATGAACTGGTTCAGGAAGCTGCGATGGAGTTTTACAGTCTCCTTGTTTCAAAACTTGGTAACCGGGTTTATGGACCACACATACCCATAGTGTCACGAATCAAGAATCTACATCTGAGACAGATATTGGTAAAGATTGAAAAGCAGGTATCTGTGACAGAAGCGAAGAAAATCATCAGGCAACAGATGGAACTTTTCAGCCGAAAAAAGATGTTTTCATCTGTGCAAATTCAGATCGATATAGATCCAGTGTGAGACAAACGGTTCTGGATATTCTCATCTGCTGTTCAATGACCCTGATTATTTATTCTCTGATGAGCTGAATATATCCTTTCACATCTTTGGTTTTGGCGTGCATTACATAATAATAGACTCCTTCTGAAGCCAGGTTTCCATTCTTGTCTTTTCCGTCCCATTTGAATTTAGGATCAGTGCTCTCGAACATTATTTTACCCCAGCGATTGTAAATTATAATTCTGAAGTCTTCGAAATTACACAGCTCGTCAAACTCATAAAAATCGTTTTTATTGTCTCCGTTAGGTGTGAATACATTTGGAATCAGTTCAAGGGTCTCGCAAGGGATAAATACCACGAATACAGAGTCTATTCCCGAGCAACCACTGGCTCCATAAGCAACATCGACATAATAATAAGCGCTGGGATCAGAAGAACTTGCCAGAAAAGTGCCAGGGATTGAAGGATCCGGAGTGACAAGTCCTGTTGGGGACCAGTTATAAACAAGACTTTGTCCGGCCGAATTTTGCACAACAACTTCCACCGGCTGAGTTTCTCCGTCGCGGATAAATAAAGTGTCCTGCACGATATTAACACCGACCAGTGACGTTACCTGAATCGTATCGGCATTCGGAACGGGAACATAGCAAAAAGATCCTGAAGAAGGAAGCTGGAATCCCAGGTAAAACTGTGGGATGAACACACCGGTGTTTCTATAGATGTGGGTTATGTTTAGATCTGTTGAATTCAAAATAACATTTCCGTCACCAAAATCCCATGCGTAAAATGCCGCGTTGCTTGTGTTGCCTTGGAAGTTAACTGTAAGAGGTCTGCATCCCGAATCAGGCGTGAGGGTGAATGATCCGGTTGGTACGGGAACCACGACCAGTCCGGGTCTGAATGCTGTGTCGCGACATCCAAAGCGGTTTGTAAGAATGAAAGTCACATCATAAGCTCCCGGCGGAACTGCGTATTCGTATACTGCCGTACTGAAGTTCGGTCCGGAAAAATTGTTTACCGTAAGATCCCAGGAATAATTGCTTGCATAGAGATTCGAATCGCTTACAAATACAGCATTGATTTGAGCTTGCTTGATTCCATTTCTTTCCACACATGTATCTGAAAGCGTAGTGCTGAAACTGGCTGGCGTAGTATAAACGAATAAGTCTTTCTGAGTGCTGCCTGTGCATCCGTTGGCATCTGTAACTGTCAGGCTGATTTGGTAATTCCCGTTGTTCGCATAGAAATGATTTACAGGAACAGAGTTTGTTGTTTCGGTAATTCCGTCTCCGTAATTCCAGTTATAAGTCAGAGGAGCCGCTACAAAAGGGCCAGGATTGACATTAATTTGAGTGAAAGTATTACTGCAGGCAGTATCATTGGAAAGAGTAATGACCGGTACAGGTTGTGTGGCGCGAATATAATTTGTGTATGTCGTTGAATGCACACAACCGTTAGCGTCTTCTACGGTTAGTCCAACCGTATAATTTCCAGGAGAAGGATAAGAGTTCGTGGCTGTTCCACTCGTCGTTGTGTCAATTCGTGTTCCGAAATTCCAGATCCATCTGACAATGGCTGATCCTGCAGTGAGTGAGGTATCAGTGAATGTGACATTGTTTAAAGGAGCGCAACCGCTGAAAGGTGATGCCATGAAAGCAGCGGTAGGGCCGTTGACAGTGATTGGTGCCGTGGTGGAATTGGTGCAACCGTGAATATCCGTTACGACCAGAGTCACAGTATAATTTCCAGGGGTATTGTACAAGTGTACTGGATTCAATACATAAGCTGTGTCATTAACAAAAGGAATTCCTTCACCGAAATACCAAACAACCTGAGAATTATCGATTGAACCTGATCCATCAAACTGCACATTCAATGGCCTGCAACCCGAGCTGGTATTGGAACTTATCACAGCCTGTGGATCCGTAATTTGTACTGTATAGGTAGAATCAACAGAGCATCCGCTGCTGCTGCTTACAGCAGTTAGGACAACGCTATAAGTTCCTCGTGAAGAATAAACATGTGTAGGATCAGTCTGAACGGAAGGAGCAGAGCCGTCACCGAAATTCCAACTATAGGAAGTTGCCCCGCCTGATTCATTGGTAAAGGCGACAGAATAAGGACTCGCGCAGGTTTGTGTAAAGCTGAAATCAGGAATCGGTCCTGTTACGGCAATCATGTCGGAAACCACAATTGTATCCGGGCAACCATTGTAAAAAGCGATCAGCTGAATGTCGAAGGGATCAGTAATTCCTGAAGTATCAATGTTGAATTGATGAGTTGGATTCTGTTGATTGCTTCCGCCACCATCACCAAAACTCCATAGCCAACCTGTAACCGGCTGAGGTGTCAGATCGGTGAAGGTGAAACTTTGCTTGAAGCATATTGTATCCGGAGTTATCTGAATAGCAGCGGCAGGAACTGTTCCGACTTTAATGAAAGCTGGCTGAAGCAGAGTGGCTGTGCATCCGCTTTGAGTGGTGATTGTCAGTTCGACATCATAAATCCCTGCAGTATTGTACACGTGCTGAATCGTGGAAGTGTTTACATTCTGCACAGGTGAACCGTCGCCGAAATCCCAGGCGTAGTTTGTTATCACAGGATCAGCCGGGGAATTGACAAAGGCGGAAAAATTAAAACTGTCACCCACGCAACCTGAGTCTGTTTGCAAGAATGATACTGTAGGCGGTGTGATCTGAATGTAATTTGGAAAAATTGCTGATCCAATGCATCCAAAAGCGTCTTCGACTGTGAGATTGATTGTGTAGTTTCCAAAAGCTGTATAAGTATGCGACGGATTCCGAATAATTGAAGTATCGGAAGACCCGCTTGAAGGATCTCCAAATGTCCAAAACCAGGAAACATTGGCGCTGCTGGTGTCACTAAAATTGACATTGAACGGAATTGAACAGGAAGTTCTTCCGGAAGTGGTGAGGCTCGGAACAGGATTATTTCTTACAGTAATTGTACGGGTAAAAGTATTGCTGCATGCGCCAACCACGGTATTCAATGTAATTGTACGCTGGCCTGCAGTGGAAAATAAATGAATTGGATTTTCAAGATTCGAAACATTGTTACCACCACTTCCCGGATCTCCAAAATTCCAGAAATAACTTCCACTTGTTCCTGTATTGGTAAACTGCACTGTGTCTCCAATGCATACCACAGTGTCAGATACATCAAAAGATGCAATTGGTTGGGCAACGGTAATAATCTGAGACATGTTATCGCTGCAGCCCGGAATTCCAGCTGTTAGGGTTACAATGTAATTACCTGTCGAATTGAAAGTATGGCTTGGATTGGCGAGTGAGGATGTATTGGCGGAGCCGCTGGCTGTATCACCGAAATTCCAGTTATACACAGAGGTGCCTGTCGATGTATTGCTGAAGTTAACTGTTGCAGGAGCGGTGCAGGCCGACAACGGATTGGGAGTGAAGGAAGCTGTTGGTTGAGGAAATACCCAGATAGTGTCAGAATTGGAACTGTTGCAACCATTGGCATCGTTGATAAGGAGATTGGGAAAGTACGATTGAACGCTGCTGCTTGTTGTGTTAAAAACGTGATTTACGGTTGAGACTCCTGAGACAGGAGGAGTTCCGTCATTGAATGTCCAATTGTATTGATTGATGCTTGCGTCTCCTGGAGTCGAAGTACTGGTCATAGTAACCATGGTGCCAGAACAAACAGAATCATTGCTGAATGAAAAAGAAGCAACAGGATTTCTGAAGACTGTGATATAGCCAGTTTTAACTTCGGTATCAGACGAAACACCATTTGAAACGGTAAGTGTAACCGTGTAAACTCCAGGTGTGCTGAAAGTATGTGCAGGATTTTGCAAATTGGAAGTACCTGTTCCGTCGCCAAAATCCCAGAGATAACTGTTAATGCCTGAGCCGGTGGAGGTGCTTGTAAAATTGACAATTGCCGGAGCACAGTCGGCAGTGATGTCAGCAGAAAAATCTGCATTAACCTGAGAATAGGTATTGAATGATATCAATAATAGGCATGTGCAAAATGCCAGGCATATTCTGGAGAGAAATGTCATAATAGGGTATTGAATTTTTGGGGAATCAAATGTAGAATAAAAATTCAAATCAGGATAATATTTACCAGTAATAAATATTTATCAGTCAATGACATAGGAAATTTTTACTGTTTAATTACTTTATTAATTAAAGTGCTGCTACCTCTTCCTTTTGCGAATTAAAAATGTTGGAAATTAATTGAAAAGTAGGCTATAAATTCCGGTAATCCTATGGAGTATTTTGTAACTATGTGAAGTAAAAAGCTGACAATCATTAATTCAATCCGTTAGGATGATTCAATTCACTATCAGAAGGATATTAAATGGAATGCTGGTCATGGCCGGAGTAGTGCTGATCGTGTTTTTCCTTTTCCACGTACTGCCGGCTGATCCGTCCAGGATGATGTTGGGCCAACGTGCCGACAGTGCATCGGTGGCTGTAATTAACAGAGACCTTGGTCTTGATCAGCCTCCAGTGACGCAGTTATTGTTGTATTTGAATGATTTGTCTCCTGTTTCTTATCATTCACTGAATGAAAGCTCTCCTTCATTCTATGATATCAACAAGTACAAAAGCAGCCTATTCTTAATGCAAGTTACTGATGAAAGTTGCATTGCCGTGAAAACTCCCTATTTGCGTCGTTCATATCAGACTAAGACCGATGTTGGAGAGATAATCATGGAAAAACTTCCTGATACCGTCGTCCTTGCTTTCAGTGCAATCATGATAGCCACAATCCTGGGTCTTTTCTTAGGCGTGATATCTGCGCTCAACAAAGACAAATGGATTGATCGGCTTGCAATAGCGATTTCAGTTTCGGGTGTTTCCCTGCCTTCCTTTTTTGCATCAATTCTATTTGCATGGCTTTTTGGATTTATGCTGTCCGCTTATACCGGATTGAACATGACAGGCGGACTTACAGAAGTTGATCCATTCAAAGGTGAATACATATCCTGGAAAAACCTTGTGCTTCCTGCATTAGTGTTAGGTTTAAGGCCATTGTCTGTAATTGTTCAACTCACAAGAAGCACAATGCTTGAAGTTTTATCACAGGACTATATCAGAACTGCAAGAGCCAAAGGACAGGAGTGGAAAGTAATTGTCGGAAGACATGCATTCAGGAATGCCCTGAATCCGGTTGTCACTGCAATAAGCGGCTGGCTGGGTTCACTTCTTGCGGGTGCAGTGTTTGTTGAGTTTGTATTTGGTTGGAACGGTCTCGGTAAATTAACTGTCACTGCTCTTGAAAACTATGACATGCCTGTGGTTATGGGAATCGTCCTGTTTATTTCCTTTGTATTTATTCTGATCAATATAATTTCAGACTTGTTGAACAGTGCTTTGGATCCTAGAATTAAAAATGTCTGATTTGTACAAAACAATCATTCAATGAGAAAGAAAATAGCAGCCGGAAATTGGAAAATGAATCTGAGTTATGCACAGGCATTTGCATTGGCAGATGAAATCACAGCTTTTGCTGGTAAAGATGGCAAAGCCGAAATAATTCTGGCTCCTCCGTTCATTTACCTGCATGAGATTATTTCAAGAGTTCAGGGTTCAACCAGAATTTCTGTCTCTGCGCAGGATTGTTCCATGAATAAAAACGGAGCATATACCGGTGAAGTTTCAGCTGAAATGCTAGCATCGATCGGAGTTGAATTCGTCATCATAGGACATTCTGAACGCAGAAGCATGCACGGTGAAAGCAATGCAATGATCGCGAAAAAACTTCGTCACATTCTTGAAAACACCATGATTCCAATTGTTTGTGTAGGTGAGACGAGAGATGAAAGGGAGTCAGGAATCATGGCTGATACAGTAAGAGGGCAAATTTCAGAATGCCTTTTTCATCTGAAAGATCATGAAATCAGATCCTGCGTCATTGCCTACGAACCTGTATGGGCGATTGGAACCGGACTGAATGCAAATTCGCAGCAGATATCTGAGATGCATACTTTAATTCGAAATGAAATTGGGAAGAAGTATTCAGGTGAAATCGCAAATGAAATTTCCATCTTGTACGGAGGAAGCGTAAACTCTCAAAATGCAGCTGAGATATTCAGTTCTGATAATGTCGATGGTGGACTTATCGGTGGAGCATCCTTGAAAGCGAAAGAGTTTCTGGCTATCGTTGAAGAACTGGAAAAATCCAGATAAAATTCCACGAGGATGAATTATTACGAACTCAAGATTTTTAACAGTCCGGCTCTGAATGATGTGCTCATCGCATGGCTTTCCGAAGTGGGATATGACATGTTTACCGAGAGAGAAGGGGGCCTGAATGCATACATATCCGAAAAGCTGTTCGATGAAGAAAGCCTTCGTGAAATAATTTCAGGTTTTCCTGACAATCATAATATTCGTTTTGAAAAAACGTTTATTCAAGACCAGAACTGGAACCAGGAATGGGAGAAAAATTTCCAACCTGTGTTTATTGCCGGTAAGGTGCATGTCCGTGCTCCTTTTCACGCTGCTGCTGATGCACCAATGGAAATCATCATTGAGCCGAAAATGTCTTTCGGCACCGGGCATCATGCCACCACATGCCTGATGATGGAACAAATGCTTGAAATGAAGCTGAGCGGAAGCAAGATCCTTGACATGGGTTCAGGCAGCGGCATACTCGCCATTCTGGCAGTCAAACTCGGAGCTTCTGAAGTTCATGCGGTTGACAATGATGACTGGGCTGTGGCTAATTGTAAAGAAAACTGCAAGTCGAACAAAGTTCCGGGAGTGATTGTAGCCAAAGGCAATAGCGCTTATCTGAATGAAAAAATGTTTGATGTGATACTTGCAAACATTAACAGGAATGTTATTCTGGATGATATTCAGAAATATTCTACATCGCTTTCGAAGAAAGGCTTTCTGCTCGTAAGTGGATTTCTTACAGAGGATCGAAATCAGATAAAAGAAGCTGCGGAAGAATCCGGTATGAAGCTCTTAAGAGAAAGTGAAAAAAATAACTGGGTTAGCATCTTGTTTACCAGACAATGAAATTACGGAATGATAAGAATCAAAATCATCAGTATTGTATTTTTAGCTCTGCTGGGTTTTAACGCAAAGGGGCAAAGCACAAAAAGTTTCAGCACAGATCCTTCAGCATTTCTCAGTGAACTTAAAATCTTTCTTGTAGAGACAGACAAGAAGGAAGGCGAGAAGTTGATCGAAACGTTCACTCCGCTTTGGGGCAGCGGACGATTCAGTCAAAGTCAGCAAAAGGATATAATTAAGACCGGAAACGCTATGCTGAAAAAGCGAATGAAAGCATTTCCTGACTTTAAAAATTACATCAATTCACTGATCAGTTTCGCCCAATCTGATCAAAGCTCTCAAAGTTTTGACGCATGGCAGGCAAGTATTGATAAATTACTGGCTCTTCCTGCCAGGCACTTTTCTAATTATATCAATGTATGCAATTTTCTTTTCCAGGATCGCTCGCTCTATGTTTCTCCATCAACACGATGGTATACTCCGGACGGCAGTTACAGTTTCGGATTTGATTCGATTCCTAAAATCGATTTCGGTAAGATGACTCTGATTTGCACTGCGAAGTCAGATTCTTCCGTGATCTATTCTACAGCAGGTTCACTGTATCCGACTTTGAATTTATTCATAGGAAAAGGAGGAAGGGTGAACTGGATTCGTGCAGGATTCGATGAGCAAACAGTAAGAGCTGATTTGAATGATTACAAAATTGATGTAAGCGGCAGCGATTGGTCAGCAGACTCCGTTGTTTTTGTTAATTCAGTATACTTCAATAAGCCGCTTATAGGAACATACCGGGACAAGATTCTGGCGAATGTAACGCCAGACAAAGCCACATATCCCCGTTTTGAATCTCATGATCTTAATCTTGTAATTAAAAATATTGTACCAGACCTGGATTATTCCGGAGGCTTCTCCATGGTTGGAAATAAAATGGTAGGCTCCGGTAATGATGATGAAAATGCCAAACTACTTATTAAGAGGGAAGGAAAGCCTTTTTTATTGGCCGCATCACGCGGTTTCGTCGTACGAAAGGAGAGAATCACTTCCGACAATGCTTCTGTCACTATATTTCATGAGCAAGATTCAATTTATCATCCGAGCCTGTCATTCAAATACATTGTACAAGACAGGGAAGTGGCACTTATCAGGGGAGAGGACGGGAAGTCAAAGAGCCCTTACTTCAATTCATACCATCAGATTGACATGTATTTTGACGGATTATACTGGAAGATAGATGATCCTATCATAAACATGAAAATGATAAGCGGGGAAGGAGAAAGCAAAGCAACTTTCGAGTCAAGCAACTATTTCAGAAAGAATCGCTTTTTAAAATTGCAGAGTCTGAGTGAAGTGCATCCTTTGTTTCGCATTAAACAGTACACAGAAAGAAGAGGCTCTCCTGAAATTTACACTGAAGATCTTGCGAAGGAAATGAAACTTTCAGTGAATGAAGTCAGAACTATGTTAATCAACCTATCCAATCAGGGTTTTGTTACATACGATTCAAAGAATGACATGGCAATTGCCAAAGACAGGCTCAATTATTATCTTTTGGCTAACACCGGTAAAATCGATTATGATGTCCTCATGTTTGAGTCAGTTATCAGTGCCAAACCCAATGCGAGTATTAATCTTCTGAATTTTGAAATCACCATGAGAGGACTTGCGCCAATTATCCTGAGCGACTCTCAGAATGTTGTCATATATCCCGGAGATCAGGAAATTAAAATGAAAAAAAACCGGGACTTTGCATTTACAGGAAGGGTAAAGGCAGGGCGATTTGATTTCTACGGGAAGCAATTCACATTCGACTATCACAACTTTAAAATCAATTTGGATAATGTGGACTCTCTCAGACTTAAAGTGGAAAGCGACAATCCGCAGGATGTGGACGAATATGGCAATCGCAGGCTGGTGAACGTGCGAAGCGTTTTGCAAAACATCAACGGGGATCTTTTAATTGATTACCAGGGAAACAAGTCAGGGCTTCACAATTACCCAGAATATCCTGTCTTCAATTCCAAAAAAGATTCCTACGTGTACTACGACAGGAAGTTCATTCAGAACGGTGTGTACGACAAGGACAGATTTTATTTTCACCTGGATCCCTTTACAATTGATTCACTCGATAATTTCAGCAGAGCCGGATTGCGTTTCGATGGTGAGTTTGTATCGGCAGGAATTTTTCCAGACTTCCGGGATACTCTGAGACTTCAGAAAGATCTCTCGCTCGGACTTACAAGAACATCCGGTCCGGAAGGATGGCCTGCATATGGCGGCAAAGGACAGTTTACCAATACAATTAATTTGAGCAATGCAGGGCTTCACGGGAACGGAACATTGGATTATCTGACATCGACAAGTAAATCAGATGACTTCTTGTTCCTACCTGATTCGATGAATTCTTCAGTAAAGCTTTTCGAGAACAGAAAAGAAATATACAAAGGAATTGAGTTCCCGGAAGTCTTCAGTCCGAATGTATATGTTCACTGGCAGCCCTACAACGATGTCATGTATGTCAACAGGAAGATTGAGGACATGACCATGTATGAAAACCAGGCACAACTGAATGGAAATCTTCAATTGAAACCCTCCGGAATGACCGGTAACGGAGTCATGTCTTTTGCTGCCAGCGAACTGGAGTCGAAAATGTTTAAGTACAAATCGAACACATTCGGAGCAGACACATCTGATTTCCGTCTTACATCAGACAATACGGCTGCTCTTGCTTTCACAACAAAGAATGTTAACTCCCACATTGATTTTACAAGAAGGGTTGGGGAGTTCAAGTCAAACGGCGGCGGTTCTTACGTGAGTTTTCCTCTTAACCAATACATCTGTTTCATTGACCAGTTTAAATGGTTTATGGATCAGCAGGAAATCGAACTCAGTTCAGGATCCAGTGCACAGGTTGTGGAAGATACATTGTCTACCGGACTGAGCCTTACAGGTTCGGAATTCATCAGCGTGGATCCTCGGCAGGATTCGCTTCGCTTCAAAGCTCCATTTGCCAAATACTCACTCAAAGACTATCTCATTAAAGCAGAACAGGTGGCACTTGTATATACAGCTGATGCGGCTGTGATTCCAGATAGCGGTAAGCTTGTGATTGAGCGTTATGCGAAAATGCGGACACTCGAAAATGCAAGGATAGTTGCCAACAACACTACAAAGTATCACACGATATACAATGCAAAGGTGAATATTCTGGGGCGTAAAAAGTATGAAGGCAGCGGAGATTACGACTATGTGGATGAAAACCGGACCAAACATCATTTTCATTTCAACAATGTAAGAGTTGACTCCACACTTCAGACCATTGCAGACGGTGAATTGAATGATACATCAGGATTTCCGCTGTCGAATCATTTTCTATTCAAAGGGAGCGTTCACTTGCTGGCCAACAAACAATTCCTGGAATTTTCCGGATTCACAATGCCGAACATACAGTGCGGCCTGATAGAAAGAAACTGGATTCGTTTCCGGGGTGAAATTAACCCAGACAATGTTTCTGTCCCCGTCAATTCGCCTATCACCGATACTGGGGCGAAACTCGCCGCTGCTGTCGCTCAAACCAGTGACACGACAGGAATTTATGCAGCTTTCCTGATGCCGAAGAAAAGAGCCACGGATCTGGAATTGATCAACGCCTCAGGCGTATTATTCTATAATAAAGAAACCAATCAGTTCAGAATAACTACAGCTGAAAAGAGGGATAAGCCACTCAGTCCTGGAAATTATTTAAGTCTGGATGATGCCTCATGCAAGGTTTTCGGAGAAGGCAAGATTTCTTTCGGCGCTGATCTTGGACAGCTGAGCATGACTACAGTTGGTAACTTGAAAAACGACTTAAAGACAGACAGCACAGAATTCGATCTGTTGATGGTCCTTGATTTTCCTTTTGCAGATGATGCACTTAAGAGCATGAGCGAGTTCCTCTCAACCAATGCAATGTTGAAACCAACCCAGGATATCGGGCGCTTAACTTTTGAAAAAGGACTCGCTGAAATTGCTGGAAAAGAAAAGGCTGATAAAATGATTGCCGAGCTCAATCTCTATGGTGCATTTAAAAAGATCCCTGATGAATTGAGGCATACATTCTTCTTCACAGAATTAAAGATGGCCTGGAACAATGATTTACGCGCTTACCGGTCGATTGGACAGATTGGAGTGTCCAATATGGATAAAACAAGCATCAACAGAAGAATGAACGGACATATCGAGATATTGCGCAAACGCAGCGGTGACTCCTTCACAATTTATCTGGAACCTGAAAACGGAACCTGGTACTATTTCAGTTATTCAAGGGGGCTGATGCAAGCCATTAGTTCTTCATCTGTATTTAATGAGGCAATAGAAAAATTAAAGCCTGAGAAAAGAGTTTCAAAAGTCAAGGATAAACCGGATTTCGAATACATCCTCTCCACAGACCGTGCAGTAAGGAATTTCCTGAAAAAATTAAGCCCGGCAGATCAGTCAGAAAATTAATGCCACAATTTTGATTTGTAATCGCTAAGATTGTAAATTGCCCGTGTCCGGGCCGCGGATTTTTCAAAATCAAAGCAGAAAGGAAATTATTGTTGCTTACATTTTCCAACATTGCAGGACTTTTACTTGCCTACCTGATAGGATCGATTCCTTCAGCAGTATGGGTCGGAATTACCTTTTACGGGATTGATGTCAGGGAGTATGGCAGTGGAAATGCCGGTGCTACAAATACTTTCAGGGTACTTGGAAAAAAGCCCGGAATTGCTGTATTGCTGATGGATATTCTGAAAGGATTTCTTGCGGTCAAGGTTGCATATATATTGGGAGATTACAGTTCTGATTCTCCCGAATTCATTGATTTTGAACTGGCTCTTGCAGTATGCGGATTAATGGGTCATATTTTTCCGGTTTATGTCGGATTCAGAGGCGGAAAAGGTGTCGCGACAATGCTTGGAATTCTGATCGGAGTCCATCCGCAGGCAGCTTTGGTTTGTGCTGTTGTGTTCCTGATCACACTTATTCTCAGCGGATATGTTTCACTGAGCAGTATGATGAGTGGTATCGCCTTTCCTGTAACCATAATGGTGTTTTATTCCACTAATTCCAGCATTAATATTTTCTCACTGGCCGTTGCGCTTCTAATCATCATCACACACCAGAAAAATCTTGAAAGAATTTTAAATAATGCAGAGACAAGAGTGAAATGGTATCCTCTATGGAAGTCCTGATGGACAATTTTTTTTCCTTAGAAATTCTGTGTCAATTTCCGGAGCCAGTCTTTTAATTGTATTCAAGTCCTCGCAAACTCTGAATTTTACATCAAGATATGACAGGGCCACAGCACGTTCGAAGTACCATTGAGCCACGGAGTCGTTTATTGAAATGGCAAGTGTAAAATCATATGCTGCTGATGCAGCTGTTTCATTGTTGATTTCCAGCTTGTGCAGTTTTAAATGGCCTCTCTCAAAATAAGCTTGTGCATTGAATGGATTCAGGTCAATGCTTAGGTTATATTTCTTCAAAGCTGTATTTATATCGCCCTTTGCTTTCAACTTTCTTGCTTCATCAAGAAATAACTCTGCTCTTATTCGGGCTTTTTCACTTCTGTCAGCCATTTTGGCAATCTGTTCAGCAGCTTTTTCCTTTTTCCTCTCCGGATATCTGTTCCTGATCATTTGCTCATAAGTGCTTGCCCTGAAGAAATTATGAAAGTCACGGTCATTCAATGATAAACTAAGTACTAACAAAGTAATGCAAACAAACCAAAATGCTGTGCTTACCGGCCTCCTCCAATGTGTTGGAATTATATGTTTGTTCAGGGTCGGAATCAGTCTAGGAAGAAGGAGAGCGACAGTTACTAAAGCAAGAGAAATCCATTCAACACCTTCTGAAACAATCCAATATTGCTGTTTGAGTGCCAGCAAAGCCAGGCTCAATGCATATATCCAAACCATCGGAATGGCGAAAACGGAATCATGCTTTAAATGCTTTTTAAGCTGGAGTAGCCCGGATACAGCAGAATAAAAAACCAAAATGATAATACCGGAAATCATTATCAGCGATCCTGCATTGATGCCTGATTTGCGAATTAGCATTCCTGCTACAAAACAAAACAGACCTAGTAATATACCTCCGGCGCGTTTTTTTCCTTTCCTCATATACCATTCAGGAATATAACATTCTGACCTGATCCTTAATTTTAATAATTGACAATTTGCAATTTTTTTTTGTTAAGAAGAATGTTTCGTGTTCAATATTGTGCCTGTCCCGGCAGTTAATTTTGTAATCCAGTCCGAATTGTCTGAAATGCGCAGCTTAGTATTCTCCTTATTGATCCTGGTTCAGGTTATTTCAAGTCTGAAATGCATTGCTGCTGCAGGCGAAAAGAAAATTCCGCCATTTTACTCGGAAGATGCATCCAAATGGGCAGATTCTGTACTTGCGACATTGACTCCTCATGAAAGGATTGCACAGCTGATCATGGTGGCTGCCTGGAGCAATAAAGATTCTTCCCATATAAAAGAAATTCAAAAGCAGATAACAGACTGGGGAATAGGCGGACTGATTTTTTTTCAGGGTGGTCCGGTCAGGCAGGCCATGCTGACTAACAATTATCAAAGACTCAGCAAGATTCCCCTGATGATTGGAATTGACGGGGAGTGGGGGCTGAACATGAGGCTGGACAGTACCATTCGTTTTCCGAGGCAAATGACATTATCAGCAATGCAGGATGACAGTCTCATTTATTACATGGGGAAAGAAATTGCAAGACAGTGCAAGAGATTAGGCATACATGTAAACTTTGCACCAGACGCTGATGTCAACAACAACCCTCTGAATCCTGTGATCGGAAGCAGATCGTTTGGTGATGACCCTGAACAGGTTTTCAGCAAGTCCCTGATGTACATGAAAGGAATGCAGGATAACGGAGTTCTTGCGAATGGGAAACATTTTCCCGGCCATGGAAATGCAGACAGCGATTCACATTTTACACTCCCTGTGATCCGTCAGGATGCACAGACATTCAGGTCCGTGGAACTTTATCCTTTCAGGAAACTGATTGATGAAGGCCTGGGGTCTGTGATGATTGCGCACCTCTTCGTACCGGCTCTTGATTCAACTAAGAATCTTCCGTCCACACTATCCAAGCCGATTGTTAGCGATTTGCTTCAGGATGAAATGGGATTCAAGGGACTAGTATTCACCGATGCCCTGAATATGAAAGCAGTAAGCACATGTTACAAACCCGGTGTATTGGATAAACTCGCTTTGCTTGCAGGTAATGATGTTTTGCTGTATTCTGAAGATGTACGGAAAGCGGTTCTTGAAATCCATTCAGCTGTAGACAGTGGTGAAATCAGCATGGATGAAATTGACCGAAGGGCAAAAAAAGTATTGATGGCAAAATTTTGGTGTGGTCTGAACAAGAAACCCCACATTGAAATCAACAATTTGCGTGAAGACCTGAATTCTCCTGAGGGGATTTTTCTCCAAAGGAAAATGTATGAACAATCTTTGACTCTTCTTACAAACAAGAATTCCCTGCTTCCTTTGAGAATTACTGACTCATTGCGCATCGCTGTGGTGTCGATAGGTGAGAAGCCGGGCAATGCATTTCACTCCCAGCTGAAGCAATACGGTCGTTTCGACTTTTTTACTGAAGAGAAAGACGCGCCTTTGTCCATTATGGATGCAATGTACCAGTACCTTGTCAACTATGACCTTGTAATAGTTAGTCTGCACGGAACCACAATGAAAGCACAAAACAATTACGGTGTTACTCGTGTCAGTGAAATCTTTATAGATTCAGTGCTGAACACATACAAAACTGTTTTTGTGAATTTCGGGAATGCATACACACTGAGCAGATTTAGAAATTTGAAATCCGCTCAGGCTGTAGTTCTTGCCTACGAAGATTTTGAACTGCCGCAGCAGCTTGCCGCACAACTTGTGATGGGGGGAATCAGTGCTGACGGAAGGCTGCCTGTCAACGCAACAAAGCAATTTAAAAGAGATACAGGAACAGATTCTGGATCTCCATTTCGACTGAAATATACTGTTCCTGAAGATGCAGGAATGTCTTCTGTGAAACTTGCACGCATAGATTCTATCGCGGTTAAAGCTATCAAAGCCGGTGCCATGCCTGGTTGTCAGGTCATGGTAGTAAAAGACCGAAAAGTGGTTTACATGAAATCCTTCGGTCATCATGACTACTCAAAAAACCGTGTTGTTACAAATTCAGATTTGTATGATGTTGCTTCCATCACGAAAATAGCCGGGGCAGGTCTTGCCATGATGAAAGTATATGAAGAGGAAGGTGTGGATCCTGATAAAAACATCTCTAATTATCTTCCTAAACTCAGAAGTGGTAATAAGAAAAATGTAAAGATCGCAGACATGCTCACACACCAGGCAGGATTTCAGGCCTGGATTCCTTTCTGGAAAAAGACTCAAACTGAAACCGGTTTGTCAGGCAGTATTTATAACCGGATCCGCAGTGAAAAGTACAAAGTAAGGGTGGCCGACAGCATTTACATGAGAAACGATTATGTCGACAGTGTAATGTCATGGGTTTACAATTCCCCGGTTTCGAATCCTGGCAAATATGTATACAGTGATTTGGGAACGATTCTCGTCAAAGCTTTGGTAGAGCGTGAAACCGGAAAGGCTTTCGATGATTTCCTCGATGAGAAATTCTATGGTCCGCTTCAGTTGCAAAACTCAGCTTTTAATCCGCTTGATAAATTCGACAGAAGCAGAATTGTACCGACAGAATTCGATAAGGAATTCAGAAACCAGCTTATTCACGGATATGTCCATGACCCTGCTGCGGCCATGCTGGGTGGAGTTTCAGGAAATGCAGGGCTCTTCAGTAATGCCAATGACATTGCGATCATCATGCAGATGCTGCTTGATGAAGGACAATACGGAGGCATACGTTTTTTAAAAAGCAAGACCGTGAAAAAATTCACATCAAGATATTATCCGGAGTCTGAAAACAGGAGAGGACTTTTGTTTGACAAGCCTGAGACCAATACGGATAAGCCAAGTCCTTGTGCCAGATCAGCTTCACCTTCCACCTTTGGACATCAGGGTTTCACCGGAACCTGTGCCTGGGCAGATCCGGAGAATGACTTGATTTTTGTATTTCTTTCCAACAGAATTCACCCGGATGCGTCTAATGACAAGTTGATTAAGATGAATGTGAGAACAGATTTGCACCAGGCAGTTTACGATGCAATTATCCAGGATCAGTTTTCAAAAAGTAAATAAAGGTCTTTGTATATTTGAACCATGCTTATGGAAAATGCACAAATGAGAATTGGCATAGTGTGCTATCCGACTTTTGGCGGGAGCGGAGTGATAGCCACTGAGCTTGGCAAAGCGCTTGCCGAAAAAGGCCACCAGGTACATTTTATCACATACAGCCAACCAGTGCGCCTGGAGCATTTTGCCGAGAATGTTTACTTTCATGAAGTGAGCGTAGCTGATTATCCGCTTTTTGAATTCGCTCCTTATGAGACTGCGCTGACAAGTAAACTTGTGGATGTCGCACGCTTTGAAAAACTTGATCTGGTTCATGTGCATTATGCCATCCCTCATGCCTCGGTGGCTTACATGGCGCAAAAGATTATGGAATCTCAGGGCTTGCGTCTGCCATTTATTACCACTTTGCATGGAACTGATATTACGCTGGTAGGGAAGGATGAAAGCTACAGTCCTGTGGTAACTTTCGCAATCAATCACAGCAATGCTGTGACCAGCGTTTCAAAAAGCCTGAAGGATGATACTTACAAGAACTTTTCTGTAAATAAGGAAATTGAAGTTATCCCTAATTTCATTGACCTTAAGAGGTTCAATAAGCAGCATAAGGATCATTTCCGGAGAGCAATTGCTCCCTCAGGTGAAAAGATACTCGTTCATGCATCCAATTTTCGGCCGGTTAAAAGAATTGATGATGTCCTTGATATCTTCAAAAGAGTGATCAGGAAAATTCCTTCCAAACTATTACTTATCGGTGACGGACCTGAAAGGAGCAAGATCGAAAAGGAATGCAGAGAACTCCAAGCATGTGAGCATATCCGGTTTCTTGGGAAGCTCGACGCGATAGAGGAGATTTTATCGGTTTGTGATGTGTTTTTACTGCCATCTGAAACAGAAAGCTTCGGTTTGGCTGCGCTGGAAGCTATGGCTTGTCAGGTTCCGGTGATCTCTTCCGATACCGGAGGAATTCCTGAAGTGAATATCCATGGTCATACCGGATTTTTAAGTCCTGTAGGAAACACAGATAAAATGGCCGAACATGCAATTCATCTTCTTGAAGATGAATCACGCCTCGAAAAATTTAAAAAGAATGCGCAAGCTCATTCTGCTAATTTCGATATCCGGAAAATACTTCCTTTATATGAGAATCTCTACAGGAAAGTGATCAACGAATCATAATGGTACAATATCAAATCATTTAATACCTGCATCCTTCTTTCAATGAATCTTCTTTATCTGAAATCTCTGCATTTGATTTTTATTGTTACCTGGTTTACGGGACTTTTCTACATCGTCCGACTTTTTGTATATCACGCAGAGACTTCAAATAAACCGGCAGAGGAGAAAAAAGTATTATGCGCACATTTTGTTATTGCTGAAAAACGTTTGTGGTATGGTATCACCTGGCCCTCCGCAATCGGTACATACGTGTTCGGATTCTGGATGCTTTTTGAATTGTATGGATGGAATATCCCTCGATATCTCTTACTGAAACTTGGCTTTGTAGGCGGACTTACGCTGTATCATCTCTACTGCGGAAGAATATTTTCAGCTTTTCAGAAAAACAATATTATTCATTCGGGTAATTTCCTCAGAATCTGGAACGAAGTTGCTACTGTGTTTCTTGTTGCAATAATATTTATTGTCGTCTTAAAAGGACAGGTCAGTTGGCTGAGCGGAGTGGCAGGACTATTAATCTTTTCTGCTTTATTGATATCTGCTATACTTATATACCGGCGGTTAAGAAAATAGTTCCAGGATTCAATCATTTTGTTCCATATCCAAGTGTCTTCAGGATTTTTATCACCTTATCTTTGTGTTCTCCCTGAATGATGATTAACCTGTCCTTAACCGTACCTCCGACACCACATGCCGATTTGAGTTTCCGTCCAAGCTCTTCCATTTCTGATTCCTTGCCTTTGAAATTACCTACAAGAGTGACCGTTTTACCGCCACGAAATTTCTTATCGATGCTTACTGAAAGTTTTTGTTGCTCTGGAAATATGCTGGCTTCATCATGAACATTATCGGAATCATATTCATGATTTCTGTTCGTGCTGTAAACAATACCATCCTGGCTTTTATTTTTCCTAGACATTGATTTGCATTTATGAGTTGAATTCCTGAATGAAGTGGGGGAGGAAAATGATTATTCCTATGATGGCTGATACGACCGAAACTGTTAAAACTGCAGCTGCAGCAATATCCTTCGTGTTTTTTGCCAGCTCATTTTGTTCACGTGTAACCAGATCTGTATTTTGCTCTATACTGGTATTGACGAGTTCTGCAGTCAACACTGATCCGATACAAAGTAACAATACGCACCATTCAATCAATGTCACTCTGAAATACCAGGAAAAAATAAAAACTATAATCGAAATGATCAGGTGAACACGGAAGTTAAACTGTGTTCTGAAAACAAAAGACAGTCCTGATATGGCATTTGCAAGGCTTCTTATCATTTTCATGTTTTCTTCTTTATTTTATATTCGAGCGGTACAAGCATTCGGATGCTGGAAGCCTGCATTTTTACATGAATGTCGGAATTGAAAACGCAGGATTCTCCGTCAATATGGCACTTCAACTCGATATTATTGTATACTAAGATTTCTTTTGCCCTGAAAGATTCAAAATACTTTGATTTATAGAGTGTGTTTTTCATCATTCTGTAAATAAGTGAAGGCGCGGAAATTAGCGGAAACTTTTTCATCACTGAAACGTCAATAATACCGTCACCGGGATCTGCAAAGGGTGCGATCACGGCATTATTACCAAACTGTGAGCCATTTGCCACAGTTAAAAGAAAGGCTTCCAGGAGATGCTTTTCGCCATCAATCTGCAATAGATAATCTTTCGGATTGTATTTATAAAACTCTCCGAGCACGAGCTTCACATATGTGTAATATCCTCTTTTTTCCGAGGCTGCGAACAAATGTGCAATATGAGCATCAAAACCTAACCCGAATGTACCAATGCAAAATCTGTCATTTATTTTCAAACTGTCAATGTCAAGCTCATAACATTTATTGAGAGTCTTCAATGCCTCTCGAGCATCTAAAGGTATTCCGAAATGCAATGCGAGTCCGTTGCCTGAACCTGCCGGAATAATTCCAAGTTTAACCCGGGTATGACTCAGTGCCTGAGCGCATTCGTTAACAGTTCCGTCACCACCTACACAAATCACACTGTCAAATCCGTTGAGAACTGCTTCTTTGGCAAGCTTCGTGGCATGTCCTGCGGATTCTGTAAAGCTTACATGCGTGTCGATGATAGCAGGATCCATCTCATATCGGATCAATTCAGGAATGTGCTTTTTGCTAACTGTACCGGACTTAGGATTAATAATAAACAAATACTTTTTCATCCGGTTCAGTTAAGGATAAGCTTATCAACATTATTTGAATCTGAATAAACCATTTTATTTCTGATTAATGCTTTATTGAATTGCTGTATAATCGCTTTCAACTGCTTCTCCATTTTCACTGACTTCTCTTTATTTGATTCAATAATGTTATGCTGAAGCAGACTGTCAATCCTGAAATGAAAAAGAGAATTTTCCCGGACTGTATCCAATATAAATGAATAGCCGCCTTCAATAAACTGATATGTACCGTTGATAAAACTGACAGAATGATGGCTACTGCCTGTATTGAACAGGCTGTTTCCAAAACTGAAAAAAGCTTTATCATATCCAAGATAGTCCAGAATTGATGGCATGATATCAACTTGTTGAGCAGTTCTTTTGTCTAATCCTTTAAGAGAGCCGTCTGCCTTGTAAAACACCAGAGGGATGGCATACATACCCGTGCGGTTTTGGTAAAAGGGATAAGAGGAAATGGCCGTATGATCTGCAGTGATTACGAAAAGAGTACTGTCATACCAGTCTTTTGTTGATGCATATTTGAAAAATTCTCTTAGTGAATAATCGGAATATTGAATACTCTCGTGAATTTCGAGATTCCCTTTCCGAAACCTGCCTTTAAATTCATCAGGAATTTTATAAGGATGATGAGATGAAAGACTGAAGAGTGTAGCATGGAAAGGTTGTGGAAATTTCGAAATTTCATCTACAGAGCGCAGAAAAAACGGAAGATCATATATTCCCCAGTTTCCGTCAAAGTCCTTGTCATTGTTGTATTCCTTTCTGCCGAAATACAGGTCATAGCCGGTGATTTTACAAAAATTATCGAAACCCATTGTGCCATTGCTGCCGCCATGAAAGAAAGCATTATAGTAGTTTTTCTTTTTCAGCAAGCCTGCAATTCCTGTATACATATTGGCTGAATAGGATGAGGTGATAAATGGTTCAGTCATGAGAGCAGGAATGCTGCTCAGAATTGCAGGAATACCTTCAATTGATCTTTTTCCATTGGCGAAACATTCCGAGAAAACAAGACTATTATCCATGATAGAATCCAGGAAAGGCGTGTAAGAATCTAATCCGCTTAGTTTTCCGATGTATTCAGTCCCGAAACTTTCCATGATGATGATCACGACATTTTCGTTTTTAAATCGCAAGGTGTCAGCTGGTCGGATCACAACTGGAGCTAAGCGCTGCAGCTCATCATCATTGAAATAATGTGCTTCCTGGATATAATCTTTTCCATAGCTTTTAACAATAGTAAAACCGCTGTTCATGATCAAAGTGGAGAGATGTCCGGTGCCGTAACGTGCAGCGCTGAGAATATTCAAAGGTTTGTACTGAATTCCTCCGCGAAATCCGATAAATACAAGTGTGAGAAATGATAAATGTGTAAGCAGTCTGATTATGGGAGCTTTTACAAATTGATCGCTGAGTTGTTGTACAGATGTTTGTCTTGAAATTTTCAGATAGCAGTATGCGGTTAAAAAAGCAAGACAGAAAAACAAAAGCAGGAGATGCCAATAGTCGGCAATAATCCGTGGGAGAGTGTTTTTCAAATCGTCTCCATAGCCCATTATTCTGAACAAGTCGAAGGTTGACCTTTTACCTGCAAATCTGAATAATGGCATGTCAATCACATTGACAAGAATAAGAGGGACGTTGACTGCAAGAAAAAGACTGAACAAGATTTTTTGGTACCAGGCAGAATTGAACCATTTCCCTGCCAGTATGTGCAAAACAAGCAATGGACTGTTAAGTATTACAATGGTTGTGACATCGAATCTCGCTCCATGAATCAGCGAAGATAATATTCTTGAAAAAGGATAGTCATCAAAATAAGAAAAATTATAAGCGAGGAATGCCAACCGGCATATAAACAGGATAATAATAAGCAGCAGAAATCGCTCGGTCAATAGGACAAATTTGCTTTTCCTGAATTGCATGTCTGCGAAAATACTTGATTGATCAGAAATAAAAAAAGCCGCTCTTTTGGTGGAGCGGCTTTTTCAGGATAATGGTCCCGATTATAACTTTGTAAATGTAGCTGTGCAACGAGTTACACCTGTACAGCCGGAAGTGATTCCTTCATCATCATAAACTAGGATGAATCCATTAGCAGTTGAAGTGAAAGATACGCTTGTGAAGCGGTGGTCAATCACATCACATGCACCAGAACCTGTTCCGATACTTGCGCCGATTTGTGCCGGAATTTCAAGTGAACCGTTGGCAAGACGAGTAGCATAAATTCCTGTGTTATTAGCGTAGTCAGCAAACTTGTTGAAGTGAACTCTGTTATTGATGGTCTGGCTGACAGTGATTGTCTGACTGTAGTTGAAAACAAAGCCCGGGCAAGTATCACGCACTGAGTATGAACCTGCAAAAGCCTCTGCGTCATTCTTTACTCTCACAGTGCGGGTAGCTGTACCGGTGTTGCCAGCTTCATCAGTAGCAGAGTAAGTGATGATATAAGTGCCGGTCTGATTCAGGTTAGGATTTGTTGAGCTGTAATCAGATGTTACCGTTACAGTGCCATCTTCATCATCGGTTGCTGTCGCACCCGGATCAGCCCAGCTCGCTGTGTTCAGTGACAACTCCAGAGATTCAGCGCCAAGAAGGGTAATGATTGGAGGAGTCGTGTCATCTTTAGAACATGAAGTGAGAAACACTGTACTCAAAGCAATAGATAGAAAAGTCAGTGAAAGAAGGAATTTTTTCATTGTCTGGTTTGTTTTTGGTTTTTTTTTGTTTGTTAATAATGCGCGAAAATAATAAATAGATCGCAACTATTTCAATTGAATTAAGTAATAACTTCGCATATCAAAACTAACCATTCATAAAATGAAAAAACTATTCACCCTCCTTTTAGTTGCCGGTATGGCGACTATGATTTCCTGCGGACCAAGTGCTGAAGAAAAAGCCAAGGCAGAGCAGGCAATCAAGGATTCCATCGCGAATGCTGAGAAAATGATAGCTGATTCCATCGCAGCAGCTGAATTGGCAGCACAGGAAGCAGCTGCAGCGGCTGAAAAAATGAGAGCTGACTCAATTGCTGCTGCTGAAGCGGCTAAGAAGAGTACAAGTAAACCTAAGCCAAAGCCAAAGACTCAGGAGGAGAAAAAGATTGAGGAGACTAAGAAAGTAACCGGTGGTCGTGGTTAAAAAGTTAAAAAGGGGATTTTGATCGAAAAAATCCCCTTTTTTTATTTAAAAACGTCCTTTAACTTATTCATTTAAGCCTGTTAATATTTTTTTCAAACAACTTTTAAAATCGAATTCCCTGCATTAATTTTGCGGCCACTAAAACAAACCTATCAACACAATGAAAAAAGTTCTCTCCTTCTTCGTAGCTGCCAGCATGTTTGCTATTGTAGCTTGCGGACCAAGTGCTGAAGAAAAGCAGGCACAGGAAAAAGCTGCTATGGATTCAATTGCTGCTGCTCAGGCTGCAGAAGCTGCTGCTGCTGAACAGGCTGCTATGCAGGACACAATGAATGCTATGCAGATGACTACTGACACTGTACAAGCTCAGTAAAAAAATCAGATTTTATCTGAATGAAAAAGGAGCCCCGCGGGAGCTCCTTTTTTCTTTTTATAACTTTTGCTCCTGATTCGTTTTTATACAAGATTCGCAACCGGACGATTTTTCTTCATGCCTGAAAAAGTACTTCCTGACCAGAAACAAAATTGCTCCTGCAAACAATAACATCGCTACAAACAATTGAATGTCCATATCATTCATCCGACTACAAAGATAGCCATATAAAATGAATACTTTTGTCATTCTTTAGTCTATGAAATACAACAGAAGCAAATTTACAGATGAGGAACTGCGGGCGATATACAGGGAACTCCTGTTGCCACGCATGATAGAAGAAAAAATGTTGGTCCTGCTGAGGCAGGGTGTGATTGCCAAATGGTTTTCCGGAATTGGACAGGAAGCTATTTCAGTCGGATGCGGACTTGCTTTGAATCAGGATGAATACATTCTTCCCATGCACAGGAATCTCGGTGTGTTTACAAGCAGAAAAATTCCTTTGCATCGTCTCTTTTCCCAATGGCAGGGAAAAGCCGGAGGATTCACCAAAGGCAGAGACAGATCTTTTCATTTCGGCACACAGGAATTCAGAATTGTTGGAATGATCTCGCACCTTGGCCCACAAATGGGAATCGCGGATGGAATTGCACTGGCACATAAGAACAGAAAGCAACAGGCTGTTACAGCTGTATTCACAGGCGACGGAGGAACCAGTGAGGGCGATTTTCATGAAAGTGTAAACGTGGCTGCCGTATGGGACCTCCCGGTCATGTTTATTGTTGAAAACAACGGTTACGGCCTTTCAACTCCCTCTTCTGAGCAATTTAGAATGAAGAGTTTTGTTGATAAAGGTATTGGATACGGAATTGAAGCCGTTCAGGTGGATGGAAACAACATTCTGGAAACCCTGGACACCTTCCGGACACTTGCAAAAAGTATCCGGGAAAATCCCAGGCCTGTACTGGTAGAATGCATGACTTTCAGAATGCGAGGACATGAAGAAGCCTCTGGTACTAAATATGTTCCGGCACAACTATTTGAGGAATGGGGAAAGAAAGATCCTTTGAACAATTATGAGAGTTTTTTACTTGAGCAAAAAGTCTTGTCACACTCCGATATTGCTTTGATTCGTAAAGAAATAAAAGGCGAGATCGAAAGCAATTTGGAGATTACTGCTAAAGATCAGTTTCCGGTTCCAGATTCTGAAACTGCCCTGCGCGAAGTATATGCTGAACCTGCAGCAGAGCTTATCAAAGCAGGCACAGAAATGCGGACAGAAAAGCGTTTTCTGGATGCCATCACTGATGGAATGAAACAGGCTATGGAGAAACACTCCGAAATGGTGATTATGGGTCAGGATATTGCCGAGTATGGCGGTGTGTTCAAAGCCACTCAGGGATTTGTAGAAGCTTTTGGCAAAGACCGAGTGAGGAACACGCCGATTTGCGAATCGGCTATCGTTGGAGCCGCTCAAGGTCTCGCGATTCAGGGTATTCCTTCCATCGTGGAAATGCAATTCGCGGATTTTGTCACATGTGCATTCAATCAGATTACTAACAATCTTGCTAAAACGCATTTTCGTTGGGGACAAAACGTCAACGTAGTGGTTCGAATGCCCACAGGAGCTTCAGTAAACGCTGGTCCATTTCATTCCCAGTCGAATGAAGCCTGGTTTACTCACACGCCAGGATTGAAGGTGGTTTATCCTGCATTTCCGGAAGATGCCAAAGGCCTGTTGATAGCATCGGTAGAGGATCCAAATCCTGTCATGTTTTTTGAACACAAAGCATTGTACAGAAGCGTCAGTGCTCCGGTTCCGGACGACTATTATACCATAGAAATTGGGAAAGCCCGGCTTGTCAAAGAAGGCAGGGACCTCAGCATAATCACTTACGGTTTAGGAGTACATTGGGCGATGGATTACCTGGAAAAACACCCAGATATTTCCGCAGATTTATTGGATATGCGGAGTCTCTTGCCCTGGGATAAAACAGCTGTGACAAAGACAGTTGAAAAAACGGGACGTGCACTCATACTTCACGAAGACTGCCTCACAGGAGGTTTTGGCGGTGAAATTTCCGCATTCATTTCAGAACATTGCTTCAATTTTCTGGATGCGCCTGTAGTGCGCTGCGCAAGTCTTGATACGCCAATACCTATGAACAAGGACCTGGAGGCGGATTTTCTTGCGTCAAGCCGCCTAGACGAGTGTGTGAAGAAAGTTATGAGTTTCTGATTTATTCTAAGACCGAAAAAATCATTGTTCCATTTCCGAAGCAAGCAGTTTTGAATGATCTGCACCTTTCTGGCTGAGAAGTTCCATCAGTCTTGACATGGATTTTCTGTTCTCGTTCAGGTCAATCGAATTATACACAGACTGCTTTTCTCTTGTAGTAAGATGCCAGCTTAGTGAAATATCCTGTTCCTTTGTTGGCAATTCGAAAATAATAAAATCGAATGGTGCGTTGAGCCATGATTTGGCGTATTCGTAAGCTTCATCCTGATTGTAATCCTGAATAGTAAGCAGGTTTCCGTAGATGTTTCCCAATGGAGTAATGATGTTTTCAAGGATAGACATCTTAGGCTTTTCCTCAACCGGTCTGGATTTTTTTGAATCTCTGATGTCGACAAAAACAACACCACTTGTGTTTTCTTCAATCCAATGCCGGAAAGTATGCAGGAATTTCAAGGTAGTTTTCAGGCCTGTATTGTCCCTGATTCCCGCATCCATTACTTGTATGGTCGGACTGCTTGGAAGTGAAACCGCAGGGAGGATATAAGGGAAAGTCGCATTCATTCTCAGTACGGAGGTGAAGCGGATGTTGTCAGCATGCTGATCTCTGAACAATTTCCTGAATTCGATTTCATCAATTGTTGAATTGAACTTGAAACCGCTGTCAACTTTATGATGAGAAAGGTAACTGATTGGCTGGGGAGATATCATCAGCCTCCTTCCATCATTCACAATAGTCGGAGAGAAGACCATCATCGGAATGATTGCTGCAGCCTCCGGTTCACGGTATGCCGAAAGTCGTTTTTGAAGAACCATCCCGGTATTTTCGTTCAGCTGCTTCTCAAAGGCATATGCCCTGTCTTTTACATGAAGAGTGTTTCCGTCTCTGAATCTTTGTATGTTGAAAAACAGGTCGCTCACCGTGATTGAAAAGGCAACGGGATTGAGCAAATCCTTTCCGATATTATCCAGACTCTTTCTGGAGTTGAATGATTTGATGAGTCCGAGTCTTTGCTGAAGAAACAGCTCACGATAGTATGCAGCACCGATAATACCTCCAGAAGCACCTGCGATTAATTGTGTAGAACGGGTAAATCGATTATTGCTTATGCTGTCTGCAACTTGCATGATACGGAAGGACCATATTGATGCCCTCAATCCGCCTCCTGAACAGTTTACAAAAACCATTTTAGGCTTGCCAGTCTCGTTGATGAATTTTTCTTTCCATCGATTTAAAATCAGAATCGTACTGTCATAGTCTGCTTTTACCAGGTATGGATCATCCAGAGATTTGAATCTTTCTATGCTGTAAGTCGCAGGTTTTTGTGTATAGTCTAATCCGTATGCCTTGTTTTCAGAATAGAATACACCGTACTTGGACAGTGTGTTAATTAGTATGAAAAGTGCAATGATAGCAGTTGTCGCCCATGCTTTAAGCCAGAACCTGAATGCACTGCTGAGCATGATCAGCATAGAAAAGATTAGGATGACAGAAGCTCCTGCAGGAATTTTAAAAAAGCCATAATCTTTAAACAATCCCATTACAATGAATGAAACGAAGACTATGATTTCAATTACAGCCGCATTCAGATGGTTCTGTCGAAACACCGAATCCACCATATCACGGGTATAATGGTCTGTCCGGCGAACCAGATTAACTTTGCTGAAGGAGGAGAGGTATGTATCAACTCTCCAGTAATTCGCCTGCTTTTTTCTTCCGGAAAAAAATCTGCGACCCTTCCTGGGTTTTACTTTTCTTTTTGGATTTAGGTGTTTTGCAAAAGGAGCGTTGGGATCAGAATCGGAGGATTGTACTCCAAACATCCTGACTATATCTTTATTTGTTCTGAAGAAATATGTGAGCGTAGTGATGATGACAACTATCGTTCCTGCTAAAAATCCCATCACTTGCGTAAATACTGTCCATGCTGTTCCGAACTCGTTGTTGAGCTGAAAGGAAACAATATTGTACAGGTAAGTGAGGATGAAAACGAGAGGGATAATGAAGTTATTAATCGTGTACTTCAAAAAAGGTCTGGAAAGTGTGGCGATAAAAGGGAACCTAAAACCATTCACTATGTAACTTGAAATATTGTAAACCATGATAAAGCTTCCGGTAGCGAAGCCCATGATGAAAAATGCTGTGAATCCTACAGTTCCCATGTACTCGGGATCGAGGAAGAGGTAGGGGATTCCGAAAGTCTTGGAGAAGGAATTTGTAATCCATCCGAAAAGAAAAATCCAGTAAATTAAAAGTACCTGATTTTTCTTAAGCAATACAATTACCAGCTGTATGGGAAATGAATAGAAAAAACGGGTAAATGCACTACGATTCCACATTGACTAATTGAAGGTATTGATTCCTGTGATTAGGGAATTAAGATCTCATGTTTATATCTGCGGATTACGCACCTCTGAGTGAAAGGTTATGATATTAACTCCCGTTCATCTTCAGATTCACGATATCCAGTATTTCTTTTTCAGATTTTCTTGCACTTTCCAGAATTTTCTCTCCTTCAGCCGCTACTTTGGCTACAAACGCTTTGTCGGTCAAACCAGTAGAGTTGATTCTGACATTCAGAAATGCTCCCCTTACTGCAGCATTCGCGCACAGAGCGCCGACACCGGCATCTGTCACTGAATTTGGATTGCCTGTCTCAGTCATGGCCTTGAGCAAGGCCATGGATTCGAAAGAGAGCTGCATAATCCTGAAAGGCACTTCAATCGCGTTCCTTGTGGCTGTCTGAATTGCTTCACTGCGAAGCTTTTTTTCTTCTTCACTGCCTTTTGGCATCCCGAACGCATTCATGATTCCGTTAAAGGCATTTGTGTCTTCATCCACCAGGAGTAAAAGCTCATCTTTTAGCTTTTGTCCTTTTTCTGCCCATTTTGAAAATTCTTCCCAATGATCGTCCCATCCTTTTTTATGCGAAGAGAGATTGGCTACCATTGTTCCAAGCGAAGCACCAAGAGCACCTGCATAAGCTGATATCGAACCACCCCCCGGAGCAGGAGACTCAGAAGCTGTTTCATCAGCAAATTCTTTCAGGTTTTTAGAGATGAGGGAGGAAGTTTCACTTTCCTTCATCCTGTATTCTATGATTCTCTCATCAGGATTGAAAGGGCTGAGTTCATCAAGGCCCATAGACTTTACTGCAATTCGTACCAACTCCCTTTCTGAAACACCCGCAGACCGATTTTGTTTGCCAAGAAAATATTTACCCGCATCTGTGAGAGCTTTAAGCGGAATCAGTCCGACCAATTCAGAACCTGTCACGCGCATTCCGCGATTGAATGCGCTCTTGACACATTCGTCAAAAGCGATGTGCACCGGAGTGATGCTAATATTTGTAAGGTTCATGCTCACTTGTGCGATGCCGTATTCTTCAATGAACCAACCGATGGCTTTGACAGCCTTACATGTGCCAGGCTGAACAATTTCTTCCCCTTTTTCATTTTTTACTTTTCTGCCGTTTTCTCTTACGTCGAATGCGACTGAGTTCGCTCTTCTCACGGAGGTAGTATTCAGGTTCACATTGTACGCTACCAGAAAATCCCTCGCTCCAATCACTGTGGCTCCGGGGCCGGCAGGAAATTCCACAGGACCGTAATCAGGTTTCCATTCAGGCAGTTTGATCTTGCTGAAGTATCCTTCATATTCTCCCGCCCTGATCACCGAAAGATTCTTGCGGGCGGAATTTTTCTGGGCTTCTTCATAGAGATAAACTGGTATTTTGAGTTCATTGCCGACTCTCTCAGCAAGCTTCTGGGCATATTTCACTGTTTCTTCCATACTGATTCCGCTGATTGGTATCAGAGGACATACATCGGTTGCTCCCATTCTGGGATGCTCTCCTTTGTGTTTGCTCATGTCAATGAGTTCTCCTGCCTTTCTGATTGCCCTAAATGCTGCATCTATGACTTGTTCCGGTTCTCCGACAAGAGTCACAACGGTGCGGTTTGTAGCCTTACCCGGATCCACATTCAGTAATTTCACTCCTTCTACCGATTCAATCTGTTCGGTGATCTGTCTTATAATATTCATGTCCCTGCCTTCGCTGAAATTCGGAACACACTCAATTATTTTTTTCATGTAAACGATTTTGGCTGATTGATATTTTATTGCAACAACTTATGGCATAAGTCTTACCGTCGCTTTCCTGAAACGAAATTCACGTGAAACTTTTTTTGAGTCCTTCACTGCTTCAATAGTTGCAAGCAGAACATTGGGTGATTCAAGTTCATATCTGATTACCTGAGGAAAGTCATGTTGGGGATTTTCAAAGACAGCAGATTTTTCTGTCGATGCGCTCATCCTGAAAAAAACCGGTTGATTGTCGTTTTGCCCTTCTACCGTGGCAACATAATACACCTCTCCGGCATCCTTAAAAATCCTTAGCTGCTCTATAAATAAGGTATCATTGCCTTTGACCTGCATTCCTGTACCAGTCATTAAACTGTCTCCCTGAAGAGTCCATTCTTCCCGCATCAAGACTTCCTTTTGGGAGTTTTCCCAAGTACCTGACATCCAGGATAAGAAGGCAAGATCGGATTGTGACGATTGCGTATTCTTCAAGTCAGATGAATTCTTGCATGAAAATGCGAAAATGAAAATTGCTAAAAAAGCCGGAGCAAATTTTATAAGGTGCTTAGAATTTATACAGCTCATTTTTTGATACTGATTTTCCGTTTATAACAACTGTGTCTATGAGATTTGACCCGAAGGCGTAAGGGAGGAAGTTATAGGTGGGGATTGCCTGAGTGATAAAGAAACTGGCTTTCTTTCCTCTGCAGATGCTGCCGTACTTTTCGCTCAGTCCAATGGCCCTTGCTGAATTTGTGGTGGCCGCGATTATTGCTTCATCCGGAGTCATTTTGTACATGATACATGCAAGTGATACCATTTGATTCATGTTGCCGCTTGGACAGGAGCCCGGATTGTAGTCGCTCGAAAGTGCCACTGCGCAACCTGCCTCTATCATTTTTCTGACAGGAGGATTTTTCAGTCCGAGAAAGAACTGTGCTCCTGGCAGCACTACCGGAATGGTTTCAGAGTCAGCAAGCATTCTGATGTCCTCTTCATTTGCAAATTCCAGGTGATCCACAGAAACAGCTCCGCTCATGATTCCGGCTTTAATTCCTCCGCTGTGACTGAGTTGTTCAGCATGAACTTTTGGCAACATTCCATGGGCCTTTGCTGCTTCCAGTATTTCTTTAGTCTCATCAGCACTGAAATAATTTTGCTCACAGAAAACGTCACAGAATTCCGCAAGGCCATGTTTTTGTATTTCCGGCATTACTTCCCTGATGAGTACTGATATGTATTCCTTTTTATTTCCCTTAAATTCTGAAGGGACGGCATGCGCGCCGAGAAAAGTTGACCTGATTGCAAGCGGTCCGGATTCAGCAAGCTTTTTAATAACCCGCAACATTTTCAATTCGCTTTCCGGACTAAGGCCGTACCCGCTCTTGATTTCTAAAGCTACCGTGCCCAGCATTGCCACTTCCTTCAGACGTCTTGCAGCTGATTCCAATAGTTCAGGTTCACTTGCTTTTCGAAGACGTTCGGCTGAGTTTAGAATGCCTCCACCTCTTAAAGCTATTTCCTCATATGAAAGTCCTTTAATCCTGTCGGTGAATTCTTTTTCCCTGCTGCCTGCAAAAACTATGTGTGTATGCGAATCAATCCAGCCAGGCATGAGAGTTCCGCCTTTTGCATCAAGTTCCTGAATGCCGCGATTTTCATTTCGCAATCGGGCAAGTGTATCTGAATCGGATTTGCCAAAGTCATGGATTTCATCTCCATGGACAAGAAGATAGGCCTCCTCGATGCAATTAAGCCGGGACATCTCTTTTCCGCTATACTTAATTTTCGGATTATCCTCAGTATGAACCAGGGACTTAATGTTGCTGATTAGTAAACTCAAGGTAAATGGATAAATTCGGGTCCGAAATTAAGCAATTCAAATCAACTCCGGGTCATCATACAAAGACATTATCATCGCAGGCGCCGGACCAGCCGGATGCACTGCGGCCTTGAAGTTGCGCAAGAGTGGACTTTCCATTTTATTGATTGACAAGAATACTTTTCCCCGTGATAAAGTCTGCGGAGATGCCATCGGAGGCAGAGCCGTCAGAGTTCTATCGATGCTCGATCCTTCATTTCCAGAAATGCTTGAAAAGCTCGAAGGTGTGAACAAATCAGCCGGGTGGAAACTCTATGCTCCCAATGGCAAAAGTGTTGAATTACATTTTACGTACCCAGGCCATGTGGCAAGACGGCAGGACTTCGATAACTTTTTGTTCAGGCTGGTAAAAGATTCAGGAAAAATTGAAATCAGGGAAGGCTTTCAGTTAAAAGATGTTCATGCAGGCGGAAATTTTATCAACATCACAAACGATCTCGGAGAAAGCTACCATTCAAAACTCCTGATAGCATGCGACGGAGCACAATCTGTTGTTGCCAAAAGACTTGCAAAATTTCGTGTAGATCTTTCGCACTACAGCGGTGCTGTTAGAGCCTACTATACAAACATCAAAGGAATCTATGACAAGGAAATGATAGAAATTCATCTGCTGAAAAAATATCTTCCCGGATATTTCTGGCTTTTTCCTCTCGACGAAAACAGTGCTAATGTCGGATTTGGAATGCTCTCCTCAGACATAGCGAGGCGAAAGATTAATCTCAAAGCCGCGATGGAAGAAATTATTTACAATAGTCCGGCTCTTAAAGACAGGTTCAAAGAATCGATTCGAACCAGTGATATCTCAGGATTCGGCCTTCCTTTAGGTGGAAGAGATATGGAAATTTCAGGAGAGCGCTTCATGCTTTGCGGAGATGCGGCTTCGCTCATTGATCCTCTGAACGGTGAGGGAATAGGCAATGCGATGCTCAGCGGTTTGCTTGCAGGTGAACAGGCTTTGAAATGTTTCGAATCGGATAATTTCAGTGTTAAAATGATGAAACATTACGATGACTCTGTGAAACATAATTTAACGGCTGAATTGAAGAAAAAGCTCACTTTGCAAAGACTCTTCAACAGATCCTGGCTCATCAACGGTATGGTGAATGCCGGCCTAAGATTTCCGCTTATTAAACATTTCATCGGCAGGCATTTATAAAATCTCTTTTTGTAACGTATCTCAATTTCTTTAACAAAATCACGTTAATTTTTAATTAAAATCAACAACTTTCAAGTTTGGCTTTTGCCTAATTTCACATCCTATGGCTGGAAATATTTTTGGCAATGTTCTCAGGTTGATGACTTTCGGAGAATCACACGGGCCAGGCACCGGAGGAATACTTGAAGGTTGTCCATCGGGGATGACTCTTGATCTTGATTTGATCAGGAATGAAATGCAAAGAAGAAAACCCGGGCAGTCTGGTATATCCAGTCCGCGAAAGGAAGATGATGAATTTGAAATATTAAGCGGTGTGTTTGAAGGAAATACTCTGGGTACACCAATTGGATTTCTGATCAGGAATAAAGATGCCAGATCAGGTGATTATGAAGCAACAAAAGAATTGTATCGACCTTCGCATGCCGATTTTACCTATGAGGAGAAATATGGTCTGAGAGACTACAGAGGAGGTGGAAGATCAAGTGCCCGCGAAACAGCTTCCAGAGTATTCGCAGGAGCAATTGCAAAGCAGATCTTAATGAAACATGGTATTGCTGTGAATGCTTGTGTAACACAGGCAGGAAAAATTAAACTCCAAATCCCACCGGAAAATCTGGAATTCAGTCTCGCTGAAAACAATGTTGTCCGATGTCCTGATGCCCAAACAGCAGGGCAAATGATTGCATACATAGAAAAACTCAGGGAGGAAGGTGATACCTGTGGAGGAGTTATTACCTGCCTGATTTCAAACGCTCCGGCAGGACTTGGAGAACCGGTTTTCGACAAGCTTCAGGCTGAACTGGCTAAAGCCTGCATGAGCATTCCTGCAGCGCATGGCTTTGAGTACGGCAGTGGCTTTGCAGGAGCTGAAATGAAAGGTTCCGCTCATAACGATGCGTTCATTAAAGTTGAAAACGGACGAATCCGTACAGCTACGAATTTTTCCGGTGGTATTCAGGGTGGAATCTCAAACGGCATGAATATATATTTCCGTGTAGCATTCAAGCCGGTTTCGACTATTAAAACTAATCAGAAAACTGTAAACCATGCTGGGGAGGAAGTTGTTTTAAAAGCTGAAGGAAGACACGATCCTTGTGTTCTTCCAAGAGCTGTTCCGGTCGTAGAGGCCATGTCAGCACTTGTAATTGCAGATTTTCTGCTCCGAAACAGTTTTGTAAAATTCGATTAACTAATTAACAGAATCATAAGATGAAAAAAGTTTTCAAATGGTTGCTAATCATCATTGTTGTAATATTCGCAGCACTTGTAACCCTGCCTTTTGTATTCAAAGATAAAATTGTGGCGAAAGTGAAAGAAGAGGCAAATAAAAACATCAACGCGAAGGTTGATTTTGGAGATTTTGATCTCAGTCTTATCAGGAGTTTTCCCAATCTCAGTCTCTCCATCCGTGATATAAGCGTGATAAATCTGGCACCTTTTGAAGGTGACACCTTGCTCTTCAGTAAAAATCTGGCACTGACACTTGACATCATGACTGTGATAAAAGGTGAAGAGATCGGAATTAAATCTCTTGATCTTGAAAAACCTGTCATGTATTTCCTGGTAAAGGAAAATGGCAAGGCGAACTGGGACATTGCAAAAGAATCCGGGGAAGCTGCAAAGCAGGAAGAAACCGCATTCAAAGCCAGCTTAAAAAGATATTCGATCAAGGACGGAAAAATTATTTATGATGACAGATCACTCGATTTTTACCTCGGGCTGAATGGTCTGAATCACGAAGGGAAGGGTGATTTTACACAAGACCTATTTATTTTGAGTACCAAATCCATCGTTGAAAATGCCCGTATGTCTTATGAGAAGATTCCATATCTCAATGGAGTTAAGACTGAAATTTTGGCCGACATAGACATGGACATGAAAAACTTCCGTTTCGCGTTCAAAGAAAATGTGATAAAACTCAATGCTTTGGAAATAGGAGTGAATGGATATGTGGCAATGCCGGATACAAACATTGACATGGATCTGAGCTTCCAGACAAGTAAATCTGATTTCGGCAGTTTTATATCTCTCATACCGGCAGTCTACAGTGCAGATTTTCAAAACATACGTGCCAGCGGAAATCTGGAATTGAAAGGATTTATTAAAGGCAGATACAATGCCTTGTCTATGCCCGGGTTTGGTCTGACTCTGAAAGCTGATAATGGCGCATTCAAATATCCTTCTATGACATCTGAAGTTAAGAATGTCATCATAGATCTTGATATTCAAAATCCCGATGGCAACCCTGATAAAACAGTGATCAACCTGAGCAAAATGCATGTGGAACTAGATGGTGATCCTTTTGATGCAAGGCTTCTGCTGAAAACACCAATCAGCGATCCCGAGCTTGATGCCTTTGTGAAAGGAAAAGTGGATCTCTCCAAAATTCAAAAACTTGTACCACTTGAACAGGGCACAAAACTAAGCGGACTGTTCACTGCTGATCTTTCAGCTAATGGCAGAATGTCTTCAATTGAAAAAAAGCAGTATGAGAGTTTCAATGCGGCCGGCAATCTGCGTGTTCAAAATCTGGAATTTTCTTCTGCGGAACTTAAAAGCCCATTCTTGATTTCAAATCTTCAGCTATCATTCAACCCGCGCAACGTCATTTTATCAGACCTTCAGGCAAAATCAGGCAGCAGCGATTTCAGCATGAATGGTTCACTCGACAATTTTATCGCATATGCTCTGAAAGGAGATGTCCTGAGAGGAGGACTCAATCTGAATTCAGCCAGGCTTAACCTGAACGAGTTTATGGATGAAGGCGAGGGAAGTACTGCAGACACAGATACGGTAACCGCAATGCTTGAAGTTCCGGGCAATGTTGACTTTACACTGAATGCATCAATCGGAACACTTATTTATCAGGATGTGAATATTTTCAATGTAAAAGGATCGCTCACAGTGAAAGATGAAATGATACGTATGTCCAATCTTGTAATGCAATTGCTCGATGGTTCCATGAACATGTCAGGATCTTATTCAAGTAAAGACAAAAAAAATCCAAAGTTTGATTTTGATTTGGGTATTAGGGATTTTGACATTCAAAAAACTGTGAACTTTTTTCCAACGGTAGGTAAACTTGCTCCGCTTGCAAAATCATGTTCAGGGAAGTATTCCGCAGCGATGACAGTCAATGGTAATCTTGATCAAAGCATGAGTCCTGTCATGAACTCGCTAAACGGAGGTGGAAAGCTAACAACCGGCACAATTGTAGTCCAGAATTTTCCTGCATTCAGTAAAATTGCAGATGTGTTAAAAATGCCATCATGGAAAACACTGAACATTCCTCCGGTGAATCCCTCCTTCAAATTCATGAACGGCCGGGTTTATGTCGATCCTGTTGATGTAAGCATCAATGGCATGAAAGGGAAAGTCGCAGGTTCCAATGGTTTCGACCAGACTATCGATTACACCATGGCGATGGAAATTCCCAGAAGTGCATTTGGCGGAGCAGCTAATGCAGTGCTGAACAACATGGTTTCACAGGCAAACGCCAAAGGAACAAATATCAGTCTGGGCGAAAATGTACCTGTTAATTTATTGGTCGGCGGAACTGTTTCTGATCCGAAGGTAAGCACTGACCTGAGACAGCAGGGAGCGAATGTGATGGAAGATATAAAGGCGAAAGCACGTGAAGAAATTGGCAGAAGAAAAGAAGAGGCGGAAGCACGGGCAAGGGAAGAAGCTGAGAAGCTTAAAAAGGAAGCTGCTTCAAAAATAGAAGCTGAAAAGGATAAGGCTGCAGCAGAAGCAGAAAGAATTAAAAAAGAAGCTGAAGCTAAAGCAAAAGCTGTTGCGGACAGTATCAAGAAAGCAAATGAAAAGAAAGCAAAAGACGAACTTGACAAAATCAACCCATTTAAAAAGAAATAAGAAACACTTCGGATGCTTGTACATCATCATCTGTACTATATTTCTTACGGGCTTATCGTCGCTGAACATAGTTTATGGACAGGAGGCATCTTGCAGTGATTCCCAAAACAAGAAAGCCGTAAAAAGTTTCGAAGAGGCGAAAACATTGTTCAAGTTGAGAAAGTACGAAGATGCAAGGAAAAGTGCAGCTACTGCGATTGACCATGATCCTGAATTCGCGCAAGCCTATCTTTTACAAGGTTACATTGGTCTTAAGAAGAAAGAAGATAAGCTTATGGAGCAGAGCTTTCTCAAAGTTATTGAGCTTTGTCCGGATGCTGATACTGAAATGTATTTTCAGCTGGGTTGGTTTTACTTCGACATGAAAAAATTCAAAGAGGCTGATAAGTTGCTGGAGAAGTTTCTGAGCTTTGACAGAATCGATGAAAAAAATGCAGAGAAAGCGGAGAAAATGCGGGTAAAAGCCAAATTGATCGCGAATCCTGTTCCCTTTGATCCTAAACCGGTAAAATTCATTTCCACTGCCGATCCCGAGTATCTTCCCTACATTTCACCCGATAATGAGCTGGCATTTTTCACAAGGCGTTATGAAGTAAAAGACAGGAACATGCTGACTCCTCAGAGTGTTGAGAAGTTCATGATGGCGAGGCTTCAGGCAGATGGCACATTTGACAGGGGAGAGCCGATGAGTTATCCTTTCAATCGCGGAACAAGCAATAACGAAGGCGGAGCTGCAATCAGCATTGACAACAAGAAGCTTTACTTCACTGTGAATGAGAAAGGGAACTTTGATATCTGCATGTCGGAGTTTGTAGACGGCAGTTGGTCGGATATAAAAAATCTGGGGCCGAATGTAAATGATCCAAAACAATGGGATTCCCAGCCTACAATTTCCTCGGATGGAAAAACACTCTATTTTGCTTCTGCCAGAGATTCAATTACCGGAATTGACATTTATAAAACCACCCTTGATGCTTCCGGGAACTGGACTAAAGCAGTTAAGCTTGGTCCGGAAATCAATACTCAGGGAAATGAAAAGTCTCCTTTCTTTCACGGTGACAGCAGAACATTGTATTTTTCTTCGGATGGTTGGCCTGGACTTGGCGGATTCGATGTGTTTATGATTAAGATGAACTCTGATGGAAAATGGTCCAAGCCGATCAATCTTGGATATCCAATAAATACCGAAGCTGATGAAGTCGGCTTCTTCGTCAGCACTGACGGTAAAACCGGCTATTTCGCTTCCAATAAAATCAATGGAGGAGTGGGAGGCTTTGATATATATTCTTTCAATCTTCACCCTGATGTTCGTCCTGACAGAGTGTACCTTCAAAAAGGAGACATCAACGGAAAGAACAATGAAGAAGTGATTCCCGCTTCAATAGAAATACGCGACGCTTTAACCCGCAAGATCACAAAGATCGATGTGGATTCTGTAACAGGTGAATATGCATTTTTGGTCAATTTTGATAATGACCTGATTGTGTCTGTGAAAAAAGAAGGCTATGCATTCGAATCTCAGTATGTATCAGTGAAAGACGAAGAAAACCTCAAACCGGTCATACAAGACATTGAAATGAAAAAACTGGAAGTAGGGGGACAGTACACATTAAATGACATACTCTTCGCGACGAATTCGTTTCAGATAAACGATACAATAAAATCTGTACTGGCAGAATTTGCCGATTACCTCACAAGCAATCCTAAACTTCGAGTCGCTTTGCATGGGCATACAGATAATGTCGGCAATCCTGCCGATAACAGAATACTGAGTGAGAACAGGGCAAAAACTGTGTATGATTTTCTCGTATCTCAGGGAATTAGTACTTCGAGATTAAGCTACAAAGGTTTTGGAGAAACGATGCCGATTGCTGCTAACTCGACCGAGGAAGGAAGGGCAAAAAACCGGAGAACCGTATTTGTGGTAACATCCAAGTAATTCAGATTTCAATTATATTGATGGCGATTCATATCTTACAAGGTGGCGCTTCTTTCAAGGACCATATTATTTTTTTTTCTTTTGCTTTCATTTGCAGTGAAAGCAATTTCACAATGCGCTTCACCGATTAATGCATTTCCTTATTCAGAAGACTTTGAAAGTGGCCCGGGCGGCTGGTTTAGTAACGGAGTAAATGACGACTGGACATACGGAATCCCTGCGAAAGCAACAATAAACTCAGCTGGAAGCGGATCTTATTGCTGGATTTCCGGAGGAACCCTCAATTCATTTTACAACTTCGGTCAAAGATCCTGGGTAGAAAGTCCGTGTTTTGATTTCAGCTCACTGCAATTTCCAGTCATCAGCCTATTAGTATTCTGGGAGCTTGAATACCAATTCGACGGAGGAAATCTGCAGTACTCCACGGACAGAGGGCTTAACTGGACTACAATAGGAGCTGCGAATGAAACAGACAATTGCGTAAACACAAACTGGTACATTTTGAATAACATTACAAACCTGAATGGTTTCGGTGCTTCCAACTCCGGCTGGACAGGCACAATATTGCCAACGGCCGGAAGTTGCAGAGGCGGAAATGGCAGTGCAGGCTGGAAACAGGCAAGACATTGCATCACCCAGCTTGCAGGTCAGCCTGAAGTGATTTTCAGGTTTACTTTAGGATCGGGCACCACATGCAATAGTTATGACGGGCTCGCTTTTGATCTATTTGAAATTCACGAAGCCTCTCCTTTACCTCAAAGTGTCAGTTATACTTGCATCAATTCTAACACAGTCAGGTTCGGTGACAACCTTTCCACTTGCAACACAGCATGGAACTGGGATTTTGGAGATCCGGCATCTTCTTCAAATTCAAGCAGCATGCGTGATCCTCTTCATACTTTTTCATCCCCGGGTACTTATACAGTTACAATGAATGCATCAAACACATGCACTCCTGCAGGCATTGCCACAATTGATTTGACCATACTTGATGTCAGTCAGGTTTCAGGTCCGGTCACCTGCAATGGCGGCAGTGACGGATATGCAGAAGTAATAATTGCCAATCCATCACCGGGAATAAGCTTCACGTGGAATACTTTTCCTCCCCAAAGCGGATCAATTATAAACGGAATATCAGCAGGTCAGTATACTGTGATCATTTCTAATCCTTCCGGATGTGATAACACACAAATAATTTCTGTCAATTACGGTCCGGATGCTTTTGTAAATGTTGATATCGGTGATACATCCATATATTGTCCAGGAACTTCAATGAACATTTATCCGGGAAGCTTTATTTCATATTTGTGGCATGACGGGAGTACAGACAGTCTTTATTCTGTTACTAGCGGTGGAATACTGCAAGTGACAGTCAGCAATACATCCGGCTGCACGGGAACAGACAGCTTATTTATTCTGGAAGATTGCATCGGGGACATAATTTTTCCTCAGGCATTCTCTCCGAACGGAGATGGAGTCAATGATCAATTCCGGGTTTTTGGTAATCTTGTGAGCGGATTTGATATGCGTATTTTCAGCAGGTGGGGTGAAGTTGTTTATCAATCTTCAGAAATATTGATTCCATGGGATGGAACTTATAATGGTAAAGTTGTGTCGAGTGGAGTATATGTATGTCAAATTACGTATACAATATTCGGTAAGGAAGAACAAGTTCGAACCGAAAAACTGATTGTGCTTCACTAAATGCATAAATACATTCTGATTTCATTTTTATTCCTCTTGGCTTTGAAGCCAGGTGAAGTGTATTGCCAGAAAGCATCTGACACATTGTCTATAGAAGATCCGGTTCTGCTTGATTTTTACACTGACGCAGACAGTCCGCACAAAGGAAGAACCCGACTGATAGCCGGCGGAACACTTGGTTTGTATCCTCTGAGTATGTATTGGCTCTATACTCAGTGGTACCAGAATTATCCCACATCATCTTTTCATTTTTTCAATGATAATAAAGAGTGGGAGGGCATGGATAAATTTGCCCATGTTTGGGATGCATACTCGATTGCAAAACCGCTCATGCATTCATTTCGATGGGCCGGTCATGGAGAAAAAAGATCGACTTTGTATGCATCGGGAATTGCATTCCTCTATCAGACAACTGTGGAAGTGTTTGATGGATTTTCGGCGGAATGGGGATTTTCAGGAGGTGACTTCCTTGCTAATACCGCCGGGGCGGCATTCTTTGCCGGACAACAACTCCTATGGAATGAACAGAAGATCACTTTGAAGTATTCATTCCGGCGAACAGATTACGCTCAATACAGACCGGAACTCTTAGGCTCAAATCTGCCGGAAGAAATTCTGAAGGATTATAACGGTCTGACTTACTGGGCCAGCATTAATCCTAGATCGTTCAGCAGTCATGATTTAAAATTTCCAAAATGGATTAGTATTGGAATTGGTTTTGGCGCTGAAGGAATGACCGGAGGCCATGAAAATGTAATTGAGAATAATGGAAGAAATATTCCTGAGTTTGAAAGATACAGGCAGTATTATTTTGGACTTGATCTGGATTTAGCCAGAGTTGATTTCAAGTCAAAATTTTTAAACGGATTTTTCAGGGTAATTAATGTAATCCATTTACCTGCACCTGCGCTTGAAATTCGAACTAATAGAAAACCTGTCTGGCACTGGCTCTACTTCTAGAGTAAATTTATCAGTAGGTATTAAGAGAGGGATCTATTTGCTTTGCGAATTCAAGTATTCCGCCTTTCAGATTGTACAAATTTGTAAATCCGTGACGCCGTTCCAGTTCTGCCACAACCACACCACTGCGACCGCCTGACTTGCAATGAATGATCACCGGTTTGTCTTTGCTGATTTTATCCACCTGTTCAAAAATTCCACCCATCGGAATCAGTTCTCCATTCAGGTTGCAGATTTCAAATTCAAATTCTTCCCTGACGTCTATCAGCTGAAAGTCTTCCTTATTGTCAATTTTACTTTTTAGTTCCTGTACAGTGATTTCTTTCATGTTTTGAATATATGTCTTTGGCAAAAATATCTTAATTTTAGATCAAATATTCAAATGAAAAGTCAAGGTTTTCGCAAAATAGATTTTCAGGAAGAATTGCGGGAATATTTTTACAGTATCAACATCGAATGGCTTAAGGAATATTTTGATCCTACCGCGGAAGATTTACGCATTCTGAAAAATCCGGAAGAAATAATCTCAATGGGGGGAAGGATTGTATTTATATCTGCCGGAAAGGAACCAATTGGAACCTGTGCACTCATTCCAGCGGATGAAGACAAAGTCAGACTGATTAAAATGGGCGTTAAAAAAGACTGGAGGGGAAGAGGAGCAGGGAAATTTTTACTTCAGTCTGCAATTGAGGAAGCTAAAACCATGGGTGCCGGTAAAATCGTTCTGGAAACTTCTGAAAAACTGCAAGCTGCGAAAGCGGTGTATTCTAGTGCCGGATTCAGGCAAACCGGAATTGAAATCATTCATCCTGAATTTGGAAGAAAGGTTTTTGAAATGCAGCTTGAACTTGACAAATGATCCGGGTATTCATTGCCTTTTATCTCCGAGCATTTTCTCTAACTCATACATTTCATCCCTCAGTCTGGCAGCTTCAATAAAATCAAGTTCCTTAGCCGCTTTCTCCATTGATTTTTTAGTATTGCTGATCAGCTTTTTAATTTCATCCGCAGGCATGTACTGTACTACAGGATCTGCAGCGATGCTGATTTTATCCTGCTCTACATACGCATGCTCCTCTGCGGTTTTGGCATCTGCAACTTTTGTTTGGTTCATGATACTCTGCACAGAACGAACAATTTGCTTAGGAGTAATTCCGTGTTCCTGGTTATACTTTAACTGCTTCTCTCTTCTCCTGTTTGTTTCATCAATTGTTTGTTGCATGCTGTCTGTGATCTTGTCTGCATAAAAAATCACCCTTCCTTCAACATTTCTGGCGGCACGACCTGCCGTTTGAGTCAGAGATCTGTTGGAACGAAGAAAACCTTCTTTGTCCGCATCAAGTACTGCAACCAGTGAAACTTCAGGAAGATCCAAACCTTCTCTAAGCAGATTGATTCCCACAAGCACGTCGAAATTCCCGAGTCGCAAATCCCTCAGCAGCTCAACACGATCAAGCGTATCCACTTCAGAATGAATGTAACGGCAGTTCACCTTCAGCTTTACAAGATATTTAGTGAGTTCTTCAGCCATTCTTTTTGTCAGAGTAGTTACAAGCACTCTGCTGCCTGAGGTGACAGTCTTATTGATTTCATCGAGCAAGTCATCAACCTGATTCTTGCTGGGTCTGATTTCTATAACGGGATCAAGCAGTCCGGTTGGACGAATGACCTGTTCAACCAGAATTCCTTCGCTTTCCTGCAATTCATAATCAGCTGGGGTGGCGCTTACATAAATGACCTGATTGATGATTGCTTCGAACTCCTCAAATTTCAATGGTCTGTTGTCGAGGGCTGCAGGCAGCCTGAATCCATACTCCACAAGATTTTGCTTTCTCGATCTGTCACCACCGTACATCGCCCTGATTTGCGGAACTGTAGCATGGCTTTCATCAATCACCATTAAAAAATCATCAGGAAAATAGTCCAGCAGGCAAAATGGTCTCTGTCCGGGTTCCCTGCCGTCAAAATACCGAGAGTAATTTTCGATTCCTGAGCAGTAGCCAAGTTCGCGAATCATCTCCAGATCATATGTCACGCGGTCTTCAAGCCGTTTCGCTTCCAGGTTCATGCCCAATGATTTCAAATACTCCACATGCCTCACCATATCTTCCTGGATCTGCCAGATGGCTTCGAGTTGCTTATCAGGATCTGTTACGAAAATGTTGGCTGGGTAGATTACAGCATTATCCAGCTTCTCCATAGTTCTTCCGCTTAGCGGATCAATGACAGAAATTTCTTCAATCTCATCTCCGAAAAAATTGAAGCGTATTGCTTTGTCACTGTATGCCAGGAATACATCCACTGTTTCACCTCGGACTCTGAATTTTCCCCTGCTGAAATCAATGTCGGTTCTGGAATACAAAGAGGTAACAAGTCTGTGGAGAAAGGCATTACGGCTTATTCTCTCGCCTTCTGAAATTCTGATAATATTGCTCTTGAAGTCTGAAGGATTTCCTATACCATAAATGCAGGAGACGGAACTGACCACAAGAACATCATCCCGACCGGACAAGAGAGCAGTGGTAGCGCTCAGCCTCAGTTTTTCGATTTCATCATTGATTGAAAGATCCTTTTCTATGTAGGTATTTGTAGAAGGGATGAAAGCCTCGGGCTGGTAGTAGTCATAATAAGAAACAAAATACTCAACCGCATTGTGAGGAAAAAACTGCCTGAATTCTCCATACAATTGCGCTGCCAGTGTTTTATTATGGCTGAGTACCAATGTCGGCCTCTGCACCTTTTCAACCACATTGGCAACAGTAAAGGTTTTTCCTGAGCCGGTAACTCCAAGCAGGGTTTGTGCCCTGTCTCCTCGCAAGACGCCTTCACTGAGCTGGCGAATTGCTTCCGGCTGGTCTCCGGTCGGTTTGTATTCTGATTCTAACTTGAATGGCATCAGGAATATGTCAAAAAATGAAGGTATAAAATTTTGAAAGCTAAAAAAAAGACCGGCCTTCTGAGCCGGTCTAAATATTATTGAACGTACACAGGTTCATTCCAAATCTCCCAGGATTTTTCTGCCTGCAGTCGAAGCATCCTGAATCCGTTGTGGATAAATGCTCCCGCCTCTTTTGACCTTTCAAGGAATTTTGTCTGAGCAGGATTGTAGATCAGATCAAAACAAAGATTCTTGTGAGTGAGGAACTCGTATGGAATGTTTGGACAGGAATCAATATCCGGATACATGCCCAGAGGGGTAGTGTTTACAATTACCTGGAATGCCTTCATGGCATTTTGATTTAGATCGGCATAAGAATAGTGAAATCTTGACTCTTCCCTTGTAACAAAGAAGTGCTCGATGTTCAGTTTGCGGAACACAAAACTCACAGCTTTTGCTGATCCTCCGGTTCCGAGAATCAAAGCTCTTCTGTGATGAGGTCTGAGAATCGGGCGAATGGCAAGTTCGAAACCCCATGCATCAGTATTGAATCCATGAAGTTCAAATTTTCCATGATCCTGCCTGAGAATTCTGATGGTATTCACAGCTCCTATTTTCTGTGAAATATCATCAAGCTGGTCAAGCATCGGAATCACATCCTGTTTGAAGGGCAGTGTGATGTTCAGCCCCATCAAGTTTGGGTTCTCATGTATGATTTTCTTAAGATCATAAATGTCTTTTGATTCGTAATTTTCAAAAACGCAGTCGTCGCGGTCCTCCCTCATGAACTTCTCCGTAAAAAACTTTTTGCTGTAGGAGTGTTCAAGCGGGTAACCAAATAATCCGTATTTTTTCATTTTCGCAGTAGGTTTAACTTATTTTATTTTTCGCAGTAACTTTAGATAGTTTATTTTTCAAAATAGCAATGATCATTGGCAAGACAGAAGCAATGATGATCAGTAAAATGACAAGTGAAAAATTGTTCTGTACAATTGGATGTGAGCCAAAAGCGTAACCAAGCAAGGTGATGCCAAAAATCCAAAGCACATTACCCAGCAAGCTGTAAAACACAAACTTTCTGTAGATCATGCTGCCCAGACCGGCCACGAAAGGTGCAAAGGTGCGCAGGATTGGCATGAATCGGGCAATTACTACAGTGGTACCACCGTGTCTCTCGTAAAATGCATGAGTTTTTTCAATGTACTCGGGTTTGATGATTTTTCTCTTCGCAGACAAAATTTTGTGACCAATGAAATTACCTACAGCATAATTGGTATTGTCTCCTGCAAACGCAGCAAAGAACAGTATGGCAATCAGCAGCACTATATTTAATGAGCCGGCTGCTGCAAGTGCTCCGGCAGCGAACAACAGAGAGTCACCGGGAAGAAAGGGGGTGACCACAAGTCCGGTTTCACAATACACAATCAGTCCGAGGATGAGGTATGTGTAGGTGTCATATTTCAGCACCATTTCTTTTAAATGCACATCAATATGAAGTACAAAGTCAATCAATTGATAGACGTATTCCATCAGCTATTTAGGGAACTTTTAATTTTAATCGCAGCGATTAAAAAACTCTAATCAACGGCAAATGTATGAAATCCTTTATTGAATTATTCTCAAATTAACTCAAAACTCTTGCATAAATTAACACTAATTTTACTTTATTGTTTAACGAGTTTAGAATAATTACAGTAAACCTGCAAATTGTCCTAAGAATGAAATTTAAACCGGGCGACAGGGTTCGCTTCCTTAATGATAATATAGACGGTACCGTTAGTCGAATACTTGCCAATGAAAGAGTGGAAGTGAACGATAATCACGGATTTTTACATGTTGTACCCGCATCTGACTTGGTTCATATTGACTTTAGCTTCGATAAGGAAGATTTGAATGTGCCTGACCTAAATAAAACCCAAGGTATCCAAAACGAAACTTCTGCCCAAAATTCTCTTGCACATGCACATCAGGAACTTCCTATCCTGGCCACGATGGAGAATGATGAAACTATTTATGCTGCAATCCGGCTTCATAATGAGAAAGCTCTGCTTACCAGCGACATAGACATGATTCTGGTAAACAATACTATTTACACCATTGCTTATTCAATTTCAAGGCAAATTGGCAATCTCAGACAGGGGGTAGGCGCTTCATTACTGGCAGCCAGAAATGAGAAGTTCATAGGAGTTTTTTCGCAGGATGAGTTACACCGTTTCAACGGGTTCGAATTTCAATTTCTGTTTTACAGCGAAAATGAGTTCAAACCAAGACCTCCGGCTATTAAACAGCTAATTGTAACCCCCAGTGATTTTCTCAATCCAGACTATCACATGAAGCTGCAAGGCAGGGCAGGAGAGGTTCTGCTTATGCCTTTGATTAGTTTCAGTGATGAACCTGTTCCTGATATTTCAGGGCTGATTGAAAGGTACAGGGCTGTGCAGTCTGAAGAAGAAAAAAGAAGCCGGGAAGCTTCAGCCAAACATGGTAAGAAGAGAGAAAAGTTTGTGCTTTTAAGCAGGGAAAAAGTGGTTGACCTCCACATTGAAGAGCTTGTGAAAGACAGCAATGGAATGAGCAACGGTCAGATCATAGCCATGCAAATCAACCATTTTACCAAGGAGCTGGACACAGCCATCATTCACAAATTGCATAAAATTACATTTATACATGGCGTTGGAGAAGGGATATTAAAGAATGCTATTCGAGAAGAATTGAAGAAATACCCCGGATTACGTTGGCAGGAAGCTCCACAGGAAAAGTTTGGCTACGGCGCTACTGAAATTGAACTTTTCTAAAAATATTGCCTGCTTACTTTTTACTTTGGTTGCCAAAGTTCTACTTTGTTTCCGACAGGGTCAACAAACCAGCCGAATTTGCCATAATCATAATCTTCGCTCTTTTCCATCACTTCAACCTGATTCGAGCGCAGCTCACTGAGCGCTTTTTCCAGGTCATTCACCCGAAAATTGATCATGAACTCTGATCGGGAAGGATTGAAGTAATCTGTGTCCTCCTTGAAAAATGAAAAGACAGTCGATCCCTCTGCTTCTTTATTATTCTCGTCTTTCCAGCCAATCACACAGTAGGGGCCCTGAAAAGGCAGGTTAAAATGTTCCTTATACCAGGAGGCCAAATTTTTAGGATCCTTGCTTTTTATAAACACACCCCCAATTCCGGTGACGAATCCCCTCAAAGCTGATTTTTGGCCTAAGTCACCAAAACCTGCCTCAATCGGCTGCCATAGTTCCAGTTTATTACCTTCCGGATCCATGGCCCATCCGAATTTTCCGTATTGATGCGCCTCGGTTTTTTCAAAGACCTCCACATTTTTACCCTTCAAATATTCAAGAGCCTTATCAAGATCATCAACTCTTATATTTAACATAATATTTCGCATGCTTGGACTGAAATATTCCGACTTCATTCCAAAGAAACAAAAGTCTGTTCGGCAGATACTTTCAGACTGTATGGCATCCCTCCATTTAAAGCTGAAGTACAAATTGTTTCCAAAACCGATTCCCAGATTGTCCTCGTACCAGCGTGCCAGATACTTTGGGTCTTCGACTTTAAGAAAAATGCCTCCGAAACCGTTGACTTGAATAGGTGAAGTTTGTGCCATAACACTGATTAGATTTAATATCGATATCAGAAAAACCAGAACTATTAACTTTATCACAGATCTTTTCACGAGAATTAATTTCATTAATAGCCGAGAATCTTCAACATCGATTTAGCACTTTGCTCTTTCGCGAATAGTTTGGTAACAAGTTCACCATCTTCATCACGGTCAATGATCACATGCTTAGGTGCCGGCACAAGGCAATGCTGTATTCCACCGTAACCGCCAAGACTTTCCTGGTATGCTCCTGTGTGGAAAAATCCGATATACAAAGGATCTTCATTGCCTTTTTCTTTTGGAAGGTACACCTGATTCACATGCGATTCAGTATTATAATAATCGTCGCTGTCACAAGTCAGTCCGCCAATGTTAACCCGGTTTTGTTCTTTTTCCCAGTGATTAATCGCAAGTAGTATGAACTTCTGCTTGATACCCCAGGTATCGGGCAAAGTTGTGATGAACGAACTATCGATCATGTACCATAACTCATTGTCGTTCTGTTGCTTTTGGTCAATAATCGAATAAAGAGTTGCGCCACTTTCAGCTACTGTAAAACTTCCGAACTCGGTAAATAAATTTGGTTCATCCACACCTTGTGACCTGCAGGCTGATTTAATCTGCTTGACAATTTGTTCGGCCATGTATTCGTAATCATACTCAAATCCAAGTGATTTTCTAATGGGCCATCCACCACCGATATCCAGGGAATCCAAGGTCGGACAAACTTTCTTCAGCTCACAATAGATGTTTACGCATTTGCTCAATTCGCTCCAATAATAGGCAGTATCCTTAATGCCCGTATTGATAAAGAAATGAAGCATTTTAACCTGAAACTTTTTATTCTTTTTGATATTTTTCAGGTAATAATCTACGATCTCATCATAGCGTATGCCAAGTCGGCTGGTATAAAATTCAAAATTCGGTTCTTCCTCGGCAGCAATTCGAATCCCGATCTTCACCTTCTTTTTGCCTTTTACTTTTTTATCGTAATGCTGCAGCTCATTCATATTATCAAGGATCGGGATGACATTTTCAAATCCGTCATTGATCAGATCACTGATGTATTGTATGTACTGTGGCCGTTTGTAACCGTTGCAGATTATATACGTTTGCTTGTTGATCTTCTTATTTTCATACAATGAACGAATCAAAGGGATGTCAAAAGCGGATGAAGTTTCGAGATGAACATCGTGTTTGAGTGCTTCTTCCAAAACGAACGAAAAATGGGAACTTTTAGTACAATAGCAGTAGGTGTAGGTGCCTTTGTAGTCCGCTTTGGCAATAGCAACATTAAAAAGTCGTTTAGCTTTCTTAATTTGCGATCCAATTTTGGGGAGATAGGAGATTTTGAGCGGAGTTCCGTATTGTTTGATGATTTCCATCAAGTCAATGCCATAGAAGTGCAGCTGATTGTCGATCACTTCAAAACCTTCCTGAGGGAAGTAAAATGTTTGCTCAATGAGATCGCGATAAGTGTTTTTCATTTATCCGGGAATATTAGTACGAGAATTAATGGTTTATGTAAATCAACCGGAATGATTAATTTCCGCTAATGTAAGTAACATAGATGAAACAAAATCGTTCAATTCATCTTAATTTGAATGTCCTGCAATGAAAAAGATAAAATTTATAGAAGTCAAGTCTGAAATTGGAGCAGGGACCAGAGGTGCCAGCATGGGTCCGGATGCAATTAAAATAGCCGCACTTGACTACGGTAGCAATCTATTCAAGAAGATCAGTACAATCGAAGTCGAGACGGAGAATCACTTGCTGTTTGAATCTGCCGGGAGTCCTTACGCGAAACGAATCAAGGGTTTGTTGAACATAATGGAGAAGACTGCCAATGCGGTGAAAAATTCTATCAAGTCAAATGAGTTTCCAATAGTCCTATCCGGCGACCACAGTACGGCTGCCGGAACCATTTCCGGCATCAAACTGGCATTGCCCAAACAAAGAATCGGGGTTATCTGGATTGACGCTCATGCCGATCTTCATTCTCCATGGACCACACCTTCCGGGAATATGCATGGAATGCCGCTTGCAGCTGTCCTTGCTGAAGACAATTCAGCAAACAAGATGAATAAACCCGATAAAGAGACTCTTGATTTGTGGTCTAAGATCAAGAAAATAGGAGGCATTCAGCCTAAAATTGACTGGAACGACCTGGTTTACATATCGCTGAGAGACGTAGAGCCGGAAGAGTCATATCTGCTGAAAAAGAATAAAGTGAAGATTTTCAGTACCAACGACGTAAAAAGAAACGGAGTTGAAAAAATTGCCAGAGACACACTTGCACACCTCAATCGTTGTCATGTAATTTACATTTCTTTCGATGTGGATTCCATGGATTCATCCATTTCCAAAGGGACAGGCACTCCGGTAAGAAACGGTATTACTGAAAAAGAAGCAGGCAGCTTGTTGGTAAGGCTGATTCAAAACGAAAAAGTGTGTTGTTTTGAAATTGCGGAAGTGAATCCGACACTTGACAAGGAAAACCTCATGGCCGAAAACACTTTTGAGATTCTTCAAAGGGTAGTCAGCCAGCTTACCAGCTAGGTCAAGATTAGAACTTAGAATGAAAAACAGATTTGGACATCATTTCAGGGCTTTGCTTTCCGAGGCTCTGAAACAGCTTTACAGTACGGATATTAATCCGAATGATATTTCTTTCCAGGAAACAAAGAAGGAATTCAGTGGAGACATTACTCTTGTGGTTTTTCCGTTCACAAAATTTTCAAAGAAATCTCCTGAACAAACTGCACAAGATCTGGGAGCCTACTTGTCTGAAAATTCCGGCCTTACTGAAAACTTCAATGTAGTTAAGGGCTTCCTGAACATCTCAATTAAAAATGAATTCTGGTTAGCTTATTTCAAGGACATTGCTCATGACTTAAAGTCAGTTCTTACAGATGATCAGCCAAAGCAGGGAGCTGAATCGACATTAATGGTTGAGTATTCATCTCCTAACACGAATAAACCTCTGCATCTTGGCCATGTGCGGAACAACTTGCTCGGATTGTCAGTATCTAAGATTTTAAAAGCGGCCGGACATAAAGTTATAATGGTAAATCTGGTGAATGACAGGGGTGTTCACATCTGTAAGTCAATGTTAGCCTGGCAAAAATTCGGCAAAGGCGAAACACCTGAATCAAGCGGCTTGAAAGGCGATCATCTGGTAGGAAAATATTATGTACTATATGACCAGAAACTTAAAGAAGAAATAGCCGGCCTGGTAAAAGAAGGGATGCAGCAGGAAGATGCCGAGAAAAATGCATCTCTTTCACAAGAAGTCCAGGAAATGTTGCGCAAGTGGGAAGCCAATGACGCCGAAGTGATCAGCCTCTGGAAAAAAATGAACTCATGGGTGTACAAAGGCTTCGACGAAACTTATAAAAATCTTGGAGTAAGCTTCGATAAGATTTATTATGAATCTGAAACCTATCTGTTGGGAAAGAAAATTGTCAATGAAGGTCTTGAAGCGGGTGCATTTTACAAGAAGGATGATGGCTCTGTTTGGGTAGACCTTGCTGATGCAGGACTGGATCAAAAAGTACTTCTGCGCAGCGATGGAACCTCTGTATATATCACCCAGGACATGGGAACGGCACAACTGCGTTTCGATGAATATCCCAATCTTCAAAAACTGATTTATGTTGTAGGTAACGAGCAGGACTATCATTTCAAAGTTCTCATAGAGATATTTAAAAAGCTAAAAAGATCCTGGGCTGGAGGATTGCATCATCTGTCATATGGCATGGTTGACCTGCCCTCCGGCAAGATGAAATCCAGAGAGGGCACTGTGGTTGATGCGGATGAATTGATCAAAGAGATCACCGAATCTGCCGAAATGACCACCAAAGCTTTGGGTAAGCTCGATAATTACGATGATGCTGCAGCTAAGAAGCTCTATCATGATTTAGGGATGGGTGCCCTGAAGTACTTCATCCTGAAAGTTGATCCTAAAAAGAGAATGTTGTTCAACCCTGCCGAAAGCATTGACCTGAATGGAAATACCGGTCCGTTTATACAATACACTTATGCCAGAATCAAATCTGTATTGGCTAAAGGAGCCGGACAATTGGATAATAAAGCATTTGAATCTCTTAGCATAAGTCCTGAAGAAAAAGCGCTCATTCGTATCTTATATGATTATCCTGCTACCATAAGGAGCGCTGCAGAAGCCATGAGTCCGGCACAAATAGCAAATTACGCCTATGAGCTTGCAAAAGCTTATAACCATTTCTATCATGATCATATCATTGTAGACAGCGCAGATGGATTGCGAACATCATTTCGCTTAAATTTGAGTCAATCCGTTGCATTTACAATTCAACATGCTTTGGATTTGCTTGGTATCAGCGCTCCGGAGAGAATGTAATCCATGAACAATTTTCGGTTTTCATTTGATTTTACAGTTCTGATCCTGCTGACTTTCTTTTCAGTCAGAAGCTTCTTGAACGCAAACGCAGCTTACCAGTCCGACAAAATTGAAACAATGGTCGAAATTCCGGGAGCTGAATTAATTAAAACCGGTGATGTTATTTTGCTGGAAGGCAACAGCTTTGTAAGTTCCGTATTCAGGAACTTTTCACTCAGGGAAAAGAAATACTCACATGCAGGAATTGCCGTATTGGAAGGGCAGGAAGTTTTTGTAATCCACATGGAGGCAGGAAAGGGTAGAGGAATCTTAAAGGAAAAACTCCGGCACTATTGCAGTGAGATTGAAAACAGAAGTTACGCAATCTATCGTGCCGGATTAAATGAGCAGCAAATACAAACTCTTCTAGGAAGAATTAAACATTATGTTTCAATCCAACCGATGTTTGATTTGGAATTCAATCTCGATACGGATGATAAAATGTACTGTACAGAGTTCATTTATAAAGTATTTAATGAAGCTGCCGGTGATCCGAATTTTATAACTTTGAGCTCTGTTTCCGGGAGCAGATATGTGGCATGTGATGACATTCAGCTCAATTCAGGCTTCAGGAAAATTTATTCGCATTCATACTTAAACTGAAATTGAAAATGAAAATCCTCAGCCGAATTTCTTTGATTATTACCGCACTCTTTATTGCCTCCTGCGGTTCCAGTGATTCTCCAAAAGTGGTTGCTGAAAAATACCTGGATGCAATTGGATCTTATGATTTTGACGGGGCTAAAAAGTACGGCACAGAAGAAACTGTCAAACTGCTCGATATGATGGCAGGATTTTCCAAAATGGTCCACGATTCCACCAAGACTGTTACAAAGTACAATGTAATCGACGTGAAACTCGACGGTGACAATGCCACAGCTATCTACAAAGAAGAAGGACTGGATACAGAGTCACGATTGAGTCTGCAAAGAATCGATGGGAAGTGGAAAGTCAACATGACAAAAGAGTCAATCAGCGGAATGGAAGAAGCTGATGCAATGGACATTGGTGCCACCAATACTGACGGTGAATTGGATTCGCAGTAATCACCCCAGGCAATCAGAGGATTTCGACCTTCAGGTTCAGTTTACCCTGCAGAAAAGCTTCAAGCCTGTCTCCCTTGCTCACTTTTCCGACTCCGGCAGGAGTGCCTGTAAATATCAGGTCTCCCTTTTTTAAGGTGATGAATCCGGAAACATAAGAAATGATCTTGTCAATGGAATGCAACATCATTTCAGAGTTACCTATTTGAACGGTCTCTCCATTTTTAGTAAGACTAAATTCGATGCCTTTTTCTGCAGTCATATCCGCTTTATTGATAAAAATTCCTACCGGAGCGGAATTGTCAAAGGCTTTGGCAGGCTCCCAGGGCAATCCTTTTGATTTTTGGTAATCCTGGACATCTCTTGCAGTGAAATCTATTCCTAGACCCAGCTGATCATAATATCTGTGCGCAAAGGACTCTTCTATATTCTTTCCTTCCTTGGAAATCTTGTACACCAATTCTACTTCATAGTGTATATCAGAAGAGAAATCAGGAATGTAAAAAGGCCTGCCATTGGGCAATAAAGCAGTGTCGGGTTTTAAAAAAAACACAGGCTTATCAGGAATTTCATTCTTAAGCTCACCGGCGTGTGCGGCATAGTTTCTTCCAATGCAGATTATCTTCATTGACTATAAGTATAATGATAAATATTACTTTGAGTTGAAGTCCTTCAGCTTGATGTTGGTGATTACAGTTTTTGTATTGCTGGCAAAATCACCTTTCATCATCCAGTCGTAGTAGGAGGGCTCCTTGCGAAAAATATCTGATACAGGCTGTCCTTTGTATTTCCCGAAATTGAAAACCTCCTGGCCGCTTTCATTGAAAACAATTCTGCCTGCCAGATCCACATTTTTACTGATTGTGCTGAACTGTGATAAAAAATTTACATCGCCTTTTAAGTCAGGATATCGTTCTATTTGAGAAACGAGTATCTCAAAGGTCGCCAGGGCATCAGCTTCCGCGCTGTGCGCATTGTCAAGGTTTTTGTCGCAATAAAACTTGTAAGCCGCTGACAAAGTTCGCTGTTCCATCTTGTGAAAGATGTTTTGGACATCAATGAGCTTGATACTTCCCAGATCAAAGTTAATGTTCACGCGGGTGAACTCTTCAATCAGCAGCGGGATGTCAAACTTATTGGAATTATATCCTGCGAGGTCACAGGCACCGATAAATGTATGTATATCTACTGCAACATCTGCGAATGTGGGGCAGTCCTGAACATCCTTGTCGTAAATGCCATGGATTTTGCTTGACTCGACAGGAATAGGAATTGTAGGATTCAGGCGCATGCTGCGACTTTCTCTGCTTCCGTTGGGGTGAATCTTTAACAAAGCAATTTCAACGATCCTGTCAGATCCGACATTCACTCCAGTTGTCTCAAGGTCGAGAACAACAAGGGGCCTTTTTAATGTGAGATTCATGTATATTAATTTTTTCTGGCTGTATTGACCGTCAGATTGAAAATTATCTCTGTTCCTTTTTCCTGTTCACTGAAAAGCAAATCCTTCTCCAGTGTTTCGAAATTATTTCCTTCTACGATCAAGCGGTAGTTACCGGCATTCACACTGAAAACTACAGAAGCCAAATTTGACTGCGGTTTAAATATCCATTTTTCACCACTCTCCTTTTGCTCAAGTGTGGCGGATTTAATATCCACACGCAGTCCGCTTGTAGAAGTGATGTTGCCGGTGAAAAGTATATATTCCGGAAATCGTTCACTGTTCTTGAGTTTCAGCTGCCAGATATCTCTCTCTCCAAGTCCGTCATTGCGGTAGCGGCTCATGTATGCGGTTTTTCCCGTTCCAGTGATTGAAAAAGAACTTTCATCATCCGCAGTGTTGATTGGATATCCAAGATTTTCAGGGACTGACCATTCTTTCGATTGATTGTTCCATTTAGATCTGAAAATATCATAACCACCCATTGAGTTATGACCTTGTGATGCAAAATACAGTGTTCTTCCGTCTGCACTGATAAAAGGCGCGACTTCATCCAGTTTTGTATTAATTGTTGTACCTAAATTCTGAGGCCCTTCCCATTGATCAGCATCATTCTTTAGATAATGATATAAATCAAAACCTCCGTTACCGTCTTTTCGGTTAGAAGAAACTATAAGCATTTTTCCGTCAGGAGAAATACTTGCAGAGGATTCTGTCTGCTTCGAGTTCACATTCTCAGGAAGCATGACATATTTCTGCCAGGTCTTGCCTTTAAGTACAGAATACCCGAGGTCTGCGAAATAACTTTCGTTGTCAAAATATATGAAAGCATTATCTGCCATCGTGCTGATACCTACAATCTCTTCATCCCAAATCCCATTCACCAGTCCGCCCAGGCTTCTCGACTTAGACCAAATTGAATCTTTCCATTGTGACCAGAAAATATCCGATGTGTAGATCCCAAGTTCCGGAATGAATCCACCTGCATTACCTTTTCTTCGCGCACTGAAAAGAAGAGTATTCCCATCTGCGGAAATGTAAGGATTGAATTCATCGTCGGGGCTGTTAATACTCTTACCCGGATTGATAAACTCTACGTTTACAGGCTGGACACTTAGCATTTTCCCGTTCCTGCAATTCTCAATCAGTCTTTCCACCGAAGGAAAATCTTTTACAGGCTTTCCGCCACCTTGTGAAACATAGTCCTGGAATGCTCTTTCAGCCTCATCCCATTTTCCCGCATTCATGTAAGCCACTCCGAGAAACAGGTATACATCTCGCTTTACGCTCTTATGCTCTGCAGCTGTTAAAAAATATTTCACTGCTTCAGTCTTGTCTGAATTGCTCTTTAGATAACAATATCCCAATCTGTAATTGTATTCAGGATTTTGCTGATCTGTCTTAATGAGGTCGAGATACGCTTTGAGAGATCCTTTATAATTACCAGCCGCAAACATAGTTCCCGCATCCTTCTTCACCATCTTGGCTTCATCCTCCGTAAGCGTATGCCCTGCCTTGGCTCTTTGAGCATGAAGACTTGAGGAATACAACAGGAAGAGCAGGGTAAAACAAAAAACCTGTCTGTTGAATAATGGTTTCATGTGTAAGAGAGATATTCCGAAAAATCCGATTTGAAAATCAGAAAGAACGGTTCATGTCAAAGTTCTCAAGATAATCCGCAATCCTTCTCAGGAAACTTCCTCCCAGGGCTCCGTCAACCACGCGATGGTCGTATGAAAGTGATAAGAACATCATGTGACGAATAGCAATGGCATCGCCCTCCGGTGTTTCAACAACTGCAGGTTTTTTCCTGATAGCCCCGGCGGCCAGAATGGCAACCTGTGGCTGGTTGATGATAGGAGTTCCCATCACATTTCCGAAAGTTCCCACATTTGTAAGTGTGAAAGTCCCGTCCTGAATTTCATCCGGCTTGAGTTTGTTCTGTCTGGCGCGGTTGGCCAGATCGTTCACGGCTTTTGTCAGTCCGATCAGATTCAAGTGATCTGCATTTTTTATCACAGGCACAATCAGGTTGCCGCTCGGAAGTGCAGTGGCCATACCTATATTGATAAAATTCTTTTTATAGATTTTATTTCCGTCGGTGGAAACATTCACCATCGGGAAATCCTTGATAGCTCGGCAAACTGCTTCAATGAACAAAGGAGTGAATGTGATTTTTTCATTTTCCTTCTTCTCAAACTCCTTCTTCACCTTATCTCTCCACTTCACCAAATTTGTCACATCTGCTTCAACAAAAGAAGTCACATGAGGAGAAGTATGCTTCGACATCACCATGTGATCAGAAATGAGTTTCCTCATTCTGTCCATTTCAATGATCTCCGTGCCTCCGGAAACAGAGATGGAAGGTGGGGTGTAAGAGGGAGCTGATGCTTTGGCCGGTTCTGACGCAGGACTAACTTGTTTTTGTATTCCTTTCTGGCCTGACTCCAGATGTTTGAGAAGGTCTTGCTTTGTGAGACGGTTATTGAGACCGCTTCCATTGATGCTGTCAAGCTCTTCGACACTGATTCCTTCTTCTTTCGCGATGCTTCTCACAAGAGGAGAATAGAATCTCCCTGAAGCTGAAAGTCGTGGAACATCTTCCACGCTGGTTTTCACAGAGGCTGCAGATGTGGGAACGGGAACACTCTTGCTAACAGATCCGTTACCGCTTTCAGAAACTTTGGTTTGACTTGCTGCAGGCGCAGCAGTCTTGGGTTTTTCTTCTCCTTCAGCCTGGATGTGTGCAATCACTTCACCAACCTTTACAACCTGACCTTCTTCAAATAGTCTTTTATGTAAAATTCCGCCGGCTGGGGATGGAACTTCGGAGTCTACTTTATCTGTAGCAATTTCTAAAACCGCTTCATCAGCCTCAATGACATCTCCTTCTTTCTTCAGCCATTTCAGAATGGTAGCTTCAGCCACACTTTCACCCATTTTGGGCATGACCAGGTTGATCATATTTTCTTTTTAAATTAATGATGCTGCGCTTGGCAGAATACGGACAAATTTATGAATTTCTGATTTACCTGCCTAAATTTCTCCAGCCGCGGTAAAGAATTGAAATATCAGTATAAACACTATAATCTTTTGCATACAAGGAATTTAACCTTGAAACAGTCTCAGATTCCAGTTCTATCTTCATTGTATCCGAAGGATTCAGCACTCCGGGTTTAATTTTAGGTAGTCCTGACAGGCTCAAACCAGATGCTGAATATCCAACCCATGTTTTTCTTGCCATGAGCACATCCATCAAATTGCGAAAAAGTCCGCTCGGACGTTGAATCAGAAAAACCAGAACAGGTGAAAACATCATGATTATCATTGAAGCAGCTATATCAAGCAAGCGCTTGTTTCTCTTGTTCACAGGCTTGGCAATGCTGTTGATATCTATCACATACAATTCCCCGGGATTGTCGACGGAACTGGAACCGATGATGAACAAACTCTCAGGAGGCGCAATTTTATATTCAAGCTCGCGATTAGGACTGAAAGACATGAAATTCATTATCTGATTTGAGCTGATGTCTTTGCCACAAAATATCACTTCATCGATGGAATATACCCTAATAATTTCTCTTAATTTTCTTACGCTGCCCAGCTCGAATTTTTCAAACTCGGAATGACTTCTCGTCTGACTGATATTTTCCTGATCCTCAGGTCTTACAAAGCCGATGAAATTGTGTGATGTGTCTGACAGTTTGAGTAAAGATAAAACTCTGGCGCCCTCATCTTCATTTCCCACGATGAGCAAGCGCTTTCGAACTGTTTCTCCGATGGAAAATGATTTTCTGAAGAGGAGTGAAGCGAGCAAACGAATTCCAATCATTGCGATCACAGCCCAGGTGGCACCGAGAAAAATCAATGCGCGTGAAAACCTGAAGTTTTCTGGCAATAGGGCGTAAATGACCAGGATGAGTATAGTGCCGCTGATGATACCTCTGACTATTTTCGAAAATCGTACCGGTTTGTCATAACCACCACTGAAAAAGACTGAGACCAGCCAGATTAAAATATAGACTGGCACGGCTATCATCATGAATTCTTCCGGATAATTCACTCCAAGATTTTCCCCCCAGTAATCTTTCAGATAAGAAATACCGAAAAATATCAGGGCGAAATCAAAGACCGGAAAGAGCATCTTGCGAAAAAACCTGCTGGCAATCGCCGCACCTGCCCTTAAGTAGATTGCAATTTTGATAAGGAAAGAAAATGTCGAAGCATGTCTCTTTGAGAAATGCTTGCGTGCGAAAATCACCATTGCATTGTAAAACACGAAGACATAATTCACCGAACTCTTCTTCGTGGATTCTCCTTTGTAATGGATGATTCTAGTGTCAGGAAAATAATAGTTTTTATAACCTGCCTTGGTTATTCTGTATGACAAGTCAATGTCTTCTCCATACATGAAAAAATCTTCATCGAGATATCCGGTCTTTTCGAGCGTACTCTTTCTCAAGAGCATAAATGCTCCTGCGAGTACATCTACTTCATGTACCTCATTTTCATCAAGATATCCAAGATGATAACGCCCGAAACTTCTGGACTTTGGAAAAAGAACGGAAAGACCAGACATTTTTGAAAATGCAACAAAAGGAGTCGGGAGCCCTCTTTTGGATTCCGGAAGAAATTTTCCTGATCCGTCAATCATCTTTACCCCAAGCCCCCCTGCATCCGGATGCGAATCCATGAAGGCGATCACTTTTGTAAATGTATCTTCTTCAACAACAGTATCCGGATTCAACAAAAGGATATATTCTCCTTTTGCAATTTCTATAGCCTGATTGTTGGCCTTGGAAAAGCCTTTGTTGTCTTCATTTCTGATGAGGATTACTGAAGGAAATTTCTGCTTCAGCATCTCCACTGAACCATCCACAGAATTATTATCGACAACAAACACTTCAGCAGCAATTTCCTTTGTCGCATTTTTTACTGAATGCAGACATTGCTCAAGGAAATACTTGACGTTATAGTTGACAATGACAATCGATAGCTTCACAGGCCGTTTAAGTATGGGCAAAAAAACTAAAAAATTCAGACATTCAGAAAGATGCTTTCATGGCATTGGCTTATTTTTTCCCTGTACTGAAGATCCTTCATAAGGTACACGGTGCAGAATGGACCTGCCGAGTGTAACTTCATCTGCATATTCAAGTTCGTCTCCGACTGATATTCCTCTTGCAATGGTGGAAATATTGAATTCAGTATCACTTGCCAGCTTGAGTTTTTTCACCAGATAAAATGATGTTGTGTCGCCTTCCATGGTTGTGCTCAGGGCCAGAATAATTTCAGTGAAAGATGAAGCACGAACTCTTTCAATCAGTCCGGAAATATTCAGCTCCTCCGGACCGATACCATCCATTGGAGAGATGAGTCCACCCAGAACGTGATACAGTCCTTTATATTGCTCCGTATTTTCAATGGCAATTACATCCCTGATATCTTCCACAATGCAAAGCACAGAATGATCCCTTCCCGTCCCTGAACAAATCTGGCAAACTTCTGCTTCGCAGATGTTGTTGCAGACTTTGCAATACCGGATTTCACTTCTTAGTCGTGCTAGAAGAGAGCCCAGTCGTCCGGCTTCTTCAGGATTGCTCTTCAAAAGGTGCAGCACAAGACGCAAAGCGGATCTCTTGCCAATTCCGGGAAGTCTGGAAAATGCATTTACGGTTTCTTCAAGAATGCGCGATGAAAAAGTGCTCAATTGCTTGTTGATAATTCAGGTCTTTGAACAGCCCTGAAGCATGCGAAATTACTTACTTCACGGATTAAACACAAGAAAGAACTATGTCTCCCGCACTCATTCTCACCTGCGTGGCGCTTTATTCCGCCCTTCTCTTTGTAGTTGTCTGGTGGACAAGCCGGAATGCTGACAATGAAACTTACTTTATAGGAAACAGGGCTTCCACATGGTATGTTGTCGCATACGGAATGATTGGCGCCTCGCTTTCCGGTGTTACCTTCATGTCAGTACCTGGCTGGGTGGGAAGTACCCAGTTTTCCTATATGATGGTGGTGTTTGGTTACCTGTTTGGATATGCGGCAATTGCTTTGATCCTGCTGCCACTGTATTACAGGATGAACCTCACAACCATTTACACTTTTCTTGAAAGCCGTTTCGGATTCTGGAGCCACAAGACTGGAGCATTTTATTTTCTCCTCTCAAGAACCATAGGAGCTTCCTTCCGCTTGTACATTGTAATCAATGTGCTGCAAACATTTGTGTTTGATGCCTGGAATGTTCCTTTTTACGTAACAGTAACCATTTTTCTCTTGCTGATATTACTGTACACCTACAAAGGAGGTGTGAAAACAATTGTGTGGACTGATACCATCCAGACAACTTTCATGCTGCTGGCAGTGGTGCTCTCCGTGATTCTGATTGCTAAGGAGTTGAATTTCTCCTTTTCGGATGTCATGAATGAGATTTTCAGCGGTAAGTATTCTCAGGTAGTCAATTCCAATTGGCAAGAAAAATCATTTTACCTGAAGCATTTCTTTGGCGGAATGTTCATCGCCATCGCAATGACAGGACTCGACCAGGAAATGATGCAGAAAAACATCAGCGTGAAGACATTGAAAGATTCACAAAAAAATATGTTCAGCTTTTCAGTTGTCTTGGTATTTATCAATTTCATTTTCCTTTCACTCGGTGTAATGCTTTATGCTTATTCGGAAATGAAGGGTGTGCCTTTACCTGCCAGAACTTCCGATGATCTTTTCCCTGAAATTGCGCTGAATCATCTGGGTGTCGTGTCTGCTGTATTTTTCATTATCGGACTGATCTCGGCGGCATATCCAAGTGCTGATGGAGCCTTGACTGCACTCACAGCATCATTCTGCATCGACTTTCTGGGCATAAAGAAAAAGGAGTGGTCTGAAAAATTTAAAACACGCATAAGATACATAGTACACGTCGGCTTTGCGGTATTGTTGCTCCTGGTTATCGTGTTATTCAGGCTGATAAATGATGATGCGGTGATTAATAAGCTGTTCACTGTGGCTGGCTATACATACGGTCCATTGCTTGGCTTATTCGCATACGGATTGTTCAGCAAGGCTCCTGTCTTTGACAAGTTTGTGCCATTGGTATGCATTTTGTCTCCCATAGCATGTTACATCATTAATGATAATTCCATCGCATGGTTTGGTGGATACAAGTTCGGTTTTGAATTGCTTATCCTGAACGGATTTCTTACCTACCTTGGAATGGCTCTCATCAGAAAAAACAAAACGGCTTCACTCATTCAATAACCAAATTGAGAATCAAATGGAGAACATTGGACGGATTCATCAATTTGAAATAAAGCGTAACTTTACACTTAAGGTAAAAGAATTGAAATGAAAAAACTCTTTCTTATCATAACGATTGCATTCACTGTTTTTTCAAATACTGAAGCAATCATGCCTCCTGATTCAATCGGAGTCACAACAATAGGAAACGAACAGTTTATTCGTCATGAGGTAGAGGCAGGCGAAGGCTGGTATGGAATTGCCAGGAAATACGGAATCTCATACGCTGAACTGCGAATGGCAAACAAAGACAGATCGGATCAGTTGCATGTAGGTGATGTCCTGCTTGTACCGGGAAAAGCCAAGCTCAATGATCCGCGTTTCCAGAAAAACTATACGGATGAAACTAAAAAGGAAATAAAGCAGGAAGTTAAAAATGAAATCTCCGCTTCTCCCAAGGCGACTGCACAAAAAAAACTGCATACCGTTGCGAGCGGGGAAACTCTCTTTAGCATTTCCAGGAAATATGATGTGAGCGTGGATCAGATCAAAGCCTGGAACAGCCTCAGCACAAATACAATCAGTGTGGGCCAGTCTTTGATAGTTGCATTTCAGGAAGGAATTCAATCGTTAACGGAAAATAAAAAGCCTGTTGTGGAGCCGGATATAAAAAAGGAAGTCATCTCCAATCCTGAACAGGTAAAGGAAAAACCTGCAGTCGAAAAAGTGGAAACAGCTGCGGTAAAAACTGAAGTGAAAGAAATTCAAGAAACAGACGCTGCTGCTGCAGTGAAAAAATCCGAAGCAGCCAAATCAGTAAATGCGATGGAGACTCATCCTGATGCGGAAGTTAAATCTGCTTCTGAAAACAATAGCGAAACTGTAATGATCAAAACCGCAGGTGATGAAAACTCATTCAGCCCTGAAAGGAGGGAAGTAAAGAAGTATACTTTCGCAAACGGACGAAAAGAGATCAGCGAGAAGGGAACTGCCGCAAGAATTACAGAAGATGATCAAAATCACAATAAGTATTACGCTTTACATCCCAGCGCTCCAACAGGGACAATCATCAAGATGACCAACCTGCTCAATAATAAAACTGTTTTTGTAAAAGTGGTTGGTAAAATGTCAGAATCCGATTACGATTCAGGTTTGATCATCAAAGTTTCAAAAGAAACCGCCGACCGCCTTGGTGTCGGCGATCACCACTTCCAGGCCGAGCTGGTCTATGGAGTGAATGAACGCTAAGAGCTTCTTCACTCAACCACTCAGCTACGGAGTCATCCAGCAGGGAACTTGTGTGTAATAGCACTCGAAGAACCGTGAAGTAATCAACTTGCAGGAAGAACTGACCCCCCCACTATGCCTTTTCACCCACAAGGTACCTATGGGATGACTTCGTAGCAAGGAGCAGTACGGGTCTCTCACAGGATCCCTGCGGGATGAACTTGAGGCAGGCCCGTCAATCAATGAATAGCAAATTGCCAAGAATGTAATATTTTTCGAAGACGATAATAAAATCCAGTCAATCCCCAAAATCCAAATCATCCAATAAATCCCAGTTCAGACAATATCCCAGTAATCCCACTCATCCAATACATCCCAGTTCAGACAATATCCCAGTAATCCCACTCATCCAATAAATCCCAGTTCAGACAATATCCCAGTAATCCCACTCATCCAATAAATCCCAGTTCAGACAATATCCCAGTAATCCCACTCATCCAATAAATCCCAGTTCAGACAATATCCCAGTAATCCCACTCATCCAATAAATCCCAGTTCAGACAATATCCCAGTAATCCCACTCATCC